>NZ_JAGFNO010000013.1:0-248733 GCF_017592595.1 Streptomyces sp. NEAU-YJ-81 | reverse complement strand
TTGGCGGCCACTCGTTCGGCCAGTGCCGCGGCCTGGCCGCGCAATGCCTCACGGCCACGTCCGGACACCACCCATGGCACCACACCACCCGCCGCAACACCGCCCGGCGAGGTGTCCGGCGCGGGGGCGGTCTCGGCCGGTTCGGGGGCCTGCTCAAGGATCAGATGAGCGTTCGTACCGGAGATGCCGAACGCCGACACACCGGCCCGGCGTGGACGCTCCCCTCGCGGCCAGGGCACCGACTCGGTGAGCAGCCGCACCGCACCCGACGCCCAGTCGGCATGGGGCGTCGGCTCGTCGATGTGCAGCGAGGCGGGCAGCAGCTCATGCCGCATCGCCATCACCATCTTGATCACACTGGCCGCACCGGCGGCGGCCTGGGTGTGCCCCAGGTTGGACTTGATCGAGCCGAGCCACAGCGGCCCGTCCTCCGGCCTGCCCTGGCCGTACGTGGCCAGCAGCGCCTGCGCCTCGATCGGGTCGCCGAGCGTGGTCCCGGTGCCGTGTCCGTCGACCGCGTCCACCTCGGCGGCGGACAGCCGCGCGTTCGCCAGCGCCTGCCGGATCACCCTCTGCTGCGAGGGCCCGTTGGGCGCCGTGAGACCGTTGCTCGCGCCGTCCTGGTTGACCGCCGAACCCCGGATCACCCCGAGAATACGGCGGTTGCGGCGCTGCGCCTCACATAGGCGCTCCAGGACGATCAACCCGGCGCCCTCGCCCCATCCGGTGCCATCGGCAGCCGCCGCGAACGGCTTGCAACGGCCGTCCGGGGCCATGCCACGCTGACGGGAGAACTCGATGAACGCGCCGGGCGTCGCCATCACGGCCACCCCGCCGGCCAGGGCCAGATCGCATTCGCCGTGGCGCAGCGCCTGAGAGGCCAGGTGGATGGCGACCAGCGATGAGGAACACGCGGTGTCCACCGTGACCGCCGGACCCTCGAGGCCGAGTGAGTACGCGACGCGGCCGGACACCACACTGCCGAGGTTCCCGGCGCCGACGTAGCCCTCCACCTCGCTGGTGATGTTGCCGATGACCGACAGATAGTCATGCGAACCCACCCCGGCGAACACCCCGGTGTTACTGCCGCTCAGCGACTCCCGATTGAGCCCGGCGCGTTCGAACGCCTCCCACGCGGTCTCCAGCAGCAGCCGCTGCTGGGGGTCCATGGCCTGGGCCTCGCGGGGGCTGATGTCGAAGAAGGCCGCGTCGAATTCGGTCGCGTCGTAGCAGAATCCGCCCTGGTCCACATAGGACTTCCCATAGCTTTCGGGGTCCGGGTCGAACAGCTCCTCGGTGCCCCACCCCCGGTCCGTGGGAAAGCCGGAGACGGCGTCCTCCCCGTCCCGCACCAGCCGCCACAGCTCCTCCGGCGACCGCACCCCACCCGGATAGCGGCAGGCCATGCCCACGATCGCGATGGGCTCCGGCTCGGCGGACTCGGCCTCCCGCAGACGCTCACGGGTCTGGCGCAACTCGGCCGTGACCCACTTGAGGTGGTCGAGCAGCTTCTCTTCGTTCGACATCTAGCGGAGGCTCCTTGGCGCGTCGCGGAGGATGGGGGTCATCGGGCTCACGACTTTCCGAACTCGTCGGAGATGAGGTCGAAGATGTCTTCTGCCGTCGCCGTCTCGAGCTCGCTGTGGGCCGCGGAACGCTCCGTTTCCCGTTCCGTGTCGCTCCACTTGGCCAGCAGCAGCCGCAGTCGCCCCGTGATCCGCCGACGGGCCGCCTCGTCCACCGTCGAGGGCGCCGAGACCGCGTCCCACCGGTCGAGCTCCGACAGCAGATGTCCCTCGGAGCTCAGCTCCCCCTCGACGAGCCGCTCGCGCAGAAAGTCGGCCAGCTCCTTGGGGGTGGGGTGGTCGAAGACCAGGGTGGGCGGAAGGTCGAGACCGGTGGCGGCGGAGAGCCGATGCCCGAATTCGACGGCCGTGAGGGAGTCGAATCCCAGCTCCTGGAACGGCTGGGCGGGTGGAACGGCATCGATGGTGGGGTGGCCGAGGATCGCCGCGGCATGCGTCTGGATGTGATGGAGGAGAAGCTGATGCTGCTGGGTGGGGGTGCCGGTGGCCAGCTGCCGCTGAAGCGAGCTGCTCACGGCCGCGGCGTCGTCCGGGGCGGCATCGGCGCCTGGCGACGCGGCGGCGGCCAGGTCGGACAGCAGCGGGCTGGGCCGCTGTGCGGTGAAACCGGCCGGGAACCTCTCCCAGTCGATGTCCGCGATGGTGACCGTGGTGTCGCCGTGGTCGAGGGAGTGCTGGAGCGAGGCGATGGCGAGATCGGTGTCCAGGGGACGCATCCCGCGCCGGCGGTAGTACTCGACGACGGCCTCGTCGGCGGCCATGCCCGCATCGCTCCACGGTGCCCAGGCGAGGCTGGTGGCGGGGAGTCCCCGGGCGCGGCGGTGCTCGGCGAGGGCGTCGAGATAGGCGTTGGCGGCGGCGTAGGAGGGCTGTCGGCTCCCGCCCCAGGCGGCCGCGCCGGACGAGAAGAGCACGAAGGCGCTGAGGTCGAGATCCTCGGTGAGTTCATGGAGAAGGGTGGCCGCGAGTGCCTTGGGCCGCAGCACCGCCTCGATCCCCGGCAGATCCACCTCGGCGAGCGGGGTGTTCTCCGCGATACCGGCGGCGTGGATGACGGCGGTGAGGGGGTGTGCGGTGGGGATGGTGTCGAGGAGGTGCTGGAGTGCGGTGCGGTCGGTGACGTCGCAGGCGGTGATGGTGACGGTGGTGCCCAGGGTGGTGAGTTCTTGGGCGAGTTGGGTGGCGCCGGGGGCGTCGGGTCCGGAGCGGCTGATGAGGTGGAGATGGGGTGCGCCGTGGTGGGCGAGCCAGCGGGCGACATGGGCGCCGAGACCACCGGTGCCGCCGGTGATCAGGGTCGTCCCGGTGGGGCGCCACGCGGTGGGTGCGGTGTCCGGGCAGGCGGCGCGCTCAAGGCGGCGGGCCAGGGCGGTGGAGCGGATGGCCACCTGGTCCTCGGGCTGCCCGGGCACCAGCGCGGCGGCGATACGGGCGGTGGTGCGGGCGTCGGCGACGGCCGGGAGGTCGATGAGACCGCCCCAGAGGTGAGGGTGTTCCAGCGCCGCGACCCGGCCCATACCCCAGATCTGGGCCTGGTGCGGGTGGGGGAGCGGATCGGTGGCGACGGCGGCCACCGCACCCTGAGTGACGCACCACAGGGGCGCGCCCAGCGCCGTCCGGCTGAGGGCTTGGACGAGCGCGGCCGTCGCGGCCAGCCCCAGGGGGACGGCCGGGTGGTCGGGGTGGGGCGTCTGGTCGAGTGCGAGCAGACTCAGAACGCCCTCGGGTGTGCTGCCGTCGGGCAGATGCGAGACCAGTGGGGCAAGGGCATCGCGCCGGGCGTCCGCGCCGTCGACCGACAGAAGCTCATGGGCCGCGCCATGGGCGTCGAGCGCCTGGACGGCGGCGTGGACGGCCGGGTGGTCCTCCAGCCCTGAGGGCACGAGCAGCAGCCAGGTCCCGCTGAGCGTCGGCGCGGTGGCGGGGTCCTGCAACTGCCTCCACACGACGCGATAGCGCCACGAGTCGATGGTGGACCGTTCGCGGTGCCGGCGCCGCCAGGTCGACAGTACGGGGAGCGCCGGCAGCAGGGCGTCGACGCCGGGGCTGTCCTTCTCCAGTTGGAGTGTGCTGGTGAGGGCATCGACGTCGAGCTCCTCGATGGCGTTCCAGAGCCTGGCCTCGGCCGGGTCATGGCCGTTGGCATGAGCGTCGGCGCGCGGAGCGGGCGGGGCGAGCCAGTAGTGCTGGTGTTGGAAGGCGTAGGTGGGGAGGTCGATGGTGCGGGGGGTGGGGGTGGCGGGGTACCAGCTGGTCCAGTCGATGGTGGTTCCGCTGGTGTGGAGTTGGGCGAGGGTGTGGGTGAGGGCCTGTGCGTCGGGTTGCTTGCGGGTGAGGGTGGAAGTGGTCAGGGGCGTCGGCCGGTCGGTGGCGTTGTTCTGCTCGGTGTTGGTGGTGGTGTGGTGGTGGAGGGTGTGGTGGGTTGCGGTGGTGAGGATGGGGTCGGGGCCGAGTTCGAGGTAGGTGCTGGTGTGGGGTGCGGTGTGGGTGATGGCGGGGTGGAAGTGGACGGGTTGGCGGATGTGTTGGGTCCAGTAGTCGGGGGTGGTGATGTGGTTGTCGGCTGGTTGTCCGGTGAGGTTGCTGATGAGGGGGATGGTGGGTGGGTGGTAGGTGAGCCCGCTGATTGCCTCCTTGAAGGGCTCGAGGATGGGGTCCATCAAGGGGGAGTGGAAGGCGTGGCTGACTGCCAGTGTCTTGGTCTTACGGCCCTTGGCTGCCCAGGTGGCGCTGATGTCGGTGACGAGGTCGATCGGTCCGGAGATGACGGTGTTGCCTGGGGTGTTCAGGGCGGCGATGCCCACGTGGCCGTCGTATCGGGCTAGGTCTTCGGCGAGTTCGTCGGGGGTGGCCGCGATGGTGGCCATGCCTCCGCCCTCGGGGAGTCCTCCCATGAGGGTGGCGCGGGCGGCGACGAGGTGGCAGGCGTCGGGGAGGTCGAAGACTCCGGCGATGTGGGCGGCGGCGATCTCGCCGATGGAGTGGCCGATGACGGCGTCGGGGCGTACGCCGACCGAGTCGAGCAGCCGGGCCAGGGCGATGTGCAGGGCGAACAGTCCGGCTTGGGCGTAGGTGGTGTGGTCCAGCAGCGCCGCTTGTTCGGGGTCTTGGCTGAAGACCAGCTCCCGTAGGGGGTGCTCCAGGTGGGGATCGAGCAGGCCGCAGACCTCGTCGAAGGCTTCGGCGAAGATGGGGAAGCGGTCGTAGAGTTCGGCGCCCATGCGGGGGCGCTGACTGCCCTGCCCGCTGAAGAGGAACACCGTTTGGCCGGTCGCATCGGGGGTCTCTCCGGGCTCCACCAGGCCCGGATGTGGTTCCCCGGCGGCCAGTGCTTCCAGCCCCGCGACCAGTTCGTCGCGATCCTGGCCGATGACCACAGCCCTCTGGTCGAAGAGCGTCCTCGTCCGCAGCAGGGACCAGCCCACCTCGGCCGGTGTCACCTCGGGGTCGCTGCTGATGTGCCCGGTCAAGGCTCGCGCCTGGCCCCGCAGCGCCGCCTCGCTCTGTGCGGAAATCACCCACGGCTCCACACCGGCGACATTCGATACAGGGGCGGGCTCGATCGGCTCGGGGGCCTGCTCAAGGATGAGATGGGCGTTCGTACCGGAGATGCCGAAGGAGGAGACCCCCGCCCGCCGGGGCCGTTCGCCCTGGGGCCATGGGACGGGTTCGGTGAGCAGGCTCAGGTCGCCCGCGTTCCAGTCGACATGGGGTGTCGGCTCGTCGATGTGCAGTGAGGCGGGCAGCACTCCATGCCGCATCGCCATCACCATCTTGATGACCCCGGCCACGCCGGCGGCGGCCTGGGTGTGGCCGATGTTGGACTTGATGGAGCCGAGCCACAGCGGCCGGTCCTCCGGCCTGCCCTGGCCGTACGTGGCCAGCAGGGCCTGCGCCTCGATCGGGTCACCCAGCGTCGTGCCCGTACCGTGCGCCTCCACCGCGTCCACCTCGGACGGTGACAGCCGGGCGTTGGCGAGCGCCTGCCGGATCACCCGCTGCTGCGAGGGTCCGTTCGGCGCGGTCAGGCCGTTGCTGGTGCCGTCCTGGTTGACGGCCGAGCCACGGACGACAGCCATCACCTGGTGGCCGTTGCGCCGCGCGTCCGACAGCCGTTCCAGCAGTACGAGACCGGCGCCCTCGCCCCACACCATGCCGTCCGCCGCAGCCGCGAACGGCTTGCACCGCGCGTCGGGCGCCAGACCGCGCTGGCGGGAGAATTCGACGAACGCGCCCGGGGTGGCCATCACCGTCACGCCACCCGCCAGCGCCATCGTGCATTCGCCCTGCCGCAGCGCCTGGGCCGCCAGATGCATCGCCACCAGCGAGGACGAGCACGCCGTGTCCACCGTCACCGCAGGGCCTTCGAGGCCGAACGAGTACGCCACCCGGCCGGATACCACGCTGCCGATATTGCCCGTGGCGACATAGCCTTCGACGTCGCTCGCCGTATCGCCGGTGAGGGACAGATAGTCCTGCGATGTCACCCCCGCGAACACTCCCGTGTTGCTGCCCGCGAGGGTGTCCCGGTCCAGGCCCGCGTTCTCGAAGGTCTCCCAGGCGGTTTCCAGAAGCAGGCGCTGCTGGGGGTCCATGGCGACCGCCTCGCGCGGGCTGATGCCGAAGAACACGGGATCGAACTCGGCCGCCTGATAGAGGAAACCGCCCTCCCGGACATAGCTCGTCCCCGCGCGGTCGGGGTCGGGGTCGTAGAGCGCGTTCAGATCCCAGTTGCGGTCGGTGGGCATCTCCGCGATGGCATCGCGATGGGCGACGACCAGGTCCCACAGATCCTTCGGGGAGTGCGCGTCGCCGGGGTAGCGGCAGGCCATGCCGACGATCGCGATCGGATCGTCCTGGGCGGCCGTGGTGGGGCTGTGAGCGGCGACGGCGATCTGCTGGCCCGTGAGTTCGGCGCGCAGGTACGTCGCGAGGGCGTTGGGTGTGGGGTGGTCGAAGACGAGCGCGGGTGAGAGGTCGATTCCGGTGGCGGTGGCGAGCTGGTTGCGCAGCTCCACGGCGGTCAGGGAGTCGAACCCGAGCTCCTGGAACGGCTGGGCGGGCGGAATGGCGTCCGGCCCGGAATGGCCCAGGATCGAGGCCGCGAGGGACTGGATCCGCTCGAGCAGGAGTTGGTGCTGCTGCTCGGGGGTGCCGGCGGAGAGCCGCTGCTGGAGCGAGGCGCCGCTGGAGGGGTCCATGGACGCGCTGGTGGTTCGCTCGGTCGGGTTCTCGGTGGCCGTGTTCAGGTCGTCGAGCAGCGGACTGGGCCGCTGAGCGGTGAAGGCCGCCGGGAACTTCTCCCAGTCGATGTCCGCGACGGTGATCGTGGTGTCACGGTGGTCCAGCGCGTGTTGGAGCGATGCCACGGCCAGTTCGGGGCTCAGCGGGGACAGTCCACGTCGGCCGTAGAACGCGAGCGCCGTCTCGTCGGCGGCCATGCCCGCGTCGCCCCAGGGGCCCCAGGCGAGGCTGGTGGCGGGGAGTCCCCGGGCGCGGCGGTGCTCGGCGAGGGCGTCGAGATAGGTGTTCGCGGCGGCGTAGGCGCCTTGCCGACTGCCGCCCCACGCGGCCGCGCCGGACGAGAAGAGCACGAAAGCGCTGAGGTCGAGCCCCTGCGTCAGCTCATGCAGATGAGCGGCGGCCAGGGCCTTGGGCCCGAGCACATGCTGCAGTCGCTCCGGCCCCAGATCGGCGATGAGCTCGGTGTCCGACGTTCCGGCGGCGTGGATGACGGCGGTGAGGGGGTGTGCGGTGGGGATGGTGTCGAGGAGGTGCTGGAGTGCGGTGCGGTCGGAGGCGTCGCAGGCGGTGATGGTGACGGTGGTGCCCAGGGTGGTGAGTTCTTGGGCGAGTTGGGTGGCGCCGGGGGCGTCGGGTCCGGAGCGGCTGATGAGGTGGAGATGGGGTGCGCCGTGGTGGGCGAGCCAGCGGGCGACATGGGCGCCGAGACCGCCGGTGCCGCCGGTGATGAGCGTGGTACCCGTGGGCTGCCAGGTAATGGGGGCAGCGGTGGGGGCGCCGGCCCTGCGGAGGCGCCGGGCGTAGCTGCCGGTGGCGCGGATGGCGGTCTGGTCCTCCGGTCGGCCGGGGGTGAGCAGGGCGGCCAACCGGCCGGAGGTGTGGTGGTCGATGACGGTCGGGAGGTCGATCAGGCCACCCCAGCGGCGAGGGTGTTCCAGGGCCGCGGCGCGGCCCAGTCCCCATGTCTGCGCCTGCCGCGGGCTCGGGAGCGGATCGCCGGGACCGGTGGCGACGGCGCCCTGGGTGAGGCACCACAGCGGCGCCGGGATCTCGGCGTCGCCGAGGGCCTGGACGAGCGCGGTGGTCGCGGCCAGGCCGGAGGGCACGGCGGCGTAGTCGGGGTGCGGCTCCTCGTCGAGGGCGAGCAGGCTCAGCACTCCGGTGGGTTCGCCCTCCGCGGACAGACGGGTGAGGTGGTCCGCCAAGGCGTCGCGATCGACAGTGTGGGCGTCGAGCACATGGCGGAGCGGGATAGCGCCGTGGGCGGTCAGGGCCTGCTCGGCGGTTGCCACGGCAGGATGGTCGGATTGACCGGCGGGGACGATCAGCAGCCAGGTGCCGGAGAGGGCCGGAGGCGCGGACGGCGCGGAGAGGCGCTTCCAGGTGGTCTGATACCGCCAGGAATTGATGATCGACTGCTCCCGGTGATGCCGCCGCCAGGCGGACAGCGTCGGGAGAACAGCGCCCAGCATGGGCTGCTGATCCGCCGGTGAATCAATGGTCGCCGCGAGCGCTTCCAGATCCTCGCGCTCCACCGCCTCCCAGAACTCCCTGTCGACCAGAGCCGCCTCGGTGGGCGTCGGGTCCGAGGAGGAGGCCGACGACAGCCAGTAGTGCTGGTGTTGGAAGGCGTAGGTGGGGAGGTCGATGGTGCGGGGGGTGGGGGTGGCGGGGTACCAGCTGGTCCAGTCGACTTCGGCACCGGCGGTGTGCAGCCGGGCGAGGGTGTGGGTGAGGGCCTGTGTGTCGGGCCGCTTATGGGCGAGGGTGGATGTGGTCAGGGGTGTCGGCCGATTGGTGGGGTTTTCGGCGGTGTGGTGGTGGAGGGTGTGGTGGGTTGCGGTGGCGAGAACGGGGTCGGGGCCGAGTTCGAGGTAGGTGCTGGTGTGGGGTGCGGTGTGGGTGATGGCGGGGTGGAAGTGGACGGGTTGGCGGATGTGCTGGGTCCAGTATTCGGGGGTGGTGATGTGTTCATCCGCTGGTTGTCCGGTGAGGTTGCTGATGAGGGGGATGGTGGGTGGGTGGTAGGTGAGCCCGCTGATTGCCTCCTTGAAGGGCTCGAGGATGGGGTCCATCAAGGGGGAGTGGAAGGCGTGGCTGACCGTGAGGGTGCGCGTTTTGCGGCCACGTTCGGCCCAGGAGTTGCTGATGTCGGCGACGAGGTCGATCGGGCCGGAGATGACGGTGTTGCCGGGGGTGTTGAGGGCGGCGATGCCCACGTGGCCGTCGTATCCGGCTAGGTCCTCGGCGAGTTCGTCGGGGGTGGCCGCGATGGTGGCCATGCCTCCGCCCTCGGGGAGTCCTCCCATGAGGGTGGCGCGGGCGGCGACGAGGTGGCAGGCGTCGGGGAGGTCGAAGACTCCGGCGACATGGGCGGCGGCGATCTCGCCGATAGAGTGGCCGATGACGGCGTCGGGGCGTACGCCGACCGAGTCGAGCAGTCGTGCCAGGGCGATATGAAGGGCGAACAGTCCGGCCTGGGCGTAGGTGGTGTGGTCCAGCAACCCGGCACGCTCCGCGTCGGGGTCGAAGACCACCTGCCGTAGCGGATGTTCGAGATGCGGATCGAGCAGGCCGCAGACCTCGTCGAAGGCTTCGGCGAAGATGGGGAAGCGGTCGTAGAGTTCGGCGCCCATGCCGGGGCGCTGGCTGCCCTGCCCGCTGAAGAGGAACACGGTCTGCCCGGTCGCAACGCCAGTCGTCTCCCCGGGCTCCACCAGGCCCGGATGCGGCTCTCCGGCGGCCAGTGCCTCCAGTCCCGCCACCAGCTCCGCACGGTCCTGGCCGATCACCACCGCGCGCTGGTCGAAGAGCGTTCTGGTCCGCAGCAGCGACCAGCCTAGATCCGCAGCGCTCACCCCCGGGTCGGCGTTCACCCGTGTGGCCAACGCTCGGGCCTGGTCCCGTAGCGCCTCCGTACCGCGCGCCGACACCACCCACGGCACCGGCCCGCCCACCGGCTCCGCCTCGACGGCTTCGACCGCCACCGGCTCCTCGGGGGCCTGCTCCACGATGACATGCGCATTGGTTCCACTGATACCGAAGGAGGAGACCCCTGCCCGGCGTGGATGTTCGTCCCGTGGCCACTCCCGCGCCTTGGTCAGCAGGTGGACATCGCCCGCGTTCCAGTCGGCATGGGGTGTCGGCTCGTCGATGTGCAGTGAGGCGGGCAGCACCCCGTGCCGCATCGCCATCACCATCTTGATGACACCGGCCACTCCGGCGGCGGCCTGGGTGTGGCCGATGTTGGACTTGATGGAGCCGAGCCACAGCGGACGTCCCTCGTCCCGCTCCTGCCCGTACGTGGCCAGCAGCGCCTGCGCCTCGATCGGATCGCCGAGCGTGGTCCCGGTGCCGTGCCCCTCCACCACATCGACCTCTGCGGGCGACAGCCGGGCGTTGGCGAGCGCCTGGCCGATGACCCGCTGCTGTGAGGGTCCGTTCGGTGCGGTCAGGCCGTTGCTGGTGCCGTCCTGGTTGACCGCGGAGCCCCGGAGGACAGCCATCACCCGGTGGCCGTTGCGCCGCGCGTCCGACAGCCGTTCCAGCAGCAGAAGCCCGGCGCCCTCGCCCCAGCCGGTGCCGTCGGCCGCCGATGCGAACGGCTTGCACCGGCCGTCGGCCGCCAGACCGCGCTGGCGGGAGAACTCGATGAAGGTGGTCGGCGTGGCCATCACCGTCACGCCACCCGCCAGCGCCATCGTGCATTCGCCCTGCCGCAGCGACTGAGCCGCCAGATGCATGGCCACCAGCGAGGACGAGCAGGCCGTGTCCACCGTGACCGCAGGCCCTTCGAGGCCGAACGCGTACGCCACGCGGCCGGACATGACACTCGGCGTACCGCCCGCGAGCAGATACCCCTCGACCTCCCGCGCCGAGGAGCTTCCGGAGGCGCCGTAGCCCTGATAGGTGCCGCCCGCGAAGACGCCGGTGACGCTTCCGGCGAGCGTGTCCCGGTCCAGGCCCGCGTTCTCGAAGGTCTCCCAGGCGGTTTCCAGAAGCAGGCGCTGCTGGGGGTCCATGGCGAGCGCTTCGCGCGGACTGATGCCGAAGAACGCCGCGTCGAACCCGGCCGCGTCGTGGAGGAAGCCGCCCTCGCGCGCATAGCTGGTGCCCAGACGCTCGGGGTCGGGGTCGAAGAGGGTGTTCAGATCCCAGTCACGGTCGGTGGGCATCTCCCCGACGGCGTCCCGGCCGGCGGCGACCAGCTCCCACAGCTCCTCCGGTGAGCGCACGCCGCCCGGGTAGCGGCAGGCCATGCCGACGATCGCGATCGGCTCGTCGTCGGCGGCCGCGGACGCCGTATGGCTGGTGACGGCGGCCTTCTGGCCCGTCAGTTCGGCGCCCAGATAGGTGGCGAGCGCATTCGGCGTCGGATGGTCGAAGACCAGAGCCGGGGCGAGCGGGAGGCCCGTGGTGGCGGCGAGCTGATTGCGCAGCTCAACCGCGGTGAGGGAGTCGAAACCCAGCTCCTGGAAGGGCTGCGCCGGGGGAATCGCGTCCAGACCGGAGTGGCCGAGGATCGTCGCGGCCAGGGTCTGGACATGGCGGACCAGGATCTGGTGCCGCTGTGCGGCCGACGCCGCGCCGAGCTGCTGCCGCAACGGATTGTCGTCGGCGGTGTCCGTGGGCGTGGCGGGCTCCGCGGTCGACGGCATCAGACGGGCGAGGAACGGACTCGGGCGCTGCGCGGTGAACGTACCGCCGAACCTCGCCCAGTCGACATCCGCGATCGTGACGGCGGTGTCGTGGTGTGTCAGGGCGTGATGCAACGACGCGATGGCGAGGTCGGTGGGGAGCGGCGAGAGACCGCGCCGCTTGAGGTGGGAGAGCGTGTGCTGGTCGGCGGCCATGCCTGCCTCGCCCCACGGGCCCCAGGCGAGGCTGGTGGCGGGCAGGCCCCGCGTATGGCGGTGTTCGGCGAGCGCGTCCAGGTAGGTGTTCGCGGCGGCGTAGGCGGCCTGTTGGCCGCTGCCCCAGGTGGCGGCGTTCGACGAGAAGAGAACGAAGGCCGTGAGATCGAGGTGCTGGGTGAGGTCGTGCAGATGAGCGGCGGCCAGGGCCTTGGACCGCAGAACGGACTGCAATCGCCCGGGGCCCAGCTCGCTGATCTGCCCGAGTTCCATCGTGCCGGCGGTGTGGAAGACGGCGGTGAGGGGGTGTTCGGCGGGGACGGTGTCGATGAGCTGCCGGACTGCGTCGCGGTCGGAGGCGTCGCAGGCGGTGATGGTGACGTCCGTGCCCAGAGCGGTGAGCTCCTCGCTGAGCTCGGACGCGCCGGGCGCGTCGGGTCCGGAACGGCTGATGAGGTGGAGATGGGGCGCGCCCCGGTGGGCCAGCCAGCGGGCGAGCTGGGCGCCGAGACCCCCGGTGCCGCCGGTGATGAGCGTGGTGCCCGACGGGTCCCAGGGGGCGGGGGCGGTGTCGACGGCGGGCACACGGGTGAGGCGGCGCGCGTACGTTCCGGTGGTGCGGATGGCGGCCTGGTCCTCGGGCTGCCCGGGTACGAGAAGGGCTGCCAGCCGACCCGCGGTGTGGTGGGTCATGGTGGCGGGCAGATCGATGAGTCCGCCCCAGCGCTGCGGATGTTCCAGCGCGGCCACGCGGCCGAACCCCCAGATCTGCGACTGCTCGGGGTGGGGGAGGAGGTCGCTGCGACCGGTGCCGACGGCGCCCTGCGTGACGCACCACAGGGGGGCGCTGATGTCGGCGTCACCGAGAGCCTGGAGGAGAGCGGTGGTGGCGCCGAGCCCGGCGGACACCGCGGAGTGGCCGACGAGCGGTTCCTGGTCGAGGGCGAGCAGGCTGATGACTCCGGCGGGCTGGGACTCCTCGGTCAGCCGACCGAGGCGTTCGTGGAGCGCGGCACGATCGACGTCATGAGCTGCGACCGCCAACGGGAGCGCCGTGGCGCCGTGCGCCCGCAGCGCCTGGACGGTGACCCGGACCGTCGCGTGCTCCTCCTGTCCGACAGGGACGACCACCAGCCAGGTGCCCGTCAGGGCCGGTGCGGCCGGGTCGGGGAGCTGTTGCCAAGTGGCCCGGTAGCGCCAGGAGTCGATGGTGGAGCGTTCACGGTGCTGACGCCGCCAGGCGGACAGCACGGGGAGTGCGGGCAGCAGGGCGTCGATGCCGGGGCTGCCCTTCTCCAGTTGGAGCGTGCTGGTGAGGGTGTCGACGTCGAGCTCTTCGATGGCATGCCAGAGCTGCGCCTCGGCCGGGTCCTCGGCAGCCCCCTCGAAGCTCGTACGGGCGGCGGGCGGGGCCAGCCAGAAGCGCTGGTGCTGGAAGGCATACGTCGGCAACCCGACCACCTGGGGCGCCGGGTCGACGGGGAACCAACTGGTCCAGTCGACTTCGACACCGGCGGTGTGCAGCCGGGCGAGGGCGTGGGTGAGGGCCTGTCCCTCGGGCCGCTTACGGGTGAGGGCGGACGTGATCAGCGGCGTCGGCCGGTCGGTGGCGTTGTTCTGCTCGTTATTGGTCGTGGTGTGGTGGTGGAGGGTGTGCTGGGTTGCGGTGGCGAGAACGGGGTCGGGGCCGAGTTCGAGGTAGGTGCTGGTGTGGGGTGCGGTGTGGGTGATGGCGGGGTGGAAATGGACGGGTTGGCGGATGTGCTGGGCCCAGTATTCGGGGGTGGTGATGTGTTCATCCGCTGGTTGTCCGGTGAGGTTGCTGATGAGGGGGATGGTGGGCGGGTGGTAGGTCAGCCCGCTGATCGCCTCCTCGAAGGGCTCCAGAATCGGTTCCATCAAGGGGGAGTGGAAGGCGTGGCTGACCGTGAGGGTGCGCGTTTTGCGGCCACGTTCGGCCCAGGAGTTGCTGATGTCGGCGACGAGGTCGATCGGGCCGGAGATGACGGTGTTGCCGGGGGTGTTGAGGGCGGCGATGCCCACGTGGCCGTTGTATCCGGCCAGGTCCTCGGCGAGTTCGTCGGGGGTGGCCGCGATGGTGGCCATGCCTCCGCCCTCGGGAAGCCCACCCATCAGGGTGGCGCGGGCGGCGACGAGACGGCAGGCATCGGGGAGGTCGAAGACTCCGGCGACATGGGCGGCGGCGATCTCGCCGATGGAGTGGCCGATGACGGCGTCGGGGCGTACGCCGACCGAGTCGAGCAGCCGGGCCAGGGCGATATGAAGGGCGAACAGTCCGGCCTGGGCGTAGGTGGTGTGGTCCAGCAGCGCCGCGTCTGCGGGGTCGCGGCTGAAGACCAGCTCCCGCAGCGGGTGCTCCAGATGAGGATCGAGAAGACCGCAGACCTCATCGAAAGCCGCCGCGAAGACGGGGAAGCGGTCGTAGAGTTCGGCGCCCATCCCGGGGCGCTGACTGCCCTGCCCGCTGAACAGGAACACGGTCTGCCCGACGGCCTCGGCGGCCTGTCCGGAGTGCACGAGGCCCGGATGCGGCTCTCCGGTGGCCAGTGCTTCCAGCCCCGCCACCAGCTCCGCACGGTCCTGGCCGATCACCACGGCCCGGTGGTCGAAGAGTGTTCTGGTCCGCAGCAGGGACCAGCCCACCTCCGCAGCGCTCACCCCCGGGTCGGCGTTCACCCGTGGGGCCAGCGCCCGCGCCTGGCCCCGTAGCGCCTCCGTACCGCGCGCCGACACCACCCACGGCACCGGCCCGCCCACCGGCTCCACCGGGACCGCGACGGGCTCCGCCTCGGCGGCCACCGGTTCCACCGCCACCGGCTCCGCCCCGGCGGCCACCGGCTCCGTCCCCAGGTCCCCGAGCGCCGTCTCGGCCTCCTCGGGGGCCTGCTCCAGGATCAGATGGGCGTTCGTCCCGCTGATACCGAACGAGGAGACCCCCGCCCGGCGCGGATGCTCGCCCCGCGGCCACTCCCGCGCCTCGGTCAGCAGATGGACATCACCCGCGTTCCAGTCCACATGCGGTGTCGGCTCGTCGATGTGCAGCGAGGCGGGCAGCACCCCATGCCGCATCGCCATCACCATCTTGATGACACCGGCCGCACCCGCAGCCATCTGCGCATGCCCGATGTTGGACTTGATGGACCCCAGCCACAGCGGACGTCCCTCGTCCCGCTCCTGTCCGTAGGTGGCCAGCAGCGCCTGCGCCTCGATCGGGTCACCCAACGTGGTCCCCGTGCCATGCGCCTCGACCGCGTCCACTTCGGACGGTGACAGCCGGGCGTTGGCGAGCGCCTGCCGGATCACCCGCTGCTGCGACGGCCCGTTCGGCGCGGTCAGGCCGTTGCTGGCGCCGTCCTGGTTGACCGCCGTGCCCCGGATCACGGCCAGCACCTGGTGGCCGTTGCGGCGCGCCTCCGACAGCCGCTCCAGCAGCAGGACGCCCACGCCCTCGGCCAGGGTCATGCCGTCGCTGTTGGCCGAGAACGCCTTGGACCTGCCGTCCGGGGCGAGCCCTCGCAGCTCGCTGAAGCCGATGAACGGCGCCGTGGAGGACATCACGGCCACGCCCCCGGCCAGCGCCATATCGCATTCGCCCTGCCGGATCGCCTGGCAGGCCAGATGCATGGCGACGAGGGAGGAGGAGCACGCGGTGTCCACCGTCACCGCGGCGCCCTCCAGACCGAGGGTGTACGCCACCCGGCCGGACACCACACTGGCGGAGTTGCCGATGGTGAAGTAGCCGGCCGAACCCTCGGGCACCTGGGAGGCGTCGGAGCAGTAGTCGAGGTGATCGCAGCCGATGAAGGTGCCCGTCCGGCTGCCACGCAGCGACTCCGGGTCGACACCGGCGTGCTCGATGGCCTCCCAGGATGCCTCCAGGGCCAGCCGCTGCTGCGGGGCCATCCCGAGAGCCTCGCGGGGGCTGATGCCGAAGAACGTGGCGTCGAATCCCGCGGGGTCGTCGATAAAGCCGCCCTCGCGCGTATAACTCGTCCCCGGGTGCTCCGGGTCGGGATGGAACAGATTCTCCAGATCCCAATTGCGGTCGGTCGGGAGTTCCGAGATGGCGTCCCGCTCGGTGGCGACCAGTTCCCACAGCTCTTCGGGGGACCGTACGCCTCCGGGAAAGCGGCAGGACATTCCCACGATCGCGACCGGCTCATGCCCCGCGGACTCGACATCCTTGAGACGGCGCTGGGTCTGACGGAGATCCGCCGTCACCCGCTTCAGATAGTCGAGCAGCTTCTCTTCATTGCTCGCCATGGTCGGCCACCCCCACTTCCCTCGGTCCGGAACGCTGAACGCTATTGGCGGCGGCAGTCGTAACTGCCGTGCAAGGTACTTCCGTCGGGGAAGGTGAAGCTCGTGGAGTTCTTGAAATGCCCTCGACCGAGCACCTGGTAGTCATCCATGAGGTCCAGCTTCACGCCCGATGTCTGTCCCGTGGCATTCGGTGTGATCACCTGGGTGAGGGGACCCTTGAATATCAGGTGGCCGTCCTTCCAGCCGGACGAGGTGTAGTTTCCGGAGGAACCCCAGTTGTCGTGGTACTGGTTGATGAATTTCCCGTCGACGGGATTCCAGCCGAAGGTCGAACGGCCGACCACGTTTCCGGGTTCGAGGGTGGCGTCCGTGTAGAAGTAATGCCCGCCCATCGCCCGCCTGGTGGTCAGCTTCAGCACCGCCGCCGTGCCGCCCGGCGGTGGGGTGTACTCGCAGGTGTAGGAGCCGAGCAGAAAGTCGAGATCGCGGATCTGCGGAGGAGCGGGCAGTGGATTCCTGCCGCGCGGCGGTTTGGCTCTGGTATCGGGCTCGGCGTTCACCGGGGAGACGGTGAGCGCGATCAGGCCCACGGCGGCCACGCCCACGACACCTGCCGGGACACGCCGGTTCCACTTCCTCCGCCGGGCCGTGCCATCCGGTTCCCGTTCCTCTGACTTCTCGGTGCGCACACTCGACTCCCAACCATCAATCGGGCGCTGACCTGCGGCTGAGCCACCTGCCAGGCGGCCACTCCGGATACGGCGACCATCATTTGCGCCGTCACCAAAGTGGGTCTAACGCCCGGCTTGGCCTCCTCCCTGATACGAACCGATTGATACGAACCGATACGGAAAGGGGGGACCCGCGAAAAGAGGCGCACTGGGCTCGCGTTAGCCCAGCTTTAGCCCGCCCGTCGAGCATGAATCCGGACCGTGGCGATGAGGAGGATGACGATGAGCGGCTGGCCGGCGCTGGAGAAGTACCTCGATCGGGCACCCACGTCGAAGGAGATGATGGCCTGGATCGAACTGATCGTCGGCCAGGGCATTCGCCGGGCGGGCTATCCGGCCGACGGCTGGACCGAGGAGTGGGCCGCGGAGCAGTTCCGGGAGACCGGGCTGGCGGATGTGCGGCTGGAGCCGCTGGACACGCCTATCTGGCGGCCGCGGTCCGCCGCCTTCGAGATCTGGCCCACCGGCCGCCCCGATGAGGTCATCCGCTTCGAGGGGCTCGCCCTGCCGTACACCACGCCGACCGAGGGCACCGAGGGTCGGCTGGTGCGGATGGAGGACGGGGAGGTGCGGGGCTCCATCGCGGTCCAGGAGATCGGCTTCACGCGGCTGCCGCAGACCGAGGTGCAGGCCCGGGCCACCGGTTCCTACGACCCCGAGGGCGTGTTCCCCGACCTCGTCCAGACCGTGCCGTTCGACCTTCCCCATGTGCTGGACTTCGACATCGCCATCAAGGACGGTGCCACGGCCTACGTCGGCCTGCTCACCGGACTGCCCTGGGAGACCAGCGACTTCTACTGGCCCTATGACGCCGAACGACGCCCCATCCCCGGCATCTGGCTGAGTGGCCAGGACGGGCAGCGGGTCCGCGAGCTGATGGCGTCGGGGGAGTGCGAGGGCCGGATCGTCTCCGACGCCACCATCACCGAGGAGACCACCCACAATGTGGTGGGCACACTGCCCGGCGCCTCCGACCACTGGTTGATCATCGGCTCACACCACGACGGCCCCTGGGCATCGGCCGTGGAGGACGCCTCCGGGGTCGCGCTCGTCCTGGCGCAGGCCAAGTTCTGGGCGTCGGTGCCCCAGGAGCTGCGACCGCACAACATGCTGTTCGTGCTGACGTCCGGCCATATGGCGGGCGCCGCGGGCACACAGGCGTTCATCGCGGCGCATCCCGAGCTGTTTCCCCAGGTCGTCCTCGAAATGCATCTGGAACACGCCGCACGCCAGGCGGTGGTGGTCGACGGAGAGGTGGTGCCCACCGACGACCCCGAGGTGCGCTGGTGGTTCACCACCCAGGCGCCCGAGCTGGAGCAGTTGGTGGCCGAGTCCCTCGCGGCGGAGGACCTGCGCCGCTCGTGGATCCTGTCGCCGACCGCCTTCGCGCCGAACCCGGCCACCGACGGCGCCTACTTCTACTACACGGGTGTGCCGCTGGTGCAGCTGATCACCACGCCCATGTACATCTTCGATCCGCGGGACACCCCGGACAAGGTGGACGAGCAGAGCCTGGTGCCGCTCACCAAGGGGGCGGCGCGGATCATCGCCGGTACGGCCGGCTGTGAGCCCGACACCCTCCGGGTGCCGATCCAGACCGCGGCCGACGAGACAAAGTAGGGCCACCGAGCACCGACGGCCCGCAGAGCAGGGACGGCCCGCCGTATGCCGGCGGGCCGTCACCCGTTTCACACGTCACTCGTCATCCATCGCCCTACCGGCGGTTCGACAGCCGGCACAGCGCCTTGGCGGTGCGGTGCGGATCGCTTTCGGAGCGGGCACTGAGCACGACCGCCCCCTGCCGCGTGGCGCCCTTCTTCGCGGCCACGGCCACCTCGACATCCACTGATCCACCGGCCCTGGCGGTGGCGAGTCGGTTGGGCAGCCAGGCGGACCAGCCCCGGCCCACGGCCTTCGCCGACAGCCGGTAGACATCCGAGTCCACCGAAGTGGCCGCCGCTTCGGCCCGGTTGCCCGTAGCGCGCCCGGTGTTGTCGAGACCGAAGGTGCACACGGCCCGGGAGCGGGTGGCGTCCCCCTTGGCCTCGCCACGGTGGAGGGCCAGTCCGCGGCGCTGCGGTCCCGCGCCGTCGAGGGACTTCACCGCGATGGTGTACGAGAGCACTCCGGACCGGTCGCGCTTGAGGCCGAGCACATAGAAGTGCAGCCGGTTGGCCCGGTCGAGGTACTCGTACTGGCTGCCGGAGTCGGCCCCGGCGTGGAAGAGCGCATCGCTGAGCTGCCGGTAGTCGCCCATGGTGATCTTCTGGGTGGTGCCGTCGGGGCGCCGGAAGTCCACCAGGTCGATGTCCTCGGGATGCGCGTCGACCACCCAGGCGAACGGGGCCCGGTCCTTGTTCTTCGTCTTGGTGAGCAGCACCCCGTGATCCGGGGTGAACGAGTCCATGCCCATGCGGTCGACGATCTCGACGGTGTAGTTGTCGTAGCCACCGCCGTCGCACAGCGGGTCGGTGGCGTTGTCGCAGGACGGCGAGAGATCGCGGCCCAGGGCGATATTGACCCCGGAAAGCCCCTTCTCACCCGGTGGCGCCGAGCGTGCGGTGACCCGGGCGACGACGAGGCCGGAGCTCTTCAGGGCGTCGCGGTCCAGCCGCAGGACGTTCTTCTCGTCGACGATGCCGAGCTTCAGCTTGTCGCGCAGCACATGCTGGGAGCCCATCGAACCACCGGCGGTGGCGGGGATCTGCCAGCGAGTGTGCGGCCCGCCGGGGCCGTTGAACGAACCGCGGGAGAGCATGCCCCAGATACCGGTGTACGAACGGCTGAGGGGGGTGCCGTACGGGTTGTTGTAGTTGTCCCCGATGCCCAGGATATGGCTGAGTTCATGGGCGTACACGGCCATGCCGGAGCTCTCGGCCTGCACCGACGACCCGTCGGCGGCGTTGGGCCAGATACGGGCGGCGGACTGCCAGGATGTCCACGGTACGTAGCGGGTCCGGGCGGAGTTGTCGCCCGCGGTGGCCGGCGGCCCCCAGACGGCGGGTATGTCCGCCGCGCTCGGGAACTTCATCTGGCCGAACTCCTGCCAGGTGGACGACTCGTCCTGCCCGGCGGTGAGATAGAAGACGAAGTCGAACGAGTCCGCCTTGTCGGCGCCGACATCGGCCACCCAGGCGGCCTTGCCGTCGGCCCGGATGTCCTTGTCGCAGGTGTCCCCGGCCGGGCAGGCGCCCGGGTTTATCGAGTCCTCGATGCCGTACTGATAGGACTTGCCCGGGATGCGGTACACACCGAAGGCGGTCAGATCGACACCGATGCGGCCGCCGGAGTCCTCCATCCAGTACTCGTTGATGGTGTGACCGTTGTTCAGCGGCCCAGGTGTGTTGAGGAAGTCCTGGTAGAAGCGCGGGAGGCGAGCGCGGGGGATATCGGAGGCACTGGCCTGCGGATTGCCGAACAGGGTGGATCCGGCCGGGCGGCTGACCGTGAACTCCTCGTCCGGATAGTCCAGGAGCACCAGCGCGCCCTTGAAGGTGCGCTGTGTGGGCTTGACGTCGGGGTCCGCCCAGCGCGTTCCGGGGACCGCACGGTAGTCGGCCCAGGTCATGTCGTCGGGGTTGCGCCACTGCTGCGGGTCGATCGGCCGCACCAGCGACGGCCGGGCGGGACCGGCCGACGGTAAGTCATCGGGGGTGGCCCGCGCGGGTCCGGCGGCGATGGCCGCCGCGGTGGCGAGGACCGTGGCGACGACGGTCAACCGGCCGACGGGTCTTCGGGGGAGTAACAAGGCTCACCTCGTGTCGGGCGTCTCGGAACTCAGACATGACAAGCCGTACGAGCGGTATGCCTACCGCTGCCCCAAGGTAAGGCGGGGAAAGAGGGGGCGCCAGAGTGCGTCGGTGGCGGCCGGGGCCGTCGCCCACCGCTCCCGCTCCGGGCTCCGCATCGGCTCCGCTCCGGCTCGCGGAGGTCGTCCCGGTCCCGGTACCGGAGGACGGCTGCCGGACCGGTGGGAAAGCGCGATAGCGTGTACAGGCCAACGGGAGCTGCCGCCTGGGACTTCGGCTCAGCGCAACCCGGGAACAGCCCACCCCGGAAGGCGAGATGCGCCCGCGCCCCCGAGGTGCGTCCGCGCTCGCCCGAAGCCGGGCACCGGCCCTGGCTCCCGTCCGGCGCGATTCGTGGATACCAGCACTAGGAGCCCTCTTGACCAGCCCGGAACAGCGCATGGCTGACCTGCTCAAGACCTTCGGTGAGCCTGCGGCGAACACCGCGTACCTGCTGTGCGACAGGCACCCGGACGACGCCGTCGCGTTCACGGTGGTGGGCAAGGACCTGACCGGCCACGACATGACGTACGGGGAGCTGCGGGACCGTTCGTCGCGGATGGCCGGTGCCCTGGCCGCCCTGGGAGTCGGAGTGGGCGACCGCGTCGCCACCTTGATGGGCAAATCCGCCGACCTGCTGGTCGCGAGCCTTGCGATTTGGCGGCTCGGGGCCGTGCAGGTGCCGCTGTTCACCGCGTTCGCCCCGCCGGCCATCGCGCTGCGGATCGCCGGCAACGACACCAAGGTCGTGATCAGCGACGCCGACCAACGCCCCAAGCTGGACCCGGAGTCGGGCTTCCCCGGCGAGCGCCCCTGGCGGATCGTCACCACCGGGCCCGTCACCGGGTCGGACCTGTCCTTCGCGGAACTGGCCGAGGGAGACGCCACGCTGCCCGAACCGGCGGCCGTGGGCGGCGACGGGCTCATCGTGGAGCTGTTCACCTCGGGTACCGCGGGCACCCCCAAGGCCGTCCCGATCCCGCTGCGGGCCGTCGCGGGCTTCTCGATGTACCAGCAGTTCGGCCTGGACCACCGGCCCACCGACGTCTTCTGGAACGCCGCCGACCCGGGCTGGGCGTACGGCCTGTACTACGCGCTCATCGGGCCGCTCGCCCTCGGGCAGCGCGCACTGCTGTTGAACGGCCTGTTCTCCGCGGAGTCCACCTGGGAGGTGCTCTCCCGCTTCGGGGTCACCAACTTCGCCGCTGGGCCCACCGTCTACCGCAAGCTGCGCGCCTCCGGCATCCCCGCCCCCGGCGATCTGCGGCTGCGCTGCTGCTCCGCGGCGGGCGAACCGCTGCCCCCGGACGTCGTCGACTGGGCGCTGGAGACGCTCGGGGTCCCCGTGCGCGACCACTACGGCTCGACCGAGCTGGGCATGGTGATCGCCCACGCCTGGCACCCGGCCCTGCGCGACGACATCAAGCCCGGCTCCATGGGCCGTCCGCTGCCCGGCTGGGGGGTGAAGGTGCTGCGCGAGGACACCAACTCCGCGCTGGCCCGTGTGGACATCCCCGGCCGGGTCGTGGTGGACATCGAGGACAGCCCGCTGATGTGGTTCAAGGGCTACCGCGACGCCCCTGAGCAGACCGCCGAGAAGTTCAGCCCCGACGGGCGCTGGTTCTACACCGGTGACACCGCCTCCCGCGACGAGGAGGGCGATCTGTTCTTCTCCGGGCGCGGCGACGACATCATCCTGATGGCGGGTTACCGCATCGGCCCCTTCGAGGTGGAGACCGTGCTGCTGGAGCACGCCGCGGTGGCGGAGGCAGCCGTGGTCGGCGTACCGGACGAGGAGTACGGCGAGGTCGTGGAGGCGTTCGTCGTGCCACGGCCCGGGACGGAGGCGGGCGACGCGCTCGCGGCCGAGCTGCAGCAGCTGGTCAGGGAGCGGTACGCCAAGCACGCCTATCCGCGGAACGTCCACTTCGTGGCCGAGCTGCCGAAGACCTCCAGCGGTAAGACGCAGCGGTTCCTGCTGCGTCCGCAGCAGCACTCGCCCCGGAGCCGCTGAGCGGCTCCCGCGCCGAGGCGGCCTCCGCAGCGGGCACCGCGCACGCCCCGGAGCCGTACCGCGCGCAGGCCCGGCGTCCCGTGTCGTCACACGGGGCGCCGGGGGCGTCGTACCCCTGGCCTTGAGGTCACTCGCGGGACCGGGACAGCGCCTCCCGTACCGCCTCCTCCGTGCGCCCCACCACCGCCGTACCGTCGTCCGCCGTGATGATGGGCCGCTGGATGAGCTTGGGGTGCTCGGCGAGCGCCGCGATCCAGCGATCCCGAGCGCTCTCCTCACGCGGCCAGTCCTTCAGCCCCAGCTCCTTCGCGGCCGCCTCCTGGGTCCGGGTGATGTCCCACGGCTCCAGCCCGAGCCGGCCGAGGACCTCGCGGATCTCGTCCTGGCTCGGCACGTCTTCGAGATAGCGGCGGACGGTGTAACCCGCCCCCTCCGCGTCGAGCAGGGTGAGCGCGCCACGGCACTTCGAGCATGCCGGATTGATCCAGATCTCCATGCCGCACACGCTATCGCGGGATCGCTTCGAAATGGTGCCTGACCAGGGGCCTTTGTCAGTGCCCGGCCGTAGAATAGAGGCAGTTGAAGGGAAGGTTTCCCGACCATCTCAGGAGGCTGCCGATGGCCGTTGCCGCACCCCCTCTTCAGGAGCTGCCGAGCTTCCCGACCCTGCCGAAGAAGCGGATGCCCGCCGGGCGTCCGCGTGAGTGGTACGAGTCCCACAACCGTCGTCTGAAGGCCATGCGCCTGGCCATCGCGCTGCTCAACTCCGGTGTCTACCGCCCCGAGCAGGCGCCCAACCGCAAGATACGCTCCACGGCCGCCCGGATCGGGGTGCATCCGCCCTCCGACACCACCTGCCGGATGGTGCGTTCCCTCATCCGCACCGATCACACCGATCACACCGACCGCCCCGCCCGCCGCTGAAACCGCCGGCCCGCCGCGCCTCCTCGGAGCGCGGCGGGCCCGGCCCGTCGGCGCGCGGTCACCGCGTCAGCGTCAGCCGCTCCCACGGCCACGATCGCTGTCAACGGTTAACCGAAAACGGATAACGGTTTCCCGAAAGGGGGAGCAGGCCCATGCACCGACAGCGCGAAAGGAAGCGGCCCCTTCCGGGAATGGCGGGGTCTCGTGCCCGGGTGGGAAATGAAGGGCGAAGAGTGGCAGGGAGAAGGGCGAAGAGGGCCGGGGAAATGTTCCGCGGATAGCCGCGCCGGCGTTCCGGATTTTCCGGCGGTGCGGACCATCCTCGGAGGTTCCGCCACTTTCCCCTCTCCCCTCCCCGCGCCTCTCCCGTTGCGAGGGGACAGGCGCGGGCGCACGCTCTCCTTGACGGAGGGAGACGGCGATGAGCCAGCAACTGCCGTCGGAGGTGGTCGACCGCCCGGTCGTCGGCTCGTTTCCGACCTACGCCGGCGCTCAGCGCGCGGTCGACTTCCTGTCCGACAACAAGTTCCCGGTGGAACACATGGCGATCATCGGCTCGGACCTCCGCATGGTCGAGACGGTGCTCGGGCGGATGACCAGGGGCCGTGCGGCGCTGGCGGGGGCCGGTACGGGGGCCTGGTTCGGACTGCTGGTCGGGCTGCTGCTGTCCGTGTTCGCCGCCGGGGCCAACAACGTGATCGTGCTGCTGGTGAGCGGTCTCGTCTACGGCGCGGTGTTCGGCGCGATCTTCGGTTTCGTCGGGCATGCCATGACCCGGGGGCAGCGCGATTTCTCGTCCCGCAGCCAGATCGTGGCCGCGCGCTATGACGTGGTCGCGGACGCCGAGGTCGCCGATGAGGCGAAGAACATGCTGGCCAGGCTCGCGATGCGGGAGAGCTGAGCGGCTTCCTAGGGTCTTCCGGGGGCCCGTGCACATACTAACGGCATTAGGAGTAGGGTGTGGCTCCGAGAGATCACACCGACCCCCGAGGAGCGACGGTGACCACCGGCAGGCGTGTGCGCGCGGACGGAGTCCTTCCGCGGGTCCTGCTCGTCGTCGTGCTCGCGCTCGGTGTCTTCGTCATGCACACCCTGGGTCATCCCGACGGCGGATCCGGTGCGGGTGGGAGCCACTCGGCACACCATGCCTCCGGTGATCCGCGCCCCGCGCCGTACGACGGCGAGCCGTACGACGGCGACCGCGACGGCCGTACGGCCGCCACCGGCTCCGGGTCGCACCGGGCCGCGCCCGCCCCGTCCGCCGAGGCCGAGCATGCGCCGGCCGCGCCCGAGACGAAGCCGCGCGCGCCCATGACCGGTATGGACATGGCCTCGCTGTGTGTCGCGGTGCTCGGCGTCTGGGTGCTCGGGGCGCTCCTGAGCGCGGCCCTCGCCCGCCGGGGCGGTCCCCCGCTGAGGCTCCCCGTGGCGTCGGCCGCCGTCGCGCGGCCCGACCCTCCGTCACACGGACCCGACCTCACTGCCCTGTCTGTTCTGCGGATTTAGGCCGAACCGCGCGTAAAGCGCCGGTACGCCCCATGGAACAGTCAACACTTGGCAAAAGAGGTATATCGACATGACCGCATTGACGCATGTCCCGCGTCGGCCGCTCCATCGCCGTCTCGCGCTTGTGGGCGCCGTCGCCGCCGGAGGGCTGCTGCTCGCCGGTTGTGGCGGGAGCGACGACCCGAAGGACATGGACCACGCGGGCACAAAGGAGTCCACCGCCTCCGAGGCGACCGCGGCCTCCTCGGTGGGCGCGTTCAATGACGCGGACGTCCGCTTCGCGCAGATGATGATCCCGCATCATGAGCAGGCTCTGGCGATGGCCGCGCTGGCCGATGACCGGGCCTCGGACTCGCGGATCACGAGCCTGGCGGGGCAGATCGAGAAGGCGCAGGACCCGGAGATCGCCACCCTGAAGTCCTGGCTCAAGGACTGGGGTAAGCCGGAGAAGGCGTCATCGGGCGGTATGGAGGACATGGATGGCATGGACCACGGTTCGAGTGGTAAGGGCGATATGGGCGGAATGATGTCCAAGGAGGACATGCGGAAGCTCGAGGTCGCCAAGGGGCCCGCCTTCGACCGTGCCTTCGCGAGCCTGATGATCGACCATCACCAGGGCGCGATCGCCATGGCGAAGGACGAGAAGAAGAACGGCCGTAACGCCAAGGCCAAGAAGCTCGCCGACGACGTCGTCAAGAACCAGTCCACCGAGGTCGCCACTCTGCGGACCCTCCTCGACCGGCTCTGATCCGCCTCCCGCCCCGCCGCCCCGGGTCCCGCGGTGCCTCCGTGTGGCCCCGGGGTGGCCCCCGAGGCGTGCCGGGGCGCTATCCCATCCCGGGGGCGCAGCCGAGCAGAGGGGGCAGCAGCGGTACGGCCACCGCGGCCGCCACCACCACGCCGCACAGCGCCGGATGTGGGCGCCGCCGGGCGTCCAGCATCCGCCGCAGCCGGACCACGGCGTGCGGTCCGCCGACGCTGAAGGCCCCGCCGGGAGCGTGGCCCGCCGCCAGCGCGTACAGGGCGGAGACGAGCGCTTCGCGCGGATGGCGGCGCAGGGCCCGGTCGTCCGCGGCCATCTCCAGCAGAAGTGCCGTCTGTGCCTTGGCTTCGCGCGCCAGCGGCAGCCACCGGAACACCCGGGCGAACGCCTCGGTGGCCGCCAGTGCCAGATGGTGGCGGCCCGCGATATGCGCGCGCTCATGCTCCAGTACGGACTCCAACTGGGCGGGGGAGAGGAGTCTCAGCGCGCCCGCGCTCACGACGATCCGCGGCCTGCGGCCGGGCAGGCAGTACGCCGCGGGCGTGTCATGGTCCAGCACGGTGGCGCGCCAGTGCGCCGAGCGCCGGCCGACCATGTCCAGCACGCCCCGGTGGCGGGCGCGAACGCGCCGGGCCCGCAGCAGCTCATGGCCGAAGCAGGCGAGCGGAAGCAGTGCCACCAAGGCCGGTACGGCGATGGCCGGAACGCCGACCGGGCCCGTGCCCGGGATACGGGCGTCGAACGTCAACCCACAGAATTGGAGTAAGCCGGACATTCCATTATGAAGATGCCAAGTTGGGGTGACGAGGTGATAAGTGGTCAGAGCCAGCGCGATGGTGAACGACAGGACCAATCCATGCCAAACGACAACCGCTAAGCCGGGTGCACGATGCGGCCAGGCGCTGCGCGCCAGCGCCTTCGGGGCCACCGAGCCGACCACGGCGGCGTAGCAGCCCAGGGCGAGGGCGGCCGTCACGCCTGGGTCCGCCGTCCCGCGGCCCGCAGTGCCTTGCGCAGCGCGCTGACCTCCTCCGGGCCCATCTGCTCGACGAAGTGGGCGAGGGCGGCGGGGCGGTCCTCGCTGGTGCCGAGCGCGTCCTCCATCAGGGCGGCGGTGTACTCCTCGCGGCTGCGGACCGGCGAGTACACCCACGCCCGGCCCTCCTTGGCGCGCAGCAGCCAGCCCTTGTTGTAGAGGATGGAAGCGACGGTCATCACCGTGGTATAGGCGACCGGGCGGTGCTCATTGATGTCGTCCACGATCTCCCGCACTGTGGTGGGACGCTGCCAAGCCCAGAGACGGTCCATGATCTCCGCCTCGAGCTCCCCCAACCGTCGCATGGACGCTTCCTTCCGCCGTTAGTACGGAGGCCCATAGTAGAGACCCCTCGGGGAGGCCCCGCACGCGGCCGTCGGAAAATCCTCAACTCGCCCTGCCCGCGATACGCTTGACGCCACGCGCATTCAACATCCGCACGGTTCGAGGGAAGGGAAGTCCGGGTGACTGGTCTCAACAAGGGGCTTCGGAAAATCGAGGTGGCGCTCAAGTGGGATCCGAGTCCCACCGGTGAGCCGCCCCATGATCTCGACATCGTGGCGGGGACGTACCGCGCCGCCGATCCGTACGGTGAGCCCGCGTATCTCGTCCACTTCGACAGCCGCTCACCGGACGGCACCATCAACCTCAACAGGGATAGTCGCACCGGTCAGGGCCTTGGCATCGACGAGTCCATGACCCTCGAACTCGAACGGCTGTCGTCCGAATACTCGCGGGTGGTCGTCGGGGTAGTCATCCAGCGGAGCTCGGGACGGAAGGCGTTCGGAGATGTCCCGAACACCAGCGTCCGGATTCTCAACGGATACACCGAGCTGATTACGAGCGACTTCACCGGTGTCTCTGGAGCCACTGCCGCCACGGTGGCGGTATTCACCCGGGACGACTCGGGGGAATGGGGAATGCAGAGCGCTATTCGTGGATTCGACACGGATCCCGAAGACTTTGGGCGGCTCATGGGCCAGGACTATTCCTGAGAGTCCGGGCGACCGGGGTCCGGTGTGGCGCGCGGCCCGCACGGTGAAGGTGCGGGCCGCGCGCCGATTCCGGACATCGGGTCAGATATCGGGTCAGGCGTCGCTCGGCGGACGGCCCGGGAAGCGCGGCCCCCGGGTGAGGGTGTAGCCGCCCACCCCGGCGAGCGCCGCCAGCGCCGCGCCGATCACGGTCCACACCCACCGGTCCGACCACCAGCCGGAGCCCCAGTCGTCCTCCGGCTCGGCGACCGCGTGCGGGATGTCCCCGCCCTTGCCGTCCGCGGAGTCCGAGGACGGGTCGCCCGGCGGCTCGGAGTCCGTGCCCGGGGCCGTTCCGGACCGCAGTACCGGATTGAGCGGGGTCACGTCCCCGCCGTCGGCGTGCGCCCCGCCCGCGTCCGGTACGGACGCCTCCACTTCAGCGTCGATCGGCAGCCCGAGGTCCTCGGCGGGCAGATCGACGACGGTGAGCCGCACGTAATAGGCGCCCTGCAGCGGGTCGTTGGCCCAGCGCTCGGACCAGGACCGCACCTGGCGCAGGGTGCAGCTCACGGTGACCGACCGGTCCTGCTGGGCCGCCCTGCGCGCCGGAGTGCCCGAGGCGCACGCCTGGTGGCGGCGCAGACCGTCGTAGACGTCGAGCTGCCAGGTGGCGCTGCCGTGCCGGCTCGAACCGTCGGGCAGCTTCAGCTCCGCCTCGACCTTGGGGATCTGCCCGGCGGCGGCCGGGAACACCCAGTACAGATAGTCGCCGGTGGAGGCCGCCGCGGTGGCCTTCTGACCGGGCTTGATCTCGGTGGCGGTACGGAAGTTCGTGCCCGCCTCGGTGGGGGCGCCGTCCTTCTTGTCGTCCGTGCCGTCAGCGGCGGCCGGGGCGGCGGCGGTCAGCCAGGCGGCGGCACACAGGGTGAGCGCGGCGCCCACGGTACGCAGGGCTCGCATCAGTTGGACCTCCAGACGGTGACACGCCAGCGGGCCAGCCAGCCCCACAGCAACCCCGCGAGCAGCCCGCCCACGGTGAGCACGCCCAGCAGCATCCAGCCGCGGCCAAGGCCGAAGGCGGCCACATCGGCGGGCGGATCGTCGTTGCCGACCACATCGACGGCGAGCTCCACCGGAAGGCCCGGAGCGCGCTTGACGGAAGCGGGCGCGGAGAAGGACTGGCTCAGCTCCAGGCACACCGTCCGCGCGGTCTTGTCCTCGTCGTCGTCCACATCGGCGACCGGATAGCGCAGCCCGCTGGACATGACGTCCGTACGGCCGCTGCCCGCCTCGCTGCCGCGCACCAGCTCCCGGCCGCCCGGGGTCATCGCCCGCAGCAGAACGCCGTAGTCCGGGTCGACGGCGCGGTCCACGGCCACGCTCGACGAGGCCCGCAGCTCCTGACCGGGCGCCACCCGCATCCGGTACCAGCGGTGTTCGCCGAAGCTCTCCCGGTCGCTGTAGAGGCCGGAGCCCAGGTAGGGGGCCTTCGCGCACTGTGCGGCGCCTTGCACCGGCGTGGGCGTCTGCACGGGGGTGTCGGCGGAGCGCCGGACCAGCTGCTTGATACGGCTGGAGAGCTGGTCCCGGTGCTGGATCGCCGTATAGGTGCCACCGGTGGCCTCGGCGATGCAGCTGAGCTGCTCGCGGACCTTGCGGTCCAGCGTCAGCCCGAGCGTGTCGACGACCAGATGGGTTCCCTGGGCGGCCAGTTCACGGGCCACATCACACGGGTCGGGCTGACCGCAGGAGTCCTCGCCGTCCGTGATCAGCACGATCCGGCGGGTCCCCTCGCCGCTGGAGAGGTCCTTGGACGCGCCGCGCAGCGCGAGCCCGATGGGCGTCCAGCCGGTGGGGCGCAGCGTGGCGACGGCCGTCTTGGCCTCGGTGCGGTCCACCTGGCCCACCGGGTAGAGCTGCTCGCTGTCCCGGCAGCCGGCCACGCGGTCCTTGCCCGGGTAGTTGGCGCCGAGGGTACGGATGCCCAGCCGCACCTCCTCGGGAGTGGCGTCCAGCACCTCGTTGAACGCCTGTTTCGCTGCCGCCATCCGGGTGTCGCCGTCGACGTCGCGGGCCCGCATGGAGCCGCTGACGTCGAGTACCAGCTCGACCTTCGGGGAATCGGGAGCCGGTTCGCCGGCCATGGCGGCGGGAGGGGATATCAGGCCGCAGGCGAGGGCCGCGAGCAGCCCCAACGCGCCTGTCGCCAGACGTTTCTTTATGATCACCGGCGCATCCTATGGAGCTTCATCTGACTGATCCAAAAGCCCGGCCGCCGCGGCCGGTGGCATACCGCGCCGGGTGTACGGCAGGTGTCGGGGTACTCCCCCGGGAGGGGACGAGAATCCGTCTGGTGTCAGCTCCGGCGTTTGCATCCTCCTCTTAGGGTTGCGGGTATGGATCTCCGAAAGACCCGGCTGCGAGGCCGGCGCCTGGCCGCCGCCGTGGCCGCCGCGGCCGTCCTCGCGGGCGCGGGCACCTGGGCGGCCGCCGCCTCCGACGACCGGCCGGCCGTGCACCGCCAGGACCGCGTGCTGGACATGCCGGGCGCGCGCATCGACACCTCGTACTTCACCTCGGGCACCGGCCGCAGGCCCGCGGTCCTGCTCGCCCACGGCTTCGGCGGCAGCAAGGACGACGTACGCGACCGGGCCGAGGAGCTGGCCCGCGACGGATACGCCGTGCTCACCTGGTCGGCGCGTGGATTCGGCAGGTCCACGGGGAAGATCGGGCTGAACGACCCGGACCATGAGGTGGCCGATGCCCGGCGGCTGATCGACTGGCTGGCGAAACGCCCCGAGGTGCGGCTCGACGGCCAGGGCGACCCCCGGGTGGGCGTCGCCGGCGCCTCCTACGGCGGGGCGATCTCCCTGCTCGCCGCCGGATACGACCGCCGGGTGGATGCCATCGCGCCCGAGATCACCTACTGGAACCTCGCCGACGCGCTCTTCCCGAACGGTGTCTACAAAAAGCTCTGGACCGGACTGTTCTTCACCACCGGCTCGGCCGACCTCACCCAGGCCCAGGGCGGCCAGGAGGATGCGAACGGCGGGGGAGGAGCGGGCGGCGGAACGGGCCAGTCGGGCCCGGGAGGCGCGAACAGCGGGGCGGGCCAGGGAGTCCAGGCGGACCCGGGAGACGCGAACGGCGCGGGGGACGAGAGCGGCGGGAAGGCCCTGGGAGGCCAGGGCTGCGGTCGCTTCGAGAAGCGGCTGTGCGAGATGTACGAGCGGGTCGCGGTCGCAGGAAAGCCCGACGCCGCCGCCCGACGGCTGCTCGAGGCCCGCAGCCCCTCCGCCGTGGCCGGCCGGATCAAGGTCCCCACGCTGATCCTCCAGGGACAGGCCGACTCCCTCTTCCCCCTCGGCCAGGCCGATGAGATGGCGAAGTCGATCCGGGCCGCCGGGGCGCCGGTCGCCGTCGACTGGACGGCCGGAGGGCATGACGGCGGCGACCGCGAGACCTCGCGGGTGGCGGCGCGCACCCGCGCCTGGTTCGACCGCTACCTGGGGGGCGACAAGGGCACCGACACCGGGCCCGCCTTCCGGATCAGCCGCACCGGCGGCATCGACACCACCAACGGCGCGGTCCAGCTGCGCGGCGCCACCGGCGACCGCTACCCGGGCCTGGGCGACGGCACCCGGAAGGTGGCACTGCCCGGACGCGAGCAGTCGTTCGCCAACCCGCCCGGGGCGGGGCCGCCCTCCATCTCCACGGTGCCGGGCGTGGCCGGGCTGTCCCAGGCGTCCTCGCTCGGCGTCGGCCTCTCCCTCGACGTCCCGGGCCAGTTCGCGCGGTTCGACTCGGCGCGGCTGGACCGACCCCTGCGGATCACCGGATCGCCCGAGGTGAAGGTGCGGGTCAAGGCCGACACGGACGACGCCGTCCTGTTCGCCAAGGTCTACGACGTGGGGCCGGACGGGCAGCAGGTGCTGCCCGAGCAACTGGTCACGCCGCTGCGCGTCACCGGCGCGAAGCAGGGCCGTACCGTCACCGTCCGGCTGCCCGCCGTCGACCACGAGCTCATCGCGGGCCATCGGCTGCGGCTCGTCCTCGCCTCCACCGATCTCGGCTACGCCTCCCCGACCGAGCCCGCCACCTACACGGTCGGGCTCGTGGACGGCGGCCTGACGGTTCCCACCGCACCCGCGGTGCACACCCAGCCCGCCCCGCTGCCCGCCTGGGTGTGGGGGCTGCCGCTCGCCGCGGCCGTGGTGGCGCTCGCGCTGGTGCTGACCGGCAGGCGGCGTACGGCCACTCCCGCGCCCGACCCCGAACTGGCCGAGGTGCCCCTGCAGATCACCGGTCTCAGCAAGCGCTACGCCAAGTCCGCCGACCGCTACGCGGTACGCGAGCTGTCCTTCCGCGTCGAGAAGGGGCAGGTGCTCGGGCTCCTCGGGCCCAACGGCGCGGGCAAGACCACCACCTTGCGCATGCTGATGGGGCTCATCGCCCCCGACGAGGGCGAGATCCGGGTCTTCGGCCAGGCCATCAGGCCCGGCGCCCCCGTGCTCTCCCGCGTCGGCGCCTTCGTCGAGGGGGCGGGCTTCCTGCCGCATCTGACCGGCAGCGCCAACCTGGAGCTGTACTGGCGGGCCACCGGCCGCCCCGCCGCCGACGCCCATATCGAGGAGGCACTGGAGATCGCGGGCCTGGGCAGCGCGCTGGAGCGTGCGGTGCGCACCTACTCCCAGGGCATGCGGCAGCGGCTCGCCATCGCCCAGGCCATGCTGGGCCTGCCCGATCTGCTGATCCTCGACGAACCGACCAACGGCCTCGACCCGCCGCAGATCCGCGAGATGCGCGAGGTGATGATCCGGTACGCCGCCGAGGGGCGCACGGTGATCGTATCCAGCCATCTCCTGGCGGAGGTCGAGCAGTCCTGCACCCATCTGGTCGTCATGGACCGCGGCCGGCTCATCCAGGCGGGCCCGGTCGGCGAGATCACCGGCAACGGCGGCAGTGTGCTGGTGGGCCACGACGGCGAGCTGAGCGAGGCCCACGTCGACAAGGTGAACGCGCTGCCCGGTATCGTCTCCGCCGCCCGCACCGCCGACGGACTGCTCGTCCAGCTCGACGGGACCACCCCGGCGCGGCTGCTCGCCGAACTGGTGCGGCTGGAGATCCCGGTGACCAGCTTCGGGCCCAACCGGCGCCTGGAAGACGCCTTCTTGACGCTGATTGCAGGAGGATCCGCGTGAGCTCCCTGTCCCAGGTCGCGCCCGGCTACCGGGCCCATCACACCCTGCCGCTGCGGGTCGAGGCCGTACGGCAGCTACGCCGCCGCCGGACCCTCGTCATGGCGCTGGTGCTGGCGCTGCTGCCGGTCGTCCTCGTCGCCGCCTTCGCCATCGGCGGCACCCCCGAGGGGCGGGAGGACCGGGTCACCCTGATGTCCACGGCCACCGCCTCCGGCGTCAACCTCGCCGCCACCGCGCTGTTCGTCTCGGCCGCCTTTTTGCTGGTGGTGCCGGTGGCGCTGTTCTGCGGTGACACCGTGGCCTCCGAGGCGAGCTGGTCCTCGCTGCGCTATCTGCTGGCCGCGCCCGTGCCCCGGGCCCGGCTGCTGGGGAGCAAGCTGACGGTGGCCCTCACCTTCAGCGCCGCCGCCATGGTGCTGCTGCCGCTGGTCGCGCTCGCGGTGGGCGGCGTCGCGTACGGCTGGGGGCCGCTGCGGATGCCCACGGGCGGTGAACTGCCGATCGGGGACGCCCTCGTCCGGCTCGCCCTCGTGGTGCTGTACATCTTCCTGTCCCAGCTGGTCACGGCCGCTCTGGCGTTCTGGCTCTCGACCGTCACCGACGCGCCGCTGGGCGCGGTGGGCGGCGCGGTGGGGCTCACCATCGTGGGCAATGTGCTGGACGCGGTCACGGCGCTCGGCTCCTGGCGCGACTTCCTGCCCGCGCACTGGCAGTTCGCGTGGGCGGACGCGCTCCAGCCCCATATGGAGTGGGGCGGAATGGTGAAGGGCGTCTCGGTGTCCGTCGCCTACGCGCTGGTGTTCCTCGCGTTCGCCTTCCGTGGCTTCGGCCGCAAGGACGTGGTGTCCTAGACGGCCACGAGGCCACGAGGCCACGAGGCCACGGCCACGGCCGTCGGGCGGCCCGGTCAGTAGTCCTTGAGGGTGTAGGAGTTGACCACCTCGTAGAAGCCGTCACCGATATCGGTCGGGTTGGTGTCGGGCTCCTGCCCGCGCGATGTGGTCTCCGCGTCCTTCCGCGCCTTGTTGTCCAGCGCGAGCTGCTGGTTGGCCACCGCATAGCCCCGCAGCTCGCGCTCGTAGGCGGCGAAGGCCGCGGTGTGGTCGCCGCCCGCGGCCTTGAGCTCGCCCGCCAGGACATAGGCGCCGACCATGGCCACGCTGGTGCTCTGCCCGGACATCGGCGAGCCGCAGTAACCGGCGTCGCCGACCAGGGTCACCCGGCCACGGGACCAGGAGTCCATATGGATCTGGGCCGCCACGTCGAGGTGGAAGTCGGGCGCCCCCCACATGTACTCCAGCAGCCGTGGCATCTCCCAGCGCGCGTCCCGGTACCGCTCGGCCACCAGCCGCTTCTGATCCGAGACGGTCCGGGAGCCGAGCAGTTCGGCGGGCGGTTCGTCCGAGTCGATGCCGATGTAGACCCGGGCCTCGGTGTTCTCGCGGACACTCATCACCATGCCGCCCCAGACGTCGCCGGGCATCTGGTAGATGACCTCCCAGCGGTCGAGGCCCAGATAGTTCGGCACCGTCCACACGCCCAGATAGCCCCCCATATGGTGAAGGAATTTCTCCTCCGGGCCGAAGACCAGCGCCCGGGTTGAGGAGTGCACCCCGTCGGCCGCCACCACGATGTCGAAGGCGCGCGAACCGCCCCGGTGGAAGGTGACCGCCACCTCATCGGGGCCCTGGGCGAGCGAGGCGATCGAATCGTTGAAGAGGTACTCGATCCCGTCGCCGCCCGCGGCCAGCAGAACCGAGGACAGATCGTCCCGGAGAATCTCCACGTCGGGGCTGTCGAGCTGTCCGCCACTCGCGGTGCGCTCGGTGGTGCTGAACAGCTCCTTTCCGTCGCCGTCGACCATCGACATGCCGCGCAGCCCGGTGCGGTGTGTCCGGATCTCCTCCAGCACACCCATACGCGCGCACACTTCCAGCGCCGGGCCTCGTACGTCGATCGCCTGTCCGCCCGGGCGCGGCCCCGCGGCGCGCTCCACCACGGTGACCTGGCAGCCATAGCGGTCCAGCCAGTAGGCGAGGGCGGGCCCGGCGATACTGGCGCCGGAAATCAGGACCCGGGTATTGCGCATGGTGTTGTCCCTTCCGAATTCAACCACCGAATGTGGTGCCTGGAAAAAGACTGGCCGGAGGTACCGACACCACACCGACGTGGCCGATGCCGGGTCGATGACGTACCGACGCCCCGCCGACGCCGTACCGACAGGGCTCCGACACCCCCGCGCCGTAGGCAAGTTGAGACCGGTGGCGATCGGCCCGTCGGAACGCGGAACTCTCTCATCGGTTAATGAGAGTGTTACTTCGATGTGTTGTGTGGTTCCGTAGTGATCGATGAGACTTAGGATTCCGACCGGTCAGCCCAAAAGATCGGTCAACCCGCACTGGTGACGTTCGGTCCGCCCCCCACGATCCGAACAGGATGGGACCTTATGCGCAATTCGCTGGAGCACGTTCGCGTGACCCCCGCCGCCGTCACGTCCGTCTGCCCGAGACCCCGCCGGAGACCTCACCTCTCCCCGCGCGGATCGGCCACGGTCGCGGCGTAGCCGCCTCTCACCACTCACCGAACGGCGGATCGCCCCGGCCTTCCCGGCGACGCCATACTCCGGCCTGCCCGTAGGCGCATGCCCATGCACGCATGCCCGCGGGCCACGCGGTCTGCCCTGACCCCGGCCGGAACGTCCGCGCGCCCACGGCCCGTTCGGTGACGCATGTCTTTCAGAAAGGAACCCCTCAGGTGCTTACTTCGCACCACCCACGATCACGCGAATACCAGCAACCCGTGCCCGCCGCTCGCGGCGATGTGGCGGGACCGAGCGGGCATGTGCTGGCGGTCGGCACACCGGGCCCCAGACTCGATCAGCTGACCCGGACACTCGTCTCGACCGGGCATGAGGTGAGCCATGCGGAGCCCGGCGACGTCAGCCGTCAGATGCGGCAATCCCCTCCGGACGCGATCGTCGCCCTGGACGACGCCCACGACGGGCTGGACCTGATACGCGAGGTCCGCGCCGTGCCCGCGGGACGGGCGCTGCCCCTGCTCATGGTCACTTCCGACCCCGGCCCCGTCGGCGTCGCCGACATGCTGCGCGGCGGCGCCGACGACTGCCTGCCGGACAGCTCCGACCCCGTCGAGCTCTCCGCCCGGATCGAGGCCAAGCTGCGCCGGGTCCCGGTCCCCGTCGAGAACCTGCTCCTCGACCCGCGCACCGGCCTGTACTCCCAGCCCCACTTCCTGGGCGAACTCGACCGGGAACTCAAGCGGGTCGACGACAGCCGCGTCGGTGGTGTCGTCGCCATGGTCGGCGTCGCCGAGATAGCCGCCCTCGAAGCCCGGCTCGGGCCGCGGGTGCGCCGTGAGGTCGCCGAACGTCTCGCCGGAGTGGCGGAGAAGCTGGGCGGTGTCTGCGACCGGCTCGGCTGGGACGACGACGGCCACCTGCTGATGCTGATGCCCGGTGTGGACGAGGACACCGCGCGCGGTGAACTGCAGAAGTTCGCCAACGCCGTGGCCGGGACCCGCTTCGTGGTCGCCGATGAGAACGTACGGCTGACCCCGGCGATCGGATGGACCCCGCTGGCCGACTGCCCGGACCGCGCCCAGGCCGTCGCCAACTCCCGCAACGCGGTCGAGGAATCGATCCGCCACCGGGATCTGCGACCGGTCAAGTACGCGGCGTGGATGCGCGGCAGCCACCGCCGCCGTCGCCGTCCGCTGGCCACCGCGCTCCGCACCCTGCTGTCGGCACTCTCGCCCATCCTGGTGCTTCTCTTCGGCGTGGGCATCCCCTTCGTCTTCTACCAGCAGATGTACGAGCTGGGCTGGGACGTCGGCTCGGCCGCCTACTGGGTCGTGGTGTCCGGACTGGTGCTCTCCGCCGCGATGATCGTGCTGGAGTGCCTCTTCTCGCTCGACGCCAAACCCCGGCCCGAACAGCCCGCACAGCCGTATCCGCCGGCCAGCGCCGTCATCGCCGCCTATCTGCCCAATGAGGCCGCGACCATCGTCGACACCATCGAGTCCTTTCTGCGCCTGGACTACCCCAACGAGCTGGAGATTGTGCTCGCGTACAACACGCCGCACCCCATGCCCGTCGAGGAGACCCTGCGGGAGATGGCCCGCCGCGACCCGCGGCTGGTGCTGATGCCGGTGGCGGGCAGCACCTCCAAGGCGCAGAACGTCAACGCCGCCGTCACCCGGGTGCGCGGTGAGTTCGTCGGCATCTTCGACGCCGACCACCACCCGGTGCCCGACGCCTTCCAGCACGCCTGGCACTGGCTCTCCCATGGCTACGACGTGGTCCAGGGCCACTGTGTGATCCGCAACGGCGAGAGCTCCTGGGTCTCCAAGCTGGTGGGCGTGGAGTTCGAGGCCATCTACGCCGTCAGCCACCCCGGCCGGACCCGGCTCTACACCTTCGGCGTCTTCGGCGGCTCCAACGGCTTCTGGCGCACCGATCTGCTCGCCAGGACCCGGATGCACGGCACGATGCTCACCGAGGACATCGACTCCTCGATGCGCGCCCTGCACGAGGGCGCCCGGATCGCCACCGACCGCACGCTCATCTCGCGCGAACTGGCGCCCACCACCCTCAAGGCGCTGTGGAACCAGCGGTCGCGCTGGGCCCAGGGCTGGCTCCAGGTGTCGCTGAAGTACCTGTGGCGCGGACTGCGCTCCCCGGCCTTCACCGCCCGCCAGAAGGCGGGGCTGCTGGTGCTGCTGGGCTGGCGCGAGATCCAGCCGTGGCTGACCCTGCAGATCCTGCCCGTGCTGCTGTACTCGGCGTGGCGGGCGGGCGGAGTGGACCAGCTCGACTGGGCCGTGCCGGTCTGCCTGCTGGCCACCTTGTTCACCCTCTCCGCCGGGCTGGTCCAGGCGCTGTTCGCATGGCGGCTCGCGGTGCCCGAACTGCGCCGCCGCAGGGCGTGGTTCTGGCGCTATCTGCTGGTGTCCACCTTCTTCTACAGCCACTTCAAGAACATCGTGGCCCGTCAGTCGCTCCTCAAGGAGGTGCTGCGGGACCGCCAGTGGCGGGTCACCCCGCGGCCCGGCGAGAAGGCGGTGAAGCGGACATGAGCACGGTGTCCACGACCCTCACCACCGCGCCCGCCACCGTTCGCCGGCCGGTCAACGGCACGCCCGCCAAGGGCGCTCCCTCCCGCAACCGGCGGAACGCGGAGATCCAGGGCTTCCGGGGAATGGCGGCGCTCCTCACGGTCGTCTTCCATGTCTGGCAGCAGTACTTCACCTACGACCGGGACGGCGCCCACTCACCGGTGCCCAACCGGTACGCGAACGCGCTGGTGTCGCTGGAGGTCATCGACTTCTTCTTCGTCCTGTCCGCGTATCTGCTGACGCTGTCCTACGCACGGGCGGCGATCGACGGGGGCTCGACCCGCCCCGGCCGGGTGTTCCTCTTCCGGCGCGCCATCCGGATCATCCCGCTGTACTTCCTGGCGGTCCTGTGCGTCTGGGCCACCCGCAACCCCACCCTGCCCGGCGAGTGGTCCGATCTGGTGCACCATCTCACCTTCACCCAGGTCTTCGACCAGGAGCAGATCTTCTACACCATCGGCCCCACCTGGTCGTTGTCACTGGAAATCATGTTCTATCTGGCGCTGGTGGGACTCGGCCCCCTGGCCGCCCGCGCGTGCCGTCCGCTGCGCCGGCGGGCCTCCCGGGTGGCGGTGTGCGCCGCCGGATGTGCCCTGCTGTACATCGGGCCGTTCATCTGGATCGCGGTCGCCCGCTATGTGCTGGAGATCCCGCACACCGAATGGCCGGTGTACTTCGGACCGCAGGCCCGCTTCGGCGGGTTCGCGGCGGGCATGGGCCTGGCCGTGATGATGATCGCCCTCGGCGACCGGGGCCGGCTCCACGCGAAGGTGGCGATCCCGCTGCGGGTGGCCGCGCTCCTGGGGCTGTATCTGCTGTCCTGGTCCGGTACGGAGGCGGAGGACTTCCCCACCACCTTCTACCATCCGCTGTCCGCCCTGCTGTGGACGGTGCTGCTGTACAGCACCATCCATGTGCGGCGGCAGGGGCGGTGGCACACGTGGCTCACGGCCCGCTGGCTCACCGGCGCCGGGCTGGCCAGCTACAGCCTCTTCGTCTGGCATGAGCCGATCATGCTGGGCCTGTACAACGCCGGGCTGCTGCCCCCCGACGGCCAGGCGGGCTTCCCGCTGGCCGTGGTCATCGTGCTGGTGGTGGCCGTGGCCGCCGCCGCGGTGAGCTACTGGCTCATCGAGTACCCGGCGAGCCTGCTCGGCAGGCTCAAGGACGGCAAGGGCCGTTCACGCGACTTCTATCCGGAGGCCGCGCGCTAGCCATGGACAAACGTTCCCCGGTGTACGGGTGGCCGTACACCGGGGGGCCGTGGTTATCATCTGGCTCATTCTTTACTCTGTAACACGTGTGCGTCGGACATCAGTTCCTCTCGGAACCGGGCCTTCCGGTGCACTGCACCCAACCCATGCCATAACGGGGAGATCAGCGAAATGGGTCGACACAGCCGACCGACCGCCGCTCAGCAGGCGCGTACCACGACGCTCAAGGCGGCTACCGCCCTCGGAGTGGCCGGAACCATAGCCTTCGGCCTCCACTCGACGGCCGGCGGTGACAAGTCCGCGCAGGCCCGCTCCGATGTGAACACACAGCAGGAGCAGGCGCCGCACATCGACCCCGCCGTCGACCACTCGCCCTCGCAGAGCCATGTCTCGCCCAGCGAGTCCACGAAGCCGAAGCTGATCTCCGACGACACCGACGCCGCCACTCCCGGTGGCGGGGCGACGGACCGGGGCGCCGGCGCGCAGCGGCCCACCACCCCGGCCACCCCCGACGCGGCACCCTCCAAGGCCGCGACCACCCACGCGGCCCCCACCCCGGCGCAGCGGGACGACCAGGTCCCCTCGGAGCCCTCCTCGCCGGGCGAGACGACCCCGAGCGCCGATCCGACCACCCCCTCGCAGCAGCCCAGCCAGCCGCCGCAGTCCACCCCCGGCGAGGGCGGTCACCACGGCAAGGGTCTGGTGGGCGGCCTGGTGGACGGTGTCGGGGACACGCTCGGCGGAGTGCTCGGCGGTGTGCTCGGCGGCTGAGCGCCGCCGCCTCACCCCGTGGCCAGCGCCTTGAGGCCCGCCAGGCTCCCGTTGAACCTGTTGTGGTCGCCCACCAGCGGACCGGTGGAGGTGTACTGCCACAGGGTGTGGGTCTCCCAGCCGGCCGGCAGGGCCCCGGGGGTGGCGGCGTACCGCGCCAGCCACAGGGGGTTCCGCCCGGCGAAGGCGGCGCTGTTCCCGGTGCACGTCTTCCACCAGCCGGTGGCCGTGTAGATCACCGGCTGGCGTCCGGTGCGCTCCTTGACCCGCGCCGTGAAGTCGCCGATCCAGTCCACGATCTGGGATGCGGTCAGGCCGTAGCAGGTTGCTCCGTACGGGTTGTACTCGAGGTCCAGGACGGGCGGCAGCGTCTTGCCGTCGTCCGACCAGTCGCCTCCGTTGCTCACGAAGAAGTCGGCCTGGCGGGTGCCGCTGGAACGATCCGGCAGGGCGAAGTGGTAGGCGCCGCGGATCATGCCCTGCTGGAAGGAGCCGTTGTACTGCGCGGAGAACGAGGGGTTCTTGTAGGTCGTGCTCTCGGTGGCCTTCACATAGGCGAATCGGACGTTGTCGTCCCACAGGGCCGCCCAGTCGACCGAACCCTGATGGTCGCTGACGTCCACACCCTCCACGGAGGCCGCGGCCGCTCTGGTGGCCCTGGGTGAGGCGCCGGGGTCGGCCTTCTCGTGGCGGGCGATCGTCGAGCCCATCCAGTCCCGCTCGGGGTGCGGGACGGACGATGCGGGGGCCGGGTCGGTACCGGCGTCGTGGTCGGGGTCGGTCGTCGAGGCCGTGGCCGGGACGAGGGTGGCGAGGACGGCGGCGGTGACCGCCACCCCCAGTGCGCCGATGGCATGCGGCGAGCGCAGACGCGAAGGCGCCCGGTGGGCGCCCTTACCGGATTTCAGGGACATCTGTTCCTCCGATCCGTTCCGCATCGACGGTATGCGCGCCGAACGAAGAACGTGAAGCGGAACGGGAAATTCTGTCCCTCCGTCAGCGGTCCCGTGCCACCTCGCCGACGGGCCCCGAAGGCACGCCGTAGCCCGCCACCAGCGCCCGCGCGGCCTGGGTCGCACGGGTGGCGACCCCCTCGACCACGTCATCCGGATCGCCGAACTTCCCTTCCAGCAATTGGGCGACATACCCCCGGGCGAGTGCGTGCAGCGCGTCGAGCAGCGCCACGGCCGTCGCCGGTCCCTCGCCCGGAGCGATCACCTCGAAGGCGCTCGGCAGCAGCAGATCGACGAACTCCCTGGTGCTGTCCCGTAGCTCCGGATGGGTGGCCCGCAACCCCGGGGCGAACAGGATGTCCAGCCCGCCGCGGTAACGGGCGGCCGCGCGCACGAAGCTGCCCGCCACCGTCGCCAGCCGCTCCTGAGCGGACCCGGTCTCGGCCGCGGTCTCCAGGTAGATGGCCCGCAGCCGCCGCGAGACCTCCAGCGCGGCGGCCGCGAGCAGCGCGTCACGGTCGGCGAAGTGGCGGTACGGGGCACCGGGGCTGACACAGGTGCGGCGCGCGGCCTCCGCGACGGAGAAGCCGCGCACCCCGACCTCGTCGATGATCTCCAGGCTTACCGCCACCAGCGCGGCGGCCAGGTCGCCGTGGTGGTAGGTGGCGCGTCCCTTGGGGGTGGGTGCCATTCGGGTGACCCTACCCGACCCGAGGTTCCGGCTCGCCCGCCCCTGGCCTGCGCTTTTCGGCGGACCTGGCCGCCCGCAGCGCCTCCCGCGAGCGCTCGATGCGGATCGGCAGATCCCGCACCCGTTCTCCGGTGGCATGGTGGAAGGCGTTGCCGATGGCCGCCGCCGCGCCCACGATGCCCAGTTCGCCGATGCCCTTGGCACCCACCGGGTTGGAGGTGTTGTCAGTTTCCTCCAGGCACACCACGTCCAGCCGCGGGACATCGGCGTGGGCGGCGATGTGATAGCCCGCGAAGTCATGGTTGGCGAAGTCGCCGAAGACCGGATCGACCTCGCCGATCTCCAGCAGCGCCATCGACAGACCCATCGTCATGGCTCCCAGGAACTGCGAGCGCGCGGTGTGCGGATTGACGATCCGCCCGGCCGCGAACACGCCCAGCATCCGGTCCACCCGGATCTCACCGGTGTCGGCGTCCACCCGCACCTGGGCGAACTGCGCCCCGAAGGTGTGCCGCGACAGATCCGCCCGCTGCCCCAGGTCCTCGGTGGTGTCGGCCACCACCTCGAGACCGCCGTCCGGGACCACCCCTCCGTAGACGTCCAGCTCCTTCAGCAGCGCACGGCACGCCTTGTCCACCGCCCAGCCCCAGGAGGCGGTGCCCAGTGAACCGCCCGCGAACGGCGCCATGCCCAGCGACGCGCGGCCGATCTCCAGCCGCAGCAGCGACACCGGAATGCCCAGCGCGTCCGCCGCCACCTGGGTGAGGGCGGTGCGGGCACCCGTGCCGAGGTCGGCCGCGCCGATGCGCACCCGGAACGTCCCGTCCTCCTCGGCGCGCGCCACCGCGGAGGAGGGGAACGTGTAGTCCGGGTGGTGCGATGCGGCCACACCGGTGCCGACCAGCCAGCGCCCCTCGCGCCGGATCCCCGGTGTCGGATCGCGGTGTTCCCAGCCGAAGCGCGCCGCGCCCTCGCGCAGGCAGGCGACCAGGTTGCGGCTGCTGAACGGCTTACCGCTCTCCGGGTCGTTCTCCGGCTCGTTGCGGATCCGCAGCTCGATCGGGTCCATGCCCAGCGCCTCGGCCAGTTCGTCGACGGCCGACTCCAGCGCGAACATCCCCGGCGTGTGGCCGGGCGCGCGGAACCAGGCGGGCGTCATCACATCCAGCGGCGCCACCTTCACCGTCGTACGGGCGTTGGGCGCCGCGTACATCATCCGCGTCGAGGACACCGTCTGGTCGGCGAACGGCACCAGGGCCGCGCGCTGCTGCACCGAGTCGTGCTGGATCACCGTCAGCCGGCCATCGCGTCCGGCCCCCAGCCGCACCCGCTGGATCGTGGGGGAGCGGTAGGGGATCAGCTGGAACATCTGCTGCCGGGTCAGGGCGATCTTCACCGGCCGTCCGACGGCCCGCGCGGCCAGCGCCGCCAGCACCGTCGGCGATCGCGGAATGCCCTTGGACCCGAAGCCCCCGCCGATGTTCTCGGCGACGACCTCCACCGCACTCAGCTCGATCCCGAACAGCGCGGACAGCAGCTGCGCGCTCATGTACGGGCCCTGGTCGGAGTTGAACAGCGTCAGCCGCTCCTCGTCCCACACCGCGATGGTGGCATGCGGCTCCATCGGGCTCACATGCTCGACCGGGGTGGTGTACGTCTCGTCCACCCACACCGGAGCGGCGGCCCACGCCGCGTCGGCGTCACCGCGCTCGACCAGGCCAGGGCTGCCGTCGGTCACCGTCTCGGCGATCTCCAGCCGCTCGTCGTCGGCGCGCAGCACCACATCGTGCGGCTCCCGCTCATAGCTCACCCGGACCGCCGCCGCACCCTCGCGCGCCGCCTCCAGCGAGGTGGCCACCACGGCGGCCACCATCTGGCCGTGGTAGGCCACCTGAGGGGACTGCAGCACGAAGAGGTCCGCGCTCGCCTGTGCCTCGGCGTTCAGCCGCGGGGCGTTGGTGTGGTCGAGCACCGTCAGCACACCGGGCAGGGCCAGCGCCGGGGCGGGGTCCACCTCCGTCACCCGGCCGCGGGCGACGGTCGCCTGCACCGGCCACACGTAGCTGACGCCCTGAGTGGGGTACTCATAGGCGTAGCGCGCCGCGCCGGTCACCTTGTCCAGGCCGTCGACCCGGGTCATCGGGGCGCCGACGCATCGCTCGACGGTGGTCATGCGCGATCCTTCCTCGCGACGAGGTCGCGGACGCCCGCGACGATCAGATCAATGGCCAGGTCGACCTTGAAGGCGTTGTCCGGCAGCGGCCGCGCCTCGGCCAGCTCGGCCCGGGCCGCCTCCCGCAGCGTCTCCTCGTCCGGCCGGCCGCCGCGCAGCCGCTCCTCGGCGATCCGGGCCCGCCACGGCCGGGGTGCCACCCCGCCGAGCGCGATCCGTACGTCCCGGAGCGAGCCGTCCTCGGCCACGGACACCGCGGTGGCGGCGCTCACCAGCGCGAAGGCGTACGACCAGCGGTCCCGCACCTTGCGGTAGCGCATCCGGGCACCGTGCGGCGGCGGGGGCAGCTCCACGGCGGTGATGAGGTCGCCGTGGTCCAGGACGGTCTCCCGGTGCGGTGTGTCGCCGGGCAGCAGATACAGCTCCGCCACCGGAACGGTGCGCGAGCCGCCGTCCACGGACCGCAGATGCGCCACCGCATCGAGCGCCACCAGCGCCACCGCCATGTCGGAGGGGTGGGAGGCCACGCACTGGTCGGAGGTGCCCAGCACGGCCAGATCGCGGTGCGCGCCCTGGATCGCCGGACACCCGGTGCCCGGTTCGCGCTTGTTGCATGGCTTGGTCACATCCTGGAAGTACCCGCAACGGGTGCGTTGCAGCAGATTGCCGCCCACCGTGGCCACCGTGCGCAACTGCCCGGACGCCCCGGCCAGCAGTGCCTGGGACAGCAGCGGGAAGCGCTCGCGGATGCCCGGATCGCCCGCCAGAGCGCCGTTGCGCACGGTGGCGCCGATGAGTACGGAGCCGTCGTCGCGGTGCTCGATGCGGTCGTACGGCAGCCGGGAGACGTCGATGAGCAGCCCGGGGCCGGTGACGCCGAGCTTCATCAGATCCACCAGATTGGTGCCCCCGCCGAGATAGGTGGCATCGGGGCGCTCGGCGATCAGCGCGGCCGCCTCGTCGGCGTCGCCCGCGCGGGCGTAGGCGAACTCCTTCACCGGGCGCCTCCGACCGTGGCAGTGTCCTGGGCGCCCTGGGTGCCCGCGGCCTCGAGCACGGCCTCCACGATGCCGTTGTACGCACCGCAGCGGCACAGATTGCCGCTCATGCGCTCGCGCACCTCCCGCGCGTCCAGCTCCGAGACATCGGCCACCCCGGCGGCGGTGTCCTCGGTGACATGGCTGGGCCAGCCGCGCCCGGCCTCGCCCAGCGCCCCGATGGCGGAACAGATCTGGCCCGGGGTGCAATAGCCGCACTGCAGCCCGTCGTGGTCGAGGAAGGCGCGCTGCACCGGGTGCAGTTCCCCGCCGTCCGACAGCGCCGCCACGCCCTCGATGGAGACGATCTCGCGCTCCTCGGCGGTCACCGCGAACACCAGGCAGCTGTTCACCCGCTCACCGTCGACCAGCACCGTGCAGGCCCCGCACTGACCGTGGTCGCAGCCCTTCTTGGTGCCCGTGAGCCCCAGCCGCTCGCGCAACACATCGAGCAGGGTCGTCCGGTTGTCGATGGTCATCGGGTGGGACGTGCCGTTGATCCGCAAGATGATGTCGCTACTCGGTGAGTGATGTGAGAGGCTCATACATTGAATGTATCAACCTCTTACATGGGTCGGCGAGGAGATTTGGATTCCATGCGAGACGTCGTAGCGCAGATGCACCGATGGTGGGGCGAGGGCGAGCCGTTCGCCCGTGCCACGGTGGTGGCGACCTGGCACTCCTCCCCGCTGCCGCCCGGGACGAGCATGCTGGTCGGGCCCGATGGCGCCGCGATCGGCAGCGTCTCCGGCGGCTGCGTCGAGGGCGCCGTCTACGAACTGGCCCAGGAGGTGACCGACAGCGGCACGCCCGCGCTGGAGCGCTACGGCGTCAGCGACGACGACGCCTTCGCGGTCGGGCTGACCTGCGGCGGAATCATCGATGTGTATGTGGAGCGGGTCGACCCCGAAGGCTTCCCCGAACTGGGCGAGGTGGCCACTGCGGTGGCCGCCGGGGAGCCGGTGGCCGAGGTGATCTGCGTGGCCGTCGACGGGCCCGACCCGGAGGGGCGGCTGGGACGCCGGCTGGTCGTACGGCCCGAGAGCACCTCGGGATCCCTCGGCTCCGGACGGCTGGACGCGGCCATCACCGAGGACGCGCGCGGACTGCTGGCCGGCGGGCGCACCGAAACCCTGCGCTACGGCTACGACGGCACGCGCATGGACGAGGAGCTCACCCTGTTCGTCTCCGTCCACGCCACCCCGCCGAGGATGCTGGTCTTCGGCGCCGTCGACTTCGCGGCGGCCATGGCCCGGATCGGCGCGTACCTCGGCTACCACGTCACCGTGTGCGACGCCCGGCCGGTCTTCGCCACCGCGCGCCGCTTCCCCGATGCGCATGAGGTGGTGACCGACTGGCCGCACCGCTACCTGCGCACCGAGGCGGAGGCGGGCCGGATCGACGAACGCACGGTGGTCTGTGTCCTCACCCACGACCCGAAATTCGATGTGCCGCTGCTGGACGTCGCCCTGCGCCTGCCGCTGGCCTACGTCGGCGCCATGGGCTCCCGCCGCACCCACGACGACCGGCTGCGCCGACTGCGCGCCACCGGTCTCGGCGAGGAGGCGCTGACCCGGCTCGCCTCGCCGATCGGCCTGGACCTCGGCGCCCGTACCCCGGAGGAGACCGCGATCAGCATCGCGGCCGAGATCATCGCCGACCGCGGGGGCGGCAGCGGCACCCGGCTGACCTCCCTGAGCGGCAGCATCCACGGCCGGCGGTCGATGCGGCCGGCGGCCGGAGACTGAGCCGGGGCCACGGCGCGGGCCGGGGGTCGTCACAATGGTTCCCGGCCCGAATGGATGTAGGAGGAATCGAACCAGCCGTGGAGACCGCCAGAAGCAGCGACGACGAGATAGAACCCACCGCCCGGGACGACGACACGCCCCCCGGAGCCGGGGACGGCGCCCCCGCCCCGCCGCCGAAACCCGGCTGGCGCCGCTGGGTGATGGACACCCGGCCGCTGCGCCACCGCCCCTTCCGACGGCTGTGGACCTCCACCACCGTCACCGCTGTCGGCAGCCAGCTCACCGCCGTGGCCGTCCCCAAGCAGATCTACGACATCACCGGCTCATCGGCGTGGGTCGGCTACGCCAGCTTCGCGGGACTCCTCCCGCTGGTGGTCTTCGCGCTGTGGGGCGGGGTGGTCGCCGACCGGATGGACCGGCGCACCCTGATGCTCGTCACCAACGTGGGCATCGCCGTCACCTCGCTGCTGTTCTGGGCGCAGTCCTTCGCCGGTCTGGACTCGGTGGCGGTGCTCATGGTGCTGCTCGCCGCCCAGCAGGGCTTCTTCGGCATGAACTCCCCGGCCCGCAGCGCCTCCGTCGCCCGTCTCGTCCCGGCCGACGAACTGCCCGCCGCGGGCGCCCTGCAGTCCACCGTCGCCCAGACGGGCATGATCATCGGCCCGCTGCTCGCGGGCGCCCTGATCCCCGTCCTCGGCCTGCCCACGCTCTATCTCCTCGACGCCGTGGCGCTGTGCATCACCCTGTGGGCCGTCTGGCGGCTGCCGTCCCTCCCGCCCCTCACCCAGGGCGCCGCGGGCGGGGGCCGGCGGGCCGGATGGCGCGATGTGGTCGAGGGCTTCCGGTACATCGCCGCCCACCGCATCCTGCTGATGTCCTTCCTCGCGGACATCATCGCCATGGTCTTCGGCATGCCCCGCGCGCTCTTCCCCCAGCTCGCCTCGCACACCTACGCGCCCTGGGGGGAGGGGTTCGCGCTCGGCCTGCTCTTCGCGGCGATCCCGATCGGCGCGGTGGCCGGCGGTCTGCTGTCCGGCACCTTCTCCCGCGCCCGCCGCCACGGCCTGATGGTCATCGCCGCCGTAGTGGCCTGGGGCGTGGCCATCGCCGGGTTCGGGCTCAGCCCGAACCTGTGGTGGGCGGTGGCCTTCCTCGCCCTCGCGGGCGTCGCCGACATGGTCTCGATGGTCTTCCGCGGGGCGATCCTCCAGTCGGCCGCCACCGACGACATGCGCGGCCGGATGCAGGGCGTGTTCACCGTGGTGGTGGCGGGCGGCCCGCGCATCGCCGACCTGCTGCACGGCACCGCGGGCTCCCTCCTCGGGGCCCGCGCGGCGGTCGCCGCGGGCGGGCTGCTGGTGGCCGTCAGCACGCTCGGGCTGGCCGCCGCGGTGCCCGCCTTCCGCCGCTACACGCCCTGACGACGCGGCGGCGGCGCGACGGCACGAGGGCCGTGGCACAGTCGCACGGCGGGCGCGGCTGCGGCATACAACGGCACGAGGGCCGGGTCGTGGCACAACGGCACGAGGGCCGCGGCACACAACGGCACGACGGTCGTGGCACACAACGGCACGAGGGCCGTGTCCCCGCCGGAACCCGGCGCGGGGACACGGCCCTCGTGCCGTCGCGACGTCAGACCGTACGCTCGTCGCGGTCGGCGCCCCACATCGTGTGGAACGAACCCTCGCGGTCCACCCGCCGGTAGGTGTGCGCGCCGAAGAAGTCCCGCTGCCCCTGGACCAGCGCGGCGGGCAGCCGCTCCGAGCGCAGCGCGTCGTAGTACGCCAGCGCCGCCGAGAAGCCCGGCGCCGGCACGCCCAGCTCGACCGAGGTGGACACCACTCGCCGCCACGCGTCCTGCGCCGCGCCCAGCGCCTCCGCGAAGTGGTCGTCGGTCAGCAGCGTGACGGGCTTGCGGTCCTTGGCGTACGCCTCGGTGATCCGGTTCAGGAACCGCGCCCGGATGATGCAGCCGCCGCGCCAGATCTTCGCGACCGCCCCCGGGTCGATGTCCCAGCCGTACTCCTGGCTGCCCGCCTCGATCTGGTGGATGCCCTGCGCGTACGCCACGATCTTCGAGGCGTACAGCGCCTGCTCGACATCGTCGGCGAACCGCTCCGCCGCCTCGCCCGTGAGCTTCTTGCCGGACGGCCCCGGCAGCCCCTGCGAGGCGTCCCGCAGATCCGCGTGGCCGGACAGCGAACGGGCGAACACCGCCTCGGCGATCCCGCTCACCGGCACGCCCAGGTCCAGCGCGGTCTGGACGGTCCAGCGGCCGGTGCCCTTCTGCTCGGCCTGGTCCTGCACCACGTCCACGAACGGCTTGCCGGTGGCGGCGTCGGTGTGCCCGAGCACCTCGGCGGTGATCTCGATCAGATACGACTCGAGCCGGCCGCCGTTCCAGGTGCGGAAGACCTCCGCGATCTCACTCGGCGTCATGCCCAGCGCCCGCCGCAGCAGGTCGTAGGACTCCGCGATGAGCTGCATGTCCGCGTACTCGATGCCGTTGTGGACCATCTTCACGAAGTGGCCGGCGCCGTCCGGGCCGATGTGGGTGCAGCAGGGGACGCCGTCCACCTTGGCGGAGATGCTCTCCAGCAGCGGCCCGAGGGACTTGTAGGATTCCACCGATCCGCCGGGCATGATGCTGGGCCCGTTGAGCGCGCCCTCCTCGCCGCCGGAGATGCCGGTGCCCACGAAGTGCAGCCCGCGCTCGCGCAGGGACTTCTCCCGGCGCCGGGTGTCATCGAAGTGGGCGTTGCCCCCGTCGATGATCACATCGCCCTCTTCGAGGAGGGGTGCGAACTCCTCGATGACGGCGTCGGTGGGCGCACCCGCCTTGACCATGATGACGAGCCGCCGGGGCCGCTGCAGGGCTGCGACAAACTCCGCCGCGCTCTCGGCCGGCACGAAGCTCCCCTCGTGGCCGTGCTCCTCCATCAGCGCCTTGGTCTTGGCGAACGTGCGGTTGTGGAGAGCGACGGTGTGCCCGTGCCGGGCGAAGTTGCGGGCGAGGTTGCTGCCCATGACGGCGAGCCCGGTGACGCCGATCTGGGCGGTGGGCTGGGTGGTGGAAGGGCTGGGCATACGGTGTTCCACTCCTGTCATGCGCATCGAATGCTTATGCGAGGTGGCAACGACGAGGGGAGCGGGGATCTTCCCTCTCGGTCAGCCGGGCATCGCCCGGCCATAGTTGCACGATGTTCCCGACGGCGGACGCGTGTCCGAAGAAAGCGGCCGAGGTGTGTCATTTTTCTCCCGCGCGGGCGGTGCGCCGGGTTGTGGGGTATCCACAAGGCGGTGTCGTATGCCTGGTCTCTGAGAGCGGGTGAATCCTCAGCTCGCTGAGCGATGCCCTGGGTTGAAGCGGACTGCTGAGCCGGTGGGGTCCATCGAGTCGGCGTCTTGATCGCTGCCGGGCCGCTGGCTAGCTTGACCGGCGTGACGGACCTCAGACCCCTCGCCTGGCCACCTGCCCCGATAAAGACCGAGCGGCTCGTACTCCGCGAGTCCGAGGCCCGGGACCGCGCAGCGGTCATCGAGCTGAACGCCTCGCCGGAGGTGGGCACCTACCTCGGTGGTCCTCGACCGCGTGCCGAGCTCGAACGCACGGTGCCCGAGGTGCCCGGGCGGCGCCCTGGCTTCTTCGTGGTCGAGCTCGATGGGGCGACGATCGGCACAATCCAGCTCGACCCGCAAGACCCCGAGCGTCCGGGAAACCGCCTGGAGGCAGGGGGGACCGAGCTCGGCTACCTGTTCCTGCCGGAGGCGTGGGGACGCGGGTACGCCACCGAGGCGTGCACAGCGGCACTCGACTGGTTTGCGGGCGCGCTTCCCGGTGAGCCGGTGGTGCTCTACACCCAGACCGCCAACGTCCGCTCGATGCGCCTCGTGGCGAAGCTCGGGTTCACCGAGCTGGAGCGATTCGAGGCGTACGGCGCCGAGCAGTGGTTCGGCGTGTGGTCTTCGGTCGCGCCGCTCGCTTGAGCCCGTGCTCGACAGCGCGGATCTACGAGGCCACCGATCGGTCGTCGACCTCGGCCCGCGGCTTGACCTCGCGGAGCACGTCGGAGGGGAAGCGCCGACCTGGTCCTCGTCCACACCGGCTGGGCGCACTGGTACCTCACCGCCGGCCCCGGCACACGGGCCGCGGTCCGCGTCGCACAGGCCGCGAACGGCTCACCGTTGCCGACGTGCTGTTCGGCGCGGCCGAGCCCGAGGGGCGGCTGCCGGTTTTCCAAAACGCCAAGGACCACGAGCGTGCGCAACATTCCGTGTCCGCCCGGACTGCGGCCGCTGTGAGACCGACCACAGGGTCGGGGCCCGTCGGGTGGCCGCCGCCGGGCCGCGAGCGAGACCAGAGAATCCGCCCCCCACCAGGCACGATACGAGAGGGATGACGGCGGTGGGGAACGGCGTGCCACGGTGCCGCGCGGCCACGGGCTCGGGCCACCGACGCCTCGGAAGCCGACGGGCTCCTGTTAACACTGGGTAAACTGCCTGTTCGGCGTATGCGGGCGTCGGTTCGACCGGAGGGGCGGAACATGCCCGTCCGGCCACCGGTGCCCGCGATTCGAGCCGGCCGCTGGACGGCCGCGCCGAGTGGTCGCCCTCGCGGAAACCATCAGCCGCGAGCGGGTGTTCGGGACCCGGCTCAGTGTGGAGCCGGATGGCAGAGGCCGATGGTCCGGGTTGACCGGGCGGTGTCGCCGAACATTCGGTCCACCGACTGCGGAGAGGCCGGATGGCCGTAATAGACGAGTCCCAAGCACTGATCGACGAGTCCCAAGCACTGCTCGACCCGCTGCCGGCACCCGCCGAGGAGGAGCCCGCGGTACCGCCCGCCCTGTTCCCCGGACGCGGCGCCCACGCCGAGCGCACCCTCATGGACGTCCTCGGAGAGACGGCCCGTCGCCACCCGAACGCCCCTGCCGTCGACGACGGTACGGCGGCACTCAGCTACCGTGCGCTCCTTGCCGAGGTGGAGAGGGTGCGGCTGCGGCTGGTCGAGGCGGGCCTCGGTGTCGGTGACCGGGTGGGCATCCGCGTCCCGTCCGGGACCGCCGACCTGTACGTCGGGATCCTTGCCGTGCTGGCCGCCGGCGCAGCCTATGTGCCGGTGGACGCGGAGGACCCGGACGAGCGGGCCGAGCTGGTCTTCTCCGAGGCCGGGGTGAGCGTGGTCCTCGGCGACGGGCTCGAGATGACGGTGCGCGCCGAGCCGCACGGCGTCCCCGGCCGCCCGGGGCCCGGCGACGACGCGTGGATCATCTTTACCTCCGGGTCGACCGGCAAGCCCAAGGGCGTCGCCGTCACCCACCGCAGCGCGGCCGCGTTCGTGGACGCCGAGGCCGGGCTGTTCCTGGCCGATGAGCCCATGGGACCGGGCGACCGGGTGCTGGCCGGCCTGTCGGTGGCCTTCGACGCGTCATGCGAAGAGATGTGGCTCGCCTGGCGCGGGGGCGCCTGCCTGGTGCCCGCGCCCCGGTCGCTGGTGCGCACGGGCGTCGACCTCGGCCCCTGGCTGGTCGAGCAGGAGATCACCGTGGTCTCCACGGTCCCCACGCTGGCTGCGCTGTGGCCGGTGGAGGCGCTGGACGACGTACGGCTGCTGATCTTCGGCGGCGAGGCGTGCCCGCCGGAACTGGCCGACCGGATGGCGGTCGAGGGCCGCGAGGTGTGGAACACCTACGGTCCGACCGAGGCCACTGTCGTCGCGTGCGCCGCGCAGCTGACCGGCGAGGGCCCGGTGCGGATCGGGCTGCCGCTCGACGGCTGGGAGCTGGCGGTCGTGAACTCCCGGGGTGCGGCCGTGCCCATGGGCGAGGTCGGCGAGCTGGTGATCGGCGGGGTCGGGCTGGCCCGGTATCTCGACCCGGCGAAGGACGCCGAGAAGTACGCCCCACTGCCGTCGCTGGGCTGGTCGCGGGCGTACCGCAGCGGTGACCTGGTACGCGCCGAGGAGGAGGGACTGCTGTTCGTCGGCCGAGCCGACGAACAGATCAAGCTGGGCGGCCGCCGGATCGAGCTGGGGGAGGTGGACGCCGCGCTGCAGGCGCTGCCGGGCGTGGCGGGCGCCGCGGCCGCGGTGCGGACGACCAAGGCGGGCCACCAGTTGCTGGTGGGCTACGTCGTACCCGAGGAGAGCACGGCGGAGGACGGCGGCTTCGACCAGGCGGACGCGCTGCACCGGCTGCGGCAGGCGCTGCCCGCCGCGCTGGTGCCGCTGCTCGCGGTGGTCGGCACGCTGCCCACCCGTACCTCCGGCAAGGTGGACCGGGCGGCGCTGCCCTGGCCGCTGCCGGGTGTCGGCACGGCCGGTCCGGCGGACGAGCTGACCGAGACCGAGAGCTGGCTCGCCGAGCTGTGGGGCGAGGTGCTGGGCACCCCGGCGAGCGGGCCGGATGCCGACTTCTTCGCGGCGGGCGGCGGCAGCCTCGCCGCCGCCCAGCTCGTCTCGCGGATCCGGGACCGCTACCCCAGCGGGTCGGTCAGCGACATCTACCAGAACCCACGGCTGGGCGCGCTCGCCCGGACGCTGGAGGCGTCGGGCGGCGAGACGACGGTCCCGCGCACCGTACGGCCCGTACCCGGGCGTACCGGTGTCGCGCAGACGCTGCTGATGCTGCCGCTGCTGACGGTCGCCGGGCTGCGCTGGGGCGTGGCCGCGGCCGCGGTCATCAACGTGCTGAACCTCTGCGGTGCCGCCCCCTACGCGCCCACCGTCTCTTGGTGGTGGATCCTGCTCGGCTGGCTGCTCTTCGTCTCGCCGCCCGCCCGGATCGCGATCGCCGCGGGTGGTGCGCGGCTGCTGCTGCGGGGTCTGAAGCCGGGGACGTACCCGCGCGGCGGCGGCGTCCACCTGCGGCTGTGGTCGGCCGAGCGGCTGGCCGAACTGAGCGGTGCCACCGGCCTGTCCGGCAGCTGGCTCACCCACTACGCCAGGGCGCTGGGCGTGCGCGTCGGCGACGATGTCGATCTGCACGCGCTGCCGCCGGTGACCGGGATGCTCAAGCTCGGCAAGGGCAGCGCGGTCGAGCCCGAGGTCGATCTGTCCGGCCACTGGCTGGACGGCGACCGGCTGCGGATCGGCCGGATCCGGATCGGCGCGGGCGCCACGGTCGGCGCCCGCAGCACGCTCTTCCCCGGCGCCCGGATCGGCAAGCGCGCCGAGATCGCCCCGGGGTCCGGGGTGACCGGTGCGGTGCCCGCGGGGCGCCGCTGGGCGGGCGTGCCGGCGGCCAAGTCCGGCAAGGCGGCGCCCCGTCGGCCCGAGGGCCGGCCGGCCCGCACCCGCCGCTGGGCGTTCGTGTACGGGCTCACCTCGCTGGGGCTGACCCTGTTGCCCGCACTGGCGCTGCTGCCCGCGCTCGCCGTCATCACCCTGTTCGTGCGGGGCACCCGCGACGCGGGCACAGCGCTGCTCCACGCGCTGGCCGCCGCGCCGCTTGCGACGGTGATCGGAATGGTCTGCTACGCACTGTTTGTCCTGGCTGGGGTGCGGACGCTCGGCCTCGGCCTGCGCGCGGGTCACCATCCCGTCCACGGGCGGATCGCTTGGCAGGCATGGGCCACCGAGCGGTTGATGGACATGGCGCGGGTGCATCTGTTCCCGCTGTACGCCAGCCTGTTCACCCCGGTGTGGCTGCGGGCGCTCGGGATGAAGGTCGGGCGCGGGGTCGAGGCGTCCACCGTGCTGGCCCTGCCGTCGATGACAACCGTCGGCGACGGCGCGTTCCTCGCCGACGACACCATGGTCGCCTCCTACGAACTGGGCGGCGGCCGGCTGCGGATCGCGGAGTCGCGGGTCGGCAAGATGGCGTTCCTCGGCAACTCGGGGATGGCCGTGGGCGGCAGTTCGGTGCCCAAGCGCGGTCTGGTCGGCGTGCTGTCCGCCGCGCCCAGGGGTGCCAAGGCGGGCAGCTCGTGGCTCGGGATGCCGCCGATGAAGCTGCCGCGGGCGGCCGAGGAGGGCGACCAGAGCCGTACGTACCGTCCGGCGCGGCGGCTGAAGTGGGCCCGCGGCGTGGTCGAGCTGTGCCGGATCGTCCCCGTGATGGGTGGTGCGGCGCTCGCGGTGCTGGTGCTGGCCGCCTTCGGGACGGTCGCCGCACGGTGGGGATTCGCCGCGGCCATGGCGGCCGGCGGGGTGCTGCTGCTCGCGGGCGGTCTGGTCGCGTGCGCCGTGGCGGTGCTGGCCAAGTGGCTGCTGGTGGGCCGGTTCAGGGCAGCCGAACGCCCGCTGTGGAGCTCGTTCGTGTGGCGCAACGAGCTGGCGGACACCTTCGTGGAGGTGCTGGCCGTACCGTGGCTGATCGGGGCCGTGTCCGGTACACCGCTGATGAACTGGTGGCTGCGGGGCCTCGGCGCGCGCATCGGTCGCGGCGTGTGGTGCGAGACGTACTGGCTGCCGGAGGCCGATCTGGTACGGATCGGCTCGGGCGCGAGCGTGAACCGGGGGTGTGTGGTGCAGACCCATCTCTTCCACGACCGGATCATGCGCATGGACCAGGTGGTGCTGGAGGAGGGCGCCACCCTGGGCCCGCACGGCATCGTGCTGCCGGGCGCCACGGTCGGCACGTGCGCCACGGTGGGTCCGGCGTCGCTGGTGATGCGCGGCGAGACGCTGCCCGCGGGCACGTGGTGGCTCGGCAACCCGATCGCGGCGTGGAAGACGGAGAAGGCGCAGGACATGCGGAAGACGGAGGGTACGGCGAAGTGAGCAGGGGCAAGAGCGGCCGGGCGCAGGCCGCGCCCGGCGGCGGCGCCGGGGCGGCCCGGTCCGGGGACTCCTATCTGCCCGAGCACGGCAACGGCGGCTACCGGGTGACCCATTACGACCTGGAGCTGACCTACCGTCCGAACACCGGCCGGCTCTCGGGCCGCGCGCGGATCTCGGCGGTCGCCGAGCCGGGCGCCGCGGGCGAGCCGCTGTCCGGGTTCAGCCTCGACCTCGGCGCGTTCCGGGTCGACGGGGTGCTGGTCGACGGGGCCCGCGCGGCCCGCTACACCCACCGGGCGGACAAGCTGCGCATCCGCCCGGCGCGCCCGCTGCCCGCCGGGGCCCCGTTCACCGTGGAGGTGCGGTACGTCGGGGTGCCCCGGCCGGTGAAGACCCGGCATTGGGGCGACCTGGGCTGGGAGCAGCTGGAGGACGGGGCGCTGGTGGCGGGCCAGCCGATCGGCGCGCCGTCCTGGTTCCCGTGCAACGACCACCCGGCCGACAAGGCGTCGTACCGGATCGAGGTGACCGCGCCGTCGCCGTACGCGGTGGTCGCCGCCGGGACCCTGGACTCGCGCACGGTCAGCGCCTCCACCACGACCTGGGTGTACGAGCACCCGGCGCCGATGTCCACCTATCTCGCCACCGTCCAGATCGGCCTGTACGACCTGGTCGAGCTGACCGATGCGGCCGTGAGCCCGGTGCCCCAGCGGGCGGCGGTACCGCCGCGGCTGCGCGACCGCTTCGACCACGACTTCGCCCGCCAGCCCCGGATGATGGCCGCCTTCGAGGACCTCTTCGGCCCGTATCCATTCGACGAGTACGCCGTGGTGGTGACGGACGACGAGCTGGAGGTGCCGGTCGAGGCACAGACGCTCGCCATCTTCGGCGCCAACCATGTCGACGGGCACCGCGGCTGTGAGCGGCTGGTCGCCCATGAGCTGGCCCACCAGTGGTTCGGCAACAGTCTGAGCGTCGCCGACTGGCGCCACATCTGGCTGAACGAGGGCTTCGCCAAGTATGCCGAGTGGCTGTGGTCGGAAGTCTCCGGCGGCGTCCCCGCCGCCGTCATCGCGGCCCGCACCAGGGCCAAGCTGGCGGATCAGCCGCAGGACCTGCTGGTCGCGGACCCGGGCATGCCGCGGATGTTCGACGACCGGGTCTACCAGCGGGGCGCACTGACGCTGCACGCGCTCCGTACGGTCCTCGGCGACGACACCTTCTTCGCGGTGCTGCGGGAATGGACGGCCACGTACCGCCACGCCACCGTCACCACCGAGGAGTTCACCGCTCTCGCAAGGCGCCGCGCCGCACAGCCTCTCGACGCGCTGTTCACCGCCTGGCTCCACGCCCCGCGCCTGCCGGAACTCCCCGAGAACACCGGCCCCCGTTACGCCGACGGCACCCTCCAGCGCTCAGAGGAATAGTGTGCCAAGCCAGGCGGTATCCCGGGGCGTCCCTCCCGTCGCGAGCGTCCCTCGGCAACCGGTCACCGCCTTGTTCCTGCTCCCAGGCGTGCCGTGGTCTGCATGAGGGAGATGGTGAAGGGGTGTTCCGGTGTGGCCAGTACGTGTGGGGCCGTCCCTTGCTCGACGAGTTCTCCGGCGTCGAGGACCGCGATGCGGTGGGCGAGGGCCGCGATGTCCAGATCATGGGTGATGAGGACCAGCGAAAGGTCGTCGCGGTCACGCAGCAACTGGGCGAGAAGCTCCAGGAGGCCGCGGCGGTTGATGGTGTCGAGGCCGGAGGTGATCTCGTCGCAGATGAGGACGCGAGGCCGGGCGAGCAGGGCGCGGGCGAGGGCGGCGCGCTGGAGTTCGCCGCCGGAGAGCTGACCGGGATGTCTGTCGGCCAGTTCCTCCGGCAGGCCGAGGCGGGTCAGGGTGGTCAGGGCCTCCTGCCGTGCCGTGTCCTTGTCGGTGCCGCGCAGGCGTATCGCGGTGCGGGCGACCTGGTGCAGGACGGGACGGTGCTCGTCGAAGGCGGCGCGCGAGTCCTGGAAGACGTACTGCACGGCCGCCAGTTGTGCGCGGTCGCGGGTGCGCAGCGTGCGGGGGAGAGCGGTGCCGTCGAGGAATATCTCCCCTTCGTGGTCCCGGTGGAGTCCGGCCAGGCAGCGGGCGAGTGTGGTCTTTCCGCTGCCCGAGCGGCCGACGACGGCCAGACATGCGCCGGGGTGCAGGGCGATTTCTGGGACGCGCAGCACCGTGGTCGGTCGGCCGTGGGTACCGCCGCCGTCGCGGTGCCGGGCGATGAGGTCGTGTATCCGCAGGACCGGCTCCCCGGTTCCGCCTGCGGGGCCGGGGGGTGTGAAATCCGCGTGTGCGGTGAGCAGTTCGCGGGTCCACGGATGGCGGGGTGCGCTCCATAGGCGTTCGGCGGGGCCCGATTCCACGATCCTTCCGGCGCGCATGACCAGGACGTCGTCGGCGAGAGCGCGGACCACGTCCAGGTCGTGGCTGAGCAGCACGACGGCGATGCCCCGTGCGGCGACGGCCGCCAGTTGGTCGACGATGCGGCTCTTGGTCAGGGCGTCCTGGCCGGTGGTGGGCTCGTCGGCGACGATGACGCGGGCGCCGAGCAGGAGCGCCTGGGCGAGGACGACGCGCTGCTGCTGGCCGCCGGAGAGCTGGTGCGGGTAGCGCCGCAGCAGGGCCTCGCCGTCCGGGAGCTGGGCTTCCGCCAGGGCGCGTAGGACGCGTTCGCGGGCCGCTTCCCGGCGCCGGCCGCGGGGAAGGTGGCGTACCTGGGAGCGGGCGATATCGGTCAGGAGGGCGGAGACGCGGCGGGCGGGGTTGAGGACGGCCGCCGGGTGCTGGGGGATGTAGCCGACCAGACCCCCGGCGGCCAGACGGACGTCGCCGCCGATCCGCGCGCCGGGCGGGTACTCACCGAGCAGGGCGAGGCCGGTGGTGGTCTTGCCGCTGCCGGAAGCACCCACCAGGGCGGTGATCTTGCCGGGCCGGGCCTCGAGGTTTACGCCGTCGACGATCGCCCTGCCGTCGATCTCCACGCGCAGCTCGCGGGTCTCGGCGACGGGCCCGGCGTCGAGGCCCACGGCCCCGGCGTCGAAGCCGAGGCGCCCGGCCGGGGCTGTGGTGTCGTTCTCGTGGTTCACGGACGTGGCTCTCCTGCCCGGTTCCGGTTGATCCTGGTCCTCGCGCCCCGGCCCCGTGCGGGCCGTCGGCTGCCCGCGAGCGCGGCGTCGAAGAGGAGGTTGGTGCCCATCGTCAGGGCGACGATCAGTACGGCGGGGACGACCACGGCCCATGGCTGGACGAACAGTCCGGTGCGGTTACGGTCGACCATGACCGCCCAGTCGGCGGCGTCCGGCGCGACCCCGACGCCGAGGAACGCGGCCGTGGCGACCAGGTACAGCACGCCGGTCAGTCGGGTGCCGGCGTCGGCGGCCAGGGTGCGCAGCATGGAGCGCCCGACGTAGCCGACGGCCATGCGCCACCAGGTCTCGCCCTGCATGCGCAGCGCCTCGACCGCCGGGCGGGCGGCGGCCTCGGCGGCGGTGGCCCGCACGATACGGACCGCGTCGGGCACGTTGACCAGCGCGACCAGCAGGGCGAGGCCGACGGCGCCGAGGGAGAGTACCGAGGCGACGAGCAGGACCAGCAGCAGCGAGGGCACGGCGAGCAGGACGTCCAGGGGCCGGATCAGCAGCTCCTCCAGCCAGCGTCGGTGGGTGAGCGCGCAGACCAGGCCCACCGGGAGGGCGACGAGATAGGACAGCGCGGTCGCGGCGAGCGCGGTCAGCACGACCGGACGCCCGCCGTGCAGCACCTGCCGCCACACGTCCCGCCCCACGAAGTCGGTACCGAGCCAGTGGCCGACCCCGAGGGTGAAGGACGCGGTCCGCGGGCCCGGGGGGCCCGCGAACACCGGCCCGAGAAGGGCGAGCACGAGGGGTACGGAGACGACGGCGACGCCGAGCGCGAAGCGGCCTGTACGCCCTTTCGCCGCACGGCCGGGCAGCGGCATTGGGCGGACATCTGCGCCCGGGGTGCGAGACGGGCCCCGCGGGGGACCCGCGACGGGAGGGAAGCTCATGCGGCCACCCCCGCCCGGGGCGCCAGCCGATGGGTCACCAGGTCCGCGCCCAGGTTGAGGACGACGGTCAGGACGCCGAAGACGACGGCGAGACCCTGGACGACGGGCACGTCCCGCTCGGCGACGGCGTTCAGCAGGACGGTCCCGAGGCCCGGGATCACATACAGGGCCTCCACGACGACAACGCCGCACAGCAGCCAGTCGATGGTGCGGGCCAACTGCTGGGCGGCGGGGGCGAGGGCGGCCGGCAGGGCGTGGGCGTAACGGACCTTGGCCCCGGAGACGCCGTAGCGCCGGGCCTGTGCCACGTACGGGGAGGCGAGCGCGTCGACCATGCCGGCGCGCACCAGCCGGGACAGCGAGCACACCGGCCGGGACAGCAGGACGAGCACGGGCAGTACGAGCGCGGCCGGGTGGCCGAGCAGGTCGGTGCCGTAGCCGACGGCGGTCGGTGGCAGCCAGTCGAGGCGGAGCGCGAGGACGGTCACCAGCAGCACCCCGAGGGCGAACTCGGGCACCGCGTACACGGCGAGCGTCACCGAGCTGACCAGCCGGTCTACCAGGCGGCCTTCGTACCGTGCGGCCAGCACCCCGAGGCCGAAGCCGATCGGGACGAGCAGCGTCACGGTGAGCGCGGCCAGCAGCAGGGTCGGCCCGAAGCCGTCGGCGAGGTACGCACTGACCGGGCGGCCGGAGGTGAGCGAGGTCCCGAGGTCGCCGTGGAGCAGGCCCGCGGCCCAGTCGGTCAGTCGTTCGTGGGCGGGCCGGTCCAGGTGGAGGGCCTCACGGATGGCCGCGATACGCGCGGGGTCGGGCTGGTCGCCGGCCAGGGCGACCGCGGCATCGCCCGGCAGCGCCTCGGTGAGCGCGAAGACCAGCAGCACCACGGCCACGGTCTGCGCGACACCGAGCAGCAGCCGCCGGGCGACGAAGGAGCGCAGTCCGCTCATGCGAGCCACACCTTGTCGAAGCGTGCCCAGTCGAGGGTGTTGGCGGGCGCCTTGGACTCAACCCCCCTGACGTTGCGCGCGGTTCCGAGGATCCAGTCGGCGAAGCCCCAGACCAGGAAGCCACCTTCGGAGTACAGGCGGCGCTGCATGCGCTCGTAGACGCCCGTGCGCTCGGCCTTGTCCTTGGTGGACTGGGCCCGCTGGTAGAGCGCGTCGAAGTCCTTGTGGTGCCACTTGGTGGCGTTCGTGGTGGAGTCGGTGAGCAGCCGCTGGGAGATATGGGCCTCGATGGGCATGGCACCGGAGCGGTAGGAACACAGGGTGCCGCCGTCCAGGATGTCGCTCCAGTACGAGTCCTTGCTGCCCATCTTCACGTCGATCGTGACGCCCGCCTTCGCGGCCTGGTCGCGGAAGATGCTCGCGGACTCGGTGAACCCGGCGGCCACCGCCGAGGTGTCGAGGGTGACCTTCAGCTTCTCGGCACCGGCCGCCTTCAGCAGGGCGCGAGCCCGGTCGAGGTCCTGCTCGCGCTGCGGGAGGCTGTCGGCGTAGTACTCGTAGCCCTTGCCGAACAGATCGTTGCCGATCACCCCCGCGCCCGACAGGGCGCCGTCGAGGAGTTCCTTGCGGTCGGCGATCAGGAAGAACGCCTGGCGCACCCGCTTGTCGTCGAAAGGGGCCCGGTCGGTCTTCATCGCGAACCCCTGCATGTCGCTGCCCCGGAGCCGGACGATGGTGATCTGCCCCCTGCCCTCGTGGGCGCGGGCGGTGGTGGGGTTGAGTTCGTGGGCGTACTCGACCTGTCCGCCGAGGAGCGCGTTGACCCGGGCGGACTCCTCGTTGGCGACGACGAACTCGAGCTCGTCGAGGTGCGGGGCGCCGTCCCAGTAGTCCTCGTTGCGGCGGAAGACGGCCGACCGGCCCGGGGCGAAGGACACGAAGCGGAACGGGCCGGAGCCGATCGGCTTCTTGTCGAAGCCGGTGGCGTCCGCCGGCACGATGTACGCGCCGAACGCGGCCAGGATGTTGGGGAATTCGGCGGTGGGCCGCTTGAGGACGAACTCGATGCCCCGTTCGCCGGTCGCGCGGCTCGCGCCGAGGTCGATGGGTTCCAGGGACGCCTTGGCGCGGAACGCCTTCCGGGGATCGGCGATCCGGCGGTAGCTGTGGAGCACGTCCTTGGCGGTGACCGGCCGACCGTCGTGGAACGTGGCCCTGCGGAGGGTGACCTGCCACCGGTCCAGGGTCTTGTTCGCCTCCCACTTCTCGGCGAGACGTGGCTGGGCGGACAGGTCGGCGCCGTAGTCGGCGAGTTTGTCGTAGAGGGCCTTCGCGCGGGCGACATCGGCGAAGAGGTTGGCCAGGTGCGGGTCGAGGGTCTCGCTCGCACCGCCGCCGGCGAACGCGGCGCGCAGCCGTCCCCCACGCCGGGGGGTGTCGGCGCTGCCGTCCGCTCCCGCGGTGTCGTCGGTGCCGCCGCATCCGGTGAGGGCGAAGGCGCCGAGCGATGCGGCGCCGGTGGCGGCGAGGAAGCCGCGGCGGCGCAGGCCGGGGAAGTGGTGCTCGTCCGGGTGATCGCCCACGGGGGAAAGGTGGCGAGCGGGTTCGTCATGCATGCGGTTGTCCTCGGGGTGTGGGAAGTGCCGGTGGGATACGGGGCGGGCGTCGGATGCGGCCCTCAGGGCGCCGAGGGGGCGGGCTCGGTGACGCGGGCCACCACGTGCAGCCGGTCGGCGTCGGCCGTAGCGCCGGGGGAGTGGCCCTCGCGCCAGGGCGGCTCGGTGCGCGGACCCGGTCCGTCGTGCAACTCCAGGACCTCGAAGCCGTGCGCGCCCAGGAGGTGGCGCAGCTCCTGCGGGAAGAGCAGCCGCCACGCGGAGCGCTGTTCCACGGGCGCGGATCCGTCGTCCGCGGTCCATACGCGGGTACGGCGCAGGAGCTGGGCCGTGCGGTCGACCGTGAGCGTGGTGGTGGACCGGTAGCCGGTGCCCCGCCAGGTGAACTCACCGACCGTGGCTGCGTCGAGCAGGTCCGTACGGCCGAGGAAGTAGGCGCCGTTGCGTATCTCCGCGACGAGCAGCCCGCCCGGGACGAGGGCGCGCCGGCAGGACGACAGAAAGCCGTCGAGCTGGGCGTTGGTGTGGCAGTACAGCAGCGCGCTGTCCAGGCACACCACGGCGTCGGACACGCCCCGGCCCAGGTCGAACGTGTGCAGATCGGCGCGGACGTACTCGGGTCCGGGGTGGTGCCCGCGGGCGTGCGCGAGCATCGCCTCGGAGAGGTCCGCCCCGGTCACCTCGCGGCCCGCGCCGTGGAGGTGGGCGGCGTCGCGGCCGGTGCCGCAGCCCAGGTCGAGGACGCGCGGTCCGGCCCCGTGCCGGCGCAGGCAGTCCTCCGTCCATCGGCCGGCCAGCCGCTCGGGGTCGGGAAACCTGGCCTCGTACAGCTCGGGGTTGTCGGTGAGCAGATTCTGCGCATCCGCCCCCGTCGTGGAGGTAGTCATGTCCTCTCCCTCGTCACGCCGCGTCCGGTGTGGCCGGATACCGCGTCCGGTGTGGCGGGCTTCGGCGTCGTCGGCAGTGAGCCCAGCCGGTGCAGCCAGGCCACGCCGAGTGCGGAGGCGAGCCCGAACAGCGCGCAGCACGCCCAGGGCAGCCAGTCGGCGTCGCCCCGCTCGCCGGCGTCCATGGCCCAGCCGACGAGGGTGTTGCCGAGGGCGGCGGCGATGCCAGAGACCACGTAGAAGATGCCGAAGTAGGTGCCCGTCAGTTCGGGTCGGCCGAAGCCGGGGACGAGTTCCATCACGAACGGCTGGGCGACCATCACCCCGAGGTAGAGCAGCGTGGCCCCGATCAGCACGGGAAGAGCGCGCAGTACCGCGTCGGCGGTGCCGTCCGGGCCGCCGGAGCCACCCGCCACCAGCGCGGGCGGCACGAACGCCAGCGCCATCAGACCGAGCCCCGCGGCGATCCAGCGCGCCCGGTCACCGCTCACCTTCAGGGCGCTGGTGATGCGCAGCTGGAGCGCGAGGTTGGCGAGGGTGCCGACGAGGAAGACGAGCCCGGCGGCGCCGTCCCAGCCGGTGGCCCGGCGTGCTCCGTCGGGCAGCAGCAGATAGAGCTGGTTCTCCAGGGTGAACATGCCGACCATGGCGAGCGCGAACGCCAGGAAGGCGCGGTGGCCGAGCACCTCGCGCCAGTCCGAGAGCACCGTGCCCTTGCTCGGCTCCACGTGGCGCGCGGGCAGCACCAGGGCCTGCGCCACGGTGAGGACCGCGAAGATTCCGGCGGCGGTGAGGGCCGAGGTGCGGAAGTCCACCAGGAGCAGCGCGCTGCCGAGCAGCGGACCGATCAACGCGCCCGTTGTGGCGAAGACGTTGAACAGGGCGAACGCCTCGGCCTTGCGCTCTCCCGCCTCCTGCGCGATGTAGGCGCGCACGGCCGGGTTGAACAGCGCCCCGGCGAACCCGCTGAGCACGGACGCGGCGATCAGGACGGAGAGGCTGTCGCCGAGCGCGAACAGCCCGAATCCGACCGCGCGCAGGGCGCATCCGGCGATGATGACGCCGCGTGCGCCGAGCCGGTCGGCGGCCGAGCCGCCGATGATGAACAGACCCTGCTGGCTCAGGTTGCGTACGCCGAGGACGATGCCGACGACGGCGGCCGACATGCCCAGGTTCTCGTCGAGGTGGGTGGCGAGGTAGGGGATGAGCAGGTAGAAGCCGGTGTTGACGCCGAGCTGGTTGACCAGCAGGAGCTGGATCGCGAGGGGGAAGCGGCGCATTTCATGCCATGTCTTCACGGCTCACCTCCCGGGGCTGAACTCCCAGTCCGGGAAGGGTGTTCGCGCGGACGAAACCGTCGGCCCCGCCGATGCCCGACCACGGGTCGCGGGCCAGCAGCAGGTGTCCGTCGAGGTCGGCCCAGCGGGCGCGGTCGGCGAGGTGGACGGCGGGCGCCAGGCCGAGGCTGCTGGCGGTCAGACAGCCGAGCATCAGCGCGGTGCCGCTGCTCTCGATCGTCTCGGCGATGCGCAGGGCGGCGTGCACCCCGCCGCACTTGGCGAGCTTGACGTTGACGCCCTGGACGCGTCCGGCAAGACGGCGTACGTCCTCCAGGTCCACGGCGTCCTCGTCGGCGATGATCGGTACGGGTGAGCGCTCGGCGAGGGCTCCCAGCGTGTCCGGGTGGCCGGGCGCGAGGGGCTGTTCGACGGCCTCCACGCCGAGTTCGGCGAACCGCGGCAGCAGGGCCAGGGCCTGCGCCACGGTCCAGGCGCCGTTGGGGTCGAGGAGCAGCCGGGCGTCGGGGGCCGCGTCGCGGATGACGCGTACGCGCTCCACGTCGTCCTCGGGATCGGGAGTTCCCGCCTTGACCTTGAGCACCTCGAAGCCGCGTGCGGCCAGGCGGCGGGCCTCGGCCGCGGCACGGCTCGGCGAGGTGATGCCGATGGTGCGGGCGGTGGCGGCGACGGGAGGTTCCGGAGTGCCGAGGAGGCGGTGCACGGGGGCGCCCGCGCGCTTGCCGACGAGGTCGAGGAGCGCCGCGTCCAGGGCGGCGGTCACGGCCGGGGGCGTGTTCGCACCGGCCAACTCGCCCGCTCGCAGGGCTTCCAGGGCACTCTCGGGGTCGCGATGGCGGACGAGATCCGTGCCGACTGCCGCGAGGAGGCGTCGCAGGGCGGCGGCGTCGAGACCGTAGTAGACGCTGGTGACGGCCTCGCCGTGGCCGCTGACCCCGTCGTGTTCGACGCTGAGCCATACCGCGTCGCGGGCGGCCATCGTCGAGCGGGAGATGCGCAGCGGCTCGGTGAGTCGCAGATGGATGGTGCGCTGACTGGCCTTCACAGGTCTTCTTCCAGGTGGTGGTGGGCGGGGACGGCCTCCAGTGGGACGGGCCCCAGCAGGTCGGCCCGCAAGGGGTCGGTGACCCTCGTACATCGCGTCCAGCCGGTGGCCTCGGCCGTGCCGGGGTGCGGGATCTCCACGGGCCGGGTGGCCGCCGTGGCCGGGTCGAGACCGTGGGCGGCGGCGAAGTCGTCGTCGTAGACGCTGCCGAGGTAGCGGTGCGGGCCGTCGGGGAAGACGGTGGCGACAACCGCTCCGGGGTGGACACGGGCGGCCCAGGCGGCGACCAGCGCGACCGCACCGGTGCTCCAGCCGCCGCTGACGAAACTCCCCCGGGCGAGCCGACGGCAGCTGTCCACGGCCTCCGCCGGACCGACCCAGTGGACCTCGTCGAAAGCGTCGTAGGCGACGTTGCGCGGGTGGATGCTGCTGCCCAGGCCGCGCATCAGCCGGGGCCGCGCGGGCTGGCCGAAGATCGTTGAGCCGGTGGCGTCGACGCCGATCAGCCGTAGCGCGGGCCAGTGCCGCCGCAGCGGACCGATGATCCCCGCGCTGTGGCCGCCGGTGCCCACGCTGCACACCAGGATGTCCAGGTGGTCGAGCTGCGCGGCGAGTTCGGCGGCGAGCGAGGCGTAACCGGCGGTGTTGTCGGGGTTGTTGTACTGGTCGGGCCAGTACGCGCCGGGCAGTTCGGCGAGCAGCTCCCGCAGCTGGGCGAGGCGGGCGGCCTGCCAGCCGCCTCTCTCCGCCGGACGGTCCACCAGCTCCAGCCGCACTCCGTGAGTGCGCAGCAACTGCCGCATGGACGGTTCCAGTTCACTGTCGCCTACCAGCACGACGGGGTGGCCAAGGGCCTGTCCGGCGAAGGCGAGCCCGATGCCGAGCGTGCCGGAGGTGGACTCCACCACCGGTGCGCCGGGCCGCAGTTCCCCGCGCTCGCGGGCGCCCAGCAGCATCGACACCGCGGCCCGCGCCTTCATGCCGCCCGCCGCGAGTCCTTCGAGCTTGGCCCAGAAGCCGGGGTGCGGCCCCGGCAGATCGGAGGCGATGCGGACCACGGGGGTGCGGCCGAGCAGGGCGAGCAGTTCCCGGCGGGCGGTGGGACGGACGGCTGTCGTGGTCATCGGGCACCTCCGGGGCGGTCGGCGCGGTAGTGGTGGACGGTGCCGGGGCCGCCGTCCAGCCAGAAGAACGGGTACGGTTCGGCGCACACCGCGCTCACCCCGTGCCCCAGGAGCCGGGGCAGTACGGCGCTGCCGGTCTGCGCGAACAGCACCAGCCGCTTGCCGTGCCGCAGCGCGTGCTCCCGCAGCGGCTCGAAGGTCCCGTTGCCCAGGGTCATCCCGGAGACGAGCAGCGCGTCGCAGCGGGCGGCCGCGGCGAGCGCGTCGGTGACGACCGGCTCGTCCCACTCCGTCACCCCGCCCTTGAGGTCGCACGGCACATAGCCGATTCCGTGCGAACGAAGCTCCTCCAGAAGGGAGTTGACGACGCCGACCACGAGCACCGTCGCCCCCGGCGGCAGGTCGAGCAGTTCGACGACGGCCCGAGCCCGTGCCCGGGACTTCTCCAGGGATGTCCCGGCGGGGAGAACGACCGGACGTGCCCCGTGCTCCGGGCTGTGCGGAGTGATGTGCATCAGGTAGGCGTCGAGCGCGGCCACGCGCACCGGGAGCAGCGGATGGTCCAGCAGCTCGGCCACATCGGCGCCGACACACTCCTCCACGGCGCTGTCGGACAGGGCGCCGGGCTCGACCGCGCACGAGCCGACGGCTCCGGCGAGCCGCAGGCTGAGAACCTCGTTGCGGTAGCCGGTGCCGCGCCCGTCGTGCCGTACGGCCTGCCGCGTGGTGAACGCCACGGCGATCCGCCGGGTGCGCGGGTCGGGCCCGAGTTCGCCGGCCCGGACACGCGTCACGAGATCGTCGTACGTCCTCACACGGGCCGCGGAAAGGGCCGGGGCGGAGTCGACGGCGGATATGCCGGAGGTGGCGGCGGTCATCGGATCACCAGTCCGGACCGCACCTCGGCGAGCAGCGCCTCGACCCGGTCCCGGGCTCCGGCCCCCTCCGGGTCCCCGGCCATCACATGCCCGAGGTACTCGTTGTTGCTGCCCGCCGCCTTCACCTGCCTGCCGGGCTCCGCGAGCTGGACCTCCAGCACGCCGGGAGCATCCCGCGGCCCCGCGCCGTCCAGCGAGCCGAGCGTGCCCGTGTGCTCCGGCACGAGGAAGCCGATGGCGGCGCTGCGCAGCCCGGTGTCCGTGCGCCGCAGATCGGGGGCGCGCCCCAGGGCCACGTCCACGCAGGCGGCGGCGAGGTCGATGCCGGTGACGTGGCGGACGAGTTCGGTGATGCGGTTCCCGGCCGGCCGCGGGTTGACCTCGACCACACGTGGCCCGGCGGACGTCAGCTTGATCTCGGTGTGTGACACCAGGCCGTCGGTCAGCCCGAGCGCCCCCAGCGCACCCAGCGCGGTCTGCTCGGCGGCCTCCGTGTCGACGGCCGTCAGCGCGGCGGGGAACATATGCCCGGTCTCGATGAACGCGGGCGCCCCGCCGACGCTCTTGTCGGTCACGCCCACCACATGGACCGCGCCCCCGTGCGACACCGTCTCGACGCTCACCTCGGGACCGTCCAGCAACTCTTCGAGCAGGACCGCGGGCGGGCGTCGCTGTCCGCGCGCATTGACCGGGAAGTCGGCCAACGCACCGAAGGCGGCGGCGAGTTGGGTCTCGTCGTCCACGCGCCGTACGTACATGCCCGCGCACAGGTCGACGGGCTTGACGACCAGCGGGTAGCCGATCTCCCGCGCGGCCCGGGCGATGTCGGCCCACTCCTCGTGCACGGCGAAACGGGGCCCGGGCACCCCGGCCTCGGCGAGGACGCGGCGCGTGGCGTCCTTGCGGCAGGCGTTCCGGACCGCCTCAGGGGCCGGGCCGGGCAGGCCGAGGTGCCCGGCGATCCGCGCGACCGTCGGCAGGTAGTAGTCGCAGGACGTGATCGCCCCATCGAAACCGAACACCGCGTGCAGCCGCTCGGCCTCCGGCAGCAGCGCCTCGGTGTCATTGGTGTCAGCAGTGATCACGTTGCGCGCCCCGAGCAGCGGGTGCGCCGTGCCCTCGGGGGCGGAGCGCAGGTAGTGGTGCAGGTCGCGAGTGAGGAAGGTGAACTCGTGCCCACTCTCGCGTATCGCCCGTGGCAGCAGTCTGCTCATCGATCCGACCCAGCTCTCTACCACCAACAGATGAGCCACAGCTCCCCTTTTCCAGTCGTGTGGGATAACGTGGCGGCCACGCTATCGATAATCGTTTTCATTGTCATCTGACTCCATGCACGCCGAGGAAGAAAACGTTGTGACCTCACCCACGCACCGCACGGCCCTGTTGTGCGCCCTGGCGGCCATCGCCGCGACTGTCGCCCCCGCCGCGCCCGCCCAGTCCGCCGCCCGTGTCCCCTCCGCCGGTTCGGCATCCGCACTCCGTTTCGGCGCCTGTCCCGAATCCGTGCCCGATCCGCCCGCGCCGGAGCACGTCGAATGCGGGCGGCTGAGCGTGCCGCTGGACTGGAACCGCCCCCGGGGACCGCGCATCGAGATCGCCGTCTCACGCGTCCGTGCTTCTGGCGCCCCTGCCGAGCGGCGCGGCATCCTGCTGGTCAACCCCGGTGGGCCGGGCGGCTCCGGGCTCCCCTACGCGGTCACCAAACGGGCCAAACTCCCTGTGAGCGTGCGCCGTTCGTACGACGTCATCGGCCTCGACCCGCGCGGCGTCGGGCAGAGCGCACCCGTCGACTGCGGTCCGATGGGCGGTCTCTTCGCCGCCCCGGGCGCGGACCCCGTGCCCGTCGGCCCGACGGCTGAGCGGGCTCACCTGGTGTCACTGCGCAACCTGGCCGACGACTGCGCGGCGGGCGCCGGCGACGCACTGCGGTACCTGTCGACGGAGCAGACCGCACGGGACATGGACGCGATACGCGCCGCACTCGGCGAACGGCGGACGAACTTCCTCGGCGTCTCCTACGGCACCTACCTCGGTGCGGCCTACGCCGCCGCCTTCCCGCATCGCACGGGCCGAATGGTCCTGGACAGCGTCGTAGGGCCCTGGGGCTGGTACGACTTCGACGTGATCCAGAGCCGCGCACTGCTGCGGCAGCGCGACGCCTTCTTCGCCTGGACCGCCGCCCACGCGGACCGCTTCCGCCTGGGCGGCAGCGCGGCGGCCGTACGCCGGGCCCACCTGCGCGTACGCGACGGACTTACCGCCGACCCCGTGGACGGCTTCGGCCCCGCGGAGTTCGACCGAGCCGTGTACCGCGCCCTCGGCCGCACCGAACGCTGGGCGGACCTCGCCGACGGGCTGCGAATCTATCTGCGCGACGGCACTCCCGGCGGACTCCGTCCCGCCGAGGACTTCACCGGCCCGGACTCACGCAACTACGAAGCCGCCAACCGCATCGTCAAGTGCGCCGACGGCCCCGGCCCCACGCCCCGGCGGATCGTGACGGACATCCACCGCACCCGACGCCTCGACCCCCAGCCGGTCCTCACCGGCATGGAGGCAACCACCTGCGCCTACTGGCACCACCACCCCGCCCGCCGCACCCCGCTCGGCAGCCCCGACGCGCCGCCCGCTCTCCTGGTTGCCTCCGCCCACGACCCCGTCACACCCATCGAGGGGGCCCGCCGGCTGCGCCGCCTGCTTCCCGGCTCGCGCCTGGTGACGCTCGACAACGACTACTCGCACGGGGTGTTCGCCAGCCGAGGCAACGCCTGCGTGGACAATGTCACAGCCGCCTACCTCGTCGACGGGGCTGCGCCAACGGCGGATGTGCGCTGTGCGGGGCCCGGCCTGCCCGCGGTGCCGTGAGCCACGCCCAGCGTTTTCAAAAAGCATTTTCAGTTGGCTGGTGTGGCGGGATCCGGGCGGCGCCACGGTGCACTTCGAGATCCCGATGTGACGACCCGCCGCCAACCGAGACCAGGCACGCACCGAGACCACGCACACACCTCAACGCCCTGCGCATCGAACACCGCGGTGAGACGTGGCGCATGAGCCCCGCCGCTAAGGTGTGGCTGCGGATGCCGCCGTGACGAAGAGTCCTGTGTGAGGGGAGGCGTAGTGGACAGGGATGTCGACGTTGCGCCACCGCTGCCCGAGAGCCCTGCCCATGATCGGACGCCGTCGGCCACACATCCCGACGCGGGCGGCGGCCTGCGTGCGGCCGCGCGTGTCGCCTCTCATGCGCTGATCGCGGGGCTGCCCGTGGCGGTGTTCGGTGTCGTCGCCATCGTGTTGGGGCCGGAGATCTCCGGCGGGCTCGACAGCCGGGCGGTGGCGGCGTGGCGGACGGTGTTTACCGCGATCGTCATCCAGGGGGTGCCGTTTCTGCTGCTCGGCACTCTGGTGTCGGCCGCGATCAGTGCTTTCGTACCGGCGTGGGTGTTCACCCGGGTGCTTCCGCGCAACCCGGCGCTTGCCGTGCCGGTCGCGGGGGTGGCCGGGGCGGTGCTGCCGGGATGTGAGTGTGCGTCGGTTCCGGTGGCGGGCAGTTTGATGCGGCGCGGGGTGACCCCGGCGGCGGCGCTGGCCTTTCTGCTGTCGGCCCCTGCCATCAACCCGATAGTGCTGATGGCGACGTACGTGGCCTTTCCTGGCAATCCCTGGATGGTCGCGGCACGTCTCGTCGCCTCGTTGCTGACCTCCGTGGTGATGGGCTGGCTGTGGCTTCGTCTGGGCCGTGAGGAGTGGCTGCGCGCCCCGAAGGGGCCCACCGGGCACACCCCCGGCGCGAGCCGGGCGGAGGAGTTCCGGGTCTCGCTCCAGCACGACTTCCTGCACGCCGGGGGGTTCCTCGTGGTCGGCGCGGCGGCCGCGGCCACGTTCAACGTCGCGGTGCCGCATTCCGTGCTGCGGCTCTTCTCCGACTCGGTGTGGTTGTCGGTGCCCATGCTGGGGGTGCTGGCGGTGGTCCTCGCGGTGTGCTCCGAGGCCGATGCGTTCGTCGCCGCCTCGCTCACCGGGTTCTCGCCCAGCGCCCGGCTCGCCTTCATGGTGGTCGGCCCGATGGTCGACCTGAAGCTGATCGCGCTGCAGTCGGGCACCTTCGGGCGGGCTTTCGCGCTGCGTTTCTCGTCGGCCACCTGGGTGGTGGCGGTGTTGTGCAGTGCTCTGGCGGGGTGGTGGCTGCTGTGAAGCGCAACGTCCAGGTGCTGCTGCTCCTGTTCACCGGTGTCGGTCTGCTGCACATCTCGCTGCTGACCGATCTGTATCTGCGCTATGTGCGCCCGGGCCTGCGGCCCGCGCTCATCGCCTCGGGGGTGCTGCTGATCGTGCTCGGCGCGGTCAGCGCCGCCCGCGACGGCTTTCCCTTCAACCGCCCGCGTACGGACCACGACCACCGCCTTGGTGGCCACCAAGGCGGTGGCCACCAAGGCCATGGACACGATCACGCTCAGGGGCCGCGGATCGCCTGGTTGCTGTACGTACCGGCGCTGACCATCCTGTTTCTCGCGCCACCCGCTCTCGGTTCGTACACCGCCGCCCGTGACGAGGCGAAGGCCAAGGCCCCCACCGCCGGAGACGGCCTCTTCCCCGCCCTCCCGCGGAACGGGATCGTCGAGTTGTCGCTGAACGACTTCAGCTCCCGGGCGGTCTGGGACACCGGCGGCACCCTCAGGGGGCACACCGTCCGCCTCACCGGCTTCGTCACCCCCGGCCACCACGGCACCTGGTACGTCAGCCGCCTGGCCATCAGCTGCTGCGCCGCCGACGCGACGGTGCGCAAGGTGCGGGTGCACGGGGCCGCGGCGCCACCCGCTGATGCCTGGGTCTCCGTCACCGGCACCTGGCACCCCACCGGCAAGGTCGGGACGGACGACGCGAGCCCGGCCCTGGACGCCACGACCGTCAAGCGTGTTCCCGCGCCCAAGGACCCGTACAACGATGCGGTGGCCACCCGGCCCGGCCGGTGAAAGGCGGGCACACGGCTCAGACCCAGACCGTCGGCCTGGGGCTTTCTGCGTCGAGGGCGATCGCGGCGTCGGCCAGGGGCGTGGTCAGCGGTGGTCCCGGTGGCCCTCGTGCTGGGCGTGGCGGTGGCCGTCGTGGACGTAGTCGGCGTGATCGTCGTAGCGCCACGTAGTACGCGGCGAGGTCGAGGTCGTGCAGGGCCACCAGAACGGTGGCGGGCAGTCGCCGTAGAACTCCGAGTACCTCCAGCTGGTGGCGGATGTCCAGATGGTTGGTCGGTTCGTCCAGGACCACCAGGGAGGGGCGCCGGGCCAGGGCGCGGGCGATGAGCACGCGCCGGCGTTCGCCTCCGGAGAGGCGGTCGAAGGCGCGGTCGGCGAGGTCGGTGGCGTCGACCGACTCCAGGGCCGCGTCGATGAGCCGGGCGCCCTCGGGGGTGTCGCCGTCGAGCAGACGCTTGCGCGGGGTGCGGCCCATCGCGACAACCTCGCGAACGGTCAGGTCGATGTCGGTGCCCGACTCCTGGACCACGGCGGCCAGGGTACGTGCCAGTCGTCGTACCGGCAGCGACCAGGCATCCGCCCCGTCCACGTCCGAGCAGGACCGCGGCGTCGACGACGGTGACCATGGTGTCGAGCCGCGCGACCTCGCCCAGCGTGGCGCCGTCGTCGCGCGGAAACGCGAACGTCGCGGCGACAGGCATGGTTCCGAGATGCCGCTGGACTCGATGAGGAGGTAGCCGAACCGTCCCTCCCTGGCGAGCCGGTCCGCCTCCTCCAGCAGGTCGTCCCGCAGGGTGCAGCGGATGCGGCGGTTCGTCATCTCGACCAGGCGCTCTTCGGTGCGCGAGAGGGCCGCGTCGCCGTCGCGGACGAGAGCGGCGTCGATGTTCACCTCGCCCATGTCATTGACGATGACCGCGACCCGCAGTCCTTCGCGGTTTGTTGAGGAGGTGGCTGAGGAGTGTGGTCTTGCCGGATCCCAGGAAACCCGACAGGACCGTCACCGGAAGCTGGTCGGGCACCGGGTGGTCAGCCCTCGGGGCTCAGCAGTCCGCGCCGGTAGGCGGGGACGAGGTTGCGCGGCACCCGGTGTTCGCGGCCGTCGATGGTGATCGTCACCAGTTCCGGAGTGCTCGCCTTCCACTGCGCGCGGCGGTGGCGGGTGTTGCTCCGGGACATCTTCCGCTTGGGCACGGCCATGACGTAAGGGTCCTTTCCTGTTCGGCGGGTGGTCACCAGCACCGTATATGAAAATGGGTACCGTTTCCATGTAGTCTCCGCGGTGACACTGTGACGTCGTCACCCAGGAGGAGATGTGCCGCTGGTGCTGCTACGGGTGCGCAGAACCGCCCACGCCGTCGTGACCGCTCTTGCCCAGGCGGCGGAGTGAGCGCCGGTGTGAACGCGAGCCGGGGTCTCCTGGGCCTGGTGTGCGGCAACACCCCGGAAACCCGGGGGCGCGTACTGGACCTGCTGCGGCGTGCCCCGCTGTGTCAAGAAGCGACCGGAGGCCCAGCAGTGATCATCCGGCAGGATCTGGACACCATCGCCCGGACCGTGGCTGGCCGCGTCGGGAACGGACGGCGGGTGTCGCGCGGGTCAGCGGCTTCCGAGCCTGGCTGTCGTGCGTGTTCGCCGTGGACGCGGCGACGGCGAGCGGGATGCCCTGGGCCTCGGACAGCACGTGCGGCTCGCTGCCCATACGGTGAACCGGCGTGGCCAACGACCCTTGCGCACGTCGGTGGCCCGCAGGCTGCCGCCGCTGCGCTATGCCGAGTTCAGTGAAGATGCTTCCCTGCGATGGCGATCAGGAGTTTCGCCAGACGACACCGCGCTGCTCGTATTCCATGACGGACTCGACGCTTGTGGCGATGGACGCCCCGCACTCGCGGGTGATCATCCATAGCGCCAGATCGATTCCGCTGGTGACGCCGCCCGCGGTCACCAGGTTCCCATCGTCAACGACGCGTGCGTCGATCCGGGACCGGCCGTTGCGGCCAGGGAGCGCTGGCCTGCCCTGCAAGTCGGCTGCGCCGGTCGAATAGTTCCCGTCCGGCCATCGGCAGCGAGGGGCGCACCGTGCTTGACGGATTGCTGGGGAGGCGGGGGATCGGCGTGCCGGGCGAAACTCCCCGGATTCTCCCCAGGGCTTATGGCAGCGGTTTCCTCGGTTTGTTCCTGCCCGAAGTCAATCGTGGATTGCAAGGTCAGTAAGTCGGATAGCCTGGGAAAATGTTGACCGAAGTCACCGCGATCCGCTATGTCACGCCATTGCGTGAAGGCGGATCGCTGCCGGGCATCGTCGAGGCCGACGATCTGGGTACCTATGTCATGAAGTTCACCGGCGCCGGGCAGGGCCGCAAGACCCTCGTCGCCGAGGTCGTCTGCGGTCAGCTGGGCCGTCGTCTGGGGCTGCGGGTCCCGGATCTGGTGCGGATCCAGCTGGACCCGGTGATCGGTCTGAGCGAGCCCGACCAGGAGGTGCAGGAGCTGCTCAAGGCCAGTGGCGGGCTCAACCTGGGCATGGACTACCTCCCCGGTTCGCTCGGCTTCGACCCGCTCGCCTTCGAGGTGGGCGCGGAGGAGGCCGGCCGGGTCGTGTGGTTCGACGCGCTCATCGGCAATGTGGACCGCTCCTGGCGCAACCCCAACATGCTGGTGTGGCACGGGCAGTTGTGGCTCATCGACCACGGTGCCACGATGATCTGGCACCACGGCTGGCGCGGCCTGGACAAGGCCGCCACCAAGCCGTACGACGCCTCCGAGCATGTCCTCGCGCCGTTCGCACCGGACGTCGCCGCGGCGGCCGAGGCCCTGGCGCCGTTGATCACCGAGGAGCTGCTCACCGAGGTGGTGGCGGACGTCCCCGACGAGTGGCTGATCGACGAGCCGGGCTTCGACGGCCCGGACGCGGTGCGCCGCGCCTATGTCGAGGTGCTGTTGGAGCGGGCGGCCACGGTCGGGGCGAGGATCACGCTCGGCGAGCGCGCCGGCGAGGAGCCGTCCAGGGCCCCGGAGTGGCTGCGGGTGTGGGTCGATGGAAAGGCGTCGAAGTGAGCGGGTTCCACAACGGCCGGGATGTCTTCGAATACGCCGTGCTGCGGGTCGTCCCCCGGGTCGAGCGCGGTGAGCAGATCAACGCGGGCGTCGTCGTCTACTGCCGCGCCACGTCCTTCGTGGCGGCCCGGGTCCATCTGGACGAGGACCGGCTGCGCGCTCTCGACCCCTCGGCGGACGTGCGGGCGGTACGGGCCGCGCTGCGCGCGGTGGAGTGCGTCTGCTGCGGGGGAGAGCAGGCCGGCCAGGCGGCGGAGGACGACCCCGGACGGCGCTTCCGCTGGCTGGTCGCGCCGCGCTCCACGGTCGTCCAGCCGGGGCCGGTGCACACGGGGCTGACGGCGGACGCGGAGGCGGAGGTCGAGCGGTTGCTCGATCTGCTGGTGCGGTGACACACCGGGTGAAAGCGCCCGGAGGTGAGCGAGTACATAAGGGCGGTCGTTGACAGGCGGTGGCGGGCCTCATAGCGTCTCGTGCGCAGGAGAGACTAAGCGGTTGCTCACTCCCGGGGCCGGGACGGTGAGCCGCCATCGATGCGAGGGAGAACCCGCATGTCCACCACCGAGCAGCGCGTTGCCATCGTTACGGGCGCGGCCCGCGGCATCGGCGCGGCGACCGCCGTGCGCCTGGCCGAGGAGGGTCGCGTCGTCGCCGTGCTCGACCTCGACGAGGGGTCCTGCGCGGACACCGTGGAGAAGATCACCGAGGCGGGCGGCAAGGCCATCGCCGTGGGCTGCGATGTGTCGGACGCCGAGCAGGTCGAGGCCGCCGTCGCGCGTGTCGCCGAAGAGCTCGGCGCGCCGACGATCCTGGTCAACAACGCGGGCGTGCTCCGCGACAATCTGCTCTTCAAGATGAGCGAGTCCGACTGGGACACCGTGATGAACGTGCATCTGCGGGGCGCGTTCCTGATGTCGCGCGCCTGCCAGAAGCACATGGTGGACGCCGGCTTCGGGCGGATCGTCAACCTCTCCAGCAGCTCGGCGCTGGGCAACCGCGGCCAGGTCAACTACTCCGCGGCCAAGGCCGGAATGCAGGGCTTCACCAAGACCCTCGCCATCGAGCTCGGCAAGTTCGGCGTCACCGCCAACGCAGTGGCGCCCGGGTTCATCGCCACCGACATGACCGCCGCGACCGCCCAGCGCGTCGGCATGGGCTTCGACGACTTCCAGAAGGCCGCCGCGAGCCAGATCCCGGTGCAGCGGGTCGGCGAGCCCGGCGACATCGCCAACGCGGTCGCCTTCTTCACCGGCGAGGCGGCCGGTTTCGTCTCCGGCCAGGTCCTGTACGTGGCCGGCGGCCCGCTCAACTGATCAGGAGTCACCCACCAGATGACCGCGCAGATACAGGACAGCGGCAAGACCGCGCTCATCACCGGGGCGAGCCGGGGAATCGGCTACGCCATCGCCGAGGCGATGGTGGCCCGCGGCGACCGGGTGTGCATCACCGGGCGCAACGAGGACGCGCTCAAGGAGGCCGTGGAGCGGCTCGGGCCCGACCGTGCGATCTACGCCGCCGGGAAGGCCCATGACCAGGCTCACCAGGCGGCCGCCGTCGAGCGGACGATGGAGGCGTTCGGGCGGATCGACCACCTGGTCAACAACGCCGGCACCAACCCGGTCTACTCGCCCATCGCCGATCTCGACCTCGATGTGGTCCGTAAGGTCTTCGAGACCAACGTCGTCTCGGCACTGGGCTTCGCCCAGCGGACCTGGAAGGCATGGCAGCAGGAGAACGGCGGCACGATCGTCAACATCGCCTCGCTCGCGGGGATGTCGTCCTCGCCGTTCATCGCGGCGTACGGCGTCAGCAAGGCCGCCATGATCAACCTCACGGTGCAGCTCGCCCAGGAGTTCGCCCCGCGGGTGCGGGTCAACGCCATCTCGCCGGCGGTGGTGAAGACCAAGTTCGCCACCGCCCTCTACGAGGGGCGGGAGGAGGAGGCCGCCGCGGCCTATCCGCTGAAGCGGCTCGGCGCGCCGGAGGACATCGGGGGCGCGGCCGCGTTCCTCACCTCCGACCAGGCGGCGTGGGTCACCGGCCAGACGCTCGTCGTGGACGGCGGCATCCTCCTGGGTGCTGGGATCGGCTGACCGGCGCCCGGTCCGACCCCGCGCCATGGGCACGCAGGTCGGTGCCCGGGGCCACATGGGGCTGGGCACCGCGGGCCGGTGCCCGGTCCACATGAGGCGTTGTCAGCGGCCGCCGGTAGGTTCTGTGCCGTAGACGGAACACGACCGGAGGTTGTAGACGTGCCCTATGTGCTGCCCGAGTCCTGGCGCGGGGTCCTCGGCGAGGAGCTGGAGAAGCCCTATTTCAAGGAGCTCCACGAGTTCGTCGAGGAGGAGCGGGACAAGGGGCCGGTGTACCCGCCGCGCGAGGAGGTGTTCGCCGCCCTGGAGGCCACGCCGTTCGACCAGGTGAAGGTGCTCGTCCTCGGGCAGGACCCGTACCACGGCGAGGGTCAGGGCCACGGTCTGTGCTTCTCGGTGCGGCCGGGCGTCAAGACCCCGCCGTCGCTGCGGAACATCTTCAAGGAGATGAAGGAGGAGCTCGGCCACCCGGTGCCCGACAACGGCTATCTGATGCCGTGGGCGCGGCAGGGTGTGCTGCTGCTCAACGCGGTGCTGACGGTCCGGGGCGGCGAGGCCAACTCCCACAAGAGCAAGGGGTGGGAGAAGTTCACCGACGCGGTGATCCGCGCGGTGGCCTCGCGCCCCGATCCGGCCGTCTTCGTGCTCTGGGGGAATTACGCCCAGAAGAAGCTGCCGCTGATCGACGCGTCGCGGCATGCGGTGGTGAAGGGGGCGCACCCGTCCCCGCTGTCGGCGAAGAAGTTCTTCGGCTCGCGCCCCTTCACCCATATCGACGAGGCGGTCAAGGCCCAGGGACACACCCCGATCGACTGGCGGATCCCGGACCTCGGCGCCTGACCGGACCACACGGCTAGAGCGTGTAGTCGAAGCTGTAGGGGATCTCGGTCTCCCCGCGTACGGCGGCGAAGGTGCCCGATCCGGTGAGCCCGGTCAGCTCGCCGGTGCCGGATCCGGGCACCACCTCGAAGGTGCAGTGGACGGTGGCGTCCTCGCCCCAGCTGCCGTGCTGCAGTACGACGAAGCTGCCCGCGCGCCCGTCGAGGGTGCCGGTCAGCAGCTCGTAGCCGCAGCAGACGCCGGTCTTCTCGGACAGATAGGTGATCGCGTAATCGCAGCTCGTCCGCGGTGCCTCGATGCCGCCCGAGAAGGCGTTCGTCACCACGGCCTGAGCCAGCTTCGCGCCGCCGTCCTGGGCCTCTTCGAGGGCGGTCTCCTTCCAGTCGGCGTAGGTGAAGTGGCCGGTGGTGTGCGTGGTCATGGCGGGTCCTTTCAGGGGCCGGTCAGGGGCTGATCAGGGGCCGGATCGGCTGTCGATCGGCTGTGGAAGCCACTCTGGCCGCCGTACCTGACATCTTTTGTCAGGTACGGCGGCCACAATGGACCGCATGCGCGCCGACCGCCTTCTCTCGCTGCTTCTGCTGCTGCAGAACCGGGGCCGGATGACCGCGCCCGAGCTCGCCGCCGAGCTGGAGGTCTCGGTGCGCACCGTCTACCGCGATGTGGAGGCGCTGAGCGCGTCCGGTGTGCCGGTGTACGCAGACCGCGGCCCGGCCGGGGGCTACCGGCTGCTCGACGGCTACCGCACCCGGCTGACCGGGCTCACCGGCGACGAGGCCGACTCGCTCTTCCTCGCCGGGATGCCGGGCCCGGCCGCCGAGCTGGGCCTGGGCGCCGACCTCACCACCGCCCAGCTCAAGCTGCGGGCCGCGCTCCCGGCCGAGCTGGGGGAGCGCTCCCGCCGCATCCAGGAGCGCTTCCACCTCGACGCGCCGGGCTGGTTCCGGGACGCCGAGCCGGTGCCCCATCTGGCGGCGGCCGCCGAGGCCGTATGGGAGCTGCGGGTCCTGCGGGTGCACTACCGCCGCTGGCGCGGCGAGGTGCGGCGGGAGCTGTGCCCGCTGGGCCTCGTCCTCAAGGGCGGCATCTGGTACCTGGTGGCGAGGGTCGAGGACACCGTGCGCAGCTACCGGGTCTCCCGGATCCTCGCCGCCGAGGTGCTGGAGGAGGTCTTCGAACGGCCCGCCGGGTTCGACCTCGCCGCCTACTGGGAGGAGTCGTCCCGCCGCCTGGAGTCCTCGCGCTTCCAGGGCGAGGCCGAACTCCTGCTCTCCGAACGCGGGGTGAAGCTGCTCCCGATGCAGTTCGGGGCGGTGGGCACGGAGGCGGTGGCCGCGGCGGGCCCGCCCGACGACCGGGGGCGCCGGCGTGTCGTCCTCCCCGTGGAGTCGCTGCCGGTCGCGGTCCACGACATGCTGCGGCTGGGCACCGACGCCGAGGTGCTGGGGCCGCCCGAGCTGCGGTCGGCCCTCGCCCGCGCCGTCGCCGAACTGGCCCGCCGCTACGGCGCACCGAAGGACGACACCCCCGAGGCCCCGCCGAACCACGACACGCCGAACGGGGCCGGGCGAACGGTGCATGATCCGCAGGACACCCCCTAGCTTCGCTCGAAGGACGGGAGGCCGCGATGACGGAAGCGCAGCGGGAGGCGCCCAAGGGCGATGCCGTACTGACCCGGATCGGGCAGGCGGTCATGCTGCACCGGGGCGGTGACCGGGAGGAGGCCCGCAATCGCCTCGCCGCGCTGTGGCAGGAGATCGAACGGGACGGCGCCCCCTTCCACCGCTGCGCCCTCGCCCACTATCTGGCGGACACCCAGGACGATCCGCTCGACGAGCTGATCTGGAACCTGCGGGCGCTCGCCGCTGCCGACGGGCTCACCGGTGCCCTGGCGCCGCGTGCGTTCTTCCCCTCCCTCCACCTCAATGTGGCCACCGGCTACCTGAAGCTGGGCCAGGAGGAGGCGGCCCGGGGCCAGTTGGCGCTTGCGCGTGCGGCCGCCGGTGCGCTCGGCGAGGACCCGTACGGCGACGGGGTACGGGCCGCCATTCTGCGGCTGACGCTGGCTCTGGAAGGCGCCGTCGAGGACTAGAGGCCGACCAGAGGCTGACCACAGGCCGGAGGCTCCGGCCGCTGTCGCTGCCGCTGCCGTGGCGACGGCTACTCGGCCGCTCCGTCGCGGGTGCGCTGGTAGTGGCGCCTGGCCTTCATCCTGTTGCCGCAGACCGCCATCGAGCACCAGCGGGCCTTGTTGGTCTTGCTGCGGTCGAGGAGGAAGCGCCGGCACTCCGGGTTGGCGCACGGGCGCAGCCGCCCGGACATCGTCTCCCGTAGCGCGCTCCAGGCCATCACCGCCTCCACCGCCATCCGGCGCTCCTCCGGGGCGTCGAGCTCCCAGGACACCCCCTCGGAGGAGACCCCGGGGCGGGAGGTGACCCCGTCGAGCAGCGGAGCCAGTGAAGCGGCCGATCGGCCGCCGCGCACCACGTCCTGCAGCGCGTCCCGGGCCCGCAGGAGCCAGGCGTGCTCCTCCGCGGTGCCGCTGCCGCCGTGCGCCTGCTGCCAGGGCCCCGCCGTTTCCGGATCCGCAAGCTGGTCCTGGACGACCCCGCGGACCACCGGTGTGCTGTTGAGGAGTTCCAGCAGCGTGTCCTGCTGCTCCTTCGTGGTCACCATGACACGTCCTAACCGTTTTGCCTCGCGTGACAGGTTAGCGCAGCGTGCGAGCGGTTGTGCCGGGTGCCGGGTACCGGGTGCCGGGTGCCGGGCCGCTATGCGGTAGCGGCGCCTCGGTGTCGACCGCACTGGCCGACGGCCGCGGACGGGCGGAGGCTGGAATCAGGGCGCCGCTGTACGGAGGCGGCGACCCGGGATTCAACCTAACCCTCTAAGTCTCCTTGACTGGTTATCCTCGGCGTGCTCCACTGAGTTATGTAACCACTGAAGCCGCGTAGAAAGGTTAGAGTGATGACTGCCGTAGTCCACCACCGCACCGCCACCGTCGACGGCCTGGAGGTCTTCTACCGGGAGGCCGGCGACCCCCAGGCGCCCGTCGTGGTGCTGCTGCACGGCTTTCCGACCAGCTCGCATATGTTCCGCCACCTGATCCCGGCGCTCGCCGACCGGTATCGCGTCATCGCCCCCGACCACATCGGGTTCGGCCAGTCGGCGATGCCCTCCCTGAAGGACTTCCCCTACACCTTCGACGCCCTCACCCAGGTCACCTCGGGTCTGCTGCGGAGCCTGGGTGTCGACCGGTTCGCGATGTACGTACAGGACTACGGCGCCCCCATCGGCTGGCGGCTCGCGCTGCGCGACCCGGACCGCATCACCGCGATCATCACCCAGAACGGCAACGCCTACGTCGACGGCTTCGTCAAGCCGTTCTGGGACGGTGTGTTCGCCTACGCCGAGGCCCCCGGACCGGAGACCGAGGCCCCCATGCGCGGCGCCCTGACCGCCGAAATCACGCGCTGGCAGTATCTGAACGGAGTCGCCGACCCCACCCTGGTCAGCCCCGACAACTGGGTGCACGACCAGGCGCTCCTGGATCGGCCCGGCAACGACGAGATCCAGCTCAAGCTCTTCCGCGAGTACCCCACCAACGTGGACCTCTACCCGCGGGTCCAGCAGTACTTCCGCGACTCCCGGGTCCCGCTGCTGGCGGTCTGGGGCGCCAATGACGAGATCTTCGGCCCGGCGGGCGCGGAGGCGTTCGGCCAGGACCTGCCCGACGCCGAGATCCACCTGCTCGACTCCGGGCACTTCGCCCTCGAAAGCCATCTGCAGCCCATCACCGACTACATCCGCGATTTCCTCGGCCGCGTCCTGGTCTGACCCTCCCGGGTGCCGGGATCGCGGCGTTCGGATGCGGTCCCGGGGCCTTCGCGGCGCCGTCGGCGCGGCCCGGATGACACTCGTCGCATACGATTTAGGTGCATAGTTCTGTTATGTGGCCATGTGGGGAGGCGTGCCATGGATGGCATCGCTGATCTGGGCGGCACCCCGGGATGGGGTCCCGTTCATCCGCCGAGGCGCGATGAACCGGTCTTCGAGGAGCCCTGGCAGGGCCGGGCCTTCGCGCTGACCAGTCTCTCCGGCCGTATCGCCTTCGGCGGCGTCAACCTGGACGCCTTCCGGCACGCGCTCGAGCGCCTGGACCGCGCCGCCTACCTGGACGACGGCTACTACGGGCGCTGGCTGAACGGCGCGGAGCTGATGCTCACCGACAGTGCCGTCCTCGCGCCGGGCGCGATCCACGCCCGCGCTCGCAACCTGCGGGGCGAGCACGTGGAGGAGCCGCCGATCCCCGAGCCCGCCGTGCCCGACTACGCGCCCACGGCCGAGGGCTCGCTGCGCCCGGTGGACACCGCTCCCGCCTTCGCTGTCGGCGAGCGGGTGCGGACCAAGTCGATGTCGGTGCCCGGGCACACCCGGCTGCCGGGCTATGCGCGGGGACACACCGGAGTCGTCGAGGCCGTCCAGCCCGCCTTCGTACTGCCGGACACCAACGCCCACTTCCAGGGCGAGAACCCGCAGTACGTCTACTCGGTGCGCTTCGACTCACGCGAGCTGTGGGGCGCCGACGCCGAGCCCTTCGCGGTCACCGCCGAGCTGTTCGAGAACTACCTGGAGGCCACCTCATGACCACCACCGACGGCGGACCGGGCGGGGCCCCTCCCGTGGCCCTGCGCACCGAGGCGCTCGAGCAACTGCTCACCGAGCGGGGCCTGATCGACCCGAAGGTGATGAACGAGATCATCACCACCTACGAGACCAACGTGGGCCCGCTCAACGGCGCCAAGGTCGTCGCCAGGGCGTGGACCGACCCGGAGTACCGGCGGCGGCTGCTCCAGGACGGCACCGCGGCCATCGAGGAGCTCGGCTTCTCGGGGCGGCAGGGCGAGCACATCGTCGTCGTGGAGAACACCGCGACCACCCACCACGTGGTGGTGTGCACGCTGTGCTCCTGCTACCCGTGGCCGGTCCTCGGCCTGCCACCGAGCTGGTACAAGGACCCCGCCTACCGCGCACGCGTGGTCAAGGAACCCCGTACGGTGCTGTCCGAGATGGGCCTCGAACTCGGCGACGACGTACGGATCACCGTCCACGACTCCACCAGCGAGGTGCGCTGGCTGGTGCTGCCCGAGCGGCCGGCCGGTACCGAGCACCTCTCCGAGGAACAGCTCGTGCCGCTGGTGACCCGGGAGGCGATGGTCGGCGTGGCCAAGGTGGCGGCGCCATGACCGCGCCGCTGGACATCGAGGGCCCGGCCGCACCACCGCGCTCCAACGGCGAGTTGGTGTTCGCCGAGCCCTGGGAGAGCCGCGCCTTCGGCATGGCCGTCAGCCTGTACGAGGCGGGCGCGTTCACCTGGCCGGAGTTCCAGGCCGCGCTGATCGCCCGGATCGCGGCCTGGGAGGCCGCGGCGGCACCCGACGAGCCGTATCACTACTACCGGCTCTGGCTGGCCGCCCTGGAGGACACGCTCGCCGGCCGGTGCGCTGTGACCGTGGACGAAGTCACCGCGCGCACCCTCGCCCTGGCGCAACGCCCCCCGGGCCACGACCACCGCGACGGACACGACCACGGCCACGATCACGCGCACCACCACGCCCACTGACCCCGGGGCGCCCTCGAAGCGTGCCTATTCGCCGGTGACGCCGTCGATCCGTTCGCGTATGAGGTCGGCGTGGCCGTTGTGGCGGGCGTACTCCTCGATCATGTGCAGGTAGATCCAGCGCAGGTTGTAGTCCCCGCGGCCGGGACGGGTGACGACATCGTCCAGGGAGCGGCCCGCGGCGGCCTCCTTCGCCTTGGCGATCTCGTCCCGCCAGATGGCGAAGGCACTCTCCGCCGTGTCCCCCTCGGTGACGTGGAACTCCCCGTCCGGGTCCTCCTCGCTGTACCAGATCGGCGGCGTGTCCTCGTGGGCCAACACTCGCCGGAACCAGCTCCGCTCGACCTCGGCCATATGCCGTACGAGGCCGAGCAGGGTCAGCTCGGACGGCGGCGCCGACGCCTCGCGCAGTTGCTTGTCGTCCAGCCCCTCGCATTTGAGGGCGAGGGTCGCGCGGTGGAAGTCCAGCCACCCCTCCAGGCTGGTGCGTTCATCTGCGGTCCGGGGCGCTTCATGGCGTTCTGTGGTCGTCATGGCGGTCATGATGGCGGTCCGGTCGCCCGGCCCGCCACGCGTTATTCGTTCAGCATCCCGCGCAGCAGCTCCGCGATGCCGGTGCGCAGCGTCGCGCGGTCGGGTACGGCGTCGTGGTCGGCTCCCGCGGCGCAGCTGAACATCAGCCCCTCGCACCAGGCGACCAGCGACCGCGCGTGCCGCCGGGGCTCGGTGGAGCCCAGTGCCGTCATCATCGCCTCGAGCGGCTCCCGGAAGCCACGCCCCGTCGCGTCGTAGAACTCCCGCAGCTCGGGGCGGCGGGTCGCCTCCAGTGCGAGCTCGTAGCGGGCGATCAGCAGCTCGCGCTGGGCGGTGAGCGAGCGGTGCAGGGCGAGCGAGAGCGCGTCGGCCGGCTCGGCGATCGGATCGGCCCCGTCCGGCGCCGCCTCGGCCGAGCGCGGCATCTCATCCGGCGTCAGCACCTCCGCCTCCCGCTGGGCCAGCCGCCGGACCGCCGCCTTGAGGAGGGCGGCGCGGGTCCGGGCGTGGTTCGAGGTCGAGCCGAGCGGCAGCCCGGCCGCCTCGTCCACCGCACGGTGTGTCAGTCCCCGCATCCCGCGCTCGGCCAGCAGCCCCAGGGCGGTGTCGGCGATCAGCTCGGCACGGGAGGCGGCGGACGCGGCCGGTGCGGAGACGGACGCGGCCGATGCGGAGGCGGCGGTTCGATCAGCGGTCATGGGGCCAACCTAAGCCCATCCGCCGCCCGCACTACAAATGTAGTAACGTAATGAGTACTACACCTGTAGTTGCCTTGGAGGAGTCATGCAGCAGCCCCGTGCCGTCGTCATCGGTGCCGGAGTCGGCGGGCTCACCGCCGCCGCGGCCCTGCACCGCCGCGGCTGGTCCCTCACCGTCCTGGAGCGGGCCGCCCGCCTCGAGCCCGTCGGCGCCGGTATCTCGCTCGCCCCCAACTCCCAGCGCGCCCTGGACGCCATCGACCTCGGCGACGACGTCCGCGCGCTCGCCGCCTGGCAGGGCGGCGGCGGACTGCGCACCCCCGGCGGGCGCTGGCTCTCCCGGATGGACAGCGCGGCGACGGCCGAGCGCTTCGGCGGTCCGCTGGTCCTCCTCCACCGGGCCACCCTCGTCGACCTGCTCGTCTCCCGGCTGCCCGAGGGCGTGGTCCGCACCGGGGCCGCCGCCCGGCTGGCCGACCCCGGCGGCGCCGGCCGCCCGGCCCGGGTCACCACCGAGGACGGCACGTACGAGGCGGACCTCGTCATCGGAGCCGACGGCATCGACTCGGCCGTCCGCCGCACGCTCTTCCCCGACCACCCCGGGCCCCGCTACGCCGGATTCACCACCTGGCGTGTCGTCATCCCCGACCCCGGCCGGCCGTTCGAGCCCCATGAGACCTGGGGGAGGGGCCGGATCTGGGGCACCCAGCCCCTCAAAGACGGCCGGGTCTACGCCTACGCGGCGGCCGTCGCCCCGCCCGGCGGCCACGCCCCCGACGACGAGAGGTCCGAACTGCTGCGGCTCTACGGCGACTGGCACCGGCCCGTCCCCGACGTCCTGGCCGCCGCCGCGCCCCAGGACGTGCTGCGCCATGACATCCGGTACATGGCCGAGCCCCTGCCCGCCTACCACCGGGGCCGGGTCGCCCTCCTCGGCGACGCCGCCCATGCGATGGCCCCCACGATGGGGCAGGGCGGCAACCAGGCCATCGAGGACGCCGTCGTCCTCGCCCACCATCTGGCCCCCCACACCGCCGACCCCTCCGCCGCCCTGGCCGCCTACACCCACGACCGGCTGCCCCGCACGATGGACGTGGTGCGCCGCTCGGCGCGCACCGCCCGCATGGTCACCCTCACCAGCGCCCCGGCCGTCGCCCTCCGCGACGCCGCCATCGCCGCCGTCGGCCGCCTCGTCCCCGGTCTTGCCCTCCGCTCCTTCGACGGCATCGCCGACTGGCATCCGCCCACCCGCACGTATCCTTCGGGGGGCACAGCTCCTTCGGGGGCACGGCCGAAGGCATGACCGAGGATTGCGGGGAGCACATATGAGGGTCGGCTGCGTCGGGCTCGGCGACATCGCGCAGAAGGCGTATCTGCCCGTGCTCATGGCCCGCCCCGGCCTGGAGCCGCATCTGCACACCCGCACCCCCGCCACCCTCCAGCGGGTCGCCGACACCTATCGCGTCCCGGACGCCCAGCGCCACGCCGACCTCGACTCGCTGCTCGCGGCCGGGCTCGACGCCGCCTTCGTGCACGCCCCGACCGACGCCCACGCCGACCTCGTCACCCGGCTGATCGAGGCCGGGGTGCCCACCTACGTCGACAAGCCGCTCGCGTACCACCTCGCCGACAGCGAGCGGATCGTGCGGCTCGCCGAGGAGCGCGGGGTGAGCCTGATGGTCGGCTTCAACCGGCGTTACGCGCCCGGCTACGCACAGTGCCTGGACCACCCGCGCGATCTGATCCTGCTGCAGAAGAACCGCGTCGGCCTCGCCGAGGACCCGCGCACCCTGGTGCTGGACGACTTCATCCACGTCGTCGACACGCTGCGCTTCCTCGCGCCCGGGCCGGTGGACCACATCGATGTGCGCGCCAGGATCCGCGACGGGCTGATACACCATGTGCTGCTGCAGCTGTCCGGGGACGGATTCACCGCGCTCGGCGTGATGAACCGGATGAGCGGCTCCACCGAGGAGGTCCTGGAGGTCTCCGGCCAGGACACCAAGCGGCAGGTGCTCAACCTCGCCGAGGTCATCGACCACAAGGGCCAGCCGAGCGTGCGCCGCCGGGGCGACTGGGTGCCGGTGGCGCGGCAGCGCGGAATCGAGCAGATCACCGACGCCTTCCTGGACGCGGTGCGCTCCGGGCGGCGGATCGGCGCCGAGGACCCGCTGCGCACCCATGAGCTGTGCGAACGGGTCGTCAGGGACGCCCTGGAGTCGGCTGGTCTGTCCGCTGGTCCGACGGCCGGTCCGTCCGCCGTCTGAGCGCCCGGCCTCCCTCGGCCGCGCAGAAGACGGCGAGCGCCGCCATCGCCCCGTACACCGGCCAGGGCCCGATCCGCACATACGGGCTCGTGCCCTGCCCCAGCGGCACCGTGTAGACGGTGGCCGCGCTGGCGTCGGTGGACATCCGCGGCCCCACCGGCTCGCCGCGCGGCCCGAATACCGCACTCTCCCCGGTCAGCGTGGCATGCACCATCGGCCGCCAGGTCTCGGCGGCGCGCAGCGCGGCGAGCGAGGCGTGCTGCTCGGGAGCCCAGCTCCCCTGGAAGGTCGAGGTCGAGGACTGGACGACGAGCATCTGCGCCCCGTCCCGCGCCAGGTTCCGGCTCATGTCCGGGAACGCCGACTCGAAGCACACCAGCGGCCCGATCCGCAGGGCGTCCGGGAGCTTCATCACCACCGGCTCGGTACCCCGGTGGCGGTCCTCACCGGCCGCCTTGCCCACCGAGGTGGCCCAGCCCAGCAGCGGCCGGGCCGGGATGTACTCCCCGAAGGGGACCAGCCGCATCTTGTCGTAGCGCTGCCCCGTCGGGCCGTTCGGCCCGATCAGCACCGAGCTCTTGTAGATCCCGGGCATATCGCCGCGCCGCGCGTCCACGTTGACCAGCAGATCCGCGCCGACCGTCCGGGACAGCCCGGCCAGCCGCCGGCCCAACTCCGGATGGGTGGTCAGATCCTGGGCCACGCTGCTCTCGCCCCACACCACCAGATCGACATGGCGGTCGGCCAGCTGCCGGGTCAGCTCCGCGCTGCGCTCGAAGCGCGGCCCCGGCCCCTGGATGACCCCCGGCTGCACCACCGCGATCCGTACCGTCCCGGGTTCCTTGGCCTGTGGCACCCAGGCCCACGCCCCGGCCGCCGCCGCGCCGCACGCGGTGAGCCCGGCCAGCGCCACCGTACGGGCCCGGGCCACCGCGATCAGCACGGTCACCGCGACATTCACCACGACCAGCAGAAGGCCGAGCAGCCATACCCCGCCCACCGAGGCCAGTCGCAGCGCGGGCGCCACCTGCCATTGGCTCGCGCCCAGCAGCCCCCAGGGCCCGCCGAGGTACTGCCAGGACCGGACCAGCTCGGCCATCAGCCATACGGACGGCAGCAGCACCAGCGCCGCCGCCACCCGCCCGGGACCCGGGCGGCCGTGCAGCAGCCGGTGTGTCAGCCACCCCCAGGGCACCCACAACAGCCCCAGCAGCAGCGCCAGTATCACGATGAACACATGCAGGCTCGGCATCAGCCAGTGGTGCACCGCGAGCAGGAACCCGGCGCCGCCGAGCCAGCCGTCCAGCATCGCGCGGCGTGCGGTGGGCGCCGCGCGCACCAGCAGCAGCCAGGGCACCAGGGCGACATACGCCCACCACCACAGCGAGGGCTCGGGAAAGGCCGGCGCGGGCAGCGCGCCCGCCAGCAGCGCCATCGCGCCGCGCCACCACGGGGAGGCGAGCCGCCGCCCCCACAGATCCCCGCCGCCGACCGGCCTCCGCACCTCGGGCGCCCCCCTCCTGTTGGCACAGGGCCAGTGTGCGGGAGTCAGCCGATCATGAATAGGGCGGGGGTGCGCCGGAGCGTGCTTCATGCCGGTTCCGGGAGGTCTTGTTCGGCCCAGATGAGCTTGCCGCCCTCGGTGTAGCGGGTCCCCCAGCGGCGGGTCAGCTGGGCGACGAGGAACAGCCCGCGGCCGCCCTCGTCGGTGGTGCGGGCGTGGCGCAGCCGCGGTGAGGTGCTGCTGGTGTCGGCGACCTCGCAGATCAGCACGTCGTGCCGGATCAGCCGCAGCCGGATGGGGCCGATGCCATGGCGGATGGCGTTGGTGACCAGCTCGCTGACGATCAGTTCCGTGGTCGTCATCACCTCCTCCAGACCCCACTCGGCGAGCTGGCGCATCGCCAGGGAGCGGGCGCTGGCGACGACGGCCGGATCGCAGGGCAGGTCCCAGGAGACGACATGTCCGGCGCCCAGAGCGCGCGTACGGGCCAGCAGCAGGGCCACATCGTCGGTCTGCGGGGAGGTCAGCAGGGTGTCGATCACCATGGAGCAGAGCTCCTCCAGCGGCAGCGTGGTCTGGCCGAGGGCGTTGCTCAGCCGGCCGAGACCGACGTCGATGTCCTGGTTGCAGGTCACGATGAGCCCGTCGGTGTAGAGGGCGATCAGGCTTCCGGCGGGCAGCGCCAGCTCCGCCGACTCGAACGGCAGCGACCCGAGGCCCAGCGGGGGACCGGCGGGCAGTGCGGGGAAGGAGACCTCGCCCGAGGGGTCCACGATCGCGGGGGTCGGGTGTCCGGCCCGCGCCATCGTGCACCGCTGGGTGACCGGGTCGTAGATCGCGTACAGACACGTGGCGCCCAGCACCGCGGCCGCCACGCCCTCCTGTCCGGTCTCCTCCTCGGTGAGCCGGATGACCAGGTCGTCGAGGTGGGCCAGCAACTCCTCGGGCGGCAGGTCCATATCGGCGAGCGTGTGCACGGCGGTGCGCAGACGCCCCATGGTGGCGGCGGCGTTGATGCCGTGCCCGACCACATCGCCGACCACCAGCGCCACCCGGGCACCGGACAGCGGGATCACATCGAACCAGTCGCCGCCGACTCCGTTGCGCGCGTCCGTGGGGAGGTAGCGCGAGGCCACCTCGACGGCCTGGCCGCCGCTCAGGGCGTGCGGCAGCAGACTGCGCTGGAGGGCCAGCGCGGCGGCGTGCTCACGGCTGTAGCGGCGGGCGTTGTCGATGTTCAGCGCGGCCCGGGCGACCAGCTCCTCGGCGAGCAGCAGATCGTCCTCCTCGAACGGGTCCGGATGGCGGGAGCGGACGAACGAGGCCACGCCCAGGAGGGCGCCGCGCGCCCCGATCGGCGCCACCATCAGCGACCGCATCCCGAACTCGCGCACCTTCGCCGTCCGCGCCGGATCGTCCCCGGACCAGGCGCTGATGGCGCTGTCCATCACGGGGTCGAGCAGGGCCTCCCCGGAGAAGAAGCAGCAGGCGAAGGGGGATGTGGCGGAGATGGCGACCGCGTCCCCGGGCCTCGCGATGGACTCCGGGCAGCCCTCCCGGATCGATGCCTGACCGGCGCGGCGGAAGGCGGGCAGGGTGTCGCCGGTGGGCTCCATGGGCTCCTCGCCGCGCAGTACGGAGTTCAGCAGATCGACGGTGACGAAGTCGGCGAGCCGCGGCACCGCGAAGTCGGCCAGCTCCTGGGCGGTGCGCATGACGTCCAGGGTGCTGCCGATGTTCGCGCTGGCCTCGTTGAGCAGCGCCAGCCGCTCCCGGGCCCGCCAGCGGTCGGTGACGTCGATGCCCATGTAGCACACGCCCACTGGACGGCCCTCGGCGTTGTCCAGGCGGAAGAAGGAGGTCGAGTACGCGTGCTCGCGGTGCGGATGGGCCATCGTCCAGCCCCGGTACTCGTAGTCGATCACCGGCCTGCCGGTCTTCAGCACCTGCCGCATCTGCGCTTCGAGCGCCTCGGTGTCCAGCCCCGGCAGGCACTCCGCCATCCGGCGCCCCATCCGCTGCTCGCGCGGCAGCCCGCCGTAGCGCTCCAGCGTGTCGTTCATCCACACGTACCGCAGATCCGGGCTGAGCACGGCCATCCCGATCGGCGACCGGGTGAGGAACGCCTGGAGCAGCGAGCCGCTGAGCGCCCAGGCCGGGACGGAGCCCACATCGATCCCGGAGACCAGCCAGGAGACATCGCCGCCCGGATTGCGCATCGCGCCCACCCGCAGCCCCACCTCGATCCGGCGGCCGTCCCGGTGCCGGAGCCGCCCCAGGCCGCCCCAGCCGTCGTGCGCCTCACACCAGGAGCCGATCGTCTCGGCCTGCGCCGCGTCCTCGGGCGCCACCAGCAGCATCCTGGCCGGCTGCTTCATCGCGTCGGCCGCCGGATAGCCGAGAAGTCTCTCCGCCGCCGGGGTCCAGCCGATGATGATCCCCGTGGCGTCGATCAGCGCCGAGGCCGCATCCGCCATGTCGAACGGGACATGTGTCTCGGTCGGCGCGATTCCCTCGGGGATGGCCATCGCACCCGTCCCATCTGCGGATACATTTCCCTTAATACTATGACTTCTGTGCCTCCCCGGTGGTGAGCCGTGCGACGACGAGTGCGCTGATCCCGCGTGCCTCGGCCGGCGGGGGCGGCTCCTCTGGTCATACCTGGTTGCCCCACAGGGAGCGGTTGTCGACATTGGCCCGGGTCACCAGCGGGGCGGGCGGCTGATCCTCCAAATTGCCGCCGGGCAGCCGGACGATGGTGCTGTCGTGGCGGGTCGGCCCCACCTTGAAGGGCTTCCTGGCCATGGCCTGCTTGATGTAGCGCATGGCGTAGACGGCGTAGAGGTTCGCCGGCTGGGAGACGGTGGCGTCGATGAGACCCTTGCGGATCGCGGCCAGCTCCTGCGGGATCCCGTCGTTGGACACGATGGTGATGTGGCCGCGGCGGCCCACCGGGACCAGGGCATGGTGGCTCTGGAGGGTGCGCAGGGTGGGCGCCAGATAGACGCCGCCGGCCTGGAGGTAGATGCCCTTGATGCCGGGGTGGGCGCTGTAGAGGGCCTCCAGCCCGGCCGCCGCCCGTTCCGCCTGCCAGGCCGCGGGGATGTCCAGGACCTTGATGTCCGGGTAGTGCCGCGCCATGCAGCGGTCGAAGGCGGCCGTGCGGTCCCGGCCGTTGGCCGAGGCCAGATCGCCCTGGATCTGCACCACCGTGCCCCGCCGCACGGCGCCGCCGAGGCTCCGGCACGCCTTGACGCCGTACGCGCGGTTGTCGGCCCGCACCACGATGGCGACCTTGCCCCGGTCGGGGGCCATATCGACGGCGACGACCGGCACATGGGCGCGCTGGGCGGCGTTGAGGCCGGGGCCGATGGCGGCGGAGTCGATCGGGGAGACGACCAGGCCCTTGACCTCCTGGGCCAGCAGATTGTCGATATCGGTGATCTGTTTGCTCGGATCGTTATTGGAGTTGACCGTCGGCAGGATCCGCACGCCCGCCTTGGCGGCCTGCTTCGGGATGTCGTCGTTGTACGCCTCCCAGAAGGGCGAGGTCAGCAGCGGCAGCACCACGCCGACCCGGTCCGGGTCCGCCTCGCCGCCGCAGCCCGCGGCGGCCGGGCCGCACAGCAGGAGAAGGGCCGCGGTGGCGCTGGTGAGGCGGTGGCGCATGGTGCTCTCGGCTCCTGAATCCGGCTCGGTGGAACGGTCCCGGACGCCGCGCCTTGGTCGTCGGCCGCGGGCTCAACGGTCTTCGGCGGTCGGGATGAATACCCCATATCAACACAGAACGGTCGGCGAGGAGGGGAAAGTCGACCCTTGACAACCCTCCGGTGTACGCCTGAGGATCACCGCGTGAACTTGTCAGACAGCCAGACAGGTGGTTCAGGATTCGACTTCCCTCGCCGCATCAGCGCGATGGAAGCGGTTCTCACCCATCTCCGCGAGGCGATCGAGCGCGGCGACTACGCGGTGGGGGACAAACTCCCCTCCGAGGCGGAGCTGTGCCGTCGCCTGGAGGTCAGCCGGCCGGTGCTCCGCGAGGCCCTGCGGGCCCTGCAGACCATGGGGCTGACCGCCTCACGCACCGGCAAGGGCACCTTCGTCATCTCCAGCGGGCCGGTGGAGGATCCCACCTTCGGCGACTACGCCGCAAGTGACCTCCTGGAGGTGCGCCGGCACGTCGAGATCCCGGTGGCGGGCTACGCGGCCCTGCGCCGCTCCGCCGAGGACCTCGACCACCTGTCCCATCTGCTGGAGCGGATGGAGCGGGAGACCGACACCACCGCATGGGTGGCGATGGACACGCTGTTCCACCTCGCCGTCGCCCAGGCGGCCCGGAATCCGGTCTTCCGTCGGGTCATCGAGGAGATCCGCGATGCCCTGGCCCGGCAGTCGGCATTTCTCAATGAGCTCGGCGGCCGCCGAGAGCAGTCGAACCGAGAGCACCGGGCGATCGTCGAGGCGCTCGCCGACGGGTCCGAGCACGACGCGGTGGAAGCGATGACCCACCACCTCGAACGCGTGGAGACCACCCTGACCTCCATCGTTCGGCCCGCCACGGCGGACGACCGGACGACAGTACCGACGGAAGGCGGACAGCAGGCGTGAGCGAGCAGTCCCTCCGGCAAGAAGATCGCCAACAGCAACAGGCCGGGCACCCCGCGCATGTGGACGCGGGCGACGCCGGTTACAGCAAGTCCCTCAAGGCCCGGCATGTCAACATGATCGCCATCGGCGGCGCGATCGGCACCGGCCTCTTCCTCGGCGCCGGCGGGCGGCTCAAGGACGCCGGGCCGTCACTGGCCGTGGCGTACGCGGTCTGCGGCATCTTCGCCTTCCTGGTGGTGCGCGCCCTGGGTGAGCTGGTGCTGCACCGGCCGTCCTCCGGGGCGTTCGTCTCCTACGCCCGTGAGTTCCTCGGCGAGAAGGGTGCCTTCGTCGCCGGCTGGATGTACTTCCTGAACTGGGCCACCACCGGGGTCGCCGACATCACCGCCGTTGCGACCTACACCCACTACTGGGGGATGTTCACCGAGATCCCCCAGTGGGTGATCGCCCTGATCGCGCTCGCCGTGGTGCTCACGGTCAACCTGATCTCGGTGAAGATCTTCGGTGAGCTGGAGTTCTGGTTCGCGATCATCAAGGTCGGCGCGCTCGTCGTCTTCATGGCGATCGGCATCTTCCTGCTGGTCACCCGCGAGCAGGTGGCCGGCACCAGCACCGGCCCCAGCCTGATCACCGACCACGGCGGCGTCTTCCCGCACGGTGTGCTGCCGATGCTGCTGGTCATCCAGGGCGTCGTCTTCGCCTACGCCTCCGTGGAGCTGGTCGGCGTGGCCGCCGGTGAGACCGAGAACCCCGAGAAGATCATGCCCAAGGCGATCAACTCCATCATGTGGCGCGTGGGCCTGTTCTACGTCGGCTCCGTGGTGCTGCTCTCGATGCTGCTGCCCTCCGACTCCTACTCGGGTGACCAGAGCCCCTTCGTCACCGTGCTGTCCAAGATCGGTGTTCCGGCGGCCGGCGGCGTGATGAACCTCGTCGTGCTCACCGCCGCGATGTCCAGCCTCAACTCCGGTCTCTACTCCACCGGCCGGATCCTGCGCTCGATGTCGATGTCCGGCTCCGCGCCCAAGTTCACCGGCGTCATGAGCCGTACCCAGGTGCCCTACGGTGGCATCCTCCTCACCGCCTTCTTCTGTGTGCTGGGCGTGGGCCTGAACTATGTGGTGCCGGACAAGGCGTTCGAGATCGTCCTCAACTTCGCCGCGATCGGCATTCTCTCGACCTGGGCCGTGATCATGCTCTGTCATCTGCTGTTCTGGCGGCGCGCCCAGGCAGGCCAGCTCACCCGCCCCGGCTACCGGCTTCCCGGCTCCCCGTACACCGAGATCGTCACCCTGGGCTTCCTGGCCTCCGTCCTGGTCCTGATGTGGGCGGACGGCGGACCGAGCCGACTCACCGTGATGGCGCTTCCGGCGATCCTGGCGGCGCTGGTCATCGGCTGGTTCGCGTCCCGCGGCCGGGTGAAGGACCCCCGGTGAGCGCCCGCCGGTGAACCTATGCCGGTGAACTCACACTGAGGAATCGTTTCTCCGGGCGGCCGTGGCCACCCCTCGGCCGCCCTGCCCCTCCACCACCTCCTGGAGGAATCCCACCCCGTGAACACCCCCGACCACGAGAGCACCACCATGAACACCCCCCTCGGACGGACCCTCGACGCGACCCGCCGCACCCCGGCCGAGCCCCCCGCCCTCCGTGAACCCCGCCATGTGCCGCTCGCCCATGTCGTACGCGGCGGGGTCATCGAGGGCGTCCACCACGGTTCGGTCGTCGTCCTGGCCGCCGACGGCCGGGTCGAGTTCCAGGCCGGCGACATCGACGTGGCCTTCTATCCGCGCTCGGCGCTCAAGCCCGTCCAGGCCGTCGCCCTGCTGCGGGCCGGGCTGCCGCTGGACGGGGAGCTGCTGTCGCTCACCGCCGCCAGCCACTCCGGCCTGCGGCGCCATCTGGACGGAGCGCGCCGCATCCTCGACCAGGCCGGGCTCACCGAGGCCGATCTGCGCAACGTCCCCGACCTGCCGTACGGCGCCGCCGAGCGCGACGCCTGGCTGCGGGACGGCGGCGAGCCCACCCGGCTCGCCCAGAACTGCTCCGGCAAGCACGCAGCGATGCTGCTCACGGCCCAGCTTCGCGGTTGGCCACTTGAGGACTACCTCGACCCGGCCCAGCCGCTGCAGCGGCTGATCGCCGAGACCGTGGAGGACCTCACCGGACAGCGCGTCGCCCAGGTCTCGGTCGACGGCTGCGGCGCGCCGCTGTTCTCCGTCTCCCTGCGCGGGCTCGCGATGGCCGCCGCCCGGATCGCCTCGGGCGACATGGACACCCCCGAGGGCCGGGTCGCGGCCGCCCTGCGCGCCCACCCGGACATGGCGTCCGGCCCCGACCGTGACGTGGCCCGGCTGATGCGCGCGGTACCGGGCCTGATCGCCAAGGACGGCTTCGAAGGCGTACAGATCGCGGCGCTGCCCGACGGCCGCGCCGTCGCCGTGAAGATCGCCGACGGCGCGGACCGCGCCCGGATGCCGGTGACCGCCGCGGCCCTCGCCCACTGCGGGATCGACCCCGGTGTCCTCGCCGAATTCGCCACCACGCCGGTGTACGGCGGAGGGGCCGCCGTCGGCGGTGTGCACCCCACCGACGCCCTCGCCCCGCCCGCCGCCTGACCCTCCCACCTTCCCCGAGGAACCAAGGAAGACCGCACGCCATGACTGCCACCGGCTATCGCCGCGAACACGATCTGCTCGGCGACCGCGACGTCCCCGCCGACGCCTACTGGGGCATCCACACCCTGCGCGCCGGCGAGAACTTCCCCATCACCGGCACCTCCATCTCCGCCTATCCGCACCTGATCAGCGCCCTGGCCGCGGTCAAGGAGGCCGCTGCCCGCGCCAATGAGGACCTCGGGCTGCTCACCTCCGCCAAGGCCGACGCCATCGCCGCCGCCTGCCAGGAGATACGCCGGGGCGCCCTGCACGACCAGTTCACCGTCGATGTGATCCAGGGCGGCGCCGGGACCTCGACCAACATGAACGCCAACGAGGTGATCGCCAACCGGGCGCTGGAACTCCTCGGCCAGGAGAAGGGCGACTACGCCCACCTCCACCCCAACGAGGACGTCAACCTCAGCCAGTCCACCAACGACGTCTACCCGACCGCCGTCAACGTCTCCACGATCATCGCCGTCCGTGAGCTCCATACAGCCATGGAGACGCTGCGCCAGGCGTTCGCCGCCAAGGCCGAGGAGTTCCGCGACGTCCTCAAGATGGGGCGCACCCAACTGCAGGACGCGGTGCCCATGACGCTGGGCCAGGAGTTCTCGGCGTATGCCGTGATGCTGGAGGAGGACCAGAGCCGGCTGCTGGAAGCCGCCACTTTGGTGCATGAGATCAACCTCGGCGCGACCGCCATCGGCACCGGCCTCAACGCCCCCAAGGGCTACGCCGAGGCCGCCCGCCGCCACCTCGAGGCCATCACCGGACTGCCGCTGGTCACCGCCGCCAACCTGGTCGAGGCCACGCAGGACTGCGGCGCCTTCGTCCATCTGTCGGGCGTCCTCAAGCGCATCGCCGTCAAGCTCTCCAAGAGCTGCAACGACCTGCGGCTGCTCTCCTCGGGCCCGCGGGCCGGGCTCAACGAGATCAACCTGCCCCCGGTACAGGCCGGTTCCAGCATCATGCCCGGCAAGGTCAACCCGGTGATCCCCGAGGTGGTCAACCAGGTCGCCTTCGAGGTGATCGGCAACGACGTCGCCATCACGATGGCCGCCGAGGCCGGACAGCTCCAGCTCAACGCCTTCGAGCCGATCATTCTGCACTCCCTCTCCGAGAGCGTCACCCATCTGCGCGCCGCCTGCCTGGTGCTGGCCGAGCGGTGCGTCGCGGGCATCACCGCCAACACCGAGCGGCTGCGCACCTCCGTGGAGAACTCCATCGGCCTGGTCACCGCGCTCAACCCGTACATCGGCTACAGCGCGGCCACCAGCATCGCCAAGGAGGCGCTCGCCACGGGGCGCGGCGTGGCCGAACTCGTCCTGGAGAAGGGCCTGCTGCCGCCCGACCGGCTGGCCCAGGTGCTGCGCCCTGAAGAGATCGCCGGCAGTCGCTGAATCACTTGGAGGTTGATGAAACCTCTACATCAGGGGGTTGCCGCGCAACTGGGCGATGGCCGGGGCCGAGCTGAAGGGGAGCAGTTCGGCGGGGTGGTCCGGGCTCGCCACCTCGATGCGGACGCTGTCGGCGATCCGGTAGGGGCGGTGTGCCAGCACCGCCCCGATGCGCCCGCGCAGCCGGGACAGCGCGGCCCGTACCGTCACCGTCCGCGTCGGGTCCCCGAACAGGTCCTCGGCCAGTTGCGCGGCCGTACGCCCCTCGGGGTGCGCGGCGAGCAGCAGCAGCACCTCGGCCTGGCGGGCGCTGAGTTCATGCGTCCAGGCGCCCGACGGGCCCGAGAAGGTCAGGGTCCAGCGGTGCGGATGGCGTACGTCCAGCAGCAGATCGCCCCAGCCGGCCGGACCGCCCCCCTCGGCGGGCTCGCCGTCCAGCACCCGCAGCAGATGGCCGCCGGGCAGCGGCTCCACCGCGCACGCGCCGAGCGCCGGCAGCCAGACCGGCCCCTCGTACGGCGCCTTCGGCAGCAACAGCCGGCGCTCGCGCGGGGTCACCCCGGTGACCCCGGCGATCCAGCCGTGGTGATCGACCACGACGGCCTTGCCGCGGATCCGCGCCAGGAGCGGGGCGGCGACGGCGCGCAGGCCCTCCAGATCACGGCTGTGGGCGAGGCGCAGTTCGCCCTCGGCCCACCGGGCGGTCGCGGTGACCAGGGAGAGCACCGTCGGATGGGCGGTCCCGGCGGGGCCGCTGACGTCGATGACGCCCAGCAGCCGTCCGTCCCGCGGGTCGTGGACGGGGGCGGCGGCACAGCTCCAGGTGTGGAAGGCGCTCACGAAATGCTCCGCGGAATGCACCCGTACGGGGGACTTCACGGCCAGCGCGGTGCCGATTCCGCTGGTCCCGGCGACGTCCTCGGCCCAGTGCGAACCCTCCACGAGCGCGATGCCGTCGGCCTGCCGGCGGACGCCCCGATGGCCGTCGAGCCACAGGATCCGGCCCTCCGCATCGGCGATGATCATGATGTGGCCGGCCGCCTCCGCCGCCTCCAGCAGCCCGTTGTGCAGGGTGGGCAGCACCTCGGCGAGCCGGGTCTGCCGCCTCCGCAGCTCCAGTTCGTCCAGGCCCAGCGGCCGCGGGGCGCGGCCGCGATCCGGGTCGAGCCCCAGGCGCAGCATCCGGTCCCAGGAGGCGCCGATCACGGGGCGGGCGGGCAGCGGAAGCCGTCCCCGGCTCAGCGCCGCCTCGCGGATCACCGCCATGAGACGGGCCGATTCGGCGGGGCTCAGCGCGGCCAGGGGGCCGGTGTCGCGTGGGTGCTGGGAACGCATGGATGGCAGCCTTCAGCCTCTGCTGAGCGGGGCTTCGTTGCTCCGCGATTGTAGTGAAGCCGTGCGGCGGGAGCTGCTGCCGGGAAACCGTTCAGTGGCGGCCGCTGTCGTGAAGCCTCAGGCCATGGGCTTCTAGGGGACCCCCGTACAGGACCGTCCGTACACGACGCCCCTACAGCGTGGGCACGGCCAGCTCGGCCCAGATGGTCTTGCCCGTGGCGGTCTGCCGGGTGCCCCAGCTCTCGGTGAGCTGGGCCACCAGCAGCAGTCCGCGGCCGCCCTCGTCGAAGGCGCGGGCCCGGCGCAGATGCGGTGAGGTGCCGCTGCCGTCGGAGACCTCGCAGATCAGCGCCCGGTCGTGGATCAGGCGCAGCCTGATGGGCGGCGTGGCATGCCGGATGGCGTTGGTGACCAGCTCGCTGACCACCAACTCCATGGTGAACGCGGCCTCTTCGAAACCCCATGCGGCCAGCCGCTTGGCGGCCTCCCGGCGGGCCCGGGCCACCACGGCCGGGTCGTTCGGCAGCTCCCAGGTGGCCACGTGGTCCGCGCCCAGCCCCCGGGTGCGGGCCAGGAGCAGGGCGACGTCGTCGGTGGGGTGGCCCGGAAGCAGCTTGGCCAGCACCGTCCGGCACAGGCCGTCCAGCGAGTCGGCGGGCCGGGCGAGCGTGCGGCGCAGGGTGTCGATCGCCTTGTCGACGTCCTGGCCGCGGGCCTCGATCAGACCGTCGGTGTAGAGGGCCAGCAGGCTGCCCTCCGGCAGTTCGAGGTCGACCGCCTCGAACGGCAGGCTCCCCAGCCCCAGCGGCGGTCCGCTGGGCAGGTCGAGGAGGGTGGCGGTGCCGTCGGGCGTGACCAGCACAGGCGGCGGATGCCCGGCTCGGGCCAGGGAGCAGCGGCGGGAGACCGGGTCGTAGACCGCGTACAGACAGGTGGCGCCGAGCTGTGCGTAGGCCGCCTCCGCCGCGTCCGGATCGCCGGCGCCGCTCTCCGTCTCGGCGGTGAGATGGTTGATCAGATCGTCCAGATGGGTGAGCAGCTCATCGGGGGGCAGATCGACGTCGGCGAGGGTGCGCACCGCCGTCCGCAGCCGCCCCATGGCCGCCGACGCCCGGACGCCATGGCCCACCACATCGCCGACGACCAGGGCGACGCGCGCGCCCGCCAGCCGGATGACGTCGAACCAGTCGCCGCCCACCCCCGACCGGGAGTCGGCCGGCCGATAGCCGGACGCGAGCTCCACCGCGGCGCTCGGGGGCAGGGTGCGCGGCAGCAGACTGCGCTGCAGGGCCAGCGCGGTGTGCCGCTCATGGGTGTACCGCCGGGCGTTGTCGACGCAGACGGCGGCCCTGGCCGTCATCTCCTCGGCGAGCAGCAGATCGTCGTGCTCGAACGGCTCGGGGCGGCGGTGCCGGGAGAAGGCGGCCACGCCGAGGGTGATGCCGCGCGCCCGCAGGGGAACGGCCATCGTCGAATGGAACCCGAACCGGCGGACCATGGCGGCCCGGTCCGGGTCCTCGTCGGCCCACCGGGCGACGGCGGGGTCGGTCTCCCGGTGCAGCATCGCCCGCTCGGCCTTCAGGCACTCGGCCGCGGGGGAGAAGTCGGGGTAGGCGGCCACCTGCCCCGGCCGCAGCACGGCCTCCGGGCAGCCCGCGAAGACCGACTGGGCGGCGACCCGGCGCAGCAGCACATGGCCGCCCGGCGAGCCGGGGCGCGGTTCGCCCCCGTCGTGCACGGTGGGCAGCAGATCGACCGTCACGAAGTCGGCGAGCGCCGGGACGGCCACTTCGGCCAGCTCCTGCGCGGTCCGGTCGATGTCCAGCGTGCTGCCGATCCGGACGCTGGCCTCGTTGAGCAGCGTCAGCCGCTGCCGGGCGGTCCGCGGGCCGGTCATGTCGTGAGCCGGCGGCCGAGGTGCGGCGGTGCGCCAGCAGCCCCAGCTCCACGGCGGAGCCATCGCGGCGCAGCAGGGTGGCCCGCCCGTTGAGCCGGGCGGGCGGGGAGGGGGAGCGCAGCGCGGCCGGCACCTCGGCGCGGGCGGGCGAGGCGTCGTGGAGCAGATCGGCCGCGGGCCTGCCCACGATCTCGGCGGGGCGGTAACCGAGCAGCCCGCGGGCCGCCTCGTTCCACTGGGTGACGATGCCGTGCCCGTCGACCGTGGCCTTGGCGGTGGCCCCCTTGCCGGGGAGATCGCCCGACCGGACGGACCGCTCGTCCCGCGGGGTGTCCGGTCGCGTCATGGTGTCATCTCAACCCTTGCCCGGGTCTTCCGCCATGGGCACATGGGCGGGGTGACGGATCCACCGTGGCGCCCTTGGCGGAGGGTGAACCAATGGTCACGCCTTCAAGTATGCCCACGGTGAGAGGGGTCGGCACACGCTGCGCGGTGTGCGGATCCCGGCCGGGAGCCGCCGGTCAGGAGTCGACCGGGAACTCGTACACCAGCTGATACCGCCCGGCCGGGACGACGATGTCCGCCGTCTCCACGGCCCGATCGCCGCTGTAGTACGTGCGCTCCAGCGCCTCGACCACCGAACCCGTCGTGATCTCCAGCAGCGACGCCTCCTCCGCCGACGCCGTGCGCGCCACGACCGCCTCCACCGCCCGGTCCACCGGCAGCCCGATGTGCGCCATCCGCGCCACCACTCCGCGCCCCGCCAGCGGGCCCGCCTCCGGGAGCGCGACCGGCGTGCCGCCCGTCAGCTCCAGCGGCTCCCAGCTCGTCGAGATCATGGTGGGCTCACCCGCGGCCCCCGCAGCGCTCCCGCCGCCGCTCCGGAACACATACGCACTGCGCACCACCTGCGCTCCGGGCGCCAGCCCCAGGCGCTCGGCGATCCCCGGCGGCGCGGCCACCGTGGTCGAACTCCCCACGCGCCGGCCGTCGCCGCCGTGCCCCGGCAGATCCAGCACATACGGCGTGCCGCTGAGCCGTCCGTCGTGCCATGAGCGCAGCATCCGGCGCAGCGCCCGGGGCTCGCGCACGTACACCCCGCTGCCCGCCCGGCCGTGCACCAGCCCCTCGGCCATCAGCACCCGCACCGCGGAGTTCGCCACATTCGGGCCGACGCCGTAGCTCCGGGCCAGTTGGGCGCGGGAGGGCAGCTGGGCGCCCGCCGGGAGCCGGCCGTCCTCGATCCGGCGGCGCAGGTCCCGGGCCAGGCTCAGATAGGCGGGTGGCTCGGGTGGCTCGGGTGGTTCGGATGCGGTCATGGTCCTGTCGTCCGCTTCTTCGTCTCTCGTGCTTCCACGCTTCTTCGTCTCTCGTGCTTCCGGTGGTCGCGCGGGGCTCCGGCGGCTCCCGGGTGGGTAACTGTGACGGATGCCACAGCGCCGGCCTGATGCACCAGGTGCGCATCGTGCCGGGTTCGCGGCGGGCCGACCGGCAGGGGCAACACCCTATTCCCGTCGGCCGGGAAACCTGATGCAACAGATCCGCCCCAGCTCCTCCCGTTCTTCCCGCCCGGAATCAAAGTCAGCATTTGAGATCCCCCAAAGAACCGTTTGACGTGCGAGGACGTCGCCCGCAAGATTTCTTTCCGCCGCTTTCCCGTGCCGCGTAAGAAATGTGACATCTTTATGAACGATTCCGCCGTGCCCGTGCCGGGGCCCGACCGCCGACCGGTCGACGCCGTGGTCGTGGGGGCCGGTCCGCGCGGGGTGTCGGTGCTGGAACGGCTGGTGGCGAGGACGGTCCCGGGCGACCGTCCGCTCCGTACGGTGCTGGTCGACCCGTATCCGCCGGGCGCCGGACGGGTGTGGCGGCGTGATCAGCCGCCGCAGTTGCTGATGAACACGATGGTGGCCGACAACACCGTTTTCCCCGACGGATCGGTGCGCCTGGACGCGCCCGTGGACACCGGTCCCACGTTCTCGGAATGGCTGCGGGGTATCGCCGGGAAGGGCCATCCCGATTCCACCGCCTGGGAATTCGCCGCCCACGCCGATGACCGCGACTACGCCCCGCGCCGCGTCTACGGGGCGTATCTCACCGACGCGCTGGACCGGATACGGGCGGCCGCGGGGGACCGGATACGGATAGCGGTCCGCACGGCGGCCGTGGTGCGGGTGATGCCCCTGACGGCCCCGGCGGGCTCCTCCGGCACACCCGCCGGATACCAGGTCGTCCTGGACGACGGGGACCGGCTGGAGGCCCGGGCCGTCGTCATCGCCACCGGCCACCTCGACGCGCCCGCCGCCCCGCCGCGGCGTGCGCCGCTCCACCTCCCCGGCGGCCACCCCACCGACTACGCCCTCGACGCCATCGCCCCCCGCGCCCGGGTGCTGCTGCGGGGCGGCGGGCTCAACGCCTTCGACGTACTCGCCCTGCTCACCCTCGGCCGGGGCGGCCGCTTCGGCGAGCACGGCTACACGCCCAGCGGCCGGGAGCCGCGCATCTGGATCACCAGTCGGCGCGGTGTCCCGTTCCACGCCCGGGTGGACACCCCCGGGGTCAGGGCGCCCGTCGCCTTCCTCACCCCCGGGCGGGTCGCCGCGCTCGCCGCCCGCGAACGGCTCGACTTCCGCGCCGATGTGCTGCCGTGGCTGGTCGCCGACCTCGAACTCGCCTGGTACGACCGGGTGCTGAAGCTCCACGCCGGCCAACTGCCCGACCCCGGCGCGCTGCGCCGCGCCCTCGCCGAGCCGCCCGGCCCCGGCCGCGACACCGCCCTGCGCGCCGCCGCCCCCGCCGCCCTCCGGCTGGACCTGGACGCGATCGCCGAACCGTTGCGGGGGCGGAGCTTCGCCCACCACGCGGAGCTGGACGCCTGGTGGGCCGGGCACCTCGACGCCGACGCGGCCGCGGCCACCGATCCCCGGGTGCCCCCGCCCGCCGCGCTCGCCGTCGCCGTACGCCAGGCCCGCCCCGCGCTGCGCACGCTCATCACGGCGGGCGGCCTCAGCGGCGAGTCGTACCGGCGGGACATCCTCGGCTGGTTCAACGGCTTCGCCAACTTCGTCTCCGGCGGCCCGCCCGCGCTGCGGGTCCGCCAGCTACGGGCGCTGCTGGACGCGGGCGTGGTGCGCCTGCTGGGGCCGGTCCGCCCGGGGACGCGGGCGGAGTCCGCGGTCGTGCCGGGGCTTTCGGTACGGCCCGACGCGGTGATCGACGCCTGGCTGCCCGGAACAGATGTCACCACCGACGGCCCCGGCGTCGTCCGCGGGCTTCTCGCCGACGGCGTGGCCCGCCCCCACCGGCTGGCCTCGGCCGGGACGGACGCCGAACCGCTGCCCACCGGCGCGCTCGACGTCCGCCCCGCCGACGGCCGGGTCCGCCGCCCCGACGGCACGGCGCACCGGGCGCTCTTCGCCGTGGGCGTCCCCCTGGAAGGCGTCCGCTGGACCACCGCCATCGGGGCCCGGCCCGGTACGAACGCGGACTTCTTCCACGAGACCGACCGCGTCGCCGCCGAACTGCTCCGCGCCGTCGGCCCACCGGAGTGCCGCCATGTCCCCGTCCCCCGCCGTCCCCTGACCGAGGAGCGTCAGCAGTGACCGTCGCAGAACCCGTCCGGGCCGCCCATCCCAGCCGCTGGCAGGAGTGGGGCCTGGCCCCGGGGTCGGCCGGGGAGTCGGCCGACCCCGCCTATCTCGACCTCTGCGGCGACCCCGCCGAACAGGGCCGGCAACACGGCCGCGCCGCCCGTGCGGCGATCGCCGCCAATATCGCCGCCGTGCGCCGCGACATCGGCGAACTGTGCACCGACGAGGCGTCGGTGAGCCGCTACCGCCAGTGCCTCGCCGCCAACGCCGACTTCGTGCGCCGTGCGGACCCCGGGCAGTGGGCCGAGCTGTGCGGTATCGCCGAGGGCGCGGACGCGCCCCTGGAGGACATCCTCGCGCTCAACCTGCCCGCCCATATGGTGCTGCGCTGGGTTCCGCAGGAGTGCAGCCAGCTCCTGGCCTCCGGTGACCGCGCCGCCGCCGGGCACACCCTGCTCGCCAAGACCCGTGACATGGCCGGGCACTTCGCCGAGCATGTCGTGCTGCGCCGCCGCTACCCCGACGGGCGGCGGATGACCGAGGTCACCGTCGCGGGCAGTGTGCTGTGGCCGGGCAGCGGTATCAACGACTCCGGGCTGGCGATGTCCACCTCCGGCGTCTGGAGCGAGCGCACCGGAGTGGACTGGCGGGCCTCCGGCACCGGATGGATCCTCATCAACTCGCACGATCTGCTGCGTCGCGCCCGCACCGCGGGGGAGTTCGCCGACCTGTTGCGCGGGCAGCCCAGGCTGAGCGGTCTGAACATCGCGCTCGCCGACCCGGGCGACCGGCTCGCCGTGGAGGCCACCGCCTCCGAGGTGACCGTCCGCGACCGGGCCGACCACCATGTGCTCACCAACCACTACGAGTGCCCGGCCACCGCCCCGCTCGCGCCCGGCCCGGACCAGAACGCCTCCTCGTACCACCGCGCCGCCACCGCGGGCCGCGCCCTGGGCACCTCGCACGGGCTCACCCCGGGGGCGCTCGCCGAACTGCTCGCCGACCACACCGGCTATCCGCAGGACTCGCTCTGCCGCCACCAGGTCGAGGGGGCCGGCTCCGAGACGACCTACGCCTCCATCGCCGTGCTCCCCGAGGGCGCCTTCTATGTGACCCTCGGCAACCCCTGCGCCTCCGACCGGACGGTCTTCACCGATCCACAGGCAGCGGCGGAAACAGGGGGAGCGGCCGGATGAACGGCACACCACGGCTGACCCGGCGCGGCCTCCTCGGCCTCGGCGCCGGGCTCGCGCTCACCCCGGCGCTGGCCGGCTGCCTGCCCGGAGACACCCCGCGGGACCGGGCGGACGCCTCGCATGTGGTGATCGGGCTGTCCGCGGCCGTCACCACCCTCGACCCGATGAACACCACCTCGGTCGGCACCGATCTGTCCGTGCTGTCCTCGGCCTACTCCTCGCTGGTCACTCGCGGGCCCGACCTGAGCATCGGCCCGGACGCCGCCACCTCCTGGCGGCGTGTGGAGCCCACCCGCTGGCGGTTTCACCTCCATCCCGGGGCGGCGTTCGCCGACGGCACCCCGCTGGACGCCGACGTCGTCGTCTGGAACGTCCGGCGGCTGCTCGACGCGGACAACGCGCTGCGCATGACCCCCAACTTCCCCGATCTCACCCGGGCGGAGAAGGTGGACCGGCGTACCGTCGACCTCATCACCTCCCGCCCCGACGCCGATCTGCTCGGCGCGCTGTCCTTCCTGTATCTGCTGGAGCCCCACTGGGCGGCGCGCCACAAGCCCGCCACCGAGGCGATGGGATCGGGCCCGTACACGATCACGAGCTACAGCCCCGGTGGCAACGTCGAGCTGCGTGCCCGCGACGACTACTGGGGCCCCGCGCCCGCTATCCGCCGGGTCACCTTCCGGATCACCCCCTCCGAGGCCGCCCGCGTCTCCGGGCTGCTCTCCGGTGAACTCGACGCCGTCGCCGGGCTCGACCCGCAGGACCTGAACCGGCTGCGCGCCGACCGGGCGCTGCGGATCCAGCGGCTGGACACCACCCGGATGGCGTTCATCAAGCTCAACACCCTCAAGGGTCCGATGCGCGACGTACGGGTGCGGCGCGCGGTCAACTACGCGGTCGACAAGCGGGCCATCACCTCCAGCCTGCTGAAGAACACCGTCGACCCCAGCCCCGGCCAGCTGATGACCGACCACTACTCCGGCTACACCCGGGGCCTCACGGGCTACCCGCACGACCCGGACCGGGCCAGGGCGCTGCTGCGCCAAGCCGGTTACGGCACGGGCCGGCCGCTGAGCCTGGAGCTGACCGTGCCCAGCGGCCAGTACGTGGCGGGCGAACTCGTCGTGCAGGCCGTCGCCCAGCAGCTCCGCGAGATCGGCGTGAACGTGAGGATCAACAGCCTGCCGTTCGCCATCTACATGCAGAAGTATCTGCAGCAGAAGGCGATGCCCGATATGCAGTACATCACCCAGGCGTGGCCCACCCTCGCCGCCGGCGGGCTCTACGGGCTCTTCGTCGCCGACAGCCCCTACGCCTACTGGGACGACGAGGAGTTCACCGACGCCGTCACCCGGGCGCGCGGCACCGACGACCGCACCGAACGCGACACGCTCTACGGCCGGGCGGCGCGGCGCGCCCGCGACCAGGCCCCGGTGCTCTTCCTCTTCCCGCAGCCCGGTCTTCACGCCACGGCCGAGGACCTGAACTGGCGGGCCAGGCCCGACGACTGGGTCCGCCCCGCCGAGATGTCCTGGAAGGGGGCCGCGGGATGATCCGCTTCCTGATCCGCCGCCTCGTGCTGACCGCGCTGACCGTCTGGGGCGCCCTTTCGGCGGTCTTCTGCGTGCTGCACTCCTCCGGCAACCCCGCCGTGCTGATGGCCCCCATCGGCTCCCCGCCCGAGAAGGTGGCCCAGCTCAGCCACGCCCTCGGCTACGACCGTCCGCTGGCCGAGCAGTACGCGTCGTTCTTCGGCGACGCCCTGCGCGGCCACTTCCCCGACTCGCTCACCTTCCAGCAGCCCGCCATCGACGTGGTGCTGCAACGGCTCGGCGCCACCGTGCTGCTGGCCGCCGTCGCCCTCGCCGGGGCCGCCGCCGCGGCGCTCGTGGTCGGGCTGTGGACCGGGTCGCGCGAGGGCGGCGGGGCGGGCCGCGAATGGCCCATGTGGCTGGTGTTCCTCACCCAGTCGGTGCCCGGCTTCTACATCGGTGTCCTGCTGGTGTGGGTCTTCGGTGTCGAGCTGGCCTGGCTGCCCACCTCCGGCGCCACCACCGCCACCTCCATCCTGCTGCCCGCGGTCACCCTCGCCTGCGGGGTGCTGCCGCCGCTGGCCCGGGTGTTCCGCAACAACCTCCGCGGTGAGCTGGCCCGCCCGTACTCCCGCACCGGGACGGCGCTCGGCATGAGCCGCGCCCGGGTGGTGCGGCACGCCGCGTACGGATCGATGCTGCCCACCGTCACCGTCCTCGGGCTGGAGGCGGGCACGCTGCTCGGCGGCACCGTGATCGTGGAGTCGGTGTTCTCCTGGCCCGGCGTCGGCCAGCTCGCCATCACCGCCCTGCAGAACCAGGACTATCCGCTGGTCCTCGCCGACCTGACCTTCCTCATCACCGCCTTCGTCGTGGTCAACCTGGTCGTCGACCTGCTCTATGGCGTGCTCGACCCGCGCGTCCGCCACCAGGGAGGAGAGAGCCGATGAGCCACCCCATGAAGCAGGGCCGGCGGTTCCGGCCGGGCGCGGCCGGCGCCACCGGTGCCGTGCTGCTCGCCCTCGTGGTGCTGCTCGCGCTGCTCGCGCCCGTGCTCGCCCCGCACGATCCGCTCGCCCAGGACCTCGTCCACACCGACGCGGCGCCCGGCGTCCCAGGCCATCCGCTCGGCACCGACCAGCTCGGCCGCGATCTGCTCAGCCGGCTGCTGTACGGCGCCCGCACCCCACTGCTGGTGGGAGCACTCGCCATGGTCTGCGGCGGCCTCGCGGGGACGCTGCTCGGGCTGCTGTCCGGGTTCGCCCGCGGCTGGCTGGACCAGGTGCTCTCCCGGCTCGCCGATGTGCAACTGGCCCTGCCGTCCATCCTGCTGGCGCTGCTGGTGCTGACCTTCGGCGGACAGTCCACCGCCGTCCTGGTGCTGGTGATCGCGCTGACCGGCTGGCCCGCGTACTTCCGCCTCGTCCGCTCACGGGTGTTCGCCCTGCGCACCATGGCGTATGTCGAGGCGTCGCTGACCCAGGGCGTCGCCACCTGGCGGGTGCTGGTGTACGACCTGCTGCCCGGGGTGCGCGGTCTGGTCGCCGTCACCGCCACCCTCGATCTGTCCCGCGCCGTGCTGATGGAGGCCGGGCTCACCTATCTGGGCCTCGGCGCCCAGGCGCCCGCCCCCGACTGGGGGCTGATGGTGGCCGAGGGGCAGGGACAGCTACTCGGCGCCTGGTGGATCGCCGTACTGCCGGGCCTCGGCCTGGTGGCGCTGGTGATCGGCGCCAATCTGCTGGGGGAGCGGCTCGCCGAGCGCGGCGAGGGACGCCGCGCGGCCCGCAGCACCGTGAAGAAGACCGTCACCGCGAGGAGCACCACCGTATGATCCCCGACACCGATACCGTCCGCGCCCGCTGGGCCCGCGTCCAGCACAACCTGCGGGCCGACGGCGTGGACGCCATGGTCGTCGTCAAGCCGCAGAACACCTTCTACCTCTCCGGCTACACGCCGATGATCTACTCCCACCCGGTACTGGTGGTGCTGCCCGCCGAGGGCGAGCCGGTGTTCATCCTGCACGCGCTGCGCGCCCACAGCTCCCGCACGGTCTCCCGGATCTCCGACATCCGCCCCTACGGGCGCTGGGCCAAGGAGATCGGCCCCGACCACTGGTGGCAGGTGCTCGCCGAGGTGATGGCCGAACGGGGGCTGAGCGACGCCAGGATCGGCATCGAGGGCGAGTTCCTGCCCGCCAACTACCAGCGCAGGCTCGAACTCACCCTGCCCGAGGCGGCCTTCACCGACACCGGCCAGGCCCTGATGCGCGCCCGCTACGTCAAGGACGCCGCCGAGCTCGAATCGCTCCGCGTCGCCTGCGAGATCGCGGACGCGGGCATGGACGCGGCGCTGGAGGCGGTCGCCGGGCGGCGCAGCGAGGTCGAGGTCTCCTCGGTCGCCATGCGCACCATGCAGGAGGTGTGGTCCAGCCTCCACCCCGACCGGCTCGCCATGGACTTCGGCAACCTCGAGGGCGGCGTCTTCAACGCCCTGTGGGCCTATTCCCTGGTCGGCGACCGGGTGCCGATGAACTCCGCACCACCCACCTCCCGCCGCCCGGTCAGCGGCGAGATCCAGTGGACCGTCATCTGGACCGCCATCGACGGCATGCACGCCGAGAACGAGCGCAGCGTCGCCGTCGGCCCGCTGCCCGCCGAGCGGCAGCGCGCCTTCGAGGCGCTGCTGGCCATCCGCGAGGAGGTCCAGCCGTATCTGAGGCCCGGACTGACCTGCGCCGAGGTCTACGAGGCGGCCCGGACAAGCTATGTGCGCCACGGATACGGCGACTACCTACCTGGCCGCATCGGCCACGGCCTTGGCCTCGGCCCGCATGAGCAGCCGAGCCTGGGCCCGCACGACGACCTGGTGCTGGAGCCCGGGATGACGCTCACCTTCGAGCCGAACCTGCGCATCCCCAGCTTCGGCGGCCTCCAGCACTCCGACAGCCTGGTGATCACCGAAGCCGGTCATGAGCTGCTGACCCACACCCGACGCGACCTGATCCAGGTCTGAGCGCGCTGAGAGGATGAAACCGGTGACGGATCCGGTGACGGAACGGGCGAAGAGCCCGCTGCTGGAGGTGTCCGGCCTGAGCGTCGCCTTCCCGGACGCCGGCGTCGAGGCCGTACGCGAGGTGTCCTGGCAGGTCCGGCCGGGCGAGACGGTCGGCCTGGTGGGGGAGTCGGGCTCGGGCAAGAGCGCCACCGGACTCGCGGTCCTCGGCCTTCACGGGCCGCGGACGCGGATCACCGGATCCATCCGGCTCGACGGCCAGGAGCTGGTCGGCGCCGGGGAACGCACCCTGCGCGAGCTGCGCGGCCGCCGCGTCTCGATGGTCTTCCAGGACGCCCTCGACGCGCTCAACCCGTACCGCACGGTCGGCGCGCAGATAGCCGAGGCGTACCGGCTGCACCACGACGTGAAGCGGTCCCAGGCCCGCACCCGCGCTGTGGAACTGCTGGAACGCGTCGGCATCGACCGGCCGGAGCGGCGCGCCAGGGAATATCCGCACCAGTTCTCCGGCGGGATGCGACAGCGTGTGATGATCGCCGCCGCACTGGTCAACGAACCGGAACTGGTGATCGCCGACGAGCCCACCACGGCGCTGGACGCCACCGTCCAGGCCCAGGTCCTGGAACTCCTCGCGGAGCTGCGGCGAGAGATGGGCATGGCGGTGGTGCTGATCACCCATGACTTCGGGGTGGTCGGGCAGATGTGCTCGCGCGTGGTCGTCATGTACCGCGGCCGGGTCGTCGAACAGGGCCCGACCGAGCGCATCCTGACCGCCGCCCAACACCCCTACACCCGTGCCCTGGTGACATCCGTCCCCCATATGGACGATGTCCCGGGCACCCGCCTCGCCACAGTCCCCGAAACCGTCGCCGCCCTGGTGGGCCCCATGGACGAGGAGTCCCTCGCGGACCCCTCCCTGCGCATCGCCTCCGGCGGCCCGGCGCCCGACACCTCGCCCTCGCCCGAGGGCGCCCTCCCAGGAGTTGAGGGGAGCCCGAGGCCCGCCTCGGAGCCGGACCCGACCTCGCCCAACGGGCCGACCCCAGCGTCGGCGTCGGCCTCGTCGGCCGCCGGAACAACGGACGGCCCGCCCGCGGGGCCACCCTCGGGCGCCGCGCCCAACGCGGGCTCGGGCAGCGGCCAGGAGCCGGTGCCCGCCACCGTGCCGGATCCGGCGGCTGCCGCCACGGGCGACTCCGGCGACTCGGAGGCCGACGGACTGCCCGTCCCGGTCCCGGGCGAGGGGGCGCCCTCCGGTGCGGTATGCGCTTCGGGCCTGGACGGCGATCCCGTTCCGGCTGCCGAGGGGGCTCCGTCTCCCGACTCGCGATCGGTCCCGGGCGAGGGGACGCCCTCGGACGCGGCATCCGTCCCTGGCCCGCGCTCCGACCAGGAGCCGGTGCCCGCCACCATGGCGGCTTCGGCGGCCGCCGCCACGGCTGACTCAGGCGATCCGGAGGCCGACGGGCCGCCGTCCGGCGTGGCGGCGGTCGATGGAGCCCGTCCGGCGATTGAGGACCGGGGTTCGGGGCGGAGCCCCGGTCGGGGTGTGGGGGCGGAGCCCCGGCTCGGGAAGGGGCGGGGAGGGGGAGAAACGCCCCTGCTCCAGGTCCGTGGGCTCACCGTCACCTACCCCGGTGCCCTCGCTCGCCCCCCGCTCCGGGCCGTCGACGGCGTCGACTTCGCCATCGCACCCGGCGAATCCTTCGGCCTCGTCGGCGAGTCCGGCTCCGGCAAGAGCACCATCTCCCGTGTGCTGCTCGGCCTCCAGCGGGCGGGCTCCGGAAGCGTGCTCTTCGACGCGGAGGACATCACCCACGCCACCCGGCGCCGCCGCCGTGAGCTGGCCGCCGGGATCCAGATGGTGTTCCAGGACCCGTACGGTTCGCTCAACCCCGACCGCCGCATCGGCGACACCATCGGCGCCGCGCTCCCCCGGGGAGCGGCCCGCCGCGAACGTGTCGCCGCGCTGCTCACCGAGGTCGGCCTGGACCCGGAGCTGGCCGGCGCCTACCCGGACCGGCTCTCCGGCGGGATGCGCCAGCGCGTCGGCATCGCCCGCGCCCTCGCGCCGGAACCCCGGCTGCTGGTAGCCGACGAACCGGTGTCCGCGCTCGACGTCTCCGTCCAGGCGCAGGTGCTCAACCTCCTCACCCAGCTGCGCCGGGACCGAGGTCTGGCGATGCTCTTCATCTCCCATGACCTCACCGTCGTACGGCACATGTGCTCGCGGATCGCCGTACTGCGCCACGGCCGGATCATCGAGACCGGGGACCGCGAGCAGATCATGGAGCGTCCGGACAGCGACTACACCCGTGCGCTGATCGAGGCCACCCCGTCCCTGCGCCGCCCGGCATGAAAGGCCCCGCCGTGCACGAAGCCGTGCCGAAGACCGACCACCCCCTCGACGTCCTGGACCACTTCGCGGGTGCCACGCCGGAGCTGGCCCGGCTGCGCGCGCTGCGCCCGGAGCTGATCGAGTTGGAGCAGCGCGCGTACGACGTGCTGTTCCAGACCGCCACCGGCCCCGTCACCAGCCCCCGCACCGCCCCCGCGACGGCCACCGGCACAGGCGTCAGCGCCGCCGAACGCGCCGCGGCCGCCCTCGCCGTGGCCGTAGAGCACCGCCGTGGCCCGGCCGTCGACCACTACCGCACCCTGCTCGACACCGCCGTGGGGGACACCACCACCGCGGACCGGATCATCGCCCACGCCGCGCTCGACGGCGATACGGCGACGGCGACGGCGACACCACGCCGTATCACCGCCGCCGTCGCCCACGCCCGGCTGCTCACCCGCACCCCGGCCGAAGGCGGACCGGACGCGCTGCGCGCCGCCGGATTCACCGATCCGCAGATCGTGACGCTCGCCCAGACCATCGCCTTCGCCAACCACCAGATGCAACTGGCCGCCGGGCTGGCGCTGCTGGCCACCGGTGACTCCGGTACCGGCACCGACCCCGGCGCGCCCTCGACCACCGTGGCCGGGGGGCCGCGGTACACCACCGACGTCCTCACCTGGCGCCCCGCCGTCCGCCCGCTCGCCGCCGAGGAGCTGAGCGAGGAACACCGCACCGCGCTCGCCGGCAAGGCCCGCGTCGACACGCCGTACTTCCGCACCCTCGGCCATGACCTCGGCATCCTCGCCGTACGAACCGCCATCGACCTGGCCGCCTTCACCGCCGAAGGCGGACTGCCGCGCGCCGAAAGGGAGTTGGCCGCCACCGCCGTATCCCTGTACAACGGGTGCGTCTACTGCGCCTCGGTGCACGCCCGGCTCACCGCACGGCTGCACGGCGACCCCGCACCGGTGCGCCGCTTCCTGGCGTACGGCTCCACGGCCGTCCTCGGCCGCCGCTGGAAGCTGATCGCCCGGTTCGCCGCGGGGCTCGCCCCCGTCCCGGCCACCGCCGCCGAAGCCGATGTGGAGGCGCTGCGCGCGCTGGGCCTGACCGAGCTCGCGCTGGTCGACCTCGTACACTGTGCGGCGTTCTTCGGCTGGGCCAACCGCCTGATGCTGAGCCTCGGTTCGGTCGAGGGGGAGGCTCAGGAGAACGCGGGGAGGAAGGCCGCCGGATGACCCCGGAAACGCCGCCCACCACCCCCCGCCCCCACAGCTCGCACTGGGGCACCTTCAGCGCCGCCCCCCTCCCCGGTGGCGGCCTCGAGGTGATCCCCGACCCCGGCGACCCCGCCCCGTCGCCGCTGCTGCGCAACATCCCCGCCGCGCTCGGCCCACGCGGCCGGGTCCTCGCCCCGCATGTCCGCCGCGGCTGGCTGGAGCGCGGCCCCGGGCCCGACCCGAAGCGCGGTACGGACACCTATGTACGAGTGTCCTGGGACGAGGCGATCTCCCTCCTGGTCCGGGAGTTCGACCGGGTCCGCGCCGCCCACGGCAACCGCGCCGTCTTCGGCGGCTCGTACGGCTGGGGCAGCGCGGGCCGCTTCCACCACGCGCAGAGCCAGATACACCGCTTCCTCAACTGCTTCGGCGGATACACCCGTTCGGTGAACACCTACAGCCTGGGCGCCTCCCGCACCCTGCTGCGCCATGTCGTCGGTGACGACTCACCGATCAGCGCCCCCACCACCCTGTCGGTGCTGGCCGAGCACACCGGCCTCTTTCTCTGCTTCGGCGGTATGCCGGCCAAGAACTTCCAGGTCAACGCGGGCGGCCTCAGCCGTCATCGCACCGCGGCGCAGCTCGCCGTGGCCCGCGCCCGCGGTGCCCGGTTCATGCTGGTCAGCCCGGTGCGCGATGACCTCGCGGCCGAGCTCGACGCCGAGTGGCTGGCCATCGTCCCCGGTACCGACACCGCCCTGATGCTGGCGCTCAGCCATGTCCTCATCGAGGAAGGCCGCTACGACGCGGACTTCTGCCGCAGCCACTGCGCGGGCTTCGACACCTTCGCCCGCCATGTCCTCGGCCAGGACGGCTCCGCCCCCAAGACCCCGCGGTGGGCCGAGGGGATCTGCGGCATCCCCGCCGCCCGCATCGCCGAACTCGCCCGTGAGCTGACCCGGCACCGGACCATGATCTCCCTGAGCTGGTCCCTGCAGCGCGCCCACCGCGGTGAGCAGCCCCTGTGGGCCGGGATCGCCCTGGCCTGCCTGCTCGGCCAGATCGGACTGCCCGGCGGCGGCTTCGGCCACGGGTACGGGGCCACCGCCGGTATCGGCGCCGGCACCCTCCCGTACCGGCTGCCCACCCTCGACCAGGGCCTCAACCCCGTCCCCGACTTCATCCCCTGCGCCAGGATCGCCGATCTGCTGCTGCACCCGGGGGAAACCTTCGACTACGACGGCGGCCGGTACACCTACCCCGACATCCGCCTCGTCCACTGGGCCGGTGGCAACCCCTTCCACCACCACCAGGACCTGGCCCGGCTGCGCCGCGCCTTCGGCCACCCGGACACGGTCGTCGTCCATGAGCCCCACTGGACGGCCACCGCCCGTCACGCCGATGTGGTCCTGCCCGCCACCACCACCCTGGAACGCAACGACATCGGCGGCGCGAGCCAGGACGCGGCGCTCATCGCCATGCACCGCGTCGCCGACCCGGTCGGCGAGGCCCACGACGACTTCCACGCCCTCTCCGACCTCGCCGACGGGCTCGGCATCGGCCATGACTTCACACGCGGCCGCGACGAACGCGGCTGGCTGGAACACCTCTACGAGAGCTGGCGCGCGGGGCTCGACCCGCGGTACGCCCCCGAGGAGGACTTCGGCACCTTCTGGCGGGCTGGCCGCATCCCCCTGCGCGGCCTGCGTGAACACCACACCCTCTACGCCGGTTTCCGCGCCGACCCCGACGCCCGTCCGCTGGCCACCCCGAGCGGCCGCATCGAGCTGGCCTCGGCCACCATCGCCTCGTTCCGCTACGACGACTGCCCGGGCCACCCGGCCTGGCTGCCCCCGGACCCGGACCCGGGGCCGGGGCCGGACGCCGAGCACCCCCACCGCTACCCCTTTCACCTCGTCGCCAACAACCCCGCCACCCGGCTGCACAGCCAGCTCGACCACGGTGAGCTGAGCGCGTCGTCGAAGGTCGCGGGCCGCGAGCCGGTCCGGCTGCACCCGCGGGACGCCGCGACGCTGGGGCTGCGGGACGGCGACGTGGCGCGGATCCGCAGCGCCGTCGGCAGTTGCCTGGCCGGAGTGGTGATCAGCGACGCGGTACGGCCCGGAGTGGTCCAGCTCGCCACGGGCGCCTGGTGGGACCCCTCCGCCCCCGAGGTGGCCACCTGCGTCCACGGCAACCCCAACGCCGTCACCCATGACATCAGAACCTCGCGGCTCACCCAGGGGTGCACCGGCCAGCTCACCCGCGTCGCCCTCGAACGCCACGACGGCCCCTTGCCCCCGGTCCACGCCCACGGGTAGCTGTCGCCCACTGCTGGTACTGTCCCGGATCACAGAGAAACGAACAGAAGTTCTGCAAGGGGTGGGGTATATGGCCATGGTCGTATATGGGGGACATGGCAGAGGCACTCGCGCGGCCGGTGCCGTGCTCGCCGCCGTGCTGCTCTGTGGCGGTGCGGTCGGCTGCGGTTCGTCCGGGGCGGACGGGAAGCCGGAGGGCAAGGCGGGGGAGAAGTCCTCGGAGCAGGTGCGGATGGCCCCGGCCGCGGCCGTGCGGGCGGCCGCGAAGAAGAGCGAGAAGCTCACCTCGTTCCGCTACCGGATGACCGGGCGCACCCCCGAGGACGGGCGGATCGAGGGCGAGGCGGCGATGAGCACCAAGCCCGTCGCGGTCCGGATGACGATGCGCGCGGTCGGCCAGGGCACCGACGCGGCGGTGGAGATCCGGATGGTCGACGGGGCGATGTACCTCGACGGAGGCAAGGAGGCCGCCGGCGAGCTGAACGGCAAGACGTGGCTCAAGCTGGACCTCTCGGCCCTGGGCGAGAAGGCGACCGGCGCGCTGGGCGGCGGTTCGCTCTCCCGCCAGGCCGACAAGAATCCGGCCGACGACTCGGCCTTCCTCTCCGGCGCCGACGATGTGAAGCGGGTCGGCGAGGAGACCATCGACGGGGTGCGCACGACGCACTACCGGGGCACCATCACCGTCCCCCAGATGCGCGAAAGCCTCAAGGACGAGGACGCGGCGACCCGCAAGCGCCGCGAGAAGAACCTCAAGGCGTACGAGGAGATGGGGGTCGACCGGCTGTCCATGGACATGTGGATCGACCCGGACGGCCACACCAAGCGGTTCCGCATGCGCGGCGAGGGGGACAAGGGCCCGCTCGACATGACCATCACCTTCTCCGGCCTCAATGAGCCGGTCACGGTGAAGGCGCCGCCCGCGAACCAGACCATGGACCTCGCCGAGCTGGCTCAGGGGATCGAGGGCTGATCCGGCGGCGCCTCCACCGTGGGTGGCGCGGGGGACTCAGCCGCCCGATGTGCCCGCCCCGGCCGTGAGGGCCGAGTCGTCCTCCACGCGGGCGCCGGGCAGCCGGTGCCGGGCGGCGATGAGGGCGGCGTCCACATCCCGCGTCCCGGTGGAGACGCACAGGGTGTAGGCGAGGTCGTCCATCCGCTGTCGTACCTCGGTGCCGCCCGATTCGGCGTGCAGCATCCGCAGCGTCTCGTACTGCTCGATGAGGTTCTGAAGTACGACCGGGTGGGCCATCAGCACGGCAGTGGTCCTTTCTCAGCCGGAGAGGTGACTCCAGCGCGTATACCCCCATGGCCCGAGGCCATGTGTTTCGGTGTCGCGAGGGTCAGGCGTCGCGGGGATCAGAGGTCGCGCTGCTCCAGGGGCCGGTTGGCCGGGCCCTGGAGCACCCGGCCGTCGGTTCCGGAGCGGAGCCGTGGCAGGGGCACTCCCAGGTCCGCTCGGCGGCGTTGAACGCGACGAGGCAGCCCAGTGGGTGCAGCCGGCCGAGACCGCGTGAGCCGTGCCGTCCTCGTCCCGGTAGACGGCGCGGTGCCGTCCGTTCACACGGACCAGGGCCCCGCGCCCGGTCGCCGAGGGGCCGCTTCGGGGTCCGACGCCCGGGGCGCCGCTTCGGGGTCCGCGCCCTGGGCGCGCTGATGCAGATCTTCGAGCGCGTCGAGCACGACAGTGCGCTCATGCCACTCCAGCCACAGCCCCGCCCGGGTGGCGAGCTGGTGGAGTATTCCGGCCTCGGCGTTGGTCAGGCTGCGCCCCGCCTGGGAGACGTGGACCGAGAACACCCCGACGACCCGCCGGGAGGCGCCGGTCATGGGGATGCTGTGCGCGGTGCGGGAGCCGGTCGCCAGGATGACCTCGCGGGCGGTGTCGGAGAAGACGCGGTCGGTGGCGATGTCCGACATCACCGGCCGGGCGCGGGCCGCCGCCGTCGCACACGAGGTCTCGCCCTCGCCGACATGGGCGAAGAAGTCGAGGAACTCCCTGCCGAACCCGTGGTGCTGTTCCATCCGCAGCCCGCTCACCGGGTCCGCCAGCTGCACATCGCCCATGTCGGAGCCCAGCACCTCCAGGGCTTGGCTCAGCACCCTCTTCACGACTGTGCCGCGGTTGACCTCGCCGGTCCGCACACCCGGCAGAAACGGCAGCGCGGGGGCCTCCTCGGGGGCGCGCTCCGGAAACCACAGCGGGCTGTCCGGATCGGGCCGGTCCATGCGCAGCAGCGCGGCAGCCAGGGTCCGCAGTTTGACGTTGTGCGCCTGTGAACTGCGCTGGAGCAGGGTGAACGCCGTCTGCGGATCGGGCAGCCGGTAGCGCTCCCGCAGTACGCCCTGCGCCTGTGCGATCAGCGGGTGCGAGCGCAGTCTGGCGCGCGGATCGACGGTCTCCCGGCGCAGCCGTATCACCTCCGGCACCGCCGTTCGGCCGCCGTCCCGCGCGGCGGCGTCCGCCCTCGACGCCGCCGCGCCGCAGGCGGCGACGGCCGCCTCGACGGTGTCGTGGATCCGGATCGTGCCGTCCACCAGCGCCACGCGCAGCAGCCGCGCCACGGGTTCGTCGGCCCCGGCGAGGAGCAGTGCGGCACCGGCTTCGGCCAGGGCCCGCGCGCAGTGCAGCAGCCCCCGCACCCCGTCCGCCGTGATCTCCCGGACCTGTGAGAGATCCACGATCACGGCGGCGGTGGGTCTGTCCCGGCCGACCTGCCACGCGCCGGTGAACAGGGGATGGTCCGGCCGGTCGAGGCCCCGTCGGGGCGCAGCACCCACACCGCGCCCGAGGATCCCTCACGCCGCCGGGTGCGCCCGCACGCCCGGCGCATCCTTCCGTACGCCCTGGCCCTCGGCCCTGCCCGTCGCATCGATTTCGCGCATCTCAGCCTCGTTCCGCAGTCCGCCCGCAAGGGGGCCTTGGTCCATCCCGGGGGCTGCCCCGGACCAGCGCGCCGCACCCTTTCAGAACGGCGGAACGCGTCAACGCGGCCTGGGCGCGCGCATGGCGTGCAGCGGGGCCCGGTGCAGCGGCACCGTGCTCCACCGTGCGGTGAAGACACGGTCCGCGAGGGAGCAGGTGACGACGAGGTGATGCGGGGTCTCCAGGAACGCCACGTCCACGGTCAGGGTGTCCGGGTCCGTCCAGCCCCCGCTCACCGCCGTGGGGACGGGCGCCCGCGGCCCGTCGTCAACCCGCCACCCCGCGCCGTCGAACCCCAGGTCCAGCCGGGATGCCTCCTCGGCCAGCGAGACGGTCCACCCGCCGGAGCCGTCCTCGGTGACGGTGACGCCCGTCAGGGTCGGCTGATCCGCGCAGGCGCCGCCTGCGGGGCCGAACTCCGCGTCCGACCAGGCGCCGGGGTCCGTGAGCGGCGCGGGCTTCGCCGCGAGGGGCGGCAGCGCGAGCCGGGACAGCCGCCGCTCCAGCGCGGCGTCCTCGTCCTCGCGGCCGGTCAGCGGCGCCTCGCCGAACGCGGGCAGCAGATGCTCCCACACCGCGTCCAGAACGGCCTGCATCCGCTCGGTCTCCGCCGTCGTGGCGATCACCACGTCATGCTCGGGCAGCACCAGGCAGAACTGCCCGAACGCCCCGTCGCCCCGGTACCCGTGCCGGGACATCCAGAACTGGAATCCGTACCCCCGCCGCCAGTCCGGCCCCGAGCCATTGACCATGGCCTCCTCGGTCGCGATGTGCTCCCGCGTCGCCTCTGCGACCCAGGACTCCGGAAGCAGCCGCCGGCCCTCCCACTCGCCGCCCCGCAGATACAGCAGCCCCAGCCGGGCGATGGCGTCGGTGGCGGCGAACAGCCCGCTGAAGCCGAGGTCACGCCCGGCCGGCACCTGCAGCCAGGCCGTCTCGCCGATGCCCAGCGGATCGAAGAGGCGCGGCCGCAGATACTCCGTCAGCGACTGCCCGGTCACCCGCTGGACGATCGCGGCGAGCGTGTACGTGGCGGGCTGGTTGTAGGCGAAGGCGGTGCCCGGCGCGTGATCCGGCCCAATCCGCAGGAAGCCGCGCACGGGTTCCTCCGGGTCCCCGCCGAACGCCCGCTCCACGGTCTCCTCGGCATGTCCGCTGGCCATGGACGCGACATGGCGGACGAGCATGGCCCGGCTGCCCGGGTCGGTGATCTCCGCCTCGAACTCGGGGAAGTACGAGATCACGGGATCGTCGAGGTTCAGCAGCCCCTCGGCGGCGGCCAGCCCCGCCGCCGTGGAGGTGAAGCTCTTGCTGAGGGAGTAGAGCAGATGCGGCCGCTCGGCGGTGTACGGCGCCCACCAGCCGGAGGCGATGAGCCGGCCGTGGCGCAGGATCATCAGACTGTGCGGCTCGATGTCCGGCGCGCCCTCGACGGCGTCGAGGAAGGCGTGGACGCCCCGCGCGTCCACGCCCTCGGCGGCGGGGATGCTGGTGGGCAGCGGATGAGCAGTCATCAGGCGGGTCCTCGGGGGTCAGTGATGGGCCGCGCCCACCCTCCCCGGCGGGGCGGCGCGTGTCCAGAGCGTTTTGTGCCGCGGCACCCGCGGTGCGGGAACGGGGCTCAGCCGCGGCCGGTGTCGATGACGCAGAAGCGGTTTCCGTCCGGGTCGGCCAGGACGATGAAATCGGCGTCCGGCGGATACAGCTCCCAGCGGACCCGCCGGGCGCCGAGCGACACCAGTCGCTCGACCTCGGCGGCCTGATCGGCCGCGTCCCCCGCGTAGAGATCCAGATGGACGCGTGGGCGCCCCTGGACCGGGGTCTCGCTGCGGCCGAGCGACAGGTGGGCCCCGGTGCGCCCGTCCGCGGGGACCAGCACCACCCAGTCGTCCTCGATCTCCCCGCGCGGGACGTATCCCAGGGCTCGCGTCCAGAACGCCGCCGCGCGCCGGACGTCCGAGACCCCCAGCACCACGGAACCGATCGACAGCATGTGCCCAGTCAAGCAGAGGCGCGGCTGTCCGGGGCCGATGGCCCGTTGAGAGGATCGGCGGTGACGGATCGGTGGTGATCCGCGAACGCACCAGACGCTGGAAGGACCGAACACCCCGTGACCGACTCCGTGACCGACCGCGTGACCGACTCCGTGATCGACGACGACGCCGTGCTGACGCGCACCGAGGGCCGCGCCGGACATCTCACCCTCAACCGCCCCCGCGCCCTCAACGCCCTCATCCCTCCGATGGTGGCCCGGATCGCCGAGGCCCTCACCGCCTGGGAGCGGGATCCGGCCGTCCAGGCCGTGGTGATCGGCGGGGCGGGGGAGCGCGGGCTGTGCGCGGGCGGCGACATCCGCATGATCCATCGGGATGTGACCTCGGGCGGCGGCGCGGCCTCGAGGGCGTTCTGGCGCGACGAGTACACGCTCAACGCCCGGATCGCCCGCTACCCCAAGCCGTATGTGGCCCTGATGGACGGCATCGTGATGGGCGGAGGCGTCGGGGTCTCGGCCCATGGCAGCGTGCGGATCGTCACCGAGCGCTCCCGGGTGGCCATGCCCGAGACCACGATCGGCTTCGTACCGGACGTCGGCGGTACCTATCTGCTGTCCCGCGCACCGGGCGAACTGGGGACGCATCTGGCGCTCACGGGAGGGTCGGTGGGCGCCGCCGACGCGCTGCGGTGCGGGCTGGCCGACCATGTCGTCCCCTCCGAGCTGCTGCCCGCGCTGACCCGGGATCTGGCCGCGGACCCGGTGCCGGACGTCCTTCCCCGGTACGCGGTGGAGGCCCCGGCCGGGACCCTGGACGGCCAGCGGGAGTGGATCGACCACTGCTACGCGGCGGCCACCGTCGAGGAGATCGTGGACCGGCTGATGGCCGTCGGGGAACCGGCCGCCAAGGAGACCGCCGAGACCCTTCTCGCCAAGTCCCCCACGGCGCTGAAGGTCACGCTGGCCGCCGTGCGCGGGGCCCGCGCGCTCGATTCGCTGGAGCGCGTCCTGGAGCAGGAGTACCGCGTCTCGTGTGCGGCCCTGTCCCGCCCGGACTTCGTCGAGGGCGTCCGTGCCCAGGTGATCGACAAGGACCGCCGCCCCCGCTGGACCCCGGCCGCTCTGGCCGAGGTCACCGACGCGGAGGTGGCCGGCTTCTTCGCACCGCCCGCCGACGGCGACCTCCGCCTCGCCGACGCCCCGTAGCCGGACGCCCTGTCGGCGTCGATGGGCGAGAGCCGTCGGCGCCGATGGGCGGACCGTCGGCGTCGGCACAGGATAAATAGTGTGCCAAGCGGCACACCTCGGCGAAGTGGCCCGGGGCGGTAGGGATCACCAGCTGCTCTTGGTCACCCCCGGGAGTTCACCCGCGTGTGCCATTTCGCGCAGTCGGATGCGGGAGAGGCCGAAGGCGCGCAGGTGACCGCGGGGGCGGCCGTCGATGGAGTCGCGGTTCCGTACGCGGGTGGCGCTGGCATCGCGGGGCTGGCGGCGCAGTTCCCGCTGGGCGTCGAGCCGTTCCTCCGCCGAGGCGCGGGGGTCGGCGATGAGCGCCTTCAGCTCGGCGCGGCGCTTGGCGTAACGCGCCACGATCACGCGCCGCCGCTCATTCTTTGCGATCTTGCTCTTCTTCGCCATCAGACCTTCCCTCCCCGGGCGCGGATACGGGCCACGGCCGCTTCGATGCCGATCACGTCGACGGTCCGGATGGCCTTGGCGCTGAGGGTGAGCCGGATGTGGCGGCCCTCGCTGGGCAGCCAGTAGCGCTTGTGCTGGATGTTGGGGTCGAACCGGCGCTTGGTGCGGCGGTGGGAGTGGGAGATGTGGTGGCCGAAGCCGGGCTGCCGGCCGGTGAGTTGGCAGTGGGCGGACATGGTTCCTCCGTTCGGTGGTGTGGTGTGGATGTCGCGACAGCGTAGCAGCTAGATGAAAATGAAAACCACTACCGTGTATGCTGTGGCTCATGGCACGCAATGAACTACGCCCGATCATCAAGCTGAGGTCCACCGCGGGCACCGGCTACACGTATGTGACCCGCAAGAACCGGCGGAACGACCCCGACCGGATGACCCTCCGCAAGTACGACCCGGTCGCCGGCCGCCACGTCGACTTCCGTGAGGAGCGCTGACCGCCATGAAGCCCGGCATCCACCCCGCGTACCGGCCCGTCGTCTTCCGCGACCGGTCCGCCGACTTCGCCTTCCTCACCCGCTCCACCGCCACCAGCGACAAGACCGTGGAGTGGCAGGACGGCAACACCTACCCGGTCATCGATGTCGAGATCTCCTCGGCGAGCCACCCCTTCTACACCGGCAACCAGCGCGTCGTGGACACCGCGGGCCGCGTCGAGCGGTTCGAGCGGCGCTACGGACGCGGGCGGAGGGGCCGGTGATCGCGGATGAGAACCGGCTGGCCGTCGCGGTCGTGGGCGGACTGCACGCCGACGCCCGCCGCGCCGCCGTCGAGGAGATCCTGCGCACGGTGCCCGGCTCGGTGGCGCTGCACCACGACCTGTCCGCCGCCACCGACCGCGCCGTGCGCCGCACCGTGCGCGATGCCTCGGGCCTACTGGGCAGTGGCGAGGCGCCGCTGGTGAACGACTGCGCGTGCTGTGCGCTGCGCGAGGACATGGTCCCCGAACTGCTGCGCCTGGCCACGGGCGGCGGGCACCGGCTCGCCGTCGTCGAACTGTGGGAGTCGGTCGAGCCCCAGGCCATGGCCGCCGTCATCGCGGCCGAGGGCGCGCCGCTGGAGCTGACCGGGGTGGCCACCGCTGTCGACCCGGCCCTGATGGTGCCGTACCTCGCCAATGGCGACGACCTCGCCGAGGCCGGTCTCGCCGCCGCCCCGACCGACCAGCGCACCATCGCGGACACCTTCGCCCGGCAGTTGGAGTACCCCACCGTGATCGCCGTCGCCGAGGACGAGACGTCCGAGGAGTCCGCGGACGACGGTGACCTGGCCCTGCTCACCCACCTCACCCCGGGCGCACGGCAGAAGCGGCTCGGCGAGGGGGCTCTGGGGCCCGCCCTTCTCCAGGGCTTCGACTTCGCGGCGGCGGCCGCCCGGCAGCATCCGGCGTGCGCGCTGCTGCCGCAGGAGGGCGACGACCACGGGGTGGCCACCCTCGTCTGGCGGCGCGACCGGCCCTTCCACCCGGGGCGGCTCTACGCCGCGCTGGAGGACCTGACCTGCGCCGCGGCCCGCAGCCGGGGCCGTTTCTGGCTGGCGGACCGGGGCGACACCCTGCTGTCGTGGGACGCTGCGGGCGGGGCGCTGTGTGTGGAGTCGGCCGGGCCGTGGCTGGCCGCGCTGCCGGACGCCGCCTGGGAGATGGTCCCGGCCGAACGGCGGGTGGCCGCCGCGCTCGACTGGCATCCCGACCACGGCGACCGCTGTCAGCACCTCACCTTCACCTCGCCCGGTCTCGACCGTGACGGGCTGCTGGCCCTGCTCGACTCGTGTCTGCTGACCGACTCCGAGTACGCGGCCGGGCCGGACGCCTGGCGCCGGCTGCCGCACGCCTTCGATGAACTGCTCGACCAGGTGTCCTGACCGGAGCACGGACACCGCACGTACCACACAGACAAGGACCCGATGATGGCCCGACGCCTCGACCCCACCCGCCGGGACGCCCGGCGCAACCGCGTGAACCCGCTGGACAAGGCGGAGATCACCTATATCGACTACAAGGACACCGAGCTGCTGCGGAAGTTCATCTCCGACCGCGGCAAGATACGCAGCCGCCGGGTGACCCGGGTGAGCGCGCAGCAGCAGCGCCGACTGGCCCGTGCCATCAAGAACGCGCGGGAGATGGCGCTGCTGCCTTACGGGTCGCGTTAGGACCTCACCGGTTCACCGGCGCGGTGCTGTCGGCCGCGGTGTTCAGATCGCGGTCGAGGGTCTCCGGGGCCATCCGGGTGGCGACGAGGCTGACCGCCGTGACCACGGTCATGTAGATGGCGACCGGTATCCAGGAGCCGGAGAACGCGGTGACGAGCGCGCTGCAGATCAGTGGCGCGACCCCGCCTCCGATCACCGAGGAGAACTCCCGGCCCAGCGTGACGCCCGCGTAGCGGTAGCGCTTGCCGAACAGCTCGGGGAAGTAGCTCATCTGGACGCCGACCGAGCCATGGCAGGCCAGGATGAAGCCGACGACGATGGCCACGGTGATCGCCACATGGGATCCGGTGTTCAGCGCGATGAAGGTCGGGGCCGGCAGTAGCACCAGCGCGGCGGCGATCGTGGAGTACACCGGGCGCCGCCCGAGGCGGTCGGAGAGCGTGCCGAAGCAGATGGCCGCGAGACCGCCGCAAAGGGCTCCGATCAGCAGCACCTGGGGGACGAAGTCCTTGTCGACGCCGACGCTGGACACGAGATAGGAGGCCATGAAGACCTGGTAGGTGTAGGACTGGGTGCTGATGCCGAAGTTCATGAACAGCACCAGGAGCATGGGCCTCCGGCCGTGCTGGAAGACCTCCTTGACCGGTGATGTGGGCCGCTCCCGCTGTTCCTTGAGCTCGGTGAAGACCGGGCTCTCGTGCAGCTTGCGGCGCAGGACCATGGCGATCACGGTCACGAAGAGGCTGCTGCCGAAGATCAGTCGCCAGCCCCAGCTCATCAGGGCATCCTCGGGCAGGCGTTGGGCGAGGATCCAGGCCACCGCGCCCAGGGCGGTGCCCAGCGCCGCGCCCGCCATGACGAGGGAGGACAGTCTGCCGCGGCGTCCGGTGGCGGCCGTCTCGGTGAGCAGGGTGGCGCCGCCGGACTGCTCGGCCCCGGCCCCGAAGCCCTGCCCCATACGGCAGATCAGCAGCAGGATCGGGGCGAGCAGCCCCACCTCGTTGTAGGTCGGCAGCAGTCCGATGGCGAGGGTGGAGCCGCCCATCAGCAGCAGGGTCGCGACCAGCACCCACTTGCGGCCCAGGCGGTCGCCGTAACGGGAGAAGAAGAGCCCGCCGAGCGGGCGGGCGGCGAAGCCCACCGCGTAGGTGCTGAAGCTGGCCAGGATGCCCACGGACGGTGAGGCGTTGGGAAAGAACAGATCGCTGAAGATCAGTGCCGAGGCAGTGCCGTAGATGACGAAGTCGTACTGCTCGAGCGCGGTGCCGATGAGACCGGCCCAGGCGGCGCGGCGCACCGCGCGGGGGTCGGCGGGTGGTTCGGAGGGGGAGGTGGCGGGCGACGGGGGACGCGTTGTGGCGGGGGTGGGACTGCTGTCCATGATCCATGCCTCCTTGAACGGATCGATGCAGCGGAGCGGTGGAGGGGAGCGAAGGGGACGGGGGAACGGGGAGAAGGGGGAGAAGGGGGAGAAGGGGGACGGGGGCAGGGGCGTACGGGGCCGGTGTCCGGGGAGGGTCAGCGGTGTGCGGGGGCCCGGCGGGTCCCGGCGGCGTCGGCGGCCGCGGCGGCCGGCCCGTGGCGGACGATGAGGTCGATCAGCTCGGAGACCCGGGCGGCGAAGTCCGGGTGGTCCGTCAGCCCGTCGCCGAGCAGCCCGCTGTCCAGGACGGCTTCGACGAAGGACGGCCCGGATGAGGTGGCGCCGCGGCCGGCGATCGTGGCGAGGGTCTCACGGGCGGGGTCCGCCATCGCGGTGGCGTGGGGACCGGGGGAGAAGCCGGGGCGCGGTGCAACGCAGCACAGATAGGCGGCGACGGTGAGCGCCAGTTGGTGGGGCATGCGGCCGGCTCGCAGGTGGAACAGGGCGGGTTCGGGGACCCGTTGGCGCAGTTTGACCGAGCCGTCCGAGCCGACCTGCCGGGTGCGGTGGCCCAGGGCGGTGTTGGCCCAGCGCTCGAAGAGCTGCCCTGTGTAGTGGTCGAGGCCGATGTCGGCGGGCACGGTGAGGGTCGGCAGATACTCGTCGTGGAGCACCGCGCGGGCGGCTTCGGCGATGAATGGCTGTGCGGTCGCGTCCGGGATGGTCTCCTGTCCGTCCAGCGCGCCGAGGTAGGCGATGAGGGAGTGGGTGCCGTTGAGCAGGCGCAGCTTCAGCAGTTCGTAGGGTTCGACGTCGTCGGTGAAGAGTGCCCCGCCCGTCTCCCAGCGCGGGCGCCCGGCGGCGAAGCGGTCCTCCATCACCCACATGCTGAAGGGTTCGGCCGGTACTGGGACGGTGTCCTGTACGCCGAGGTGGGCGGCGACGGCCTCGCGGTAGGTGTCGGTGGTGGCGGGGACGATCCGGTCGACCATGGAGTTGGGGAAGGTCACCGCGGACTCCAGCCAGGGCGCGAGGTCGTCGCGTTCGGCCGCCGGGAGGGCCTGGGTGAACTCGTGGACCAGCCGCCTGGTCTGTGCTCCGTTGCCCACGAGGTTGTCGCAGCTGAGCACGGTGACGGGCCGGGCGTGGGCCAGCATGCGGCGCTGGAGGCCGCGGACGATCTGTCCGATGGTGGTCCGTGGTGGCGCGTCGCCCCGCAGGTCGGCCCGGACGGCGGGGGCATCGAGGTCGAGGCCCCCGGTGCGCGGGGAGAAGGTGTAGCCGTGTTCGGTGACGGTCAGGGTGATGACGGCCGTGGCGGGTGCCGCGAGGGCGTCGAGGACATCGTCGGGCTGTTCGGCGGCCAGCAGGGCGCCGGTGTGCACGGCGGGGACGGTGACGCGGGTGTCGTCGGGGGAGATCTCCACGACCGCGTAGGCCATCTCCTGGTCGCGCATCGCCCGCACCACGGTGGCGGAGCGGCTGGCGACTCCGAGGATGCCCCAGGGGCCGTCGGTGTGGCGCAATGCCGCCGCGGTGTGGACGGCCTGGTGGGCGCGGTGGAAGTTGCCGAGGCCCAGGTGCACGATGCCGGTCTCGGCGGGCGGGTGCGGGAGGGTGAGGGCGGCCGCGGTGGCGGTGGCGCGGCGGAGGCGGGGGAGGCTGTGCGGCATCGGTGTCACCAGTCCGTCATCGAGCCGTCGAGTCGTCGCGCGACCGGCAGATAGGCGGGTTCGTAGGGGTGGCGGGCGGCGAGCTCCTCGTCGATCTCGACGCCGATTCCGGGTGCGTCGCCGGGGTGGAGGTGTCCGTCGGCGTAGGACCAGGCGTGCCGGAACACCTCGTGGACCAGGGGTTCGTAGCCCATGTACTCCTGGATGGCGAAGTTGGGGGTGGCCAGGCCCAGGTGGAGTGAGGCGCCCAGGGCGACGGGGGAGATGTCCGAGGGGCCGTGCGGTCCGAGCCGCACCTGCCAGAGGTCGGCGAGGGTGGCGATGCGCCGCAGATGGCTGATGCCGCCCGCGTGGCTCACACAGGTCCGGATGAAGTCGATCAGCTGCTCGGTGATCAGCGTCTGGCACTCCCAGACGGTGTTGAACACCTCGCCGATCGCCAGCGGGATGGTGGTGTGGTGCCGGACGTGCCGCAGCACCTCCTGGTTCTCGGCGGGGGTGACGTCCTCCAGCCAGAAGAGGTCCGCCGGTTCCAGGGCGCGGCCGAGCCGGGCGGCCTGGCCGGGGGTGAGCCGGTGGTGCGCGTCGTGGAGCAGCTTCAGCTCGGGGCCCACGTGTTCGCGGACCGCCGTGAGGACGCGGGGGGCGTGGCGGAGGTAGGCGTCGGTGTCCCAGGTCTCTTCGACGGGGGCGGCGCCCCGGCCGGCCGGTTCGTATCCGGTGCCGCTTCGGCTGACCCCGTAGACCATCTCCAGTCCGGGGACGCCGCTTTGGGCCCGTACGGCGCAAAAGCCGCGGTCCCGGCGCTCCTCGATGGAGTCCAGCAGCTGGGGGAGGTCCCAGCCGGTGGCGTGGGTGTAGGTGAGGATCCGGTCGCGGACCGCGCCGCCGAGCAGCTGGTAGACGGGCTGTCCGGTGGTCCGGCCCTTGATGTCCCACAGCGCGATGTCCACCGCGCCGATGGCGGTCATGGTCACCGGTCCGCGCCGCCAGTAGGCGCCTCGGTAGAGGTACTGCCAGGTGTCCTCGATCCGGGCGGGGTCGCGGCCGATGAGGAGGGGGGCGAGGTGGTCGCGCAGATAGGAGGCGACGGCGAGTTCGCGCCCGTTGAGGGTGGCGTCGCCCCAGCCGGTGACCCCGTCGGCGGTGGTGATCTTGAGGAGGACGAAGTTGCGGCCGGGGCTGGTGATCAGCACATCGACGGCGGTGATGGTGTCGGTCTTCACGGGGCCACCGCCACCACGTTGTGGAGCGGTTCGCCCGCGGCGAGCCGGCGGATGTTGGCGGTGATGTCGGCGGTGCGGTGGGCGAAGGTCTGGCGGGTGAGGCCCGAGGAGTGAGGGGTCATCAAGACGTTGTCCAGCGTGTCGAAGGGGTGCTTGCTGGGGGCGCCGGTGTGCCCGTCGGCCGGGTACCGATACCAGACGTCGATCGCGGCGCCGCCGATGGCGCGGTCGCTCAGCGCCTGGTAGAGCGCGTCCTCGTCCACGACGGGGCCACGGCCGACGTTGACGAGGACGGCGCCCGGGCGCATCCGGGACAGTTCGGCCGCTCCGATCAGCCCGGTGGTGTCGTCGGTGAGCGGCACGGACACCACCACGGCGTCGGAGCTTTCCAGCAGGCTGCCGAGGTTCTCAACGGCCCCGGACCACAGCAGTCCGTGGGCGGCCGCGTCCACGTCCCCGCCGCGGGTGACGGCGATGCCCCGCGCGCCGAACGTCTGGAACAGCCGCCAGCAGCGGGCTCCGATGTGCCCGAAGCCGATGAACCCGACGGTGGCGGTGGTCAGGTCCTCGGCCCAGGGGGCCCGTGGGTCATGGGCGGGGGTGTCCCAGTGCGCCTCGCGGCGTAGTGCGGTGTGCTGGCGCAGGAAGCCGCGGCGCATCAGGATCGTGGCGGACACCGCGTATTCGGCGATGGCGTTCTCGTGGTGGAAGGTGTTGGCCACTTGGGTGCCCGGCGGCAGCGCGGCGATACCGATGTTGTCCGTCCCGGCTCCGGCGGCGTGGACCAGCCGGAGCCGGGTGGCGGCCGCGGCCATGGTGGCGGTGCACTGGCCCGACACCAGGACGTCGGCGCTTTTCATGGCGGCTTCGACCGCCTCGGTATGCCGGGGGTCGGGCCAGTGGACGACCGTGCCGTGGGGGAGGGCGGCCTCGAACTCGGCGCGCAGCGGGGTGAGATTGGGGTCGGCGACCACCACGGTCAGGGGGGCGGTGGTCATGAGGCGTCCTTCGTGGCGGGCGTGGCGGGCGTGGCGGGCGTGGCGGGTGTGGCGGGCGTGGCGGGCGTGGCAGGCATGACGGGTGTGGCGGGTGTGGCGGGCTGGTGCCGGGGGATGCGGGTGGTCGCGGGGCCGGTGGAGTCGCGCACGATGAGCTGGGTGGGCAGCCGGTGGGTACGGGGGATCTGCCGTTCGCCCGCGAGGACCTGTCCCAGCATCTGCAGGCTGAGCGCCCCGGCGCGGGCCATCGGCACGGAGATGCTCGTCAGGGACGGCTGCGATACCTCGGTGAAGGGGATGTCGTCGACTCCGATGACGCTGAGGTCCTCGGGCACGCTCAGCCCCAGCGCCCGGGCGCCGGTCAGCACGCCGAACGCCATCAGGTCGTTGTGGGTGATGACGGCGGAGGCGCCCGAGGCCATGACGCTCGCGGCGGCGGCGGTGCCGCCCGCCACCGTCTCGGACTGCCATCCCAGCAACTCCAGGTCCAGCCCGGCTCGTTCCGCCTCGGTACGGATGAGGTCGACGCGGTGGGCGTTGGACCAGGAGCGCCGCATGCCCTGGACGTAGGCGATCCGCCGGTGCCCGAGGGCGGCCAGGTATTCCACGGCCTGGCGCATCCCGTGGGCGGCGTCGGCGATCACACAGTCGGTGCCGGCCGTTTCGCGGTTTACCAGGACGGTGGGGGTGCGGCCGCAGATGGCGAGCACATCGTCCGCGTCGAGCCGGGGAGAGCACACGACCAGGCCGTCCGCCCGCTCCTTCATCTGTGCGATGACCTCGCGCTCACGGTCCGGGTCGAGGTCGGTGTCGGCGAGGACGACGGTCTGCTTGCGGTGCCGGCACTCGCCCTGGGCGGCCTTGACGAAGGCCCCGAAGACGGGGTTGGCGATATCGGGGACGACGAGCGCGACGGTGGCGGTCTCGGCTCCGGTGCCGGTGGCGGTCTCGGTGGCACGCGCCACGGGTGGTTCGTACCCCAGCTCTTGCGCGACGGTCAGCACCTTGCGCAAGGTTTGGGGGCCGAGCCGGCCGGGGTCGCTGAACGCCCGGGACGCCGTGGACAGCGCGACATTGGCGCCCTTGGCGACGTCGGTCAGGGTGGGGGCCATGGCAGCCCGCTACCGGTGCGACGAAGTGGGGTGGATGAACGGCATGTTGCATGGTCATCACCGTTGCGCAAACTTGTCAATGCTTGCCAAAACATTGGCAAGGCCGCTCGGCACGGAAGCCTGCTGTGATCGAGGGCCTTCCGTGACCCGACGGGTGCATGCGTGCGCGTGTATGCACATAATGGCGTCATGGAGTCCCGTCATCACGGACGCTGGTCCCATCGTCGGCACCAGCTCGCGCATCTGCTGAAACCGCACTCCCACGAGTCGGCGCAGAAGGTCGACTCCGCGCTGGAGTCATCGGCCGAGGGCATGCGAGCCCTGTGGCTCTCCCTCGCCGTCCTGGGCGCCACGGCGGTGCTCCAGGCCGGGGTCGTCCTGCTGTCCGGCTCGGTGGCGCTGCTGGGCGATACCGTCCACAACGCCGCCGACGCGCTGACCGCGGTGCCGCTCGGCGTGGCGTTCATCCTGGGGCGCCGCGCGGCGAATCGCCGGTTCACCTACGGCTACGGCCGGGCCGAGGACCTGGCCGGGATCGTCATCGTCCTGACCATCGCCGCCTCGGCGGCCCTGGCCGCCTACGAGGCCGTGGACCGGCTGCTGCACCCGCGCGACATCTCCCATCCGGGCGTCGTCGCGGTCGCGGCGGTCCTCGGCTTCCTCGGCAACGAATGGGTGGCCCGCCACCGGATCCGGGTCGGGCGGCGGATCGGCTCGGCGGCCCTGGTCGCCGACGGACTGCACGCCCGCACCGACGGCTTCACCTCGCTGGCCGTGCTGGTGGGCGCGGGCGGTGTGGCGCTCGGCTGGCAGCAGGCCGACCCGCTCGTCGGCCTGGCCATCACCGCCGCGATCCTGCTCGTCCTCAAGGACGCGGCCCGCGAGGTGTTCCGGCGGCTGATGGACTCCGTCGACCCGGCGGTGGTCGACGCGGGCGAGGCCGCCCTGCGCGCGGTCCCCGGAGTGCTGAGCGTGACCGAACTCCGGATGCGCTGGATCGGCCACCGGCTGCGCGCCGAGGTCACGGTCGAGGTGGACGGCGGCCTGGATCTGCGCGCGGCGCACCAGGTGGCGGTCGAGGCCGAACACGCCCTCCTCCATACGGTGCCCCGGCTGACTGCCGCCCTGGTGCACACCGATCCGGCCCCTGGACCGGGCGCGCAGGACCCGCATCACCTGCTGGCCCATCACAGCGTGTGAGGAGATCCGGCGGCGCCGGGGAGCCGGTGCGATCGGCCTCCACCGCGACCCCGGCGCTCAGTCGTGCGGCGGGGCCCCGGTGACCATGTGGTCCGCGTGATTGACGGCCTCGGTGACCAGTCGGCGCAGATGGCCGTCGTGGAGGGAGTACACCGAGCGGCGGCCCTCCTTGCGCACCTGGACCAGTCCGGCCAGCCGGAGCTTGGCCAGATGCTGGCTCACCGCCGGGCGGGCCGCCCCGCTGGCCTCGGTGAGGGTGTTGACATCGGCCTCGCCCCGGGCGAGGGACCACACCAGATGCAGCCGGGTCGGGTCGGAGAGCAGCGAGAAGACATTGGCGGCCGTGGAGAACTGCGCCGCGCCGCTGTGATGCGCATGCGAACGGGTCGCAGTTGAGGAGGGTTCGCTGACCGGCATGTCCCCATCGTAGAGCGGCGGGCCGAGAGGAGACCCCGCTCGGCCCGCACGGCCCTCAGCTCCCGGCGGCCCGGCGGTGGGCCCGCGCCGCCCCCGGCCAGGCGGAGGCGCGCAGCAGCCGCAGACCGTTGAGGCCCACCAGGACGGTGGAGCCCTCATGGCCCGCCACGCCGAGCGGCAGCGGCAGATGGCCGAACAGATCCCACACCACCAGCGCGCCGATGCACACACACGCGATGACCAGGTTCTGCGCCACCAGGCGGCGGGCGCGCCGCGACAGGGTCACGAGCGAGGGCACGGCGGCCAGTTCGTCGCGGACGACGACGGCGTCGGTGGTCTCCAGCGTCAGCGCGGAACCCGCCCGCCCCATGGCGACACCGGTGTGCGCGGCCGCCAGCGCCGGGGCGTCGTTGACCCCGTCGCCGACCATCAGCACCCGCTCCCCGGCGTCCTCCCACCCCCGTACGGTGACCACCTTGTCCTGCGGCAGCAGCCCGGCCCGTACGTCGGCGATGCCGACCTCCTCGCCCAGCCGGGCGGCGGCACGCTTGTTGTCGCCGGTCAGCAACACCGGTGGCGTGCCGGTGAGCCGGCCCAGCGCGGCGACGGCTTCGGCGGCCCCGGCGCGCAGCGGAGCGGCGATGGCGAGGACGGCGACGGGGCGGCGATGGCGAGGACGGCGACGGCGGTGGCTCCGCTGTCCTCCACCTCCGCGAGTACTGACCGTGCTGGGCAGCGGCGGGTTGGCCGCCGCGGGCGCCCCGCCGGCCGAGGCCGTACGTGCCGCCGGGCTCGCGTGGCTGGCGCCGGTGGTGCGGGCGGGCGCGGCGGTGGCCGCGCTCGGGTCGCTGCTCGCGCTGGTCCTGGGCGTTTCCCGGATCACCCTGGCCATGGCCTGTGACCGGCACCTTCCGCCCGCGCTGGCCGCCGTGCACCCCCGGTTCGCGGTGCCGCACCGCGCCGAACTGGCCGTGGGCGCGGTGGTGGCGGTCGTGGCGGTGACGGCGGATCCGCGCGGTGCGATCGGGTTCTCCTCGTTCGGGGTGCTGGCCTATACGCCGTCGCCAACGCCTCCGCATGGACCCTCACCCCGGCCGAGGGCCGCCCACCGCGGATCGTGCCGGGGCTCGGCCTGGCCGGCTGACTGCTGCCGGCCTTCGCCCTGCCCGTCTCCTCGGTGGTCTCCGGCGCGGCGGTGCTGGCCCTGGGCGCCGCGGCCTACGGCGTGCGGCGCGGGGCCACCAGGTAGGCGGCATCGCTGCCGGTGTGCCGATGGTCGGCCGCCCGTGCGTCCCCGGTCCGGTCCGCTGTCAGGTGACGAGCACGGGCGGCGACTCGGGCGTTCGGCCGACCGGTTCAGGGTGTGCGGCAGCTACGCCCGCCGGTCGCGGGTGGTGATGGCGACCGTCGTGCGGCCGGCAGCGGTTCCGGACTGCGGCTGCCGCGCCGCCGTCTCCAGGGCCTGCCGCGCCTCGGGCGTGGCCGGGCGCATCGCCGGGCGGTCCGGTCATCCGTCATGGGTGGCGACCTGCCTCTCGTCCCGCCGGAGCTCCTCGTCCGCGCGCTGCCCGTCCACCCGCCGGGCGGCTTCCTCGATCCACGGCGGCAGTGGGCGGCGCAGCCACAGGGCGGCCGGCAGCCGGGCGAGCAGACCGCGCAGCGCGGCCCGCGCCACCGGGTCCCTCCCGGCCTCGGTGAGGAGTGCGCCGGTGCGCCGGGCCGCGAGGGGCAGCGGGCGGCGCAGCCAGCAGCCGATCAGCTCGTTGGACCGCATCGCGGCGGTGTGCTCTTCGGTCGGCGAGGGGGCCGGTTCGTGGTGGGCGACCACCTCGGGGCAGTACGAGATGCCCCAGCCCATCGCCGCGAGGTCGTAGGCGAGCAGGGTTTCCTCGCCGCCGGAGAGGATCAGCGGATGGAAGCCGCCCGCCTCCAGGAAGGCGCCGCGGCGCACCACGGCCGCACAGGCGAGGAAGTCGTACACCTCCGGTCCGGGGAGGTCCTCGGCACGGCCGACGGGGGAGGCGGCCAGCGTGGCGTCCCGCGGATCGGGCCGCTCCGCCGGGCCGATCCGCAGCTGGCCGGCCAGCGCCCCCAGCCGCGGATGGCCGTTGAGCAGGGTGGCCGCCCGGGCCAGGGCGCCGGGGTGCCACCAGGAGTCGTCGTCGCTGAAGGCCACGTAGGGGGTGCCGATGGCGCGTACGCCGTCGTTGCGGGCGAGCGCCCCGCGGTCGTCCCCCTGGGCAAGGACCCGCACATGGGGATACCGCTCGGCGACCATGGCCCTGGTGTGGTCCGTCGAGCCGTTGTCCACGACGACGACCGGTGGCCGCTCCGGCAGGGCGGTGAGGTGTTCCAGAGCCGTGGCGAGCCGCTCCGCGCGGTCGCGGGTGGCTACGACCACGCCGACGGCGGGGCCTGGGGCGTTCATGGGCACCGAGTACCCGGCCAACCAGCCACTATGCGGTGCGCGCCCGGCGTCGTACGGGCTCGGCGCGCCGACGTACGGCGTGATCTGTGTCATGCCGGAGCCCGTCAACGTGATCTACGTCATGTTAGACACCGCCGTCCCGGGGGTACGGTGCTGACACTGATCGCGTACGAGGAGCGGCTTCGTTTGTCCCTGGACCTGGCATCCGTCATAGCGGCGACCACGCGGTGGCTAGTCAGGGCCTATCCGGCGGCCGACGGAGCGACGAACGCGGCGCTCGCCGAGGCCCAGGCGCGGCAGGCCGTGACGGTGGCCGCCTGGCTGCGCTACCCGACCTCCACCGACGCCACCCTGTTGGCCTTGGCCGGGCCGGGCGGCTCCTTCCGGCTGGACTGGCTCGCGGACGCGGAGCCGTATGAGATCAACGGCCCCGATGGCATCTGGCGCACCTATGTGGACGAGGTCGTGGCGAGCTGGGCGGCGGCCCTGCTCACCTGCTCCACGCTGGCGTCCCAGGCCGTGGCGGCGCTCGATGACTGTGAGCACGGCGCCGGGACCCCCGGGGAGTTCCGGCGGCTCACGGCGCCCGACGCGCATGACTGCCGGGCCGCACCCCTGCTGCGCCATCCGGATCTGATGGCGCTCGTCGTGGAACTGCACCGTCCGCAGCTGGTGGAACGTCTGCGGCGGCTGCACAGCGACGACCAGACGCCCACCAGCGCGGTCTGACCGGCGCCCACCAGCGCGGTCTGACCGCGACTGACGGCGGCTTTCACGGCGTCGCGAGCACCCCTTCCGGGCCTTCACTGTGCCGCGAGCACCCCTTGCGCGTTCACCGTGACGCGCTCCCCGCGGGCGCAGTGGACCACCGTGGACGGGAAGTCCGGGCGCCGGCTCTCCTCCAGGAACGCGAAAAGCGGGCTGCTGAAGGCGGCGTAGTCGTCGTAGTGCACCGGCAGTACCCGTTCTGGCCGTACGGCCTTGACGAGACCGGCCCCCTGGAGCGCGTCCATGGTCACGATGAGCCCGCCCGGAAGCCGGGTGCCGCCCAGGTGGACCACCGCGAGATGTACCTCCGGGTAGCGCCGGGCGATCTCATGGATGCCCGGGAACATCAGCGTGTCGCCGGTGATGTACACCCGCAGCCGAGGAGGCTGCCCCGGCGCGCCGAAGTCCAGCAGGCTCCCCATCACCGGTGGCAGCAGCTTCTGCCACCGGCCGGGGGCGTGTCTGCCCGGCAGCGCGGTGACCCGCACCTGGCTGTGATCCTTCACCAGGACCTGATCGTGCCAGGTGGGCAGCCCGGTCGCCCGGCTGAACCCATGGACGCCCTGCAGCCGCCGGGAGGCGTGCGGGGTGGTGATGATGGGCAGTGAGCGGTCCAGCCTCCGGCGCGCCACCCGGTCCCAGTGGTCGCCGTGCAGATGCGAGAGCACCACGGCGTCCAGGTCGGACGGTATGTCGGAGGCGGCCAGGGCGGGCTCGGTCAGCCGCCGGGACATCAGCCCCTTGCCCAGATAGGCGTACTGGCCCCGGTGCAGGAAGTTCGGATCGGTGAGCAACGTCAGCGCGCCGTAGCGGATGAGGAGCGTGGCGTTGCCGATGAAGAGGAACTCGGCGGCGCCGTCCGGCGGAGGCGTCATGTCCCGACCACCGCCTCTCGCGACTCCGCCCGATCGGGGGTGAGCATCGTGCCGGCCGCGGTGTCGTGCAGCGACTCCAGCACCGCGCGCTGCCGCCGCGCCCGGTTCAGCAGCTCGGTGATCCGATCGGGGTCCAGTCTGGCGTCCTTGCCGGTTGCGGCCAGCAGCGACTGCCACAGCAGCGTCTTCCCCTCCACCCCGATCCGCAGCGACTCCAGCTCGACGACCGTACTGAGCCCGGAACGGCGCCGCAGATTGCCGTTGGGCTTCAGCCGCCCGACCTTCTCGCCCAGCCAGCCCCCGTAGATCTTGTAACGGCGTACGGGCACCTCGAGGTCGGCCATGACGGACAGCAGCGCCGCACGGTCCTCCATGATCTGTACGGCGAGGTCCTCCAGCTCGCCGCCGAAGGGCGACCGCCGGTGCTCGCGGGCCGTGCGGCGGGCCAGCTCCACTCCGGCCGTAGCTCCGGCCAGGTGGTCATTGAGGTAGATGCCGAGCATGCGGGGGGATGTCCTGGGCTCGCTCATGATCGTCCTTCCGGCTTCGGCAAGGTCGTATCAAGCCACGCGCCCCCCCGGAGTGCCCAGCCCCGACCGCCTCAACCAGCCCCCGGCGCCGCGCGGTCCCAGCTCTCCGGGACCACCTGCCGGCGGTAGTGCGGGCACCGGGTGAGGTCGTCGTGCTCGCAGCCGAGGGCGCATTCGACAAGCGCCAGCGAGTCCCGCGCGGCGGCGATGCGGGAGCGCAGCGTCTCGGCCTCGTGCCGCAGGATGCCGCGGCGGGCGGCCGGCTCGGTGGCCGCGGTCAGGGCCCGGATGGTGTCCAGGCCGAGCCCGGCTTCCTTGGCGCGCAGGACGACGGCCACCCGGACGAGGTCGGCCTCGCCGTAGCGGCGGCGCCCGGCGCTGTCGCGCGCGGGGTGCAGCAGGCCCACGGTCTCCCAGTGCCGCAGCACATGGGTGGCCAGTCCGAACCGCTCCGCGACCTCGCCGATGGCCATGGCGCCGCTTGACTTCATGTCGACATTAAGTCGCATTCTCGCGGTCATGTCCAAGGAGAAGCACAACGAGCGGGAAACACGGGAACACGCCACCGATGGCCTAGTCGCGCGGCTCGACCACGCCGAGCGGTCCCCCGGGGCGGAGAGGTTGCGCACCAGGACCTACGAGCTCCTCGCGGCCGAGCCGGGCGCCCCGGTGGTCGACGTGGGCTGCGGCGCCGGGCGGGCCGTCGCCGAACTGGCCGAGCGCGGGGCGCGGGTGACGGGCGTGGACGCCGACGTGCGGATGGTAGCCGTGGCCCGCGAGCGGTGGCCCGGCGCCGATTTCCGGGTCGCGGACGTGGGTCGGTTGCCGTTCGGCGACGGCACGGTGCACGGCTATCGGGCCGACAAGGTGCTCCATGAACTCCCCGACCCCGCCGTGGCGTTGGCCGAGGCCCGCCGGGTGCTGGCACCGGGCGGGCGGGTGGTGCTGGTGGGACAGGACTGGGAGGCGCTGGTCCTCGACGCCGACGACGCGGCCCTGACTCGCACCATCGTGCACGCCCGCGCGAGCCTCATCCCCTCGCCCCGTGCCGCCCGCCGCCAGCGCGGTCTGCTGCTGGACGCCGGGCTGAGCGCGGTCACCACGGAGGCGCACACCACCATGCTCACCGGGCCCGAGGCGCTGCCGTTGCTCACCGGCCTGGCCGAGGGGGCGTGCGCGGCCGGTGCGATCACCGGGGACCAGGCCGGGGCGTGGTGCGCCGAACAGCGTGAACGCGCCCGCACCGATCGGCTCTTCCTCGCCGTGCCCATGTTCCTCGCGGCCGGAACGGCGGGGTGAGCCAGGGGCCGATGGACCGCCTTCCCCCCGTTACCGTTTTCGTGGCTCCGCAACGGGCCACCTGGGGCGCGCGGTTCCTCCGGCCTCCCGAGCGAGGGGCTCAGGCCCCCACGACCCCGTCCACGCCCTCGCGCAGGAAGTCCGCGTGCCCGTTGTGGCGGCCGTACTCCAGCAGCACATGCACCAGCACCATCCGCAGCGACACCTCCTCCTCCCACCGCGGCTGGTAGCCCACCAGGTCGAGCGATTCCGCCTCCCGTTCGATCCGGCGGGAGGTCTCGACCTCCGCCTCCCAGGCCGCGAACGCCTCGGCCCTGGAGGACCCGCTCACGTCGTACGCCGCCTGGAAGTCGATCGTCGGCGACCAGACCATCGGTGCTTCGTGGTCCTCGAACACCCGCCGGAACCAGGTCCGTTCCACCTCGGCCAGGTGCCGTACCAGGCCCAGCAGCGTCAGCGTCGAGGGCGGCATCGAGCGCTGCCGCAACTCCTCGTCGGTGAGCCCCTCGCACTTCATGGCTAGCGTCGCCCGCTGGTAGTCGAGGAAGGCGCGCAAGGTCGCGCGTTCGTCGCCGAGGTGGGGCGGCTCTGGGCGGCTGTCGGCGGTCATGGTGGTTCGTCCTCCTCGACGGCAGGTCCGGGCGCCGGCTGGCGATGTGGCCCCATAGGACCACGGCCCGTTGGGCCGCGACCGCGCCGGGGAGGCCCAAACGCCGGGAAAGCGAACGGAGTGCCCGGCCCGGGGACCGCCCCGGCCCGGGGACCGCCCCGGGCCGGGGATCGCCCCGGGCCGGGGATCGCCCCGGGCCGGGGATCGCCCCGGGCCGGGGGAGGCGGTCAGTCCTCGTCCTCCTCGTCCTCGAAGGCGTCGCCGATCTCGTCGACGACCTCCGCGGCCACCATTCCGCCGACGACGCCGACTGCGACGCCCGCCGCGACGCCTCCGACGATCGCCGCGGTGCTCGGGCCGGAGCGCCGCCCGCCGTCATGGTGGTGGTCCGCATGGCCGTAGCCGTGGCCGTCGTGGTGGCCGTAGCCGGGTGCGCCGTACTCACCGTGGCTGTACGAGCCATGCGCGGCGCGCCGCTCGACGAGGTGGTGGATCCAGGCGTCGACCTCGGTGTTCCAATCGCGGTGCTCGACGCCCTCATGGCCGACGGTGAAGAGCGTGAGGGCGTCGTCCCCCGAGGAGAAGAGCCCGCCGCGCTTGTCGGCCTCCAGGACGACGTCCATACCGCCCGGGCTCGCCAGGAAGGTCACCTCGAGCTCGTTGATGGCGTGGGCGTACCGGGGGGCCGGGGTGAGCTCGATCTCCTGGTAGAACGGCAGCCGCTGCCCGGTGCCGCCGACATGGCCCAGCTCCAGATCGGCGGACTTGAAGCCGAAGCCGAGCTGTCCCAGCGCCTCCAGAACGGCCTCCTGGACCGGCAGCGGATCCACGGTCAGCCGGTCGAGGTCGCCCTTGTCCTTCGCGCCCGCGATCTCCAGCCCGGTCCGGACGCCGAGGATGATGCCCAGCGGCTGCCCGTACAGCTCGGTGATCGGCGTCTCCCAGGGGAGGTGGGCCGTGAACGGGAGGCTGCGCTGCTCGCCCTCGGCGAGCCGGAAGCCGCCGCCGACGGTGAAGCGGTCGAAGAGGACGGCCCCTTCCCGCTCCTCCTCGCCGCGCTCGTCCTCCACCCGGGCCACCAGCTCCAGCGTGATCTGCTCGATCTCGAAGTCCGCCGTGCCGCCACGGAGATGGACCTGACCGGTCAGCGGCCCGCCGGGGCGTACCGGGCCGGGGTCCAGCACCGTGTCCACGGTGGGCCCGCCGACACCGAGCGAGCCGAGCAGTCGTTTGAACACCATCGTGGCGTTCACTCCTTATGCCTACTGCACGCGTGAGCGTGGGGGGTTACGGGCGTGTGCGATGGAGGACGGCGGTCGCGCGACAACGGGCCATGGGCCGCGGAACGTTCGCGGCCCATCGCACGTTCACCGTGCGTCCGCCCTCCGTGTTTCTACACGCATGTAGAAGCATAGGGGTGTGCGCCTCCTTGAGATGGCCATCTCCGTGCGTTGGCGGGGGAAGTCCGAAAATGATCACTCGGCGGGCCGGGCGGAGGGCCGTTCGGGGGAGGCGTCTTCGCTCAGGGTTCGGGCCACCGTGTCCGCGAAGGCCCGGGCCAGCGGCGGCAGCGCGTCCCAGCGGCGTGCGGCCCAGCCGACCGGCAGCGGCGGCAGCGCGGGGATCGGGACGAGCCGCAGCAGCCCCTCGCCCCCGGGCACCGACAGCCCCGGCAGGGCGGGCACCACGGCGCGTCCCAGGCCGAGTTCGGCCAGCAGCAGGGCCGTGTCCCAGTCGGCGACGCCGGTATCGGAGCCGGCCCGGATGCCCAGCTCGGCCAGTGCCGCGTGGAGGCGCCCGCCGGAGGTGGAGTTCGGCGGCAGCCGTAAGAGCCGGACGCCGGCGAGGTCGGACACCTCCACGCGCGACCGGGCCGCGAGCGGATCCCCGGCCCGCATGGCGAGCACCCAGGGCAGCTCGGCCACGGGCCGCTGCTCGACACCGCGCACCGGGGCGCCGAGGGTGATCCAGGCCAGATCCAGCCGGCCGGCGATGAGCGCGTCGAGGCAGCCGCGGCTGGAGCTCTCGGTCTGGAACTCCAGGTTCACGTTCGGATAGCGGCGGCGGAAGGAGACGATCGCCTCGGCCATGAAGTGCCGCACGGTGGTGCTGCCGGTGGTGATCCGCACGGAACCGCTCTCCCCGTGCACGAGGTCGCTCAGGCGGCGCAGCGCCAGATCGAGCCCGGCGATCCCGTCGGCGGCGGCCTCGCACAGAATGCGCCCGGCCGGGGTGGGCACGACACCGCGCGGCTGGCGCTCCAGCAGGCTGACGCCGGTCTCGCGTTCCAGCCGCTTCACCCGCTGGCTCACCGCCGACTGTGTGCAGGTCAGCTCCCGGGCCACGGCGCTGAGGCTTCCGGCGCGGCACACGGCCACGAACACCCGCAGATCATCCAGAGTCATAACCTCCAAGTTAGAGCTTGGAGTTGGCGAGCAATCCCCAGGATTGACTGGGGTGGCACGTGGTCGCGACGATCGTTGTAGGGCTCAGGCGGCAACCCGTACGGCGCTCGCACGAGGATCCGGACCGAGTGCCGGTGCGGTACGGGTGCCGACCTGCCCAGCACCGAAAGGACCCGACCTGTGCCTGCTGCTCCCCCTCCTGCCGCCGCCGACCGGGCCGTCACGCTTCTGCTCCGCCTGGGCGCCGCGCGCATCGCCCACCCCGGCGGCACCCTCCTCGCCCACCTCCAGCGCGTACGGGCCCGGCTCGCCGCCTGGGGAGCCCGTCCGGAACTCCAACTCGCCGGACTGTGCCACGCGTTCTACGGAACCGACGGCTTTCCCGTCACCCTGCTGCCCCTCGGGCGTCGCGGCGAACTCGTGGCGGTGATCGGCGCGGAAGCCGAAGCCATCGTGTACCTCTACGCGAGCTGCGACCGTAAGGCCACGTGTCGGGCGCTCGGGGACGCCGACGTGGTCTTCCACGACCGTTTCACCGGCCATGCGCACACCCCGGAACCCCGGCTGCTCCGGGACTTCGCCGAGCTGTCGGCCGCCAATGAACTCGACCTCGCCCGCCGGGACCCCGCCCTCCGGGAGCGCCGTGGACCCGAACTCCTCGCCCTGTTCACCCACTTCCGCCCGCTGCTCAGCCGGCCCGCCTGGCTGGACGGGCGCGCGGTCCTCGCGCCGTCGCCCCTCGCCCGCGACTGAGGACCTCGCGCACGGCTGAGGGCCCCGCGCACGACCGACGTCCTGGTCACCAGGCGTGCGGCCCGCGGGCGCGGGTGTGATAACGCCCGGAGCGCGGGACCGCAAAACGGCGCGCCGCACCGTTCACCTTTTCGGCTCGTTCTCGTCGTCCGCGCGCTCCGGCCGGAATTTCGTGATCACGAATTGCAGGGAGCGTTCGCGCACGGTAATAGCTTGGTCAACTTTGTGGAGACCGCAAAACGATCTAGTAATTCACCGTGAAAGAGATGACCGGATCAATGTCTTGACCGGAATCATGCCCGGCACGGAGACTCAAAGCGCACTCACGCATCAGGAGCCGCAAGCGACGTTCCGAATCCTGCGATACCGGTTTCGCGGGGGCGTGCGACCGGGGGAAGTATACGGAGATAGTGTGTACACGGCGGGAAATCCGCGCGTGTGATCTTCACTTCCCCTCCTCATCTCTTGATGCGCTGAAGAGAATGGAGGGGGAATGCCGACGCCCGCGGGCTATCCCGGTGTCTACATCGAAGAGCTTCCCAGCAGTGTCCGTACCATCGCCTCGGTCACCACCTCGGTGACCGCGTTCGTGGGCCACACCCGGCGGGGCCCGCTGAACACCCCGGTGCGCATCACCAGTTTCGCCGACTTCGAGCGCCGCTTCGGGGGGCTGACCTCGCAGAGCGCGGTCGGCTACGCGGTGCACCAGTTCTTCGGCAACGGCGGCGCCGTGGCGGTCGTCGTCCGCGTGACCAAGGCCGGCACCGGCAAGGCCGCCTGCGTCACCCTCGACTCCACCGAGGGCCACAGCGAATGCCCCGTGCTGGAGGTGCACGCCAAGGAGCCCGGCCACTGGGGCTCGGGCCTGCGGCTGGCCGTCGACTACGACACGCCGTGCCCGGAGGAGACCTTCAACCTCCATGTGCTCGACGCCCGGGGCACCTCCCGGGAGTCCTTCGCCAACCTGTCCATGGATCCCGCCCACGGCCGCCACGCCGAGACCGTGATCAACGCCGGGTCGTCGCTGATCCGGGTCAAGGCCGTCGGCGAGGGCCGGCCGGACCCCTCCGGCACGGTCTCCAAGCCGTTCGCGGGCGAACTCCCCGATCTGGGCGTCGAGCTGACGGTCAAGATCGGCGAGGTGGAGCGGTCGTTCACGCTGTACGACCCGGACTGCGACGGCGAGGCTCCGTGCGACGTCACCGAGCTGGCCCTGCTCCTGGAGCGCAAGCTGCGCGCACTTCCCGACGCGCCCGGTAAGCACGCCTTCGCGGGCACCGAGGTCACCGCGTTCGGCCGCCGCCTCCAGGTCGTCGCCGGCTCCATCGACCCCGACGACGTGGTGCGTTTCCTGGGCGAATGCGCCAATGACCTTGGCCTGGAGGCATCGGTCAACCCGCCCGTCTTCCCGCTGTCCGGCGGCGAGGACGGCGCCCCGCCCGGCCCTCGCGACCTCATCGGCAGCGAGGCGGACAAGACCGGCCTGCAGGCGCTGCGCGACATCGAGGACGTCAACCTGCTGTCGCTGCCCGAGCTCGCCGGGTACGAGTCCGTCGGCGACATGGTCACCGTGCTGTCGGCGGCCGACCGGCTGTGCCGGGAGCGGCGGATCTTCCTGCTCGTCGACGCGCCCTCCGCCTGGGGCAGCGTGGACGCGGCCCGCGCCGGGATCGGCGCCTTCGAGCCGGTCCGCAGCGACCACGCCGCGCTGTACTTCCCGCAGTTGCGGCTCACCGACCCGCTCACCGGGCGGCTGCGCGCCTTCCCGCCCTCCGGGGCACTCGCGGGCGTCATCGCCCGTACGGACGGCGAGCGCGGCGTGTGGAAGGCACCGGCCGGGACCGAGGCGCGGCTGGCCGGGGTGTACTCGCTCGGCGTCCAGCTCACCGACCGCGAGAACGGACTGCTCAACCCGCTGGGCATCAACTGCCTGCGCACCTTCCCGGTGGTGGGCCCGCTGGTCTGGGGCGCCCGCACGCTGCGGGGCGCCGACGCGCTCGACAGCGAATGGAAGTACGTCCCGGTACGGCGGCTGGCGCTGCATATCGAGGAGAGCCTGCGCCGCGGACTGCAATGGGTCGTTTTCGAACCCAATACCGAGCAGTTGTGGCAGCAGATCCGGCTGAACGCCTCCGGCTATCTGCACACGCTGTTCGAGAAGGGCGCGTTCAAGGGCGGCACTCCGCGTCAGGCGTACTTCGTCAAGTGCGACAAGGACACGACGACGGACGAGGACATCGCCAACGGCATCGTGAATGTCGTGGTCGGTATTGCGCCGGTCAAGCCCGCGGAGTTCGTGATCGTCAAGATCCAGCAGATGGCCGGACAGTTCGAGATTTAGGAATGTGATGGCTGAGTTCCAGGTCAACGCCCATCGCTTCGACCCGTACAAGAACTTTAAGTTTCTGGTCCTCTGGGACGGTCGTACGGTCGCGGGCATCAGCAAAATCAGTCCGCTGAAGCGCACCACCGAGGTCGTCAAGCACCGCAACGGCGGCGACCCCAGCTCGCCCCGCAAGTCCCCGGGCCGGTCCGAGTTCGAGGGGATCACCCTGGAGCGCGGCGTCACCCACGACCCCGAGTTCGACCGCTGGGCCAACAAGGTCTGGCAGGTCGGCGCGGGGCTCGGCTCCGAGGTCTCGCTCGCCGACTTCCGCAAGGACATCGTCATCCAGGTCCTCAACGAGGCGGGCCAGGTCGCCGTATCGCACAAGCTCTACCGGACCTGGCCGAGCGAGTACCAGGTGCTCGGCGAGCTGGACGCCAACGCCAACGCGGTCGCGATCCAGAGCCTGAAGCTGGAGTGCGAGGGCTGGGAGCGGGACTACGAGGTGCCGGAGCCGGAAGAGCCCTCGTTCACCCACCCCGCGTAGGCGCGGGACGGAGGACGGGGGACGGCGACGGTTACGGCTACGGCGTGGCGACGGTCACGGGTACGGGAAGCGGACGGCCTGAGAGATGGGGAACACGGGGCCCGCGGAGCTGCTGGCCATCTGGGAGGCGGGGCTGGCGCACCATGGCCCCGGCCGCGCCCTGCTGCTGCACCGGGCGGCCCGCCCGGAGTCCGCCGCGGACGAACTGCGGTCGCTGCCGGTGGGCGAGCGCGAGGCGGACCTGTACGCCCTGCGGCGCGTGCTCTTCGGCGAGCGGATGCAGATCCGGGCCGAGTGCGGTGCGTGCGGCGAGGCCATGGAGTTCGACCTTGACGCCCGCGACCTGGGGGTGCGCCCGCGGGAGCGGGACGGGCCGCTCCGGGTGGAGGAGGGCGAGTGGACGGTCGAGTTCCGGCTGCCCACCGTCGCCGACCTCGAAGCGGCCGCGCACGCGGTGGCCGGAGCGGGCGGTCGTGCGGCGGGCGACTGGGGCGGGCCCGGGGACGGACTCCTGGGTGAGGACGTGGGCGGGGGCGGGCCCGTGGACGCGGACGGCGGCGAGGCCGCCGAGGCGGCCACGGCCGCGGCCCGCGCCCGGCGGGCCCTGCTCGCCCGTTGTCTGGTCTCCGTACACCGTGCGGGGCAGCCCGTCCCGGCCGACCGCCTCCCGGTGGCCGAACTGCCCGAGCCGGTGCAGCGGAAGCTCGCCGAGGCCGCCGAACACGCCGACCCGGCGGCCGACGTGACGCTCAACGTCGCCTGCCCCGAATGCGGTGAGGCCACCCGGGCCGAGCTGGATATCGCCTCCTACCTGTGGGCCGAACTCGACCACTGGGCACGGGACCTGCTCCTCGATGTCCACCTGCTCGCCACCGCATACGGCTGGAGCGAGCCTCAGATCCTGGCGCTCAGCCCGCTGCGGCGCCGTTACTACCTGGAGCTGTGCGCAGATGGCTGACTTCTTCGACCGGCTGCTCGCGCGGCACGCCCCCGTGCCCGCGCCCGGGCCGGCGGCGGGCGGCGGCGCCGGCGACCGCCCGGTCCGGGCCCGGCCGCGGCTGCCCGGCCCCTACGAGCGGATCGAGGCGCTGGGGGGAGAACAGCCGCTGCCGGAGGAGCCCGCACCCGCTCGGGTGGCCCCGCCACCCGCGGCCGACCGCCACCAGGAGGTGGTCCGGCACGAGCGCGAGGTCAGGACCGACCGGCACACCGTCGTCCGCGCCGAGCCCACACCGTACGAGGACGTGGAGCGGTACGCCGAACCCCCGGCCCCGGCACCGCTGTTGCTCCCCAGCACTCAGATCACCGTCAGGCCGCAACCGGCCGCCCCCGACACCCCGGCCACCCGGCGGGGCGACACGGCGTCCCCGGCGCCCGGCGCCGCACCGGCCGCCGCCGGGCCCCGGCCCGGCCCGCCGTCCGGAGGCGTGTGGCCCGCGGTGGCCGCCGCGCCACTGCCGCCCCGCGCGGCCGACGCCGCCATGGGCCGGGATGCCACGCGGCTCCCCGCCGGGCGGCGCCGCGGCCGAACCGCCCAGCGCACGGTGCACGTCCAGATCGGGCGGCTGGAGGTCACCGCCGCCGCCCCGCCCGGCGCCGACCGCGCCGCGCCCGCCCGCCCAGGACCGACGGGACGGCGCGCACCCGCGCTGAGCCTGGACGACTACCTGGCGCGCGGCGAGAGGAGGGACTGACACCATGAGCAACGGACTCGCGTTCGCCACCGTCACCCAGGCCCTCGCGCTGCTGATCGCGAACAATCTGCGGCCCGAGATCGACATCGCGGTCGCGGTGGACACCCGTAGGCCCCCGACGGAGCCGCCCACCGATCCGACCATCAACATCTTCCTCTACCAGGTCACCCCGAACGCCTCCATGCGCGCCACCGACCTGCCCACCCGGGCCTCGGACGGCACGCTGCTCAAGCGACCGGCCGCGGCGATGGATCTGCACTACCTGATCAGCGCGTACGGGGAGGAGTCCGAACTGGTCGGGCAGCGCCTGATCGGCAGTGTGGTGCGCACCCTGCACGAGATACCGATGCTGCCCAAGGACGTGATCGAGGAGGCCGCCCGGCGCCCGTATCTGGCGGGCAGCGACCTGGCCGAGTCGCTGCAGCGGGTGCGCTTCACACCGACGCAGATGGACGTGGACGAGACCTCCAAGCTCTGGGGGATGCTCTACCAGACCCCGTATGTGCTGTCGGTCTGCTACCAGGGCTCGTTGGTCCTGATCGAGGGGCGCGAGCAGCCGGTCCCGGCGAAGCCGGTGGAACGGCCCACGGTGCGGGTGCTGCCCTTCGGCGCGCCGGGAGCGCCGGAGCCACCCACTCTGCCGCATGCGGCGCCGGAGGGGTCCGAGGAGCCCGCCCGGGCGGAGGCGGCGACGGAGAACGACACGGCGGCACCCGCCAAGCCCACCAAGAAGCGTCCCGCCGCCGCGAAGACGGCCGCTGCCAAGACACCCGCCGCCAAAGCCGCCGCCACCAAGTCGGCCGCGACCAAGACCACCAAGACCGCCGCCGCCAAGTCTTCCGCCTCGCCCGCCCGTACGCGCAAGGCCACGCCCCGGCGCCCCGGCGGGCGCTCCGAGGACACGGAGAGCTGAGGCACGCGATGGGGGAGAAGGGGGTGGACGACAGCATGGGTACGCGGGACGGCCGCGCATCGGCGACCGCCGATGCCGTCGCGGGTGGGGACGCCATCGTGGACGGGGACTCCGTCACGGGTGGGGACTCCAGCATGCGCGGGGGCGCCATCGCGGGTGGGGACTCCATCGCGGCCGAGGACGGACAGGCCCTGGCCGCCGCCGTTCAGGCCGTGCTGGCCCGCGTCGACGCCCACGCGCGCCGCGCCACCTCCAACGGCTCCCGGCCCGGCGCCTCCCGTTCCGGCGGCACCGCACCCCGCGATGCCGCCACCACCGACGAGCCCACCACCCCCGCCGACGACGGCCATACGCCTCAACGGACCAGGTCCCAGGCGATGACCACCGGGCCCGCACCCAACAGCTCCCGTTCCGGCGGGCACCGTACGCACAGCCCCTCCGCGGCCTCGGACGACGCCCTCGCCACCGCCGCCCAGCCGCCCCCCACAGGACCCCGCGACCAGCGCACCGCCACCCATCCCGCCCCCGCCCGGAAGGCGATATCCGGCCCCGCCACCCTCGACGCGCTCGTGGCCTGCTTCGGCCTCAGCACCTTCGAGCGCCAGCTCGTCCTGCTGGCGGCGGCGGCCGAACTGGACCCCACCGCCGCCTCGCGGTGCGCCGCCGCCAGCGGCGACCCGACGCGTACGTACCCCACCTTCTCGCTCGCCCTCGCCGCGCTCGACGAGCCGCACTGGAGCGCGCTCACCCCCGTGTCCCCGCTCCGCCGCTGGCGGTTGACGGAGCTCGACGACGAGACCCGGCTCACCACCTCCCGGCTGCGGATCGACGAGCGCATCCTGCACTTCCTGGCCGGATCGCCCTACCTCGACGCCCGGTTGCACGGGCTGCTGCGCCGCGCGCAGGCCCCGCGGACCCTGCCTCCCTCCTACGGACGGGCGGCGGACCAGGTGGCAGCGGGCTGGAACGAGTCCCGCCCGGAGGCCCCGCTGCGCGTGGAACTCGTCGGGGGCGACCTGACCACCCGTACCGACATCGCCGCCACGGCCGCCCGCCGCACCGGACTCGCCCTGTACGTCATGGCCTCGGACGACGTCCCCACCGACGCGGCCGAGCGCGACCGCCTCGCCCGCCTCTGGCAGCGCGAGGCCGTCCTGCTGCCCGCCGCGCTCCTGCTGGAGGTCGGCGAGATGGACCGGGAACAGACTGCCGCCACCGACGCGTTCATCGCCGCCGCCGCCGTGCCCCTCGTCGTCTCCAGCCCGGACCCGCGCCCGACCGGCCGCCCGCGCGGCGAGCGCGTCACCGTGCCCGGGCTGGACGACACCGAACAACTCGCCCTCTGGGCGGACGCCTTCGCCGACATTCCGCGGATCCAGGAGGGCCATCTGCGGTCGCTGGTCGCCCAGTTCCAGCTGCCGCCCCATGTCATCCGCTCCGCGGCCGCCGCCGTACGCCGTGAGCTCCCCGACGCTGACACCGACGCACTCGACCCCACCGAACTGGCCTGGCGCGCCGGGCTCATCGAGGCGCGCATCGGCCTGGACGAGCTGGGCCGGCGGATCGAACCCGAGGCCGCCTGGGACGATCTGGTGCTCGCCGATCACCAGTCGCGGATCCTGCGCGAGGTCGTCGCCCATGTGCGGCAGCGCGCCACCGTCCACCAGGAGTGGGGCTTCGCCGCGACACTCCGCCGCGGCCTCGGCGTCACCGCCCTCTTCGCGGGCGGCTCCGGCACCGGCAAGACCCTCGCCGCCGAGGTGATGGCCAAGGAGCTGGGCCTGGATCTCTTCATCATCGACCTCTCCCAGGTGGTCAGCAAATACATCGGCGAGACCGAGAAGAACCTGCGCAAGGTCTTCGACGCCGCCGAGCGCGGTGGCGCACTGCTCCTGTTCGACGAGGCGGACGCGCTGTTCGGCAAGCGCAGCGAGGTCAAGGACAGCCACGACCGGTACGCCAACCTGGAGGTCAGCTATCTGCTGATGCGCATGGAGGCGTACCGGGGCCTGGCCATTCTCACCACCAACATGAAGAAGGCCCTCGACCCGGCCTTCATGCGCCGGATCCGCTTCGTCGTCGACTTCCCCTTCCCCGGAGAGAGCGAGCGCGCCGAGATCTGGCGCCGGGTGCTCCCCGCCCAAGCGCCGATGAAGGACATCGACCCCCAGCGCCTCGCCCAACTCACCGTGGCGGGCGGCTCGATCCGCAACATCGCGCTCTCGGGCGCCTTCCTCGCCGCCGAGGAGGGCGACCGCCTTCAGATGCGCCACATGCTGGCGGCGGCGCGCACCGAGTACCAGAAGCTGGACCGTTCGCTCACGCCCTCGGAGGTCCACGGATGGGTCTGAACGATGAACCGCGTGCGGTCCGTGTGGACATCGGCGAGCTGGCGCTGTCCGGCTTCGGCGCCGGGATCGACCCGGACCGGGTCTCGGTGGCGTTCCAGACGGAGTTGGCCCGGCTGGTGCGGGAGCGCGGCGTACCGCTGGCGGCGGCCGGGGACGGCACGGCGATCGAGGCCCTGTCCGACCTGCCCCCGCTCCCCGCCACCACCTCTCCGGCCCGGCTGGGCGAGGCCCTGGCCCGGGCCGTGCACGCGGGCCTGTCCGGAAGGGGGCGGGAGGGGACATGAGCAACACACCGTCCGCCGCCCAGGACGACCGCGCGTCCCAGTCCGCCAAGCGCCGCAAGCGCAAGGAGCGGACCGGCAAGGCCCGTGCGCCCGAGCCCAAGGACATCGTCAGCGGTGCGGGGCAGCCCCTTGACCCGAGCGTCCGGCGCGACCTCGAGGAACAGCTCGGCCACGACCTCGGCCAGGTCCGCCTGCACACCGACCGCGACGCCGGCCACCTCACCGAACTGCTGGGCGCGGACGCGGTGGCGGTCGGCCAGGACATCTTCTTCCGCGAGAACACCTACCGCCCCGGTACGGCGGACGGTCAGCGCCTCCTCGCCCACGAACTGCTGCACACCGTCCAGAACCCCCACGGCCTCGGCGCCCTGCGCGCGGGCCGCGACCTGGGCGCGGTGAGCCTCCCGCAGGACGCGATGGAGCGCGAGGCGGAGGGTGCGGCGCAGGAACTGGTCCGCGGCGGGCAACCGGAAGCGGGCGTGGCGCCGGAGAAGTCCACGACCCCGGGCTGGCTCCGCTACGCCACGGTCGACGCCGACCGCAACCGCATGGAGAAGCTCGACCCGGCGACGCTGGTCGACCGCCTCGCGGGCGGCGTGATCCGCTCCCTGCGCGGCGACCCCGAGGACCGCTCCAAGCGCACCCGTATGCAACTGGCACGGATGCCGGACGAGGTGCAGGACGCCGTCCTCGACCGCCTGGAGACCAGGCTCCTCAGCTCGGAGCACGAGCGGGTGCTCGACTTCGTCGACGAGATCGAGGCGGACGACGACCTGGAGCGGGAGTCGTTGGCCGCCCCGGACGTCGAGCCGGATCCGGTCGAGGAGCTGCTGTTCGAGCGCGAGACGGGGCGGCGGAGGGCGGAAGAGCGGCGCGAGGAGGAGCAGCGCCCCGCGCCTGCGCCGGGTCCGGAGAAGGACGAGCCCGCGGAGGAGGGCGCGCCGGGCAGTACGCCGCAGAACGGTGGGGGTGCGCCCGAGCAGGAGGGCCAGGGCGGGAGCCAGGAGCAGAGGCCGGGCGCCGACGTGGGGCGCGAGGGCGGAAGCTCTTCGTCGGGTGGGAAGTCCGGCGGTTCGGCCTCGGCGGCACCGGCCGCCGCGCCCCAGTCCCCGTCCCAGCAGCCGTCGTCGTCCTCTTCCTCGTCCTCGGGTGGGAAGTCCGGGGGCTCCGAGAAGGGCAAGGACGCCAAGGACGGCAAGGCAGGGGGCGAGGGGAAGGAAGGGCAGGACCAGCAGGGCGTCGCGACGTCGAGCAAGGAGGAGTCGGCGGCCAGGAACCGTCCGGGCGCGGCCGATGCGCTCGTGGCGGGTCAGCAGCTGAAGCAGCAGGACAAGCGGGGCGCGGACAAACCCACGGGTTCGCCGACGGTGTCCGGCAAGGACACCCAGTCGCCCGGCGCGTTCTCCACGCTCGACGGCGTGCGTGCCCAGGATCTGGATGGTCCGGAGGAGCGGGCCGAGGAGGATCCGTTCGGCTCCGGCAGTGAGTCGGAGGTCGAGGTAGGGGGCGAGGAGAAGAGCGCCTGGGACATCAAGCTCCAGCCGGAGGACTTCCTGCCGGAGCAGGACCTCGATGTGTCCGGTGTACCGACCGCGGACACGCTCGACCCCTCCTCGTCCGCCACCCCTCCCGTCCCGTCGTTCCCCGCCCCACCGGTGACCAAGGCCGACAAGGTGCAGGCCGAACGGGACGCGGAGGACGCCGAGGACGAGGCGGCGGACGCCGAATCCGATGAGGACACCGCGGACTCGGCCGCCGACACCGAGCCGTCGGTGGAGTGGGACGACGGCGCTCCGGGGGCCGGTGGGCTCGGCGGCCTCGACGTGGAACAGGTCGCCGAGAGTCGGCCGGGACCGGCCGCGACGCGTGATCCGAAGAACGGCACCGACCCGAAGGAGGGGCCCGTCGTCGCCCAGACGACGGTGCAGGAGGCCGCGGGCAAGTCCGAGGGCGGCAGCGAGGTCCAGGAACAGGCCGCCAAGGAGGAGAAGGGCACTCCTGCGGCGGGCGACAAGTCGGGCGGTGCGCCGGAGAAGGCGTCCCAACAGGCCGCGGGGAGCCAGGCGGCGGCGCAGGAGCCCGCGGCCAAGGGGGAACAGAAGAAGGCAGACGCGGAGTCGGCGGCCAAGAGCGAACCTACGGCGGATGCCAAGTCCCCCTCACCCGCGCGGGACACGCAGCTCACGGGCGGGTCCAACGCGGATACGCCCGGCGGGGCGAGCAGCGGGGCGCAGAGCGAGCAGAGCGCGCCGACGGAGCCCACGGAGGCCCCGGCGGCGGAGTCGGCGCCGTCCGCCCCGGAACCTAAGAAGACCGCCGAGCCTGCGGCCGCGCCCCCGAAGGAGACACCGGCGCCCAAGGCCGCCTCCGGGGCAAAGGCCGCGGCGCCCAAGTCGGCACCGGCCGCCAAGACACCGCGCGGCGGCGGTGGCGGAGCCGGTGCTGGCGGTGGTGGCGGCGGTAAGGCGTCCGCACCGGCCAAGGGCAAGAAGAAGGGCTCCGGCCCGGCCCCGAACCTCTCCCAGGTGTCCCCGGAAGCGGGCCTGTCCACCGCCTCGAAGCTCAAGCCCCATGTGGCGCTGCAGGCCATGACCGGCGTGAGCGGCTCGGTGGACCGTACCGTCGGCGACGACCACAAGGCGCTTGCCGCCTCCCCGCCCTCGATGCAGCGCCCGGCGGGCGCCCCGCAGACCCTCCAGGGCAAGCCGAACACCGACGCCCCGGCCCAGTACTCGCAGGATCCGGCCCAGAAGTCCGAGGCCCCGGAGAAGGAAGACGCCAAGGTCACGGGCGACAAGCCGCCCGAGGGCCAGATCGAGGCGGAGAAGGCCGAGGAGCCCGGCGGCTGGGACACCTTCAAGATGGCCCTGGGCTTCATCGGCGGCAAGATCGTGAACGGGATCGCGAGCGTCTTCGGCGCCGACAAACCCGTAGTGGACCCGCAGGAGCTGGCCGCGAAGTTCGCCGGCCTGCCGACCAAGGACGAAGCGCTCAAGAAGGCCCAGGCGGGCAACGCACCGGGCGTGCAGATGCAGGGCGCCGCCGACCAGACGGCCGGTGAGCAGGGTTCCGCCGTCGACACCAAGGGCCAGGAGACCGTCAACACGGGCCGCGACGACGCCGGCCGTGGGATGGGCGAGGACCAGGTCTATCCGAACGCTCCCAAGGAGCAGATGGAGGCGAAGGTCCCCGGCCAGGGAGGTGGCGGGGGCGGCGGTGCGTCCGGCGGCGGCGCGACGACGGGAGCCGTCCCTCCCGAGGCCGCCTCGGAAGTGGCGGAGCACGAACGCGGACCGCAGTTCCAGGCGGCGTTCACCGACGGCCAGAAGGGCATGTCCGAGGGGCGGCAGACCAAGGACCGCGACTTCCGGGACGGTCAGCAGAAGCACAAGCAGCAGGTCGACGCCGAGATCGCCACCAACACGAAGAGTCAGGCGAGCGAGCGCGAGAAGGCGATGACGGAGGTCACCGCCAAACGTACGGACTGGCGCACCGAGCAGGACAAGGAGCTCCAGTCCCTCGGCGACAAGAAGACCGAGCGCCACGAGAAGATCCGCAAGGACGTCAAGGACAAGGAAGAGCAGACCGACAAGGACGTCGATAAGGAGAAGGACGACAGCGACAAGAAGATCCAGGACAAGGGCGACCAGGCCGAACGGGACGCCGAGAAGAAGCGCGACGACAGCGCCCAGGAGTCGGGCAACTGGGTCTCCAAGGCCTTCGACTGGATCAAAGACAAAGTCATCGAGATCAAGAACGCGATCGTCCGAGTCATCAAGGAGGCGCGTGACGCGGTCGTTGGCTTCATCAAGAACTTCAAGGAGACGGTCGAGCGCTGGATCAACGATGCCCGCAAGGCGATCGTCGACGCGATCAAGAACTTCATCAACGACCTGATCGAGTTCGCCAAGGCGATGGTGCGGGCCATTGTCGACCTGGCCAAGCGCATCCGGAACTTCATCACCGGCCTGATCAACGCCGCGATCGCCCTCGTCAACAAGCTCGCCACCATGCTCAAGCAGGCCATCACCGACCTGCTGAACGCCCTCGGTAAGCTGCTGAGCAGCATCTTGGACGTCCTGAAGAAGATGCTGCTGGACGTGGTCAAGGCCGTCGTGGACGCGGTCAAGGCGGTCCTGGACTTCGCTTCCAAGATGCTGGGCGCACTCGGCGAGTTCATGCTCATCGCGGTCGACTTCCTTTCCGACCCCGGCGGCTGGTTGAGCGGCGCGAAGAACTCGGCGGTGGACGGCGCGAAGAACCACCTCTTCCGCGAGGTCAAGTCGGCCGTCAAGGACTGGTTCCAGTCCAAGATCGAAGAGATCATCGGAGTCCCCAAGGCGGTCCTGGACAGGCTGCTCAAGGGCGGCTTCACGTTGGAGCAGATCGTCAAGGAGACGTGGGACGCGATCGTCCCCCAACTCCCGTTCATCATCGGCGAGATCGTCATCACCAAGGTCATCGCCAAGCTGATCCCGGGAGCGGGCTGGGTGATGGCCGTCATCGACGCCATCCGCACGGCCATCGGCGCACTCGGCGAGATCCTGCGCGCGATGGGCGCGGTCCTCGACTGGCTGAAGGCCGTCCGCATGGGCGGCGCGGGCATCCTCTTCGCGAAGGCGGTCGCGGCGGGCATCGTGGCGCTCCTCGAATTGGCCTACGAGGCGCTGCTGTCGGGGATCGGCAAGTACGTCGCGAAGGTGGGCCGGCGCTTCAAGAACATCGCCGCGAAGCTGGGCCAGGGCAAGGGCGGCAAGGACGGGGCAGGTGGCAAGGGCGGTGCGGACGAGGGGGCCGGCAAGCCCGGCAACCAGAAAACGCAGGAGCCGACCCCGCCCAGGACGACCGCCCCCACAACGCGCCCGACGCCAACCACGACGAAGCCGAAGCCCGATACGAAGCCGGACCTCAAGAAGCCCACAACTCAGCCGCAGACCAAACCCACCAGGCCCGGAGCCCCCGGCAAACCCAAGCCCGGCCCGTCCGATACGAAGACCCCGGCCCCCACGACAAAGGACAAGAACGGCAAGCCGAAGGACCCGACAGAAGACAAGCCGGACACCCGCCCAACCCCCACCGCCAAACCCAAGCCCAAGCCGGAACCCCCGACCAAGCCGAAGCCCGAGCCGCAGACGAAGCCCAACCCCAAGGACGACAAAACCCCGGGCACCCCCAAGGACGACGAGGGCTCCGAGGACAGGCCGAAGAACGACGACAAGCCCTCGACCAAGGACCCTAAGGACCAGGACCCGACCAAGCCCGACAAGGACGACTCGAAGAAACCCAAGCCCGGCAAGGACGGCGACAAGCCCACCAGGCCGAAGGAAGACGACGGTAAGAGGCCCAAGCCGGACAAGGACGGCGACAGGCCAGGTACCCGAAAGCCCAAACCCGATAAGGACGGCCCCGGCAGGCGACCGAACAAGAATGGCCCCAACAAGCGCAAGCCCCATCCCGGCAAGAGCGGCCCGGGCCGGCCCAAGTCGAAGCCGGAGAAGGACCGACAGAAAAAGGAAGAGAACTCAAGAGACTCTAAAGAAGCGCAGTTGCGTAAGATTGTTGGCCGTATTCGGCCTCGGATCGAAAAGAAGCTTAGGGCTGGTATGACTGCGCGGGAGCACGCCAGCCTTCTCGCCGAGTTCCGTCGCTGGTACCGATTGACCAGTCTGTATAAGCAAGGCGGAGACAGATTCACGGTCCAGGCCATACTCAACCCCGGGCCCATGGAGGCTGGCGATGGGGTGTCGGAGCGCACCGGAGGGCAAGGCCCCATGGACCGGGATAAGCCGCTGATACTGCCCAAGCCTGACCCCCGTAGCAACTTCGTCGATGGTCAGCTACCGGTGTCCTTCAAGCATGAGTTCATCAATCCAGATTGGGCCGAAGGTGGCGAGCCCCCGCATTCGGGAGTCGCTGCGCGGGCGCGTAACATAGTCGGCTTCCGGCACATATATGGCCGGGGTGCCACCGGAAAGAAGGTCCCAGGACAAAAATACCTCCAAAATGTGGCCGGTGACTTCAGGTGGGATGCGATGCATCTACTCCCTATAGGCCTGGGAGGTCCCCGCGCGGGATCGAATATGGTGCCCGCGCACAACTACGTCAACAGAGGCTTCTTCCCTGCATTCGAGAGCGGAGCGGTGCAGGCGTTCGGCATTGATGCCGATGAAGATGACAAGGTGCCCGGCTGGTACAAGGTTGACCTTTCCCTTTATGAAGGCCCGGCCTCCCAATACGCAGACGGCGTATACCCGCCCGGCTTCCCGCGGGTACTCCAGGGGCGCTGGGCTACCTACAAGCACACTGGGGAAGGTGACGGCAGCAGTCGGTCCGAGTGGAAGTCTGAAAAATGGAAGACCTCCCCGTTGATCAAGTTTCCGGAGCCGCCAACGGAAAAGCACCCAAAGATCAACATCAACACTGAAAGCAGCTACATCAACGTACGAGGTGTTCTGGGACAGAGTGATGAGCTCGTACTCGCGGTGTTCGTGTCGCGGCCTTTCGAGGATCTTGAAGATATGAAGGAGAAGATCGAAAAATATATCGTCCCGAGCACGGGCAAGCACATCAAGCGCCTGCGGCACTACCTGGAACGCATGGACAAGAACTACGGTCGCGTATTCAAGATCGAGTAGGCGTCCGTGAAAGGTGCAGACCCATGACTTCTCTTAACGAACTGGAAGAGCGTCACATAGCGTCCATGGCGCAGCTGCGCTCCGCCGATTCGATCGAAGTGATCGATGAGGCGTTGGGTGGCGTAGGCCTAGGGTTCGGCGACATTCGCCCACTGGACGCGTTCAATCCGAATTGGGGCAATCTGAGGTTGGCCCCAGAGATGCTCGAAACGTCTCTTAGGTTCTCCGAGATAGCCGTCCATTGGGAGTCCGTATCGCCGCTTCCGGAACTTTCGGGGGAGTACCGAGTGCCGGCGCCGCTTGACATTCTGAGTCAAGGCCCCAGTCTTATGGCGGATATGTTGTCCGACGAGTTCCAGCAGGACTTCGCTGCAGAACTGCGTTACATTGACAATGCTTATAACTCCGGCAGGGGCTTCATGACGTATCTGCACATGGCTCCGGGATCGCCCTCGCTTGACGTCTGGTTTCAGGACCTAGTGTCCAAACAGTTTCCGCCGTACCCACCAGGCTTCTTCAAGTTGGATCTCACTTACAACACCTACATGGAGGCCCTCGTTCTCAGTAAAGGACTGCACGGTTGGCAGTATCTGTTTGCGGATATTTCATTCACCAAGCGCCCCTTCAAGAAGTATGGCGAGAGCCTGCGCGACGGCTTCGATGTATTCGCCCAGCTCTTTCCTGATTTGGATTACAGCCCGCTGATCGAGCGTTGGGAGGCCCGCCTGTGACCCGCTACGCCGACATCCCCAAACCCATCCGCTCCGGAATAGTCCTAGTCGACCCCGACCGCGGCACCCCCCAACGCATCATCATCCTCCAGTTCAACCCCGACACCCTAGAACGCTCCCTCTCCCCCCAATCCGCCGGAGACCAAGCCGACAGCGGCGGAGGCGGCAGCGGAAGTGGGGACAAGAACGAGGCGCTCCGCCTCAAGGGCCCCGCGCAGGAGACGTGGAAGTTCACGGCGGAGATCGACGCGACCGATCAGTTCGAGGTGGCCGCGCCCGACGGGATACACCCGCAGCTCGCGACGCTCGAAATGCTCGTGCAGCCGACCACCGCCAAATTGCGGGACGCCATGCGGCTGTCCAAGAAGGGGACCATCGAAATCAGCCCGATCGAGATGCCGCTGACCCTCTTCACCTGGGGCAGCAAGCGCGTCATGCCGGTCCGCATCACCGAGCTGTCCATCAACGAATCGGCATTCGACGTCAACCTCAACCCCATCCGCGCATCCCTCAGCATCGGGCTGAAGGTGCTCACCGTGAGCGACCTGCCCGCCGGCCACCGCGGGGCCGAGCTCTATCTCGCGCATCTCGCGCAGAAGGAGCGGCTCGCCGCGGCGGCGCGTGGGGGAGCGCTCAGTGCGTTGGGGTTGAACAGCGGGGACATCGGGCTGGGGAGGGTCTAGCAGATGGCAGAGCCACAGCCGTACGAAAGCGCGCTCGACGCGATTCCGGGGGCGCACCCCTACCCCCGCTCCAGCCGCTACCACGACGCCGAGATCGGGATCCACACCCAGCCCGATGGCACCGCCGTCCGGTACGTCAAGCGGCTGCTGCTGCCGCCCCTCAGCGAATCCCCCGAGGACGCCGAGACCACCCACACCGTCAGCAGCGGCGAGCGCCCCGACCACCTCGGTCAGCGCTACTTCGGCGACCCCGCCGCCTGGTGGCGGATCGCCGACGCCAACCCCGTCCTCGACCCTCGCGAGCTGACCGCCGAGCCGGGCGAGGAGATCGAGATCCCCAATGGGTTCCCGGGAGGAGGGGGCGGGCGCCATGGCCGATGAGCCCGTCGGGCAGGGGCCCATTCACCTCGAATTACGGATGGGACCCAAGCTCACCCGCCCCGTGCCCCCCGAGGTCACCGAGGCGCTGCTGTCCGCGCAGATCACCACCACCGCAGGCGAACGCGGCGGCTTCCAGATGGCGTTCGACCTCACCAAGAAGGGGGCGATCATTGACCGGCTGCTCCCCGAGGGGTTCTTCGACCCCCGCACCCGCGTGATCGTCACGGCCGCCGTCAAGGGCACGCCGATCGTCCTCCTCGACGGGCTTATCGTGCGCCATGAAATAGGGGCCAGCAATCAGCCCGGGCAGACGACACTCACCGTCACCGGCGAAGACCTCACCCTCCTCATGGACCTCGAAGAGCGGACCGACCGTTATCCCAACCTCCCGCCCTTCAAGCGCGTCAGCCGCGTCCTCTCGAAGTACACCGACTACGGGATCGAGGCCGACGTCATCGAGGAGAAGATCCTCCAGCCGCCCAACGCGCAACGCCGCGTCGACTACCAGACCGGCACCGACCTGCAGTACGTCACCGACCTCGCGCAGGCCAATGGTTACGTCTTCTACCTCATCCCCGGGCCCGTCGCCGGGGTCTCCACCGCCTACTGGGGCCCCGAGAAGCGCATCGGGACGCCTCAGCACGCCCTCAGCGTCAACATGGACGTCAACTCCACCGTCGACCAGCTGACCTTCGCCTACGACGGCACCGCACGCGAGGAGCCCCAGGCCCGCTGGCAGGACCCGGCCACCCGCACCTCCACCCTCCTCGCCCAGCCCGACATCAGCCCGCTCCGGCCGCCGCTGGGCAAACGAGCCACGCCTGCCCTCAAGCGCAAGACACTCTCCGGTACCGCCAAGAAGGACCGGGCGCAGGCCGAGGCCGAGGCTCTGGCGCGGGCCGCCGTCTCCGCCGACGCCATCTCCGGTTCCGGCTCGCTGGACGTCAATCGGCACGGGTACATCCTCCAGCCACGCCAGCTCGTCGGCGTCCGGGGCGCCGGACGCACATACGACGGCGACTACTACGTCAAGTCCGTCACCCACCATCTCCGGCCCGGCTCTTTCCAGCAGAACTTCACGCTCACCCGCGAAGGGCTGATCGCCCGGAGCGACACCGTTCGGCCCTAGGCCGCAGAAGACGACAGAGCAGGAGCCCCTATGGCGGCCACGCCCAACAACCGCTTCCTCGGGAAATTCCGGGGCCGGGTGCGGGACAACCAGGACCCGCTCGGAATAGGCCGGATCACCGTCGAGGTGCCCGATGTCCTCGGCGATGAGCCGTCGACCTGGGCCATGCCCTGCTTTCCCTTCACGGGGGATCAGCTACGGCCCGCCGGGCAGTACGTCGTGCCGTCCGTCGGGGCCGGGGTGTGGGTGGAGTTCGAGCAGGGAGACCCCAGCTTCCCCATCTGGACGGGGTGCTGGTTCGGGGCCAGGGAGCAGCTCCCGGAAGACGCGCGGACCGATCCGGCGACCGCGCACCCCGTGGTGATCCAGACACCGGGGAAGCACAAGATCGTGATGTCCGACGTTCCGGCCGAAGGCATTTTGCTGCAGGCGCCCGGCGGCGCGTTCGTAAAGATCGACGCGACCGGAGTGCACATGGACAACGGCCAGGGCGCGTCGGTTTCCCTGGTCGGAGATCAGGTCGATCTGAACGAGGGCCGGTTGACCGTGCCCAAGAAGCGATAACCAGCCAGAGCACGAGAACGGGGAGGGACAAGGGACGTGTCCGGGAATTCCGGCAATCTCGTCAGCCATACCGCCGTGATCAGTTGCCCGCACGGCGGACGCGTACGGGCGGCATCCGTTCCGTCGTCCGGTGTGCGGCTCGACGGGCAGCCCATGCCATCCGCCGACGACGTCTTCACGGTCGTCGGCTGCCCGCACACCGTCGACCGCGTCCCGCTGCCGTGCACCACCGTCCGGTGGCTTCCGGACCGCGACACGGTGCTGATCGACGGCGTGCCCGTCCTGCTCGACACCTCCTCGGCACAGTGCTTCAGCGCGGGGCTCGTGCCGCAGGGGTCACCCGTCGTCTCCGCCGCGCGGCAAGGGGTGAGGTGCGGATGAGGACACGGACCGGCAGGACACGGACAGGCAGGGCCCGCACGGTACGGACCGACATCGCCTTCCCGTTCCGGATCGACCGGCGCGGACGCACCGCGCACGCGGACCACGACGACCACGTACGCGATCTGATCGAGCAGTTGCTCTTCACCAGCCCCGGCGAGCGCGTCATGCGGCCCGACTTCGGATGCGGCCTCCTCGACCTCGTCTTCACGCCCAACAGCCCCGAGCTGGCCTCCGCCGTCGAGCTGTCCGTCCAGGCGTCGCTGCAGCGCTGGCTGGGCGAGCTGATCGAGGTGGAGTCCCTGGACGTGGTCAGTGAGGAGAACGTCGTGCGTGTCCATCTGCGGTATGCGGTGCGCGCCACCGTCAGTCTGCGCGACGAGGTGTTCGAGGGGAGGGGGTCCGCATGAGCGTGTCTTGGCGCGCTGCGCGGGCCGGACTGAGGAGCCGCGCAGCGACGAAGGAGCGAGCAGTGACGAAGGAAGCCCGCGCGGGGAAGGGCGCCAGGACCGAGCGGGAGGGAGGGGCATGAGCCAGCGGACCGCCGGGTCACGGCGCGACCTCATCAGGGCCGCCCATCTCAACGGGGTCGACGCCGTCGAGGTCGGGGACAGCACTGAACAGGGCACCACCCTCACTGTCACCTTCCTCGGCAAGGCCCCGCACGGCCTGTGCCCGGAGAACGTACGCATCGACGGTGGCCGCCGGATCACCGGCATCGAGGTCCTCGAGATCTCCGTCGAGCGCGAGGAGGACCCGGAGCTCGACGACAAGCTGTACGTCACCGTCGACCGGGCCGGGGACACCTCCGCCTACCGGCTCTCCATCGTGGACACCGATCCCTACGGGCGGCCGGGCGCCGAGCCCTTCCCCGGCTTCGACCAGCGGTATTTCTCCGCCGAGTTCACCTTCCGGCCCGACTGCCCCACCCCCTTCGACTGCAATGAAGAGGGCGACGACCTCCCCGCCACCTTCCGGACCGCGCCCGCCCCCGTCATCGACTACACCGCCCGCGACTACGACACCCTCCGCCAGGTCGTCCTGGACCGGCTCCGCCTGACCACCCCCGACTGGATCGAGCGCAACGCCGCCGACCTCGGGACCACCCTGGTCGAGCTGCTCGCCTACACCGCCGACCAGATCAGCTACCAGCAGGACGCGGTCGCCACCGAGGCGTATCTCGACACTGCCCGCCGCCGGGTGTCCGTACGCCGCCACGTACGGCTCATCGACTACGCGATGCACGACGGCTGCAACGCCCGCGCCTTCGTCACCGTGGAGACGGTCGAGCCGCTGACCCTGGATCCGGGGGAGTACCGCTTCGCCGCCGTCGACGTCCGTACGCTCGGCCCGCTGGACCGGCCGGACATCGGGGCGGTGCTGGACGACCGGGAGCTGGCCGTGCTCGATGAGCGCGGATCGGTGGAGGTGTTCGAGCCCGTCGTCACCGATCAGCCCCTCCACCTGCGGCCGGAACACCACCGCATCCGCCTGTGGACCTGGGGTGGCGAGGTCTGCTCGCTGCCCGCGGGCGCCACCTCCGCCACGCTGCGCGACGCGTGGGCCGACGAGGAGTGCGCGACCCGCACGATCGACCTGCGCCCGGGCGATCTGCTGCTCTTCGAGGAGGTGCGGGGACCGCGCTCCGGAACGCCCGGCGACGCCGACCCGTCGCACCGGCAGGCCGTGCGCCTCACCTCCGTCACCCCCGCCGTCGACCGGCTCGCCGAACAGCCGGTGCTGGAGGTCACCTGGGCGCGGGAGGACGCGTTGGCCTTCCCGCTGTGCCTGGCCACCCGGGGCGGTACGGACTGCGCGCCCATCGAGGACGTCAGCGTGGCACGCGGCAATGTGGTGCTCGTCGACCACGGGCGCTCGCTGACCTTCTGCTGCGGCACACCGGAGACCTTCACCGTGCCGCCCGTCCCCGCCGTCGTCGGCTCCTGTGAACCCCCCGCCTTCGGCTGCTTCGACAAGGACGCCGGCAACGCGCCCGCACGGCTCATCGACGCCCTGCTGGACCGGGCCCGCCACGGGCGGCCACTGACCGCCGATGACGTACGGGAGCTGTTCACCACCGTCGGCATCGAGGCGACCGGCCGGGCCGGGATCGGCCTGGAGTCGGCCGGGCAGCGGCGCGAGAAGGTCGTGCCCGGCACCGCGTACGCCCAGACCGAAGCCCTGCGGACGCTTCTCGCCCAGTCCGTCTACCCAGGGATCGTGCCGCGCTTCAGGCCCGTACTGCACCAGGCACCCGTCACCCAGGCCGTGCCCTTCCCCGATCCACGCCATATCGCCGCCGGACAGGCCGAGCACCTGGCCGCCATCCCGGGACGGGTTCGGCAGCGGCTCACCGAGCTGTGGCGCAGCGCCCGCGACCACGGGCTCTCGGACGAGGAGATCGCCGAGCTCACCGTCCTGTTCGGGCTGCGCGTCCTGGAGCGCCTCCAACTGGCCCGCCACCCCGTCCGCGCGCTGCGCGAGCTGCTGCACCGCCGCGACCGGCTGCTCGACGCCAAGCTGAGGCGCCTTCGCGCACTGACCGCCAGGGCCCGGGCGGGCACCGTCCTGGACGGGCATATCGCCTGGGAGATCGCGCACAGTTGGGGCCGGGCGTACGCGGCCGGGCTGCGCCCCGGGGACCCGGTGCTGCACGGGCCGGCCGCCGCCCTCGTCCAGGATCCACGGGCCGCGCTCCCCGCCGTACGGATCGAAGCCGACGGCGAGACCTGGACACCGCGCCGCGATCTGCTGGGCTCCCGCCCCCGGGACCGCCACTTCGTCGGGGAGCTGGAGGACGACGGCCGCATCGCGCTGCGGTTCGGCGACGGCCGGTACGGCGCCGAACCGGCGCCCGGGGCGCGGCTCGCGGTCCACTACCGGGTCGGCGGCGGCACGGCGGGCAACGTCGGCCCCGAGGCCATCAACCACCTGGTGCTGTGCCGGGATCCGGAATCGCAAGGAAAAGCCGCCGCCGGGCAGCCCATGCCCGTGGCCGGGGTGCGCAATCCGCTGCCCGCCGTCGGCGGCACCGAGCCCGAGCCGGTCGAGCAGGTCCGTCAGCTCGCCCCGCTCGACCTGAAGCGCACCCGGCACCGGGCCATCACCGCCGAGGACTACGCGGCGCTCGCCTCCGGGCTGCCCGGAGTGCAGCGCGCGGCGGCGGAGATCCGCTGGACCGGCAGTGTGCAGGAGGCGCACATCGCCATCGACGCGTACGGGACCGGGGAACCGCCCCCCGACCTCCTCGACTCGGTCGCGCACGCCCTGGAGGGCTACCGCCGGATCGGACACGACCTGGTGGTCGGTCCGGCCCGCGCCGTGCCGTTGGACATCGCGCTCGCGGTGTGCGCCGCGCCCGGACATCAGCACGGGCAGATCCTCGCCGAGCTCTACCGGGCTCTGGGCAGCCGCCGGTTCTCCGGCGGGCGGCTCGGCTTCTTCCACCCCGACGCCCTGACGTTCGGCGAACCGGTGCGGCTCAGCCGGTTGGTGGCCGTCGCCGCGGCGGTGCCGGGGGTGCTGAGCGTCGAGGTCACCCGGCTGCGACGGCTGTGGCACGAGGGGCTGGAGGGACCGAAGGGGCCCGATGACGGCACCTCGTACGAGACATCGCACGGCGAGGCGCTGGAGGACGGCATCCTGCGCCTCGGCCCCCTGGAGATCGCCCAATGCGACAACGACCCCGAACGGCCCGAGAACGGCCGCCTGGTCATCGAGCTGAAGGGGGCCCGATGAGCGACCACCCCGACCACCCCGGCCACCACCCCGGCCACGTCCGCTCCCACGCCTGCGCCTGCGGCTGCGGCGGCCACGACGAGCGCCGGGCCCCCGCGGCCCCGCACAACCCGCCCGGCCGCACCGCCCTGGACTATCGCGTCGGCGACTACGGCACCTTCCTGGCCGCCATGCTCGACCGGCTCGCCTCGCCCGCCTACCCCGCGCTCCGCGGCCTGACGGTGCGCACCCCGGACGACCCGGCCATCGGGCTGCTGGACGCCTGGGCGGTTCTGGGCGACCTGCTCACCTTCCACTCCGAGCGGATCGCCGACGAGGGCTATCTGCGCACCGCCCACGACCACCGCTCGCTCGCCCTCCTGGGGCGGCTGGTCGGGCATGTGCCACGGCCGGGCGTGGCCGCCGACACCCACCTCGCGTACACCCTGGACCGGGATCCGCGTGCCGAGGACGTGGTGGTGACGATTCCGCGCGGGGCCATCAGCCACAGCGTTCCGGCGGCCTCCGACGAGGAGTCGCAGACCTTCGAGACCAGCGAGGACCTGGCCGCCCGCTGGGCCTGGAACGAACTGGCGGTGCGCCGCCGACGACCGGCCCTGATCGGCCCCGACGACCTGCGGCGAAGGTCGGAACTGCTGGTCTCGGGGACCTCACTCGGGCTGACCGTCGGCGACAAGCTGCTCTTCGTCTTCGGCGGGACGGCGGAGTCCGGGAGCGGCGGTCAGCGGCTGCTGCTGCCGGTCGCTCGCGTGACCGTCGACCGCGAGGAGGACGTCACGGCGATCGGGCTGCCGGAGTCCGCCCCGCCGTCCCTCAAGGAGCTGGTGGACGAGGCACGCCGGTGGATCACCGACCCGGAGGCGGACGAGGACCCGGACGACCGGGGGGACGCCGCGCCCGCGCCCGACCACCCCAATCCGCGTCCCGTCAGCCGTCTGATCGAGGAGTTCGACGCGCAGGTGCTGGCGCCGCTGCGAGCCGACCTGGACGGGATCGCCACGCCCGCTCAGCTCGCCCGGCGGCTCGCCGAACCGCATGACCGGCTGGCGGAGGCGCAGGTGCTGGCCGCCCCGTATGAAGAGGTCGCCGCCTGGTTCGAGCGGCTGGAGGCGGTGATCGGCCAACTGCGCGAGCGGGCCGGGGAGCTGGACTCCTCCGGGCCCGGCGAGGTGCGGCTGAGGTCTCAGCTCGCCGAGGACCGGCCCACGGCCGAGAGCGCCAGCGGGACCCCCGGCTTCGCCCCCGGGAGCGACGGCTTCGGGGCCAAGACCTACGCCACCGGCGCCGCCCACGGTTCCGCCGCCGTACGCGCGCTCGGCGCCGTCCTCCCCGCCCTGCGCACCCGCGTCGTACGGCCCCCGTCCGGCGCCCGCTCCACGGCGGCGCACGATCCGCGGCGGCTCTTCGGGCCGGGCTCCGACTTGGCCGCCGGACTGCTCTCGGCCCTCGACCCGAGGGTGGCCGACGGTATGTACGCGGCCTGGCGCCGGGCCGCCCCGGCCGCCACCGCCCCGCCGGGGACCGTCCCGCTCCTGCGTGAGCTGCTGGCGATGCGGGTGACGGCCGCGCCCTTCGGGGCGATGGCACCGCTCAAGCCGGTGCAGGACGACCGGGGCCGGGTCATCCGGCAGACCGACTGGCCGCTGACCGGCGGTGAGCTGACCGCCGTACGGATCGTGTACGACACAGCGGGCAAGGTGCCGGTGAAGGCGGAGTTCCAGCACATCGAGACCGGGACGTCGTGGCAGCGCACCGAGAACCTGCCGCAGAGCGCCGAGTTCGACCTCGGCCCCGGGAAAGTCCAGCTCTCCACCCGCCTCGGCCAGGACCATGACCTGGGCTGGCTCAGAAGCCGTCCCACCGACTCGCAGGAGCCCGGTGTCACCGCCACCCTGCTGCCCGGACTGCCTCCGCTCACCCTGTTCGTGTCCCGGCCCGCCGAGGACGGCCGGGTGCATGTGGTCGTGGACAACGGCGAGACCCAGCAGTGGATGCTGAGCCGTGGCGAACCCCCGAAGCAGATCACCTACGGCTCCTACGAACTGACGCTGCGGTTCACCCCCGGCAGTGAGCCCCCGGCCATCGAGATCGGCATCGCGACCGTACCGGAGCCCGCCAACCGCTATGTCCTGCCGCTGGATTCGGTCCAGAACTCCATCACCGTCGGGAGCTGGGTGGCCATAGAGCGCCCCCGCAAGGGCTCCGGCGAGCCGGACGGCATCCCGGGCGACAAGAACCTCGCCTTCGTCACCACCCGCGTCGTCGCCGTGCGCACCGCGGCGTACACCAACTACGGCATCACCGGCCGCGGCACCCAGCTCACGCTCGCCGACCCGTGGCTCGACGAACACGATGTGGTGCTCTCCGCGATCCGCGACACCACCGTGCACGCGGGCGGTGAGCCGCTGCGCCCGGCGGACGAGCCGCTGGGCGAAGATGTGCACGGCAACGAGATCGAGCTCGCCGAGCTGTACGACGGGCTGCGGCCCGGCCGCCGGATCATCGTCTCCGGTGAGCGCACCGACATCCCGGGTCCGGCCGGTCCGGGCGGCCCGACGGGGGTCCGGGGCACGGAGCTGGCGGTGGTCGCCGCCGTGGACCAGCGCGTCGACCCCGAACTGCCCGGCGACCACGTCCACACCACCCTCACCCTCACCGCCGACCTGGCCTACCGCTACCGCCGGGAGACGGTCCGCGTGCAGGGCAACGTGGTGCCCGCCACCCACGGCGAGGGCCGTGACGAGCCCATCGGCAGCGGCGACCCCGCCCTGGCCAACCAGACCTTCGCGCTGTGGCAGTCGCCACTGACCTGGCTCCCCGCGGACAACCCGCTGGGCGCCACCCCCGCCCTCGACATACGGGTCGACGGGCTGCTGTGGCACCGGGTGGACAGCCTCGCCGGACGCGGACCGCACGAGCGCGTCTACGTCACCGGGACCACCGGCGACGGGCGGACCACGGTGACGTTCGGCGACGGGGTGCACGGCGCCCGGCTGCCCAGCGGCCACGAGAACGTACGGGCCCGCTACCGCTTCGGCACCGGCAAGGCCGCCAATGTCCCCGCGGACCGCGTCACCCAGGCCCTGACCCGGCCCCTCGGTGTCACCGCCGTCACCAACCCGCAGCCCGCCACCGGCGGCGCGGACGGCGACGGCCCGGGGATGACCCGGCGCACCATCCCGCTCGCGGTCTCCGCGCTCGACCGGCTGGTCTCCCTCCAGGACTACGAGGACTTCGCCCGATCCCGCGCGGGCATCGGCCGGGCCCTGGCCCGCGAACTGTTCGACGGGCGGCGCAAGGTGCTCCAGGTGACCGTGGCCGGGGTGGACGACGCGCCGATCGGCGAGGACGCGGAGGTGCTGCGCGCCCTGCGCACCTCGCTGGCCGCCTACGGGGACACCCGGCTGCCGGTCCGGGTGGATGTGCGCGAGCTTGTGCTGCTGGTGCTGGTGGCGCGGGTGAAGGTGGCGCCGGACCACTCCTGGGAGCTGGTCGAACCCCGGCTGCGCCAGGCCCTGCTGCGCGAACTCGGTTATCCAGGGCGCGAGTTGGGGCAGCCCGCCATGCTCTCCGAGGTCCTGGCCACCGCCCAGTCGGTGCCCGGTGTGGACTATGTGGACGTGGACGCCTTCACCGGTGTCCCGGCCTCCAGCACCCCGCAGGAGCTGGCCGACCTGGCCGGCCGGCTCACCGAGCCCAGCGCGGTGGTCCCCGCCCGGCCCGCCGAGTACGCGGAGGACACCTACCGGGTCACCACTACGGACGGCGAGACGCTCACCGACATCGCCGCACGCCACGGCCTCCCGCTCGCCGAGCTGCTGCGCCTCAACCCCGACATCACCGACACCCGCCGGCTCGCCAAGGGCCGCTCGGTGTCCGTCTTCCGCGGCATCCGCCCGGCGCGGCTCGCGCTGCTGTCACCCGATGTCCCGGACACGCTGATCCTTACGGAGGTCACCTCATGAGCAGGGAGCCGGACGGGCTCGCCGAGCTGCTTCCGCAGTGGCATCGCCTCAGGGACGCCGAGGCGGGCGAGCCCCTGCGCGCCCTGCTCGCAGTGATCGCCGAGCAGGTCGATCGCGTACGCGACGGGGCCGAGCGACAGTACGACGACTGGTTCGTGGAGACCGCCACCGCATGGGTGCTGCCCTACCTCGGCGATCTGGTGGGCTACCGCCCGCTGCCCGGCTACGAACGGGTCCTGGCCACCGGGCTGCGCGACGGCGGGCCGCCGGACGCGTCCCGGGCGCGGCTGGCCGAGGCACTGGCGCCGCGCCGCGACGTCGCCGCCACCGTGGCGGCCCGGCGGCGCAAGGGCACGCTCGCGCTGCTGGAGGAGCTCTCCGCCTCGGTGGCCGGATGGCCCGCGCGCGCCGTGGAGTTCTCCCGGCTCACCGCGCACCAGCAGCCGGTCAAGCTCTACGGCGGGACGGGCGGCGCGGCGGCGGACCTGCGCAGGCTCTCCCGGGGCCGGCTCGCCGATCTGCGGGACGGGGCGGCGCTGGACCTGGCGGGCGGGCCATTCGGGACGGTGGCGCGCTCGGCGGACGTACGGCGCGCGGGCTCCCGCCGCAGGCAGGGCGGCCACACCCCGGCCGGGGTCGGGCTGTTCGTCTGGCGGCTGAAGCCGTACCGCGTCACCAAGGCGCCCGCGTACTGCATCGACCGGGCCCGCAACCTCTACACCTTCTCGATCCTCGGCAATGACACCCCGCTGGTGACCCGGCCCGAACCCGAGCCTTCCGCGGCCAGCATCGCCGCCCTCGACAATGTGCCCGCGTACATCGGCCGCCGGCAGCTCGCGGACCATCTCCTCGACTCCTACGGACCCGGCAAGAGCTTCACCATCTGGCGGGACGGCCACGATGAGCCCGTGCCGCCGTCGGACATCGTGGTGGCCGATCTGACGGACTGGCGCTACCGAGCCAAGCGCGGCCAGGTGGTCATCGACCCCGAGCGCGGCCGGATCGCCTTCGGCTCGCGCGCGGCGCCGCGCCACGGCGTCTGGGTCACCTACCACTACGCGTACGCCGACGACATGGGCGGCGGGGAGTACGAGCGGGACGACCGCGAGACCTCCCCGGCCGCGGAGGTCTACCGGGTCGGGCCGGGCTGCGCCCATCAGCGGATCATGGACGCCTACCGGCAGTGGCAGCACGACCGGCGGGGCGGGCGATGTGGGCCCGAGGGCATCATCGAGATCACCCACAGCGGCGCCTACCAGGAGCAGCTCGACTTCGACCTGGACCCGGGCGACCGTCTCGAACTGCGCGCCGCCGAGGGCACCCGGCCGGTGATCCGGCTGCTGGACTGGTACAGCAACCGCCCCGACGCGCTCAACATCCGGGCGCGGGAGGAACCCGGGCACACCGGTGGCCAGGCGCCGCGCATCGTCCTGGACGGGCTGCTGATCGCGGGGCGCGGCCTCAACGTCACCGGGCCGGTCGGCGCCGTTGTGCTGCGCCACTGCACCCTCGTGCCCGGCTGGTCCCTGGAGCCGGAGTGCGAGCCGCGCTCGCCCGACGAGCCCAGCCTGGTGCTGGAGCGCACCACCGCATGCGTCCAGATCGAGCGCAGCATCCTCGGCACCATCGAGGTCATCGGCGAGGAGGTGCACACCGACCCGCTCGCCCTCCATATCCGCGACTCCATCCTGGACGCCACCGGACACGACCGCCCGGCGCTGTCCGCCCCGGACTGCCGCCACGCCCACGCCGTACTGCACGTCCACCGCACCACCGTCATCGGCGAAGTGCACACCCACGCCGTCCAGATCGGCGAGAACAGCCTCTTCACCGGGCGGATGCACGTGGCCCGGCGCGGTATCGGGTGTCTGCGGTTCAGCTATGTGCCGCCGGGCTCGCGCACCCCGCGCCGCTACCGCTGCCAGCCGGATCTGGTGGGGGCCGAGGAGGCGTGGCGGGTGCGGCCGCTGTTCAGCGGCGAGCGGTACGGCACACCGGTGTACGGGCAGTTGGCGGCCGGATGCGCGGAGGAGATCCGCCGGGGCGCCGAGGACGGCGCCGAGATGGGCGCCTTCCACGATCTGTACCAGCCGCAGCGCGAGGACAGCCTGCGGGCGCGGCTCGCGGAGTACGCCCCGGCGGGTACGGACGCGGGAGTCATCGCCGTGACGTGACCCGACGTGACACCGACACCCCGGCCCGCTCGTCCGGGCTCCCGCCCGCCAGACTTCCGAACCTTTCGAGGGGGACCCCTTCCATGCACGCCGATCTCTCCCGTCTCACCTTCCGGCCCGACCGGCGCTACTCCGCCGTAGTCGCCCAGCAGGGCCGCGTACAGCTCGACGCCGACGCCAACGAGCAGACCGCGATCCAGCTCCACCAGGCCCGTACGCTGGCCGCCGACCTGATCGGGCAGCACGGCGGCCCGGCCGGGGACGCCGGATTCCACATCACCTTCAAGGGCGGCAGCCGCGATCTGGACGACCTGATCATCGATGGCGGCCGCTACTACGTCGACGGCATCCTGTGCGATGCGACCCGGCCGCTGCCCGGTGTGCCGGTCGACGACGAGGCGACGGACGGGGCCACCGGCAAGGAGGGCGAGGCCGACGCGCCCGAGCCGGACGAGCCGCCCGCCACCTGGAGCTACTGGGACCAGCCCGACGCCTACCGGGACCCGGAGCGGCCGGGCGACCGGCTGCCGGAGCAGCGGCCGTTCCTGGTCTGCCTCAAGGTGTGGGAGCGGTCGGTCACCGCGGCCGAGGACCCGGCGCTGCGCGAGGTGGCCCTCGGCTCGGCGATGCCGGACACGGCGGCGCGGGTCAAGGTGGTCTGGCAGGTGCTGCCGCTGGCTGGCTCGGCCCTGGAGCTGGAGAACCCGGAAGGGGCGAGCAAGGACCAGGTCGGCAAGGCGTTCGAGGCGTGGGCGCGGAAGGCGGTGGCGCCCGGGTCCCGGCTGGCGGCCCGTGGCGAGCGGCCGGAACACGCGGATGAGGACCCCTGCCTGGTGCGGCCGGACGCCCGCTACCGGGGGCCGGAGAACCAGCTGTACCGGGTGGAGATCCACGAGGGCGGTACGGCGAAGGAGGCGACCTTCAAATGGTCCCGGGAGAACGGCTCGGTGGTCTTCCCGGTCGATGAACTCGACGGCAACTGGGTGGAGTTGGCGTCGCTGGGCGGCGACGGCAAGCTGGATCTGGGCGTCGGGGACCTGGTGGAGTTCGTGGACACGGCCTACACCAGCCGGGGTGAACCGCTGCCGCTGCTGCGGGTGGAGGAGGTCGACCTGCCGGGGCGGCGGGTGCGGCTGTCCGGTGAGCCGGAGCCGGGCGTCGGACGCCGTCCCGAGCTGCGGCCGTTCCTGCGCCGCTGGGACCACCGGGAGAGCGCCCGGCGCCCGCGCAAGGGGGCTGCGGCGCGGCTCAAGCGCGGTGCGCTCAAGGTCGAGGAGGGCCGCTGGCTGCCGCTGGAGGACGGTGTCGAGGTGTACTTCGCCGCCGATGGCGCCTACCGCTCCGGGGACCACTGGCTGATCCCGGCCCGTACCGCCACCGGCACCGTGGAGTGGCCGGTGAACGCGGCCCGCACCCCGCTGCTCCAGGCCCCGGCCGGGATCCAGGTGCACTACGCGCCGCTGGCGTGGGTGACGGCCGAGCAGGCGGAGCTGGACCTGAGGATGGTGTTCGGGCCGCTGGCCACGCCCGCCCCGGCCGCGGACGCGCGGGCGCTCGCGGCGGAGGCCGAAGCGGAGGCCGAGACCAGGGCCGGGGAGGGCGCCGAGCCGGAAGCGTAGGCCCGGTCCGGAGCCGATTGAGTTCCGTGACCGTGGCATCCGTACATCACCATGCCGAATCCCTAAGGAGCATATCCATGGCCACGCCGCTCACCGCCGACCGTCTGCTCAAGGCGCTTCGCGACGAGGGACTGGAAGTTCATGAGTACCGCGACTGGCGCACTCACAACCGCAACTCCAAGGGTCCCTGGGGCCCGGTCAACGGGGTGATGATCCATCACACCGTCACCAAGGGCACGGACTCCTCCGTGGAGCTGTGCTACGACGGACACTCCTCGCTGCCGGGGCCGCTGTGCCACGGAGTTATCGACAAGGCAGGCGCGGTCCACATGGTCGGCCACGGCCGCGCCAATCACGCGGGTCTGGGCGACAGCGATGTGCTCAGAGCCGTCGTCGACGAATCCGCGCTGCCGCCCGACAACGAGGCGGACACCGACGGCAACCGCCACTTCTACGGCTTCGAGTGCATCAACCTCGGCGATGGCGAGGACCCGTGGCCGGAGGCGCAGAAGCTGGCGATCGAGAAGGTGTCCGCGGCCATCTGCCGCGCCCACGGCTGGACCCAGCGGTCGGTGATCGGCCATCTGGAGTGGCAGCCGGGCAAGATCGACCCGCGTGGCTTCACGATGGACTCCATGCGCGGCCGCATCGCCAAGCGGCTCGGCGCCAAGCCGGACGGCCCGGCCCCCAAGCCGCCCGCGACCTATGAGCCGTTCCCGGGCGCCGACTTCTTCCGCACCGGCCGCGAGAGCAAGATCATCACGGCGATGGGCAAGCGGCTGGTGGCCGAGGGCTGCGGACGCTACGAGGAGGGCCCGAGCCCCGAGTGGACCGAGGCGGACCGCAAGTCCTACGCGGCCTGGCAGCGCAAACTGGGGTACTCCGGCGATGACGCGGACGGCGTCCCCGGCAAGACCAGCTGGGACAAGCTGCGCGTGCCGAACGTCTAGCGCAGCGCCGGTTTCCCCTGCCCCGGGGGCGGAGCGAGGAGAAGGTCAGCGGTCCTCGCTTCCGCGCCCGGGGCAGTCCGCGTCCAGCAGCGGATCGATACCGGCCCGCAGGAAGCGCAGCAGGGTGTCGTCCGGCGTGGCGGCCAGCGCCGGTGAGCGGATGGCCAGCCGCAGCAGGGTGATGCCCATCAGCCACGCGGCCAGCAACTCCGCCCGCAGCTCGGCGTCCTCGCCCTCCAGGCGCCGCGCGAACCCTTGCGAGAACACCTCGGTGACCTCCTCGCGCAGCCGCCCCACGGTCTCCTCCCGGCTGGAGGAGCGGAGCTTGGTCAGCAGCGGATGCGGGGCCTCTTCCTCGGTGGGCCCCATCGAGACAACATCGCAGATCCACGCCGACACCTCGTCCAGCGGCAGATGGCGCAGCGGTTCGAACAGGCCGGTGCTGGTCGACACGGCGTCGAACAGCGCCTCCTTTGAGCCGAAATAGCGGTAGACCAGGGCGGCGTCCACCCCCGCGTCCTTGGCGATGTCGCGCACGCTGCAGCGGTCGTAGCCGTACCTGGCGAAACGCAGCGCGGCGGCCCCCAGCAGTGCGCTGCGCGTGCCCGCCGCGTCGTATTTGCGGGCCCGCGGGGGGAGATCGTCGCACCCTCGCGGGTCGCTTGCCCGGTTCACCTGTCGTACCTCCGCCTGGACCGTGCCGTACATGCTGCCGGTTCAGCCTCGCATGTCCAGAAGTCATCCACTGTTGTCATCACTTGTTGACCAAGATCGGGGTCAACGCGTTATGTTTTGTCAACGCGTGGTGACTTTGGTCGCCGGCTCGCGCGGTCCCGGCCGGACGAGGGTGTCCGGCCTGCTCGTCTCCCGAGCGGGCGGCCGCCGGGCCGACCCTTGCCACGTGCCCGCATCTGACCCCCAGCAGAAGTGGTGAACCCCTGTGCAGATACGACGCGTGGCCGTGGTGGGCACCGGATACGTCGGACTGACCACCGGTGCCTGTCTGGCCACCCTCGGCCATCGAGTGGTGTGCGCGGACACCGACCGCCACAAGGTGGAGCGGCTCCGGCGGGGCGAGGTCGACATCCTCGAGCCCCGCCTGCCCGAACTCGTCCGCGAGGGACTGGACTTGGGGAGGCTGGAGTTCACCCCCGACACCCGGGCCGCGGTCGCCGACGCCGACGTGGTGTTCCTGTGCCTGCCGACCCCGATGGGCGTCGGCGGCGCCGCCGACCTGGCCGCCGTCGAGGCCGTGGCAGACCAGATCCGCGACGAACTGCCGCACGGCAGCGTGGTGGTCAACAAGTCCACCGTGCCCGTGGGCACCGCTGAGCGCGTCGCCGCGCTGCTGGACCGTCCGGACGTGGCCGTGGTGAGCAACCCGGAGTTCCTCCGGGAGGGTTACGCGGTGCGCGACTTCCTCCACCCCGACCGCATCGTGGTCGGCGCCGCGGACCAGGACGCGGCACGGCGGGTGGCCGGCCTGTACGCCGGGCTCGACGCCCCGCTGGTGCTCACCGACGCCGCGGGCGCCGAACTCGTCAAGTACGCGGCCAACTTCTTCCTGGCCATGAAGCTCTCCTTCGCCAACAACCTCGCCACGCTGTGCGAGCACTTCGGCGCCGATGTGGACGATGTGCTCGCGGGCATCGGCCACGACCCCCGCATCGGCTCGGCGTTCCTCCGGCCGGGCCCGGGCTGGGGCGGCTCCTGCCTGCCCAAGGACACCCATGCCCTGCTGACGATCTGTCAGGAGTCGGGCGTGGACTTCCCGCTGCTGGGCGCCACCATCGAGACCAACGTCGAGCACCAGCGTCGGCTCGTCGAGCGCGTGGTGGCCGGGTGCACACCGGGCGACGGCTCGCTGCACGGCGTACGGCTGGCCGTGCTGGGCCTGGCCTTCAAGGCGGGCACCTCCGACCTGCGCGACTCACCGGCCCTGGCCATCGCCCGGCTGCTCAAGGAGCGGGGCGCCGAGCTCCACGCCTACGACCCCGCCCTCAGCGAGACCCGCCCCGACCTCAGCGATCTGCTCACCCTCGCCGACACCCCCGAGGAGGCCCTGAGGGGAGCGCGCGCCTGTCTCGTCCTCACCGAGTGGCCGGAGTTCCGCGACCTCGACTGGGAGCACATCGCCGGACTGCTCGGATCCCCGCACGTCTACGACTTCCGCAATCTGCTCGACCCGGACCGGCTCCGCCGCGCCGGGCTGACCTGCGAGGGCATCGGCCGCACGCTCGCGATGTCGCGCTGACCGCCCCACCAACCCCCTCTCGCCGTACGAGACCCTTCCCACAGAAAGGCCCCTGCGTTGCGGGTTATGTTCACCACGCTCGGCAGCCCCTCCCACGGCCGGGCCCAGCTTCCCCTCGCCCGGTCCCTCGCGGCCGCCGGCCATGAAGTGCTGGTCGTCACCACCCCGGCCCTCGCCTTCGTCTTCGAACGGGAGGAGGTGCGGGTGACGAGCGCCATCGGCGACTTCAGCCCGTCCGCCTTCCTCGGCACCGTCCTGGCAGAGGAGAACCCCCAGGGCGGTCCGCCGGAGATGGACGGCGAGGAGCTGCAGGCGCACATACTGCGCCTCATGACCAAGGCCATCTCCGGTCCGATGGCCACGATGCTGCTGGACACCCTGCTCCCCGTGGCACACGACTTCCGCCCCGACCTCATCCTGCGCGACGGCATGGACCTCGCCTCGTGTGTCATCGCCGAGGCGCTCGGCATACCCCAGCTCTCCACCCCCTCCGGCGCCTCCAACACCTTCGACCCGGCCGGATTGCTGCTGGGCCTCAACGCCCTGCGGAAGCGGCAGGGGCTGTCCACCCTCGAGGACCCGCTGTCGCTCATCCCGCATGGGCGCATCGACTACGTACCACCGGCCTTCTCCTTCGCCCGGCATCTGCCGGCCTCCTGGTCCTACCGCCAGACGGTGGACGTGGACCGCGGCGCCGCGCTGCCGCGCTGGGTCGCCGAACTGCCCACCGACCGGCCCCTGATGTTCGCCGCCATCGGCACCGCGATCCCCATGTTCCACGGCAACAATGAGGCGGACGTCCCCGCGTCGCCCCTGCCGGTGCCGGATCCGGTGGACACGCTGCACGCCATGATCCAGGGGCTGTCGCGGCTGGAGGAGTGCACCGTCGTCCTCGCCACCTCCGGCATCCCCGTGGACACCGACGGGTTGCCGCCGCATGTGCACATCACCAAGCGGCTGCCACAGCCCCTGCTGCTGGAATCCGTGGACCTCTTCCTCACCCACGGCGGCTTCAACAGCATCCGCGAATCGATGCGCACCGCGACACCGATGGCCGTGCTGCCCCAGTTCGGCGATCAGCCCGGCAACGCACAGCGGGTCGAGGAACTCGGCCTCGGCCGGCACATCACCGACCCCACGCCGGACGGCATCACCACCGTCTGCCGTGAGCTGCTGGCCGACGACGACTGCCGCGCCGTGGCCCGCCGGGCGCGGCTGGAAATGCTGGCGCTGCCGGAGATCGACAGTGCCGTCGCCGACCTGGAGAAGATCGCCGGATAACACCCGGCTTCCGGAGCCGGGCCCCGCGCCCGGGCTCCGGGCCCCGCTCTTCCCCGGCCTCCGGCCTCCGCACCTCCCCGGCCTCCGGCTTCGAGCCCCCGCTCCGGGCTTCGAGCCCTGGCTTTCCCCGGCCCCCCACGCGCGGCAGAGAAGGTTCGCAGGTACGTATGTCGTCCTCATCCACCACCACCGAGCCCACCGAGCCCCAGAGCCCCGCCCGGCTGTCCCACCGCCAGGTCGTCACCGTGCTGTCCGGGCTGATGCTCGGCATGTTCCTCGCCGCGCTCGACCAGACCGTGGTCTCCTCGGCGCTGCGCACCATCGCCGACGATCTGCACGGCCTCACCGCCCAGGCGTGGGTGACCACCGCCTATCTCGTCACCGGTACCATCGTCACCCCGCTGTACGGCAAGCTCTCCGACATCTACGGCCGCCGGCCGGTCTATCTGACCGCCATCGTGCTGTTCACCTTCGGGTCGCTGCTGTGCGGATTCGCCACGTCCATCCACCAGCTCGCGGCCTTCCGGGCGGTCCAGGGCCTCGGCGGTGGCGGACTGATGTCGCTGGCCATGACGATCATCGCCGACATCACCTCGCCACGGGAGCGCGGCCGCTACCAGGGCTACATCACGGCGGTGTTCGCCGGTTCCAGCGTCGTCGGCCCCCTGGTGGGCGGGGTGTTCGCCGGGCGTGCCACCCTGCTGGGGCTCGACGGATGGCGCTGGATCTTCCTGGTCAACATCCCGCTGGCGGCCCTCGCCATCGTGGTGATCCTGCGCGTGCTGCACGTGCCCCACCAGCCCGTACGGCACCGCCTGGACTACGGCGGGGCGCTGACGCTGGCGGTCGGGATCGTGCCCCTGCTCATCGTCGCCGAACAGGGGCGGAGCTGGGGCTGGGGCTCTCCCCGGGCGCTGGTGATGTACGCGGTGGGAGTGGTCGGGCTGGTCTCCTTCGTGCTGCTGGAGCGGCGGATGGCGGACGCCGCGCTGCTGCCGGTCAAACTGTTCCGCATCCGCGCGTTCCGGCTGGGCACCGTGCTGCACTTCACCGTGGGCATCACCATGTTCGGCGCCATGACCACCCTTCCGCTGTATCTGCAGCTGGCCAAGGGCATGAGCCCGATGAAGGCGGGCCTGGCCACGCTGCCCACCATGGCGGCGAATGTGACGGTGACCCTTGTGGTGGGCCGGCTGATGTCACGGACGGGCCGGTTCAAGGTCCATCTGGTGGCGGGTGTCGGCTCCCTCACCGTCGCCATGCTGGTGTTCGCCACGCTGAGGGACGACAGCCCGCTGTGGTACGTCGCCATCGGCATGGTGTTCATGGGGGCGGGCCTGGGCGCGGCGATGCAGACGATCACCACGCTCGCCCAGTCCGAGGTGCCGGGACGCGACATGGGAGCGGCCACCGCGTCGGTGAACTTCTTCCGCTCCAACGGCGGCACGGTGGGCGCCGCCGCCTTCCTGTCCATCCTCTTCTCCCTGGCCGGTTCGCGGATCAGCGAACGCCTGGCGGTGGCCTCCCAGGACGCGTCGTTCCGCCGGCTCGCCGAGGAACCGGCGAACGCGGAGGCGCTGAAGGGCATCCTGCGGCCCGACGGCGGGGTGAACCTGGAGGACTCGGCGTTCCTCCACCACCTCGATCCGGGTGTGGCGCAGCCGTTCCTGGAGGGCTATGTCAGCGCCCTGCGCGTGGTGTTCCTCACCGGGGCCGCCGTGGGCCTGATCGCCTTCGTGATCGCCGCCTGGCGAGTGCCGAACACCCAGCTCTCCGCCGACTGACCCGGTCGGCGGGAGCGGGCGGACACCGAGGCGACGGGCGGGGGCGCCACCGCACGGCCCGTACGAAACCCGGGGCCCACCAGGGCGCTGGGCGGTCTACCAGGGCACCGGCGTGCCGTCCCAGGAGAAGAACCCACCGGTGGGCCCGGTGTCCGGCAGAAGGGCGAGCCGGACCGCGCCCGCCGCCGCCTCGGCCGGATCCCCGTCGCTCTCGGCGGCGCGGGCGTTCAGATTGGTCCTGCGCAGCCCGGGGGCCAGTGCGTTGACCTTGAAGCCCTCGGACGCCAGAGCCTGGGCGGTGTAGAGGGTCAGGGCGTTCAGGGCCGTCTTGGAGGAGCGATAGGCCGCGCCCGATCCGGCGGAGACGGCGAACTGATGCTCCGGGTCCGCGCTCCAGGTCAGCGAACCGGTGCCGCTGGAGATATTCACGATCCGGGGCGCGGGCGAGCGGCGCAGGGCCGGAAGAAGGGCGTTGGTGACGGCGAGAACACCGAAGACGTTGGTCTCATACGTCCGGCGGAAGCTGTCGAGATCCGCCTCGGGCGCCGTGCCGCCGTCCACCATGATGCCCGCGTTGTTGACCAGGATGTCCAGCCGGTCCAGTTGCGCGGCGGCCGTGGCGATGCTGCCGGGGTCGGTCACGTCGAGCACCATCAGCCGGGCGCCGCCGCCGATCTCCTCGACGGCCCGCCGCCCCCGCTCGGCGTCGCGCGAGCCCACGTACACGGTGAGCCCCTCGGCGGCGAGCTGATGTGCGATGTCCTTGCCGATGCCCTTGTTGGCACCGGTGACCAGTGCTGTGCGATTGTTCATGACATCAAGGATTCCCCGGCCACGGCCACCCTGCCAGGGACAACCTGTACCAGGCAGTCGAAGGAGGCAGCATGGCGAGGCACGAACTGGCCCGCTTCCTGCGGGACCGCCGAGAGGCGCTGCGTCCCCAGGACATCGGTCTGCCCGCCGACGCCCACCGCCGTACGCCGGGTCTGCGGCGGGAGGAGGTGGCGGAGCTGGCCCATATGTCGGTCGACTACTACACCCGCCTCGAACAGGCCCGGGGCCCCCGGCCCTCGCCGCGCATCCTGGACGGGCTGGCGGGGGCGCTGCGGCTCGCGCCCGCCGAGCGCAGCCATCTGTTCCGGCTCGCGGGGACCAGCGCGCCCCCGGGTGTGCGGGCGGTGCGGCGGGTCCGCCCGCATATCGCCCAGATGCTGCGGCGGCTGCCCGACACCGGGGCGATCGTCACCGACGCGGCCTACGACGTGGTCGCCTGGAACCCGCTGGCGCAGGCCCTGCTCGGCGAGGACCTCTGTCGGCACAGCAACCTCGCCCGCCGCCGTTTCCTGGCCCGGGGCCATGCGTACGAGAGCTCCAGCGCCGAGGAATTCGGCCACATCGTGGTCGCACGGCTGCGCCGGGCCGCCGACCGCTACCCCCGTGACACGGCGCTCACCGCGCTGCTGGGCGAACTGCGCACCGGCAGCGAGGAGTTCCGGCAGATCTGGGACGAGCGTCCGGTCCACGCGCCCGGCCACCGGACCAAGATCATCGACCACCCCACGGCCGGAACGCTCAAGCTGAACTGTGACGTCCTGCTGGTACCCGAGGACGACCAGGAGCTGGTCCTGATCACGGCCGACCCCGGGTCGCCCTCCGCTCGTACGATCCGCGGGCTCGCGGGCGCGGCGGCGTCCTGAGGCGTGGCCTGCGCGCCGTCAGTTCCGTGAATTGCCGAACAGCAGGCGGTACACGACGAGGAGAACGAACGCGCCGCCGATCGCCGCGCCCCAGGTGGCGGGGTCGAAGAACTCCTTCTGGACCTCCCGGTCGAAGAACTGCGCGGAGATCCAGCCGCCCACGAAGGCCCCCGCGATGCCGATGATCGTGGTGCCGACCAGCCCGCCCGGGTCACGCCCGGGGAGAAGGACCTTGGCGATGACTCCGGCCAGCAGGCCGAGGATGATCCAGCTCACGATACCCACGTTGTCGTCCCCTTCGTTGTGCTCTGGTGCGGTCGTGCCGTGCCGGGGTGAGCGGCTTGATCTCCGGATGCCCAGGGGAGCGGGCGCCATGCCTGAACAGCGCGTGAAGAACGCCGGTCAGCCATAGGACAGATTGGAGCAGGGGTCGTCGTCGGCGGAGCGGGCGTCCTCGGCCACCTTCGAGGGCAGCGCGGAGGGTGTAGAGGGCGTGGAGGCGCCGGGAGAGGGCGCGGTGAGATACGTCTGCCCCAGAGTGAGGCTGATACCCGGGGTGGTGGCGGACCGCAGCCCGGCGCCGGGGAAGAGCTGGGCCACGGTCCGGGCCTCGTCCCGCTCGCCGGGGCCGTAGACGATCACGGTGGTGGCGTGGTCCTGGCTGTCGGCGTTCGTGGCGCCGGCCACGGTGAAGCCATGCGTCGTGAGGGTGTCCGCGGCGCGTGCGGCGAGCCCCGGGGTGGTGGTGCCGTTGTACACGGTGACACTGATGCCCGCGCCCACCACGGTGGACGTGGCGCTCGGGGTGGCGGAGGCCCGATGCCCGTCCTTCTTCCCACCGGCCGCCTTCCCGTCGATGGTGCGGTCGGCCCTGATGTCGGCCCACAGCGCATCGGCGTCGGGCCGGACCACGGCCACGCGTTCGCCCTGGTAGCGCCAGGGGATGGTGAGGAACTTGGTGTTGTGCAGATCGATGTCCTTCAGCGACATGGCGAAGGACATCAGCTTCTTGGCCGACCCGAGCCCCGGGTCCACCGTCATGGACTTGGTGGCCGCGTCCGCCAGCGGATACAGCGTGGTCGGGTCGAATCCCTGGCCCTTCACCTTCTTGAACAGACTGGAGATGAACGCCTGCTGCCGCTGTATGCGCCCGATGTCGGAGCCGTCGCCGATGCCGTGGCGGATGCGGACGTAGTCCAGCGCCTTCTGCCCGGAGACCGTCTGCACCCCCTTGCCGAAGATGCGCTTGCCGCGGGTGCCGCGGTTGGGGCTCAGATCGCGTTCATAGACGTTCTGGGGTACGCAGACCTGCACCCCGCCGACCGCGGAGGTCATCCGCGCGAAGCCTTCGAAGTCGATGACGACGGTGTGGTCCATGCGCAGCCCGGTCAGCTTCTCGACGGTGTTCTGAGTGCAGGCCGGGTTGCCCTGCGCCGTCTCGCCCACGGAGAACGCCGAGTTGAACATGGTGTTCCGCTGCGTCCTGGTCCATTTGCCGTCGGGCAGCCGGCACGGCGGGATGTCGACCAGGGTGTCGCGGGGTATCGACACCCCGACCGCGTGCTTGCCATCGGAGTAGACATGCAGCAGGAGGGCGGTGTCCGAACGGCCCACGTCTCCGGTGCCGCCGCCCAGCTTGCTGTTGTCGCCCGACCGGGTGTCCGATCCGATGACCAGCACGTTCTGGCCGGCGGCATTGCCTTCGGGCCGATTGTCCGAGAGGCCGTCCGCCCCGAAGGTGGTGATGTTGCCGTTCAGCTTGAAGTAGAGCCAGCCGGCCCCGCCGCCGAGCAGCACCAGGAACGACACCACGATCAGCAGAGCGATCCGCAGCGGGCGGCGCCCCTTGCGCTGCCCGCCCGGGTCGGCCGGCCCCGTGGTGGGGCTTCCCGTCGTCTCCCCGTCTCTGCCTGTCATGCGCGTCCTTCGTCCGGCGGCTGTTCGAAGGAGAAGACGAACGATGTTGGCGTCAGGTTCTGCGGTTGGTGCGCGGAGGTTCAGCGGGCCAGGGAGACGGCGAACGGCCGGAGTCCGTGGCGGCGCAGCACATGGGGCACGAGCAGGACGAGGGCTTCGGTGGCGCGCGCGGTGGTGATGTCGCCGAGGTCCTCGATCCACTCGGGCTTCCAGCCGAGGTCGGCGAGGAGGTCCGCGGTGATGGCCTTGGCGTCCGCGTCGTCGCCGGAGAGGTAGGCGGTGGGCGGTGTGGACAGGTCGGCGGGGGCGGTCATGACCGGGAAGAGCATGGTGTTGAGGGTCTTGACCACCCGGGTCGCGGGCAGGGCCCGCTGAAGCTGCTCGGCAAGACTGCCGCCGGGATAGCACAGGTCGGAGGGAAGCCCGTCGGAGGTGTGCCGGGTGGCGTTGGAGACATCGATGAGGATCTTGCCCGCCAGCTCGGTGTGCAGGGCGGAGAGGCGTTCCAGGGCGGTGTCCCCCGGGGTGGCGTTGATGACGACCTCGGCGGTGGCGGTGGTGGTGCGCTGGTCGGCGTGGCGGATCGCCGGGACGGTGGTGCCGGTCTCGTCGGCCGCGGTCTCCTGGGGCGGCTGCCGGTGGCCGAGGGTGATCTGGTGGGCGGCGGTGGCGAGGGCGCGGGCGAGACCGCTTCCGACGCGTCCGGTGCCGAGGATGCCGATGCTGGTCATGCGAGTGTGCTCCTTGCTGGGTGCGAGTGGTCAGGCGATGCCCGACGGGACCTGCTGAGTGCGGGTGGTCAGGCGTGGGGTGACAGGACAGCGACGGCTGCGGCGTGGATGCCGGGGGCGGTGGCCAGGAAGTCACGGCTGGCCAGGTCCCATGGATTGCCCCGGGTGTCGGTGACGGTGCCCCCGGCCTCGGCGACCAGCAGGGCCCCGGCCACCAGACCCGAGCGCACATCGGAGAACTGCCAGAACGCGTCCATGCGTCCGGCGGCGACCTGGATCAGTTGCAGGGTGGCGGGCACCGAGACACGGACGACCAGGCCGTGGATCAGCATCTGCGTGACCGAGGCGCCGATCCGGCGGAACGTGTGCTCGTCCTCTCCGGGACGGGCCTGGCCCGTGCCGACCAGGGCCGCGCCCAGGTCCGTCTTGGCCGACACCCGCAGTGGCGCCCCGTTCAGATGGGCGCCCTGACCGGCCACCGCGGTGTACCAGTCGCCGGTCAGCGGAAGGTGGACGACGGTGAGGACCGGGTGGTTGTCGCGGACGAGGGTGGCGGTCACGGCCCAGTCGTCCATGCCGTGCACATGGTTGATGTTGCCTTCGGCCGGGTCGACGATCCACCACTCGCCCGGAGGCAGCGCACCGCCTTCCAACTCGTCCTCGGCCCAGCGCGCACCGGGCCTCGCGGCCATCAGCGGCGCCTTCAGGACGTCGAGTACGGCGTCGTCATTGGCGTGGATCTCCGTGACGATCTCGTCGAGGGCCACACCGCGGGCCTGTGGGGTGTGGCGCTCCCGCAGCAGTTCGCCGGCGGTGCGTACGGCGGCGGTGACCCGGTTGAGCAAGGTGGCGTCGAGGCCGGTGTCGGGGGTGGTGCCGGTGGCAGTGGACATGAGGTGCTCCCGCGAGTGGTGAAGAGAGGGGAGGCTCGGCGCGCGCTTCGCCGTCTGCACCTCGACGGTAGGCAACCTCATCGATGAACGGCAATTGCACATCTGGCACTGCTGGTGTTACCCCCGCGCAAGGGAAAGTGGAGGGCCGAGCGAAGGGCCCGAACCTGGTCCGCCAGGTTGTGCCGCCAAGGCCGGTCTGGGCAGCGGAACGAACCTACGGCAACACATGCGGATCGCCCTGGACACCACCCCTCCGCTTATCGGCGGGCATTCCGCTCGACCACCGTGACGCACCACCCTCGATCAGCTCGCTCCGGCTCATGACGGGCTCTCAGAGCGCGGAGATCACCCGCCTGCGGTCCTCCATGGCCCGGCGGGCGAGCCGGGAGGCGGGGGCGAGCCGGTCGTACTCGTGGATGGCCCCGCTGTGGACATGCAGTTCGGTGGAGACATCGGCCTCGGCGAGCCGCTGTGCGTAGGTGACGGCCTCGGCGCGGAAGATGTCGAGCTCTCCGACCTCGACATAGGCGGGTGCCAAGCCCGCGACGGTGGCGACGCGCGCGGGCGCCGCCTCCGGCGGGACGGCGTCGGTGTCGAATGCCGTGCCCAGCAGGGCGTGCCAGCCCGTCCAGTTGTCGTCCCAGGTCCAGGCGACATACGGGGTCAGCCGTGGATCCGGGGTGAGAGTGCGGTCGTCCAGCATGGGATACAGAAGCACCTGGCGAGCGAGGGGAACTCCCCGCTCACGGGCGAGGATCGCCGTGCCCGCGGCGAGCCCGCCCCCGGCGCTGTCGCCCATGACGGCGACGCGGCTGGGGTCGACCCTCAGCTCGGCCGCCTGGCCGCCCAACCAGGTCAGCGCGGCGAACACGTCCTCGACGGGTTCGGTGCCGGTGGCCGCGTCGGGGGCCAGACGGTAGTCCACGGACAGGAACGGCACCCCGGTCGCCTGGACGTATCCGGCGACGACGGAGTCGTAGAGGTCGACACTGCCGGCGATCATCCCTCCGCCATGGGCGTAGACGACCGCGGAACCCGGCGCGGAGTCGGCCTTCTCGTACCAGCGGACGAGGATCTCCGCCCCGTCCGCGGACCGCACCTTGTGCGAGTCCGCCTTCACCAGGGGAAAGCCGGAGGGGTAGGCCGGGAGCAGGGAGGCCAGCCACCGCATCGAGGCCGTGCCCCTGGCGCGCAGCGTCCGCCAGTCGTCGCGTGCGGGCGGGGGAGTGGGGCCTCCCTGCTCGGCGAGGGCCTGCAGCACCGCGGCGAGCTCAGGGTCGAGGGTGAAGGCCATGGTCGACTCCGTTCGAGGACGGCGGGGCGGCGGGGCGGCTACCCCAACTGTCCTCAAAGACTGCTGTGTTGCGCTTGAGAGCCGGTACAGAAGCCCAGTGGCGGCAGCGGAAAGCAGGCCGTGGCACGGCGGGAACCCCCGGGGCGGGCGCGCTTTCTTCGGTGCGCCCGCCCCTGACCCTCGGCTCTCCCGACCAGCGCCTTCCCCGCGCCCGCTCCCGTACTCCAAGGAAATCCGAGGGTGCGGGCGCCCAAGCACCGGTGCCCCGGCCGGAACGAGTCCGGCCGGGGCACCGTGCTGTCGCCTTCGCGGGGCTTGTGGATCAGTCCCGCTGGGCGCCCTTGGGAAGCTGGCGCCACTTCACCTCGGTGGTGGTGTCGTACGTCCAGTCGAGCATCTTCTTCGCGTCCGGGTAGCGGTCCGCGTCGTTGAGCACGACTCCCACGACCTCCTTGTCACCGCGTTTGGCGGCGAACACCAGACAGGGTCCGGCGGGGGTGGTGGTCCCGGTCTTGACGCCGATCGCGCCCTGGTACGAGCCCAGCAACTGGTTGGTGTTGTCCCAGGAGTAGTACCGGGTGTTGCCGTTGGCCGCCGGTGCCTCCTGCTTGGTGGACACCGACTTGACAACCGTGTCGAACGTCGCGTTGTCCATGGCGCGGCGGGTCAGCTGCGCCAGGTCACGGGGCGTCGAGTAGTTGTCGCTGTCGGCCGAGACACCGTCGAAGGAGTCGTAGTTGGTGTTGGCCAGCCCCAGGTCCTTCGCCTTCGCGTTCATCTTGGAGATGAAGGACTTGGTGCGCTCGGCGGTGGTGTCGCCGGTGCCGAAGGTGTCGGCCAGCGCCATCGCCGCGTCACAGCCGGACGGCAGCATCAACGCGTACAGCAACTGGTTGACGGTGAGCTTGTCACCGGTCTGCAGGTCCGCCGTGCTGGCGCCCGCCTTGGTGACATAGTCGCGGTATTCCTGCTTGACGGTGACCTGCTGGTTGAGGTCCAGACCTCGGGTCTCGAGCACCACGAGGGCAGTCATGATCTTGGTGGTGCTCGCCATCGGACGCTTGGTGTTGGCGTCCTTGGCCATCAGCTCCTTGTTGGAACCGGTGTCGAGCAGGTAGGCGCCCTGGGCGCTGACCTCCGGTGGCGGCTCGGCCGAAGCCTGGGCCATCGCCACCGGGACCGCGATCGCTACGGCCACCGTGGACGCGACCGCCGCGACTCTCCAGCGGGGGGTCACGATTCCACGACGTTTATGCATTCGCCCTCCTTTTCGGTTGTTGAAGATTGAGCGAGCGCATCGTCTCACCGGGCGAAACGCGGCCACGCTTCGGGGTATCGGCCAAGCGATGGCATCGGGGAAACAACTATTCCCCGCACCAGCACGGTTGATCCGCCACGGCCGTGCGGTCCGGTGCGTGCGCCCGTCGGTCTGCGACACTCATCGGGTGAGCCGGACACTCGATCACGATGTACTGCGCGGACGTGTCGCCGTCGTCGCCGGGGCGACCCGCGGTGCCGGGCGCGGGATCGCCGCCGCGCTGGGCGAGGCCGGCGCCACCGTCATCTGCACCGGGCGCAGCAGCGTGTCGGGCAGGGACGGGTCGGACTACGACCGGCCCGAGACGATCGAGGAGACGGCCGAGCTCGTCACGCGGCTCGGTGGCACCGGCATCGCCATCCGCACCGACCATCTCGACTCCGGGCAGGTCGGGCGGCTGGCCCAGCGCATCCGCCACGATCACGGCGGCATCGACGTCCTGGTCAACGACATCTGGGGCGCCGAGCGGCTCAAGGGCGGGCCCGCCGACTGGAACACCCCGATCTGGGAACACAGCCTCGACGACGGGCTGCGCATTCTGCGGCTCGGTCTGGACACCCACCTGATCACCTCGCATCACCTGCTGCCGCTGCTGATCGGCAAGCCGGGTGGTCTGCTCGTCGAGATGACCGACGGCACCGCCGCGTACAACGCCGACCGGTATCGCATCTCGGTCTTCTACGACCTGGTGAAGACCGCGGTGAACCGGCTGGCCTTCTCCCAGGGCCATGAGCTGGAGCCGTACGGGGCGACGGCGGTCGCCATCACACCGGGCTGGCTGCGCTCGGAGATGATGCTCGACGCCTACGGAGTCGGCGAGGACAACTGGCGTGACGCCTTGCTGCCGGACAGGGGCGAGGCTCGCCCGACGGCCCCCGGAGGCTTCGCGTCCTCCGAGTCCCCTCGTTACGTCGGCCGCGCCATCGCCGCGCTGGCCGCCGATCCCGACCGGGCGAGGTGGAACCAGCGGTCGGTGAGCTCCGCCGAGCTCGCCAGGGAGTACGGATTCACCGACATCGACGGGGCGCAGCCCGACAGCTGGACCGCGACCTGACAGAGATCCCGCCAGGGCTGATCAACGCGTCACGCACGTGGCGCCGGGTGTTCTGGCCGCTCTGCCACCGCCCGGGGCGGTTCGGCGCCACGCCACGGTTCGGCGCCACGCCGTCGCGCGGCCCGTCGGCACACCGCGAAACCGGCAATGGCCAGCAGCAGATAGGCGGGGACGAGCAGCACCGCGTCCGGTGTCGTCTGCTCGGTGTGCCAGCCCGCACCGCGCCGGTCGCCCTCCAGCACGATCCGGTTGACGGTCAGGAAGGTCAGATGGGTGCCGATGGCGGCCCACAGCGGAGCCCGGCCCACGGCCGTCCGGGCCGCGACGAGCGTCAGTCCGAACACGGTCAGGAGGATGAGGTAGTCGACGGGGTTCTGCCCGTCCGGTGCGAACCCGATCGGTTCCGGATCGCCGCCGACCAGATGCGTGGTCGCGGCCCCGACCACGGTCGATGCCCCCGGCACCAGCAGGAACACCGCCGTCGTGCCGAGGGCCGACACGGCAGCGCCGAACCGTGTGCGGAGTGAGGTCCACGCGTAGCCGCGCAGGGTCGTCTCCTCCGGCAGGGCTTCGAGCAGGAAGGCGACCACCCCGTTCGAGAGGATGAACTCGGCGAGGGTGGCGGGCTCGATACGCGACCAGCGCAGCATGCCCGCGGCGGTACCCGCGCCGAGAACGAGGGCGGCCGCTGCCGCCGTCACCCCTACCCCGGTCAGCAGCGCACGCAGGCTCGCGCCCGCCCCGCCGAACCCGAGCAACGCAGGGGACCGGCGCCCCCGGTGTAGGAGGAGGAGTACGAGTGGCACGGCCAGCGCCGTGACCAGCGCGCCCGGTAGCACCCGGGCCGCGAAGCCGGTGAGGCCGAGGGCGTCGGCGCCGACCGGACCCAGGGCCGTGCCGACACCGAGTGCCGTGGCCATCACCAGACCACCGGTCAGCGCCCGGAGCAGGGCGGCGGCGGTCGAGGGGGCGGGCGTACCGGTGTGCGGCTCGGTCATGGGGAGGTCCTCCGGGAAGTGCGGTGACTCCAGCCATCCTCACGTCCCACATCGCCACGAAGCTCGTAGCTACTGATGAAACCGCCCATACATCCTTCGGCGTACCGCGCGTCCGTGGTCTGAGCCCACCGGCCGGGGCGGACCGCCCACGAAGCCGACCGTCCGCTCGCGGGAGCCGCTCGACACCGCGCCGGTCAGCGGGGGCGGGCGGTCGCGCAGCGTACGCAGGTGTCCGCCGCCGGGCGCACCTCCAGGCGTTCCGCCGGGATCGGCTCGCCACACACCGCGCACCGCCCGTAGTCGTCGCGGTCCAGCCGCTCCAGCGCCTCGTCCAGCGCGGTCAGATGATCGCATGCCTGTGCCAGCAAGGCGGCGACATGGGCCCGCTCGAAGGCGGTGCTCGACCCCTCCGGGTCGTGCTCGTCGTCGACCGCCACCAGGGCGTTCGACGCGACGATCCCCTCGAATTCACGGTTCAGGGCCGCGATCCGCTCCCTGGTGCCGGCGTGCTCGGCCACCAGCCGTTCACGGATGGCCGCGCGCTCGGCCCGAGACAGAGCGGCATCACGGGATGAATCGCTCATGCCGTCATAACCTCGGCGCCCCCGTCCGCATTCCGGTTCGCACCGGAAGTCTTGACGTCTCCGGGGTGCGATGCAATGGATGGGAGCGCTCCCAAATTCGCTGTTGCGGATGCCATCACACGCCCACTCCTTGGAGTCATGATGAGACGGAAGAGATCTCTGGCCGCCTTACTGGCCTTATTGGTCAGCCTTCTCGGGATCGCGGGTCTCGGCCGGACCGCCCATGCCGAGCCGGCCCGCCCGCAGACCCCCCTGGCCCCCCTTGCCCCCCTTGCCCCCCTGGCCACGGGGCTGCACATCAGCGACGGCCGCCTGCTGGAGGGCAACGGCAACGACTTCGTCATGCGCGGTGTCAACCACGCACACACCTGGTATCCGGGCGAGACGCGGTCGCTGGCCGACATCAAGGCCCTGGGCGCCAACACCGTCCGGGTCGTCCTCTCCAACGGCCACCGCTGGGCCAAGAACAGCCCCGAGGACGTGGCCGCCATCGTCGCCCAGTGCAAGGCCAATCGGCTCATCTGCGTACTGGAAGTGCACGACACCACCGGCTATGGCGAGGATGCCGCGGCCGCCTCGCTCGACCAGGCGGCCGACTACTGGATCGGCCTCAAGAGCGTGCTCACCGGCCAGGAGAACTACGTCGTCATCAACATCGGCAACGAACCCTGGGGCAACACCGACCCGGCCGGCTGGACCGCCCCCACCGTCGCCGCCGTCCAGAAGCTGCGCAATGCCGGGTTCCAGCACACCATCATGGTGGACGCGCCCAACTGGGGACAGGACCTGCAGAACGTGATGCGCACCAACGCGCGGACCGTCTACGACGCCGACTCCACCGGCAACCTGATCTTCTCGATCCACATGTACAGCGTCTACGACACGGCGCAGGAGATCACCGACTATCTGAACGCCTTCGTGGCCGCCAGGCTGCCCATCCTCATCGGCGAGTTCGGCGGGCCCTCCGACCAGTGGGGCGATCCGGACGAGAACACCATGATGGCCACCGCCCAGCGGCTGAAGCTGGGCTACCTGGCCTGGTCCTGGAGCGGCAACACCGATCCCATCCTGGACCTGGCCACCGACTTCGACCCCACCAAGCTCACCGACTGGGGCAAGCGCGTCTTCAACGGCCCCGACGGCATCGCCGAGACCTCCCGCGAGGCCACCATCTACGGCGGTGGCTCCGATGCCGGTTGCACGGTCGGCTACCGCGTGGCCAATGAATGGGGCAACGGCTTCCAGGGCGAGATCACCATCCGCAACACCGGCGCCGCCGCCATCACCGGCTGGACCCTGGGGTTCACCTTCGCCAACGGCCAGGCCATCACCAATATGTGGGGCGGCACACCCCGGCAGGCCGGCGCCGCGGTGACCGTCACCCCGGCCTCCTACACCGCCACCATCCCCGCCCGTGGCGCGGTCACCCTCGGCTTCACCGCCGACAAGGACGGCACCAACTCCGCGCCGACCGCCTTCACCCTCAACGGCGGCGTCTGTGCCACCGGCTAGTACCGGGAATGCGGGGCGGTGGTGAAATGTTAAACTACCCGCACACCCCGTGCTCGGCGCCGGCCGGACTCCCCCGTGCCGGCCGGCGCCGATTCCCTCCCCGCCGCGTCACCCGAGCGGGGGCTCGGCTCAGTGCAGGGACGCCACCGAGTCCTGGCTGAACGGAATGAGCTCGCTCATCCGGTCGTTCAGGACCTTGTCGGCCCACTGAGGGTCGGCGAGCAGTGCGCGTCCGACGGCGACGAGGTCGAACTCGTCCCGCTCGAGACGGTCGAGGAGCCGCTCGATGGTGTCCACGGCCGCGTTCGCACCGGAGAGGGAGCCGGGTTGGAAGACGGTGTCCAGACCGACCGAGCCGACGGTGATGACGGGCTTGCCGGTGACCTTCTTTGCCCATCCGGCGATGTTCAGGTCCGATCCCGTGTCGGGGAACTCGGCCTGCCAGTGGCGGCGTCCGGAGGCGTGGAACGCGTCGACCCCCGCCTCCGCCAGCGGGGTGAGCACGGCTTCCAGTTCCTTGGGGTTCTCGGCGAGCCGGACGTCGTAGTGTTCGGACTTCCACTGGGAGAACCGGAGCACGACGGGGAAGTCGGGCGCGACCTGTTCGCGGATGGCGGCCACCAGGTCGGCGGCGAACGTGGTACGCGAGGCCAGATCGCCGCCGTAGCCGTCGGCGCGCCGGTTGGTGCGCTCCCAGAGGAACTGGTCGATGAGATAGCCGTGCGCGCCATGCAGTTCCACACCGTCGAAACCGATCCGCTCGGCCTCCCGTGCGGCCTTGGCGAAGGCGCCGATGACGTCGTCGATGTCGGCGAGGGTCATCGTCCCGCCCGCTCCGGGCGTGCCGTCCAGCGCGATCCCGGACGGTCCCACGGACGGGGCGTCGGGGAACGGCGGGGCTCCCGCGGGCCGCTGTATTCCCACGTGCCAGAGCTGGGGCATGATCGCGCCACCGTGTGTGTGCACGGCGTCGACGACCTTTTGCCACCCGGCGAGTTGCTCCTCGCCGTGGAACCGGGGTACGCCATCGAGGAAACCGGCGGACCGGTGGTCGACGGTGGTGCCCTCGGTGATGATCAGGCCGGTCCCCGCCTCTGCCCGGCGCGCGTAGTAGGCGGCGACGTCCTCACCGGGAATGCCATCGGGGGATTGTCTGCGGGTCATGGGTGCCATGACGATCCTGTTCGGCAACTTGGCCGAGCCCAGTGCGAACGGGCGGGACAGTGGCGTGGCCACGCGGGTGTTCACCGTGTCGCTCTCCTGCCGTGTCGTTCCGGGGTGGTTTCCCCGGAGTTCGAAAGTGTGAATCTGAAAGGTACAGTTTTCATGGCGTAAACTGCAACCGTATCAATTACATTTTAGGGAAACGGCGGAACGGCACCGTCGAGTAGGCTGTGCCACGATCTGTGCGCGGAGGTGGAGACCTTGTTGGACATCCGGTTCTCCCGTGCGCTGCAGCTGATGCTCTTCCTCGCGGTCGCCGCCGAGGACGACGGCGCACCGCTGAGCTCCGCCGAGCTGGCCCGCGTGCTGAACACCAACCCGAGCCTGGTCCGCAAGCTCCTCGTCCCGCTGACGGAGGAGGGGCTGGTCGTCTGCGTCAAGGGCCGCACCGGTGGGGCCAGGCTGGGGCGGCCGACCGACCGGATCACCCTGGCGGAGGTCTACCGCTGCGCCGTCGGTGACAAGCCACTGTGGGCCTGCTCGCCCGGAGTGGAGCCCGTGTGCCAGGTGACCGCACACGCCGGTGAATACTTCGCCGCGCTCACCGCGGAGGCCGAGGAAGCGGTGCTCGACTCGCTGGGCGACCGCACGCTCGCGGACAGTGTGCGTGAACTGCGCCGCCTCGATACGGGACGCGCGCGACAGCGCTGATTCGCCTCCCCCGAGCCTCGCCTCCCCGAGCCTCGCGTTCACATCGCCGGAACGCCAGTGCCCCCGTCCGGCTCGGACCCGGCCGCCTGGCGCAGGTGTTCGGCGAGTGCCGCGGTGGCGGTTGACGAGGTCCGCGACGCCTTCTCGCCCCAGGCCAGCAGATGGGTGCGGCGTGCCCAGGGATCCTGGAGCTCGCACACATCGAGTGGCCGGCCGGGGGCGATGGCGCGGCGTGGCACGACCGCGAGTCCCACACCGGCGGCCGCGAGGGAGACAAGGGTGGGGAGGTGGGCGACGGTGGTGCGGTACCGCACCGCTGGAGCGTGCGGACCCAGGTGCTTCTCGATCGAGCGCCGCAGCGAGGAGCCCGCGTCGAGCCCCACGAGCGGGTGCTCGGCGACCTCGCGGTAGGCCACCGTGGTGCGCCCCGCGAGGATCCCGCCGGACTGGCCGATCACCACCAGGGAGTCATCGCAGAGGGGTTCCATGGTGAGACCGCAGTCGCGGGCCTCGGTGTCGAGAACGACACCCAGGTCCGCCTCGCCGTCCGCGAGCAACCGCACGGTCCGTGGGGTGCGGCTCTCGGACGCCGTGACGTCGACGTCCGGGTGCGCGCGGAGGAACGAGACCAGGGCCCTCGGTACGAGGTGATGCATCGCCGAGCCGCCGCCCAGCAGGGTCAGTGGCGCGGTCGGGGGCCGGGCGTAGCTCGCCACGGCGCTTTCGAGGCGCGCCGTCTGGGCGAGCACATCGCGTGCGTGGCGGGCCAGTGCGGTCCCCGCCGGGGTGGGGCGCACCCCCCGCCGGCCACGGATCAGCAGGGCCACGCCCGCGTGGTGTTCGAGCGAGCGCACCCTGGCGCTGGCCGACGGGAGGCTCAGATGCATCCGGCGGGCGCCCGCCGTGATCGAGCCCTCCGCCACGATGTGAAGGAAGAGCCGCAGGTCGTCCAGGTCATAACGCACCCTGACGAGCCTATGGCACAGCCTTGCGCAGGCTACGTGGATCACGCATTGTGCGCCCACGGGCCGTGGGGCGATGCTCGGCGGGTGTCCGAGATGGTGATTGTTCTGCTGGCGGGTGTGGCCGCCGGGGCGTTGAACGCCGTCGGCGGCGGGGGCACGTTCGTGGCGCTTCCCGCCCTGGTCGCGGCCGGTCTGTCCCCCGTGACGGCGAACGCCTCCTCGACCGTGGCCCTCGTACCCGGGACCGTGGCGAGCGCGTGGGTCTACCGGCGCGACCTCACCCCCGTCGGGGGCACGTCCACGCGGGCGCTGACCGTGGTCAGTGTGATCGGCGGCGGGCTCGGTGCCGGTCTGCTGCTGACGCTGCCCGCGGTGTCGTTCGACGCCGCGGTGCCCTGGCTGCTCGCCTTCGCCACGGTGATCCTCGCCTTCGGGCGCCATGTCTCCCGTGTGGTGAGCGACGCGAAGGGCCATGCGGTCGGCATGAGCCCCCGGACCGTCCTGATCGGCCAGTTCCTCCTCGCCGTGTACGGCGGCTACTTCGGCGGTGCCGTCGGCATCATGATGCTGGCCGTGTGGAGCATCGGCCTCGGCCTCGACACCTCGGCCGGCAACCCGATGCGAGTCGCCCAGCTCGCGGCCATCTATCTCAGCGCGACCGGGCTGTTCCTCATCGCCTCGGACGCGCTGAGCGCACCGTCTGTGCTCATCACCATGCTGGTCGGCGCGGTGGCCGGCGGGGTGGCGGGAGCGCACATCGCCCGTCGTCTCCCCGCGTGGCTGCTGCGCGGCGCCGTTCTGACCACCGCCGTCACCATGACCGTCCTGTACTTCCTCCGGGGCTGAGCAGGTGACTCAGCCCCGCAGGGGAGCGGATGAGCGGGGGAGGGGTGCTACGACAGCGTGTCGGCCACGACATGCGCCGCGTCCGCGATCAGCTTGTCGTCGGACTTGGCGTCCTTGTCACCGCGGTTCGACATGATCGCCACGACGATGGGAGCGGAGTCGGGCGGCCACACCACCGCGATGTCATTGCGGCCACCGTAGTAGCTGCCGCTTCCGGTCTTGTCGCCGACCTGCCAGTCCTTGGGCACCCCGGCCCTGATGAGCGCGTCCCCGGTGGTGTTGGTCCGCAGCCACTTCGTGAGCTGTGCGCGCTCTCCGTCGCCGAGGACATCGCCGAGCACGAACGCGCGCAGATCCTTTGCCATCGCCCGCGGGGTGCTCGTGTCCTGGGTGGAACCGGGGACCCAGCGACTCAACTCCGGCTCACGGCGGTCCATCTGGATGACGTCGTCGCCCATCTTCTCGAGCGTGGCGTCGAGGCCCTTGGGCCCGCCGAGCTCGTCGAAGAGCAGGTTGGCCGCCGCGTTGTCGCTGTAGCGGACGGCGGCGTCACACAGCGCGCCCAGGCTCATCCCGGTGTCGACGTGCTTCTCGGTCACGGGGGAGTTGTCGACGAGATCGTCCTTGGAGTACTTGATCACCCGGTCCAGCCCGCCCAGTTTGACCTTCCGCAGCACCGCACCGGCCTCCAGCGCCTTGAACGTGGAGGCGTAGCCGAACCGCTCACCGTCGCGATAGGCCACCTCGTGTCCGGTGCCGGTGTCGATGGCGTAGACACCCAGCCGCGCGTCGTAGGAGCGCTCCAGCTTCTTGAACTCGCCGGTGAACGACGCCGGGTCCGTGCCCGCCTTCGCCGCCAGATCCGTGGACGTGGACGACGCGCTCGACGTGCTCGACGACCTCGATGAGTCCGAGGATCCGTCCTGGCCGCAGGCCGTCAGCGGGACGAGAAGCGTGAGCGCGGTGAGCGCGCCGAGGGCGGTGTGCCGGGCACGGGGGAATCGCATGATCCTGACCTCCGGTTGGGCCCCCGTCACGCAGGGGCACAGGGGATGGAACGACCGGGCCCCTCGCCGGGGCGCGGCCGTGGGCATCGGGATCACCTTCGCCGTCGGGCGGCTATGCGGTCCAATACGCTCATGCGCTTCTTCATGCTGATCTGGCATAGAGTGCGGATGTGGATCTGGTGGGAGCGTGCCGGGCGTTCGTCAGCGTGAGCGAGCGTGGAAGCTTCACCGTCGGGGCGGCCGCTGCCCGGATGTCCCAGTCGGTGGCCAGCCGTCGCGTGGCCGCTCTGGAGGAGCGCTTCGGTGAGCAGCTCTTCGAGCGCACCTCACGGCGGGCCGTACTCACCCCTTTCGGGCGGGAGATGCTGCCGGTGGCCAGACAGCTCGTACAGGCGGCCGATGTGTTGCTGCACGAGGCCGAGGCCGCCAAGCGCAAGCCGTGGCGGCTCGCAGTGCCCGGCATCTGTTCCACGGCCGGTCTGGCCCGCCTCGTCGCCGAGGCACGCGGGCACGGGATCACGCTCGATCTCCGCGTGGCGGCGCCGGCGCAGCGCCTGGAGCTCATCCACGCGCAGCAGGTGCGGGCCGCCCTGCTCGCGGTGCCCGCGGGCGAGGCCACGTGGTCCGTGCCGCTCGGGCTCGCCGGAGTCCGGGATCCCGGTGTGCGGCGGGTCTATCTCGAAACGCTGCGGGTCGGCCGGGCCGCTCCGGGCCCGGCCCGCCGTATCTGGATCCAGCCGGAGGACGATGTGCCGCATATCCGCGATCCGCTGACCCGGCTGCGCGACGCGGTCGGTCTGCGGCCCGCCCAGCTCATGGCCGCCACCGACCTGACAACCGCCGCCGCCGAAGTCCTGTGCACCCGGGACCTGTTGCTGTGCTCTCCCGCGCAGGCGGCGGAACTCGCCTTGAAGTGGCGGCCCATCGGCGAGATCACGCTCGGCCGGGGGTTCGCTCTCGCCGCCGCCGCGGACGGCAATCCGCAGCCCATCGAAGGGCGCCTGGGCGGCGCCATCGCCCGCTGCCTCGGCGCGGACACCCGGGCGGACACCGAGGAAGGAACGGAAGCGTGAGCACCGAGACACTGCTGCGGGATCTGCGCGAGCAGTTGCGCGACGGAGGACTGCACGGCTGCCTGCTCGTACGGGATCTCCACACGGGGGACGAGCTGGGGATCGACCCGGACGCCCAGCTGCCGTCGGCCTCCCTGGTCAAGGTCCCGCTGGCGCTGGCGACGGCGGAGCGCATGCGGCGCGGCGAACTCGACGGAGCGACGATGCTCGACGTACCCCCGGGGCGGATCACCACGCCCGGTCCCACCGGGCTGAGCCGGTTCCGCCACCCCGCCCGGATCGCGATCGAGGATCTGCTCTACCTGAGCACGTCTGTGAGTGACGGAACGGCGGCCGACGCGCTGTTCGACCTCACCCCGCCCGCCCAGGTCGCCGAGATCCTCCAGGAACTCGGGCTGCGTGGCATCACCGTCCGGCACGGTATGCGCGAACTGACCGAAACCCCCGTGGAGCGTTTCGACGCCGAGCAGGTGCATCTCGCCCACGCCCTCGCCATCGACGCGGGCACCAGCGGCCGTGGCCACCGGGTGCCGCAACTCGACACCACCCGCGCCAATACCGGCAGCGCACGCGCCTGGGTGGACCTGCTCGGGGCCCTGTGGACACCGTCGAAAATCCATCCCGACGTGGCGCTGCACGTGCGCGACCTCATGGCCCACAACGTGCTGCGGCACCGGCTCGCCCCGGACTTCAGCTCCGACGCCACCACCTGGTCCTCCAAGACCGGCACCCTCCTCAACCTCCGCCATGAGATCGGCATCGTCGAGCACTCCGACGGTCAGGCGTTCGCCATCGCCGTGCTCACCGAGTCACTCGTGCCCGCGAGCACCCAGCCCGGCGCCGACGCCCTCATGGCGCAGGTGGCCCGCACCCTGCGTGACCACCTCCGGCAGCTCTAGGCCCTGTCGCAGGAGGGTGGTGACCAGCGCCGGAGGGTGGTGACCAGCCCGAGGCGGCTGGTCACCAGCCATGGTCAGAGGGTGCGGCCGAAGAGGTCGAGCAGGGCCTCCCAGTGGCGTTCGGCGGCCTCGGCGTTGTAGGAGACGGTGTCGGCCTGGGTGTAGCCGTGCTGCGCGCCCGTGTAGACCTCGGCGCGGTGGCGGACACCGGCCTCGGTGAGGGCCTTGTCCAGGCGCTCGATCTGCTCGGGCGGAAGGGAGTGGTCCTGGTCCGCGTGTCCGAAGTACAGCTCGGCGGTGACCTGTCCGGCCACCGTGTGCGGGCTGTCCGGTGCCTCGGTGGCCAGGTTGCCGCCGTGGAAACCGGCCGCCGCGGCAACGCGGTCGGGGTAGCTTCCGGCGGTACGCAGGGCCAGCCCGGCGCCCAGGCAGTAGCCGGTGATGCCCACGGGCCCGTCGGTGGCCTGCGGGCAGGAGGCCAGCCAGTCCAGATAGGTGCCGGCGTCGTTCATCGCGCGCTCGGGGGTGAGCTCCTGTGCGATCGGGAGGATGTCCTGGAAGATCTCCGGACGCGCCGCGAAGTCGAGGAAGTCGGGCAACTCCACCACGGGAGCACGCCCGTGGCGGTAGAAGACGTTGGGCGCCAGCACGGTGTAACCGGCCGCGGCCAGGCGGTCGGCCATCCCCCGCAGGTGGGGGCGGAGGCCGAAGGCGTCCATGTACAGCAGAACGGCCGGGTGGCGGTCGGTGTCGTCGGGATGGACCAGATAGGCATCGGCGATGCCGTCCCGGGTGGGGATGTCGACGGCTGTTCCGCGCACTGCGGTCATAAGGGGTTCCTTTCTGACATACCGGACGACGCGCATGAGCGCCGCCGACCAAGATCTCCGGGCCATCGTGCCACTCGCCGGCAGCGCGTCGGACGACACGCTCGCGATGGCCGATTCGCCCCACCGCTAGAGGCAGCCCTCGGGCAGGGCGGCCCCACCGGCGCATAGGTGTCTGATCGCCGCGGCGATCGAATAACAGTCGAAGAGCGCTGAATGCTCCCTGCCGGCCACGGGTTTGGGCAGATTGAGTGCTTCCCATAGCCGACCGGAGTTGGCCGATGCCGTTATCGGTGCGACGCTATTCAGCCATGGTCGGATATTCAGGAAGCCGGCGCTGAGAAAGCCGTTCTTGATCTCCTCCCCGCGCGCCCGGGCCCATCCCACGTTCTCCCCGAGGACGACCATGTCGTTGCCGTAGGAGAGCACGGACTGGCCCTGGCAGAACGCCAGGAAGTCGCTGAGCGCCTCGGCGGGGGCGACTCCCTCGCGGTCCACGGTTTCCTGGTCGATGCCCGTGAGGCCGGTGAAGAAAGGGGACAGCCGCGGGTTGACGACCGGCCTGACCAGCGCCTCGTATTCCTCGACAACGGAGTGGTCGTCAGCGGAATGACCGGTGCGGATGCGCAAGGCGCCGATTTGGACGATTTCGCGAAGCTGCCCCGGCTCCGACCAATCCTGCTCGAGCGATCCCGACCATGAGGTGAACTCAAGGTCGAACACGACAAACGTCGACAACCGGTCTCTCCTCGTTTCGGCGTGGGGCGGACGAACCGTATGAGCCGCTGCGCAGGAGACTACTCCTCTCCGAATACCTTCCCGGGCCGGGATCCCGGTGGGCCGCCGAGCGATGACGGGGCCGAAGACGGCGGTGGGCTTGGCGCCCAACGGCGTCCGAACGCCGGATGACATGGCGGTGCGGAAACTGCCCCGCCGTTCCGTGTCGGGAGCGGCCAGGTCGTCCATGGCCATTGACGCAGACGGTCGCCGGTCCTACCGTCAGGTTCGATTTCACGGTCAACGTACGAAATATCGAACCAGAGCAATGACATGCACCTGACATCCAACACTCGGCATGCACGGGGAGGGACACCCCCATGAAGGTTCCTTCAGGTCTCACGCGTCTCGCGAGGGTGAGAAAAGCGCTGCTGTCGGCGGGTACGACAGCGGCCCTCGTCTTCGGGCTCCTGGCCGGCGGCGCGGGCACGTCCCGGGCCGCGGCGTCCCTGCCGTGCGACATCTACGCCTCGGCCGGTACGCCCTGCGTGGCCGCGCACAGCACCACACGCGCCCTCTACGCATCCTTCAACGGCCCGCTCTATCAGCTCAAACGCGCCTCCGACGGTGGCGTGGCCGACGTGGGAACGCTGACGGCGGGCGGATACGCCGACGCCGCCCGGCAGGACTCCTTCTGCGCCGGAACGACCTGCGTCATCAACGTCATCTATGACCAGTCACCGCGCCACAACCACATGCCCATCGAACCGGCCGGGACCGCGGGTCCCGCCAACTCCGGTGTGCCCGCCGACGCGTTACCGGTGACCGCGGGCGGCCACCAGGTTTACGGCGCGTCCTTCTCCGGCCGCATGGGCTACCGGCACACCGCGGCCTCCGGTGTCGCCGTCAACGGCCGGCCCGAGGGTATGTACATGGTCACGTCCGGCACCCACGTCAATGGACTGTGCTGCTTCGACTACGGCAACGCCGAAGTGCAGATCGCCGACACCGGCAACGGCCACATGGACGCCATCAACTTCGGTACGGAGTGCTGGTTCCCGCCGTGCAGCGGATCCGGACCCTGGGTGCAGGCGGACCTGGAGAACGGCCTGTTCCAGTCGGACAGCGGCTACAGCAAGAACCCCTCGAACACCGGCAACTCGGCGCCCTTCGTCACCGCCCTGCTGAAGAACAACGGGCAGAACCACTTCGCCCTCAGGGACGGCAACGCCCAGTCCGGCAAGCTCACCACCCAGTACGCGGGGCCGGAGCCGTCCAGGCCGGGCTACTCGCCGATGCACCAGGAGGGCTCCATCGTCCTCGGGACCGGCGGTGACAACAGCAACGGGTCCATCGGGTCCTTCTTCGAAGGCGTGATGACCAGCGGCGTCCCGACCGACGCGGCCGACGACGCGGTGCAGGCCAACATCGTCTCCGTGGGCTACGGCGCGCCCAGCCCGGTCGCGGGCGGCACCCTCAACGCGGGCTCGACGATGTCCCTGCGAGCCACCACCCCCGGCTACACCGACCGCTACATCCGCCACCAGGCCAACAGCGCCGTCACCTCCGTGGTGTCCTCCGGAAGCTCCGCACTCGACAAGGGCGACGCGTCCTGGATCGTGCGGCGCGGCCTCGCCAACGCCTCGTGTGTGTCGTTCGAGTCGCGCAACTACCCCGGTGACTTCCTGCGGCACTACAACTACCAGTTGCTCCGGCAGCCGATGGACGGCACCGCGGTCTTCCGGGCCGACGCGACGTTCTGCCCCCAGACCGGCAAGAGCGGCCAGGGCACCTCGTTCGCTTCGTACAACTACCCCGACCGGTTCATCCGCCACTACGAGAACAAGGCATACATCGCGTCCAACGGAGGATCCAACGCCTTCGACAGCGCCACGTCGTGGGCCGATGACGTGAGCTGGCGGGTGTCCGCACCCTGGACGCCGTAGGTCGCCGTAGAGCGCCCTGGCCGGTACCAGCTCTCGGGGGAGTCTCAGTCGCGCAGGCTCATGCCGCCACAGACCGACCACACCTGGCCGTTGACCCACTCGGCGTCGTCCGAGAGGAGAAAGGCCACGGTGCCGGCCACGTCCGCGGGCTCGCCCAGCCGCGGACTACGGGCGATCTTCAGCGCCATGGCCTGCAGCCGCTGGTCGCCCCGCTGCTTCTGGGTGTCGCCCATGACCAGCCCGGGCGCCACGGCGTTGCAGCGGATGCCCTCCTTGCCCCACCGGGAGGCGATATGGCGGGTCAGCGCGTTGATCCCGGCCTTGGAGGCGGCATACGCGGGACGCCGGGGCTCCCCTCCCCAGGCCGCGCCGGAGGAGGTGTTGACGATGACGCCGCCGCCCTGGGCCAGCAGCCGTGGGATGACCGCCCGGCAGGTGAGGGCGTAGCCGAGGAGGTTCACCTCGTGGGTGCGCCGCCACAGGGCCGGGTCCATCTCCAGCAGATCGGTGTCCCGGCCCAGGTGGTCGTCCGAGAGGTCGGCGCCGACGTTGTAGAGCCCGTCGACCCCGCCGAACTCGGCGGCGGCCCGGTCGACCAGCGCACCGATCGACTCCTCGTCGGCGAGGTCGAACTCGACGGCGACCGCGGTGCCGCCGGCCTCGGCGATGCGCTGGGAGGTGGCCTTCGCACCCACGAGGTTGATGTCGCCGACGACGACCGAGGCGCCCTCCTCGGCGAGCCGCTCGGCCGTGGCGGCGCCGATCCCGGTGGCGCCGCCCGCGACGACGATCCTCTTGCCCTGAAGTCCTCGCATGCCGCTCTCCCGCTCACAGAGGTCTGGAACCGAAGAATCACCGTGAATCAGCATTCCTAGCATGGAACCCGGTGTCACAACAGGGCTCGGATCTCATAACTGCGATCGTGGTTCAGCCCAGCGGTAGAATCGCAGGGTGAACGGAACGGCGCGTACGAGCACGAGAGACATCGCGCGAGCGGCCATCCGGGCCGAGCTGGCCGAGGTGGCGTCCGGCCTGTTCCGGAGCAAGGGCTTCGAGAAGGTCACCATCAACGACCTGGCCGCGGCCGCCGGTGTCTCGCGCAGCACCTTCCTGCGCTACGTCGGCAGCAAGGAAGAGGCCGTCCTCAGCGCCTTCGACGCCTACGGCGAGCGGGCCGCCGACGCCCTGCGGGCCAGGCCCGCCGACGAGGACGACTGGACGGCTCTGCGGCGCGCACTGGACGTCGTCATCGCCTACCACCGCCGGGACCCGGTCAGCGCCCTCGCGACGACCCGTCTGGTCCGGAACACCCCCGCCCTGTGTGCCCGGCTGCTGGAGAAGCAGAACGGCTGGCGGCCCGTGCTGGCCCAGGCCCTCGCCGAGCGGCCCGGCGACGATCCGCGTCCCACGCCCCTGGCCCTGTCGGTGAAGGCCGCCGCCGCACTGGGCTGCCTGAACATCGCCCTCGACCACTGGACGGCCTCCGACGGCCGCCCCGACCTCACCGCCCTCCTGGACGAGGCGTTCGCCGCCCTCGCCGGGTGACCTCCCGCTCGGCATACTGGTCGGTGGGGCATCGTTCGCCGGCCGCCCAGGGGGAAGGTTTTCTCCCTGATTGCTTTCCTCCCGAGATGGAATTCTCCCCTTTCGGGTACTCGTGAAGGAGGCAGACGATGACGACATGGACCAGCGACGAACTCAACCGGATCGCGACGACGGACGAGCTGGAAATGGCGCCGCTGCAAGGCGACGGCACACCGCGTACGGCGGTGCCGATCTGGGTCGTCCGTGACGGCGACGACCTCTACGTCCGCTCCTACCGGGGCACCGGCGGCTCCTGGTGGCGCACCGCCCACGGGAGCCACGAGGGCCACATCCGCTCCGGCGGCGTGGACCGGGACGTCACCTTGATCGAGGAGGGCGACCCCGGTGTCAACGACCGGGTCGACAACGCGTACCGCTCCAAGTACGGCCGCTACAGCGGAACCTATGTCGAGCCCATGGTCGCGGACACGGCGCGCGCCACGACGCTGAGGCTCGTGCCCCGGTGACGGCGAGCGAGCGGGTCACCGACGACCGACTTCACCACACCCCGCCATCGCGACACCCCGGCCCCTGAGGCGCCCGAGCACCCGGAGAACCCATGACCACCCTTGCCATCATCGGAGCCGGCCCCGGTCTCGGCGCCGCCGTCGCGCGGCGCTTCGGCCGTGAGGGCTACGACACCGCCCTCATCTCCCGCGACCAGGACCGGCTCGACGCCCTGGCCGCCGGCCTCACCGGCGAGGGCGTGACGGCGCGAGGCTTCGCCGCCGACGTACGCGATCCGAAGGCCCTCACCGCCGCCCTGGACGCCGCGGCCGCGGCCCTGGGGCCGATCGAGGTTCTGCAGTACAGCCCGGTGCCGCAGAGGGAATTCATGCTGCCGGTCCTGGACACCACCGCCGACGACCTCGTGGGCCCGATGGAGTTCTCCGTGTACGGCCCCGTCACCGCCGTACGGCAGGTGCTCCCCGGTATGCGCGCCCTGGGCCGGGGCACGGTGCTCTTCGTCAACGGAGGCACCGCCGTGGTGCCGCACCCCGAGCGCGCGGGCACCTCCATCGCCTTCGCCGCCGAGAGCGCGTACGGCCGGCTGCTGCACGACACCCTCGCCGCCGAGGGCGTCCACGTGGCGCAACTGATCATCCCGGGCGCGATCGTTCCCGGACACGAGAAGAAGGATCCGGCCGTGCTGGCGGACACCCTGTGGACCCTGCACCAGGATCGGCACGGCTTCCGGCACTTCGCCGACGATCTGGAGTCCTGACCCGGTCCGGGGGAGGTGTCCCGTGAGCTGTGCGGGGCGGCCCGGTGGCCGCCCCGCGCGGTGTCTCAGGAGAAGGTGCCGGGCCCGACGTGGTCGGGGTCGGGACCGCCGCGTGCTCCGGTGTCGAGCGCGTCGATGGCGGCCACCTCGTGGGGGGTGAGGGAGAAGTCGAAGATCGCGATGTTCTCCGCGATGCGGTGTGGTTTGACGGACTTCGGGATCGCGCACAGGTCGTGCTCGACCTGCCAGCGGAGGATGATCTGGGCCGGGGATTTGCCGTATTTCTCGGCGAGGCCGGTGATGGTGGGTTCCTTGAGCGGGTCCCTGACCTTGTCCGGGCTCTCGCCCCCGTAGCGGTTCACGCCGCCGATGGGCGACCAGGACTGGGTGAGGATGCCCTGGCGGACGTCGAAGGCGCGCAGCTCGGGCTGGCTGAAGAACGGATGCAGTTCGACCTGGTTCACCGCGGGCACGACGTCGGTGCGCGCCATGAGATCGGTCAGGTGTGCGGGAGTGTGGTTGCACACGCCGATGGCCCGCACTCGGCCGTCGGCGAGCAGCTTCTCGGCCGCCTTGTACGAGGCCACCGTGGTGTCGAACGCGGACGGGGCCGGCCAGTGCAGCAGATACAGGTCGAGCTGGTCCAGGCCCAGTTTGGTGAGGCTGGTGTCGAAGGCGCGGAGGGTGGCGTCGTAGCCGTAGTCGGTCATCCACACCTTGGTGATGACGAAGATGTCCTCGCGGCCGATGCCCGAGCGGGCGATGCCCTCACCGACCTCCTTCTCGTTGCCGTAGGCGGCCGCGGTGTCGATGAGGCGGTAGCCGTTCTCGATCGCGGTCGTCACCGCGGGGATGGTCTCGTCGGGCGGGCTCTGGTAGACGCCGAGGCCCAGAGTGGGCATCCGCACGCCGTTGTTCAGGGTCAGAAGGGGGGCTGGTCCATTCATACGGGATCCTTGTGTGTGTCGGAGACCGGCGGGCCCGCCCGGTGCCGTGCCCCGGCATGGGTTAAAGCCCGCTCGTACTGCGACAGGGGTTCCCGATGACGGGCCGTGTGCTCGCTCCGTACCCCGAACGTCACCACGTTGGCGCGATCAGGGCGCTGTGCCCGGCCCCGGAGGCCGCCGCCCCGGCGCCGAATGACAAGGGATCACGGTGAGGGGCTGTTCTCGTCGGCCGTCATGTCCTGCGTGCCGATGACCGAGAGAAGTTCCAGCTGGGCGGCGCCTTCGGTGCCGGGCGGGGCGCTGAACCACAACAGGCGCTGGCGGCCGTCCTCGCTGAACAGGGAGTGGCAGTCCAGCTCGATGACGCCCAGCGCGGGGTGGACGATGCGCTTGTGGTCGGTCCGCCGGAGGGCGACGTCGTGGGTGTCCCAGAGGGTGGCGAACTCCTCGCTGTGGCGTCGGAGCGCGGCCACCATCCGCCGTACCTCGGTGTCGCCGCCACGCCGGGCGGCGACGGCCTGCAGGTCGGCGACGAAGACCCGGGAGTGGTGGGGGTGATCCTCGGGCGGGTAGAGCGCACGGGCGTCCGGATCGGTGAACCAGCGGTGGACGAGGCTCGCCGCGGGCCCGCGGACCGCAGGGGGACGGCCGACCAGCGCGGCGGCCAGCTCGTTCTGCACCAGGGTCTGGTGCAGGTCGGTGATGACCTGGGCGGGGGTGGTGGCCAGCCGGTCCAGCAGGCCGAGCAGGGCCGGCTGGACCTGCGCGGCCGGGCCGTGTGTCACCGGGGGAACGGGGCGGTCGGCGAGGTGGAACAGATGGTCGCGCTCGTCGCCGTTCAGCCGCAGCGCCCGGGCGAGGGCGGTCAGCACCTGGGCCGAGGGCTGAGCGCCGCGTCCGCGCTCCAGCTCGGTGTAGTAGTCCGCGGACAGCCCGGCCAGCTGGGCGACCTCCTCGCGCCGCAACCCGGGCACCCGGCGCCGCGGACCGGTGGGCAGGCCGACGTCGGCCGGGCGGATGCGGTCGCGCCGGGACTTCAGGAACGCGGCGAATTCGGAGTGGTTCACGCCCTCCATGGTCGCCTGTGCCGGTGGGCCGAGCCAGGGGCTGGCAACCCCTGGGTGGGGACAGCCCTGGCTGGCCCGGAGGTTCCGGCCCAGAGTGGAGACACCGACGGGGCGTCGGCGGCGACACCGCCGACGCCCCGGGCCACGGCCACACCATGTGGCATCCGCCAGCCAGCACCTGTTCCAGGAGTCTCCATGTCACCCCAGGCAACCGCGCCCCCGCACCCCACCGACCGGCCCCGCGTCGCCATCGTCACCGGCGGCTCCCGAGGTATCGGCCACGAGGCGGTGAAGCGGCTGGCCGCCGACGGATACGCCGTCGTGGTCGGATACGCGGGCCACCGGGAGCCGGCCGAAGCCGCCGCCCATGACATCGCCGCCGCCGGTGGCCGGGCCGTCGCCGTCCGGGCCGACGTGGCCGACGAGCAGCAGGTGGCCGCGCTCTTCGACACCGCGGAGTCCGAGTACGGCGGGGTCGACGTCGTCGTCCACGCGGCCGGCCGGCTGTACCTGGCCCCCATCGCCGAGCTGGACCTGGCGGAGCTGGACGCGCTGCACCGCACCAACATCCGCGGAACCTTCGTCGTCGCCCAGCAGGCCGCCCGCAGGATCCGCGGCGGCGGGGCGCTCATCACCTTCTCCACGTCCATCGTGGGCCTGGCCCTCCCCGCCTACGGCGCCTACAGCGCCAGCAAGGGAGCGACCGAGGCGCTCACGATGATCCTTGCGCGCGAGCTGCGCGGCCGGGACGTCACCGTCAACACCGTCGCCCCCGGCCCCACCGCCACCGATCTGTTCCTCGAGGGCAAGGACGAGGAGACCATCGCCCGGATGGCGGCCCAGCCCCCGCTGGAGCGCCTCGGCACCCCCACCGACATCGCCGAGGTCGTCGCCTTCCTCGCCTCCCCGGCCGGCCACTGGGTCAACGGCCAGGTCATCCGCGCCAACGGCGGCATCGTCTGACCGCCACGGCGCCCCCGCACGACTGCTTTCCACCCCGTTTCCCCGCCAGGAGAGAGAACGACCATGCCCTTCGCGAACTTCAAGGTCCCCGCCGGATCCCTCGACGAGAAGCAGAAGCAGGAGATCGTCACCCGCACCACCGAGCTGTACGTCGACATCTACGGTGAGCGCGCCCGCCCCAACACCCTCGTCGTGGTCGAGGAGGTCACCGACGGCGGTTGGGGCATCGGCGGCAACGTCCTGACCCTCGCCATGCTCCAGCAGCCGCCCGGCCACTGACGCCACCACACACCCACGGCCCCCGGCGCCGCTCGGCGCCGGGGGCCGTGGGTGCTAGCCCGCGGTGACCGCCGTGGGGCTGAAGGTGACGGGCAGCGATTCCAGGCAGCGGTACCAGAAGGAGTCCACCCACTTCAGCTCCTCGGCCGCGACCGCCAGCGTCAGGTCCGGAACGCGGTCCAGCAGCACCTCGATCGCCGTCTCCGCGATGATCCTGGCCGTCTCGGGGCCGCCCACCGGGCAGCCGTAGTCACCGCCGCTGAAGCTGACATGCGAGTGGTTCCCGCCGTGGCCGACGGGGGTGTCGGGCCACAGCAGCGGATCGGCGTTGGCGGCGGCCAGGCCGAGGACGACGAGGTCGCCGGTGCGGATGCGTCGGCCCCCGAGGGTGGTGTCGCGGGTGGCGTACCGCCCGATGAGGTTCTGCAGCGGGGAGTCCGCCCACAGCACCTCGTTCATGGCCTCGCCGATGCTGCGGCGGTTGCCCGAGAGGGTCATGGCGAAGCGCTCGTCGGTGAGCATCAGCCGCAGGGTGTTGCCGATCCAGTACGAGGTGAGCGGCAGCGCGGCGGCCATCAGCACCATCAGGTCGGCGGTCTGCTGCTCCTCGGTCAGGTCCGGGGTGTTCAGGATGAACTGCGAGGTGAGGTCGGGGCCCGGCGCCTCGCGCTTGGCCTTCACCAGCTCCGCCACGTACGCGGCGACCTGCTGCTTGCCGGCGATGGCTTCCTCGTTGGAGATGAACGAGACGGTCAGCCCTCCCGCCAGGGCCTCCAGCCCGCCCTCGTCGTCGGCCAGGCCGAACAGCTCGGCCGCGGCGAGAGTGGGCACCGAGTAGATGTAGTCGTACACCAGATCCGCCTTGCCGCTCACGGCGAACTTGTCGATCAGCTGGTCGGCGAAGCGCTCGCAGTGCCCGCGCAGCACGAAGGGGTCGACCGTGGCGAGGGCCTCGCTGGCGGCCGTCGCACGCTGCCGGTGCTCCTCCCCCTCCGTGAAGGGCATCATCGGGCTGTACGCCACCCATGGCATGAGCGGCCAGTCCGGCGGCACGCTGTCCCAGCCGTTCCAGCGGCGTGGGTCCCGGCCGAAGGTCTCGACGTCGGACAGCACCTGGCGCGTCTCGCGGTAGCCGAGGACGAACCATGCGTCGATGTCGCCCTCGAGCAGGACGGGGGCGACCTGTCCGCTGTCGTGCCGTATCCGCTGGTAGGTCTCGGCGGGCCGGCGCCGGAAATCCGGCCCGTAGAGCCGTGCGGCGTGGGCGGGGCAGCCCGGGGGTGGTGCCTCCGGTGTGGGGTGCGGGGCCTGCGTGTCCTGGTCGTCCTGGGGGTTCGTCACTGCATTGTCTTCCTCGGGAGCGGCGGATCTGCGGGGCTGCCGGGAGGCTAACGAAGTGATCGCGTCAGGCCAACTTCCCTGCGGTGACGATTCCTCGGCGGAGCCCCGTGGTGCGCCGGGCGAGTCGTGGACGAGATGGGGCGGCGGGCGGTCCGTCGTGCTCCCGTATCCGCTGCGGTGGGCGGTGCATATCGCACTGCGCGGGGCTGCTGTGCATACATGAATGGCCCCTCCATGAATTCAGCCGGATAAATGCGAATGCGGATTCCGGACACTGTGGGAGTGGGGTGGACGTCGCCAAAGAGGCGGTGGTGGGACGTGTCGTGCGTTGACGCGCGTCGACGCGTCGGAATTCCTCGTTCAATGCGGCACAAGACCCATTCCGCTTTTGCCGGGTAGGGCAGCCCAGGAGCCGGGAAGCGATTTTCCGTACCGCCCGGGCTGTAATGCCTGGCCGGATACCGTTCTCGCCGCCCGCAGTCCCTTGCCGCGCGCACTTCACCGCGCGATACGGTGCGGCCGGGATTTCGCCGGGGGCATTCGCTCCCTGTCCCGATCAAAATTTGGGGGGACTGGTGCAGATACGCAAGGTCGTTTTAGCGGCGAGCGGAGTGGTTTTCGCGTTCGCCCTGACGATTCCGGCGGCCGCGTCCGCCGACTCGCACAGCACCGTCACAGGTACCGCGGACACCGCGGTATCCACACACAAGAGTGCGGCGTCCCGCTCATCCGCTGAGTCCGCCGAGAATTACTGGACTCCGCAGCGCATGCGCAGAGCCGTCGAGGCCGACACGCCCGCCGACGCCAAGGCGTCCCGGAAGGCGGCCATCGACGCGGCGGCCAAACCCTCTCAGCTCGCGAAACCGCAGAAGGCGACCACTTCGAAGAAGGCCCGCGGGGTCCGGATCGCGACCTCGATCGTGCAGGGGAAGGTCTTCTTCCACAACCCGACCAACGGCGGCGACTACGCCTGCTCCGCCGCGGCGGTCAACAATCCGACGAAGAACATGGTGTTCACCGCCGGGCACTGCGTCCACGGTGGCGCCGGCGGCACCTGGGCGACCAACTGGGTGTTCGTCCCCGCCTACTACAACGGCTCACGGCCGTACGGAACCTGGTCCGCCAAGACGCTCACCTCGTTCAACGGCTGGATCAACAACAGTGACCTGAACTACGACATCGGCGTGGCCAACGTCTGGGACAACGGCTCCAGCAAGCTGGTCAACACCGTCGGCGGCATGGGGCTCGGCTACAACTACGGGTACGTCAACACCGTGACCGTCTGGGGCTATCCGGCCGCCTTCGGCTATGACGGCGAGGTGCCCTACGTGTGCCAGAACATCGGCACATGGCAGGACGGCTCCCGGGTGCAGAACGGGTGCACCATGGTCGAGGGCGCCAGCGGCGGCCCCTGGCTGCGGGACTACAACGAGACCACGGGCCTGGGGACCGAGATCGGGGTCACCAGCACCCGGACCGATCCGCCCGCCTACATCGACAGCCCCTACTTCGACAACAAGATCCAAACGATCTACAACAACACCGCCAACGGCTGAGCATCACACCGCACTCGGCCGGGGCCCCGCATCCAGGGGTCCCGGCCTCCGGCATCGGGAGAGAACGCCATGCGCCCGCTCACTGCAGCCCTCCTCACCGCGGCGATCGCGGCAACCGGCATCGTCGCGGCCCTCGCCGTCGCCGCCCGGGGCCAGGACACCGGCGATCCCCCCGCCCCGGACACCGCACGGAGCCAACGGGCGGATCCGCCGGACCCCTCGTACTGGACACCGGAGCGGGTGCGCGACGTCCGGCCCGCGCCCATGCCCACCGACCCGCGCGCGGGCGGCGGGCGGCAATCGCCGCCGTAGGTGCGTAGTGTGGCGCGGGTGCGAATAGCTGTGTCCTCCGGTCGGCGTGCCGGTTACCGAAGTTGGCCGGGGCGGATCCTGATCTCGGCGCTGGCGCTGTTGTTCCTCTTCTCCGTCTATCAGGACATGACGGAGCGGATCGTCTTCGACCCGACCTTCGACACGGAGTCCTTCGTCGGGGACTGGGTGCCGGTCTGCTCCGGAGCCCTGGCAGGGGCGATGGCCGTGCTGGCCGCGGTGCGCGATTCCCGATGGGTCCCGCGGGCCGCGCTGGTGGCCTGCGCCGGCACCTTCGTGGCCACGGTGGCCTACCACCTGCTGCCGGTGAACATGGTGACCAGCGAGAGCAGCGGCAGCGAACTCATGGGCCTGCTGGTCCTCCTCGCCGTGGCGGTGCGCCGCTGCACGCCCCGGTGGGCCCCGGTGGTCGTGGCGGCGGTGGGCGTCAGCGTGTTCTCCGTCCCGGTGCTGCGGGACTCGGATCCCGGCGACTTCTCCGACAACACCCTGCTGGTGCTGGCCCTGGCCTTCGTCTGCGGCCTGGTGCTGCGCCTCTACGACGTCCAACAGGAACGCACCGGACAACTGGTCCGGCAGGAGGAACGGCTCGCGCTCGCCCGCGACCTGCACGACACCGTGGCCCATCAGGTGACCGCGATCGTGGTGCAGCTGCAGGCCGTACGCCATGTCACCGGCCGGGGTACCCCCGATCCGGGGATGCTGAACGAGATGCTCGAGGCCGTCGAGTACGCGGGCGGCGAGGCGCTGACGTCGATGCGGCGTCTGGTCGGTTCGATGCGCGGTGACGAGACCCCGAGGCATCCCGAGAACCTCGGCGAGGTGCTGACCCGCATCGTGGACGAGGCACGGGCGACGGGGCTGCCGATCCGGCTGGACCTCGGACGGGACCTGCCGGAGGACGTCCCCACGGAGGTCACCGGCGGGCTGAGCCGCGTCTTGCAGGAGGCCCTGACCAACGCCCAGCGCTATGCGCGCGGAGCGCGGTCGGTGGACGTGTCCGCCCGGGTCGCGGCGCGCCACGCCGAACTGGTCGTCGAGGACGACGGACAAGGCTCCCCGTCCGGACACCGCGGCAGCCTCGGCCGGCTCGGCGGCGGCTTCGGCATCATGGGCATGCGGGAGCGGATCGAGCTGCTCGGCGGCGCCTTCGAAGCGGGGCACCGCCCCGAAGGCGGGTGGCGTGTCCACGCCTCCGTACCGCTGCACCCCGACGAGGCATCACGGAACGCCCGGGCACGCGGGCGGCACGCCGTACGATCCGGATTGCGGCTACGGGAGGGCAGGACGGCATGACCATACGCATCCTGGTCGCGGACGATCAGCACCTGGTGCGGGCCGGGTTCCGCATGGTGCTGTCGGCCGAGTCCGACATGGAGGTGGTGGCCGAGGCCGCCGACGGGGCGTCGGCCCTGTCGCTGGCCCGCGAAAGGAGGCCGGACGTCTGCCTCGTGGATATCCGGATGCCTCCGCCCGACGGTCTGGAGGTCACCCGCCGACTGGCCGGCGGCGGTCATCCCGGAGCGCCGAAAGTGGTCGTGGTCACCACCTTCGACCTCGACGAATATGTCTATACGGCGCTGTCGAACGGAGCCTCGGGCTTCCTCCTCAAGGACGCCGGTCCGGCGCTGCTGACCGAGGCCGTCCGGGCGGCCGTCCGCGGGGACGCCATGGTCGCCCCGCAGATCACCCTCCGTCTGCTGCAGCACTTCACCAAGGCGCGGCGACGCGGCGCATCCGAGCCGGCCGAGCCGCTGACCGACCGCGAGGAGGAGGTCATCCAGGGCATCGCCCGTGGACTGACCAACCCGGAGATCGCCGCCGAGCTGTACATCGCGCCCAGCACCGTCAAGACGCATCTGGGGTCGGTCCAGGCGAAGCTGGGCCTGCGCAACAGGGTCGAGGTCGCGGCCTGGGCCTTCCGCTCGGGGCGTGCCGAATAGCGGTCCGGCCGGAAGAGCGATCCCGCCGGAATAGCGGTCCGGCCGTCCTTGCGGTCGGGCCGGAACGGCGGTCGGGCCGGAACGGCGGTCCCGCGGCGATCTCCCCCGATCGGGGGAGGCGGTGCCGGATGTTCGGGGGATCCGCCGGTGGGTGGTCGAGCGGGAGGCTCATGGACGTCGCCATCAGCGGCGACACCCTCTGCCACGAGGGGCATCCACCGAGCGTCCACCGAGGATCGGCATGCACGCAAACCTGCCCCCTTCCGCCCCGGAGAGCTACGCGGCCCACGCCACCGACCTGACGAAGGTGTACGGCACGGGGGACACCCGTGTGGTGGCCCTCGACACGGTCACGGTCGGTTTCGTCCGGAGCCAGTTCACCGCGATCATGGGTCCGTCCGGGTCGGGGAAGTCCACCCTGATGCACTGCATGGCCGGTCTCGACTCGCTGTCCTTCGGATCGGTCCGCCTCGGCGACACGGAGATCGGCTCCCTGAATGACCGTCAGCTCACCCGGCTGCGCCGCGATCGCATCGGTTTCGTCTTCCAGGCGTTCAACCTGCTGCCCACCCTGAGCGCCGTGGAGAACATCACCCTCCCCATGGACATCGCCGGCCGCAAGCCGGAGCGGGCCTGGCTGGAGAGCATCATCCAGACCGTCGGCCTGGCCGACCGGCTCGACCACCGGCCCGGCCAGCTCTCCGGCGGTCAGCAGCAGCGCGTCGCCGTCGCCCGCGCGCTGGCCGGGCGGCCCGACATCGTCTTCGCCGACGAGCCCACCGGCAACCTGGACTCCCGCAGCGGGGCCGAGATCCTCGAGTTCCTGCGCGGCTCCACGAGCGCGCTGGGCCAGACCGTCGTCATGGTCACCCACGACCCCGTCGCCGCCTCCTACGCGGACCGTGTCGTCTTCCTCGCCGACGGGCGCATCGTCGACGAACTCCGCGCGCCCACCGCCGAGGCCGTCCTGGAGCGCATGGGACGCCTGACGCCCGCGCACCAGGTCTGACGTCCATGCCTCGCGTCTGGCGGCCGCTCGCCACGTCTGACGTACGCCCTGCTCCCGAGCACCCCTCACCCGGCACCCTCCCGGAAGGCCGCCCGTGTTCCGCACCGCCTTGCGCAACGTCCTCGAGCACAAAGCCCGCCTGCTGATGACCATGCTCGCCGTTCTGCTCGGCGTCGCCTTCGTCGTGGGCACCCTCGTCTTCACCGACACCGTCGGCAACGCCTACAAGGAGCGCTCCCTCACCACCCTGCGCAATGTCTCGGTCCAGGCCACCCCGCCGTTCGATGAGAAGACCGGCGAGCCCGGAACCGTGGGGGAGGACACACTGCGGCGTCTGCAACGGCTGCCCGGCGTGGGGTCCGTGACCGGTTCCGTCGAAGGGTTCGCCGCCGTGGCCGCGAAGGACGGCCACCCGCTCGGCGAGGACGACGTGACCATGGCGGGCAACTACTTCCCTCAGGCCGACGGCAAGGACAACCGCCACCCGCTGACCGCCGGACGCGCTCCCACCGGGCCCGACGAGGTGCTGGTGGACACCAGCACCGCCGACCAGGGCGGCTACCAGGTCGGCGACACCGTCCGGCTGGCCGTCGACGGACCGGTGCTGCACAAGAAACTCGTCGGCATCGTCCGCACCGACGACACCTCCGGCTCCGGCGGCACCTCGGTGCTCTTCGACGACGCGACCGCGCAGAAGCTGTTGCTGAAGCCCGGCCAGTACGACGGCGTCTCCCTCGAGGCCGACCGTGGTACCTCCGAGCAGCGGCTCGCGGCCGCGGCGCGCGACCTGCTGCCCGATGACTCCGAGATCAGCACGGGGGCGCAGTTGCGCGAGCAGCAGCGGGCCGAGGCCGCCCAGGGGGCGGATGGGCTCAACCAGGTGCTGCTCGTCTTCGCGGCCATCGCCCTGTTCGTCGGCATCTTCGTCATCGGCAACACCTTCACCATGCTGGTCACCCAGCGTTCGCAGGAGATGGCCCTGATGCGGGCCGTCGGCGCCGAGCGCCGCCAGGTGACCCGCTCCGTCCTCATCGAGGCCGCCCTGCTGGGGCTGTGCGCAGGCGCCGCGGGGTTCCTCCTCGGTATCGGCGTGGCCATGGGCATCCGGCAGCTGTTCGCGTCCACCGGATCCGGCTTCCCCGACGGGCCGTTGGTCGTCGCCCCGGGCACCGTACTGGTCTCGTTCCTGGTGGGCGTCGTCGTCACCATGCTCGCCGCCTATCTGCCCGCCCGCCGCGCCGCCGCCGTGCCTCCCGTGGCCGCCATGTCCGCGCTCCACGCACCCCCGCCGGTCCGCAGCCTCCGCAGGCGCAACGCCATCGGTGTCGCCCTGATCGTGCTCGGTGTGCTCGGCGTGGTGTACACGGCGTCCAGCGGCGAGCAGGGCCGGACCACCGTCCTCTTCCCGGCCGTCCTGCTGCTCATCGGCATCATCGTGGTGACCCCGGCGCTCTCCGGCCCGGCCATCGCCCTGGCCGGCCCCCTCCTGCGCCGCTTCGGTGTCCCGGGCACGCTGGCCCCGCGCAACGCCCGGCGCAACCCCCGGCGCACCGCCTCGACGGCCTCGGCCCTGATGATCGGGCTGTCCATGGTCACCGGCCTCACGGTGGTCGCGGTGTCCGCCACGACATCGCTGCGCCAGCGGGCGGAGAACACCGTCACGGCCGACTTCGAGATCTCGTCGAGGAGCAGCGGTCACCTGCCCGCGTCGGTCCATGACACCCTGGCGAAGTCCACGGCCGTGACCTCCTCGAGCCCGCAGCGCCAGAGCGCCGTCCGGATCGGCGGCGACGAGGTGAACCTGACCGGTGTGGACGCCCGGAGCATCGGCGACCTCCTCGATCCGAGCTTCGTATCGGGGTCGCTCGCGGCACTGGGCGCGGACGGTGGCAAGAACCTGCTGGTCGACACCTCCACGGCCGACATCTACGGATGGACCATGGGACAGCGGGTGCCGGTGGTCTACGGCGACGGCAGCCGGGGCACCCTGCGGATCGGCGGCATCTACCGCGACGACGAATTCCTGCCGGCCACCATGATGCCGCTGGCCACCCTCCAGCCCCATCTGAAGGAGATCGAGGACACCTCGGTCCTGGTGCACACCAAGGACGGTGACGGCGAGACGGTACGTCGGTCCCTGCAGCGCGCCCTCGACCAGAACCCCCTCATCCAGCTGCGGAACACCGACGACCTGGCCGAGTCCGCCGGCGGCGACGCCATCACCCTGCTCCTCAACATCCTGTACGGGCTGCTGGCCATGGCCGTGGTGATCGCCGTCCTGGGAGTCGTCAACACCCTCGCGATGTCCGTGTTCGAGCGCACCCGTGAGATCGGGATGCTGCGCGCGGTGGGGCTCCAGCCCGAGCAGACCAAGCGGATGATCCACCTGGAGTCCGTCCTCATCTCGCTGTTCGGGGCCCTGCTGGGCATCGGCGCGGGCATCTTCCTCGGCTGGGCCGCGGGCAGGCTCGCCTCCGACAGCATCCAGGGGTACGAGATGGTCATCCCCTGGGGCCGCATCGCCGTGGCCCTCGCGGGCGCCGCACTCGTCGGCGTGGTGGCGGGACTCTGGCCCGCCCGCCGGGCGGCCCGGCTGAACGTCCTCACGGCCCTCAAGGCGGACTGAGGCGCGCGCGGGACGGCTTGGACCCGGGCGGCGGTCGGACTCGTTCCACCGCCGCCACGCGTGCCACCCGGCGCATTCCCCCGAGCGCTCCGGTGTTGCCCGCCCGAGCGCTCCGGGGGCGCCCGCCCGAGCGCTCAGGGGTTGCCGTAGGCGGCCACCATGATGTTCCGCGCCACCTCGTTCATCTCCTGGCCCTTGGCGTCCGTGGAGTTGACGCTGTAGACCAGGGTGCGCGAGCCGTCGCGGGTGGAGGCGATGGCGGTGTTGTAGCCCCAGCGGCCGCCCGACTTTCCCCACACCTCACGGCCGCCCAGCTTCTTCATCGAGAGGCCGGCCGAGTACGAGGCCGGGTCGCCGGTCTTGAAATCCGCCACCTTCGGCAGGGTGAACATCTCCCGCAGCAGCGGGCCGCCCACCACCCGCCCCCGGAACAGGGCCTTGGTGAACCGCTCCAGGTCCGCCGTGGTCGAGATGATGTCACCGGCGGCCCAGCCGTCCGTCGGCCCCCACACCGACACATCGCGCAGACCGGTCGTGCCGTCGTCCAGCCGCATCGTCTGGTAGCCGTGGTTGTGCGGGCCGAGGATGCGCGGATCGGCCCCCGGGAGATAGGTGTCGCGCAGCCCCAGCGGCATCAGGATCCGGCGGGTCACCTGGTGTTCGTACGAGTCGCCCGAGATCCGCTCGATGATCAGAGCGGCGATGGTGTAGCCGATGTTCAGATAGTGCTGCTTCTCGCCCGGTCGGAACTCGCGGTTCTTCGCTGTCGCCGAGCGGACCATGTCCTCGGGGTCATGGATCCGGAAGCGGTCGGCGTACGACTCCTCGACCGTGTCCGCGGGGAAGTCAGGGGCCGGGACGCCGTGCGTGTGATTGAGCAACTGCCGGACGGTGACCTTCCCGTACGACGCCGGGATCAGCTCCGGCAGATACGAACGAGCGCTGCGGTCCAGGTCGAGCGTGCCCTCGGCGGCCAGTTGCAGGGCGACCGCGGCCGTGAAGACCTTGGTCACGGAACCGGCGCGGAAGCGGGCCGCCGGATCGGCCGGGCGGTTGGTCTTCAGATCGTGCACGCCCGAACTGCCTCTCCAGACGCCCTCGGAGCCACCGACCCGTACCAGCGCGGCCGTCGCGTCGCTCGTCGGCAGGCCCGCGATGGCGGCTTCCAGCGCCGGAATCCCGGACCGCGTGGGGACCGCCGCGGACGAGGTGGCCGCGAGGGCCGGCGGCACCGCCGGGCCCGCCACGACGCCCAGGACGAGCGCCGCGGCCAGCAGTGTGCGTCTGGTGCTCTGCATGGTCAACTCCAGTGATAGGGGCGCGATATGAGCGCCGTATGAGCCGTTGCTCCCGATGGCTCCATCCTGGTGACCGGCGGTCTGTCGCGGATCGCCCGCGCGAGCCTGTTCCGGGTGTCAGTTCCTCGCCGACGCGGGGGAGGAACCGGGCCGGGACGCTCCCCCGGGCGGGGGATCCCCGGCCGTGATCAGGCCCGTCTCGTACGCGCAGATCACCGCCTGGATCCGGTCCCGCAGCCCCAGCTTGGCGAGCACATTGCCGACATGCGTCTTGACCGTGTGATCGCTGACCACCAGCTCCGCCGCGATCTCGGCGTTCGACAGGCCGCGCGCGAGCAGCAGCAGTGTCTCCCGCTCCCGTGCGGTCAGCATGTCCAGACGGGGATCGGGCCGCCGTGGCCGGACGGTCGCCCGGGTGTACTGCTCCACCAGACGCCGGGCCACCGACGGCGCGAGCAGCGAGTCGCCCCGCGCCACCACCCGTACCGCGTGCACCAGATCGTCCCTGCGCACATCCTTCAGCAGGAAGCCGCTCGCGCCCGCGTGCAGCGCTTCGTACACATACTCGTCGGAGTCGAAGGTCGTCAGCATCACCGTCCGGCAGGCGCCGCCCGCGCCGATCTCGCGGCATGCCTCGATACCGTCCATACGCGGCATCCGGATGTCGAGCAGCGCCACATCGGGCGCGTGCCGCCGCACCGACTCGACTGCTTCGGCCCCGTCACCCGCCTCCGCGACCACCTCGATGTCCGGCTGGGCGTCAAGGATCATGGAGAAGCCGCTGCGCACCAGCTCCTGGTCGTCGGCCACCACCACCCGGATCGTCAACGCGCCACCTCCGCCGTGGAGGGTACGGGGAGGCGGACCCGTACCTCGAAGCCCCGGCCGTCCGGGCCCGGCCCGGTGACCGCCGTACCGCCGTGCGCCGCGGCCCGCTCGCGGACCCCGATCAGACCGTGGCCGCCGCCGGAACCGGACTGCGGTCCGCGCCCGTCGTCCAGCACCCGGATGTCCAAGGCGCCCTCACCATACGTGAGTTGAACGGAGACGGTACGGGCTCCCGCGTGCTTGACCACGTTGGTCAGTGCCTCCTGGACGATCCGGAACACGGTCGCCCCGGTGGCGTCCGGCAGCGGCCGCACGGCCCCCGCCGACTCGTACGCCACATCGAGGCCACTCGCCCGTACCCGGTCGAGAAGACCGGACAGACCGGCCAGACCCGGCTGCGGCTCCCGCGGGGCGGGGCCCGGCTCGTCGCCCGTGCGCAGCACTCCCAGCATCCGGCGTAGCTGGACCATCGCCTCCCGGCCCGTCGTGGAGATGGCGTCGAAGGCGGCCTCGGCCCGCTCCGGAGCCGTCCGCACCGCAACCGGACCGGCCTCCGCCTGCACGATCATCAGGCTCACCGCATGGGAGAGGATGTCGTGCATCTCCCGTGCGATCCTGGCCCGTTCGCGGGCGGCGGCCCGCTCCGCCTCGATCCGGTTCGCCCGCTGCCGGGCATCGGTCAGCCGACCGAAGACATAGGCCGCCGCGAACACGAAGAGGGAGAAGGTGAGCTCGCGCGCCGTCCGGGTGTTCAGCCACACCGAAACCGGCACGGCAACCGCCATCAGACCCCCGGTGACCAGCCGCTTCCACGGCGGTGAGAGGACGGCGACCGTATAGACGATGACGAGCCCGGTGTACGGCAGCGGCTGCCCGGGGCCCTCCACGGCCAGCTTGTACAGCGCGCTCGTCGCGATGATGGCGATCAGCACGGCGAGGGGAGCGCGCCGACGCCAGATCAGGGGGACGACGGTGAGCGTGGTCAGCCCGTAGGCGGGCCAGGTCGCCGGCTCCAGATCGGGTGACCGCGGCACCACGAACGGCATCGTCATGGCCGCCTGGACCAGGAGCGCGATCCCCAGGTCAACGGCCTGGGGATGGGCTGCTCCCAGCGCCCGGCCCCGCTCCCACCACCCCCGCACAAGACAAGATGGTATCCGTTATGCCGCCTCCAGCAGGAGGCGCGCGGCCTCTTTCGCCCGGTGTGCGGGTTCGGCGCTGCCGGAGATGGCCGCGGTGGTGATGGCGCCTTCGGCGAGGAGGCCCAAGTGCTCGGCCAGCCAAGCCGGTTTGCCCGCGGCCGCCGTCAGCTCGGCGAGGTACCCGAAGAACGCCTCCTTATGGGCGCGTGCCGTCTCGGCCACGGGCGAGGAGGTGGCGCCGAGTTCCCCGAAGGAGTTGCTGAAGGCGCACCCCCGGAAGTCCGGCTCGCCGAACCACTCGTGGAGCCAGTCGAAGACCGCGAGGACGCTTTCCTCGGGGGTGTCCTGGGCATCGGCGTACGCGGCCAGCCTCTGGCGCCAGCGGATGTCGCGCCGCCGCAGATACGCCTGTATGAGCTCTCCTTTGGACGGGAAGAGCTGGTAGAGCCGTTTGAGGGAGACGCCGGAGGCGGAGCGGATCTCGTCCATGCCCACCGCCTGGAGCCCCCGTCCGTAGAACAGGGTCTCGGCCGCGTCGAGGATCCGGAGCTCCGCGGTCTCAGGACTGATCATTTCGCCGTTCTCCTGGTGCCGGTCGGTCAGAGGCCGAGGTCGCTCAGCCCGGGGTGGTCGTCGGGGCGGCGTCCGAGCGGCCAGTGGTAGCGACGCTCCGACTCCTTGATGGGGAGGTCGTTGATGCACGCGTAGCGCAGGCGCATCAGACCGGCGTCGTCGAATTCCCAGTTCTCGTTGCCGTAGGAGCGGAACCAGTTGCCGGAGTCGTCGTGGCATTCGTAGGCGAAGCGCACGGCGATGCGGTTGCCGTCGAAGGCCCACAGCTCCTTGATGAGCCGGTAGTCCAGCTCGCGCGCCCATTTGCGGGTGAGGAAGGCGATGATCTCGTCGCGCCCGGTGACGAACTCCGCGCGGTTCCGCCAGCGGGAGTCGACGGTGTAGGCCAGGGCGACCTTCTCCGGGTCGCGGGAGTTCCAGCCGTCTTCCGCCAGACGGACCTTCTGGATGGCGGTCTCCCGGGTGAACGGGGGGAACGGAGGGCGTGGAGCGTCGGTCACAGCGTCTCCTTATGGGCGGTGGAGCGGGGTGGGGGAGGGGAGAACGAGCATTCTCCCCTTTCGGGTACGAGCGTAGGAGAACGATGGTTCTCGCGCAAGGACCGGCCCGCGGCCGTCCTGGTGGCGGGGGTGGTGAGCACGGCCTATCGGGGCGGTGGGTACCGTGCGAGCGGAATGACCGTGCTCGACGACAAGGCAGGGGACCGGGCGTGTTGATCGATGATCTGCGGCAGGAGCTGCCGGACGGCCGGATGGTCGAGGACCCCGGCGTCGCCGCCGGTTTCGTCCACGACGAGGCGGAGTGGGCGCCGTACGGCACGCCCCTCGTGGTGGTGCGGCCACGTACGGCGCTGGAAGTGCGTTCCGTGGTGCGGGCCTGTGTACGGCACGGCGTTCCGCTGGTCACCCGGGGTGCGGGCACCGGTCTCTCCGGTGGCGCCAACGCCGTCGAGGGCTGTGTGGTGCTCTCCACCGAGGCCATGGACACCATCCACGAGATTGACCCCGTGGAGCGCCTCGCGGTCGTCGGACCCGGTGTGGTCAACGACGATCTGCGGGCCGCCTGCGCCGAGCAGGGCCTCTGGTACCCGCCGGACCCGGCGAGCGCGCCCTGGTCCACCATCGGCGGCAATGTGGCGACCAACGCGGGCGGGCTGTGCTGTGTGAAGTACGGCGTCACCCGCGACTATGTGCTCGGCCTGGAGATGGTGACCGGCACCGGTGAGCTCGTGCGGCTCGGCCGCAGGACCGCCAAGGGGGTTGCCGGGTACGACCTGGCGGGGCTCATGGTCGGCTCCGAAGGCACCCTGGGAGTGATCACCGAGATCACGGTGCGGCTGCGACCGCGGCGTGAGGCCGAGCGCACGGTCGCCGGATACTTCTCCTCGGTCGTGGCGGCGGGACGCGCGGTCGCCGCGATCGGGGCCGCGGGCCTCACCCCGTCCGCGCTGGAGCTGATCGACCGGCACTGCCTGGCGGCGGTCGACAAGTGGAAGAACATGGGCCTGTCCGTCGACGCGGACGTGGTGCTCCTCGGCCGTACGGACGCCCCGGGCCCGGCCGGTGCGCAGGAGGCCGAGCGCATGCTCGCCTGTTTCGAGGAGGCGGGCGCGACCTGGGCGGCGCAGTCCACGGACCAGGAAGAGGCCGACGCGCTGTTCTCGGCCAGGCGGCTCGCCTATCCGGCGCTGGAGCGGCTGGGCCCGGTGCTCACCGAGGACGTCTGCGTGCCCAAGGCCGCCGTACCGGAGATGCTGGCGCGGATCGAGCGCGCCGCCACCCGCCATGACACGCTCATCGCCAACATCGCCCACGCCGGTGACGGCAACCTCCACCCGCTGCTGATCACCCAGCCCGGCGACACGGCGGCCCGGGAGCGGGCCCAGGCCGCCTTCCACGACATCATCGCGGATGCCATCGACCTCGGCGGCACGGTCACCGGTGAACACGGGGTGGGTCTGCTGAAGCGGGACGGTCTGGAGCGGGAGCTCACACCGGCCGTTCTGGAGATGCACCGTGCCGTCAAGGCGGCGCTCGACCCGCACGGGATTCTCAACCCGGGCAAGGTCATCGCAGCCGGCTGAGCGCGCGGCGGGCGGGCGACGTCACTCCAGCCCGCCTCACTCCACTCCGCCTCACTCCAGTCCGCCACGCTTCACGAGCTGAGCCGCGATCACATTGCGCTGGATCTCATTGGTGCCCTCACCGACGATCATCAGGGGCGCGTCGCGGAAGTAGCGCTCCACGTCGAACTCGGTGGAATAGCCGTAACCACCGTGGATGCGGACGGCGTTGAGCGCGATCTCCATGGCGGTCTCGGAGGCGAAGAGCTTCGCCATGCCCGCCTCCATGTCCACGCGCCGCCCCGCGTCGGCCTCCCGCGCGGCGTACAGGGTGAGCTGGCGGGCCGCGGTCAGCGAGGTGGCCATGTCGGCGAGGTAGTTGCCGATCGACTGGTGTTGCCAGATCGGCTTGCCGAACGACTCGCGTTCCTGGGCGTAGGCCAGCGCGTCCTCCAGCGCCGCCCGCCCGACGCCGAGCGCACGGGAGGCGACCTGCAGCCGGCCGGTCTCCAGCCCCTTCATCATCTGGGCGAACCCCTTGCCCTCCACACCGCCCAGGACGGCGTCGGCCGGGGCACGGTAGCCGTCGAACGACAACTCGCAGCTCTCGACGCCTTTGTAGCCGAGCTTGGGCAGATCGCGGGAGACCGTCAGACCGGGCCCGTGCTCGACCAGCAGGATGGAGATGCCCTGGTGCGCGGGGGTGGCGTCGGGGTCGGTCTTGCAGAGCAGGGCGATCAGCCGGGAGCGGCGGGAGTTGGTGATCCAGGTCTTGGAGCCGTCCACCACATAGTCGTCCGTGTCCTTACGGGCGACCGTGCGCATCGCCTGGAGGTCGGAGCCGCCGCCCGGTTCGGTCAGCGCCATGGTGGCCCGGATCTCGCCGGTGGCCATCTTCGGCAGATAGCGGCGCTTCTGTTCCTCGGTGCCGAAGCGCAGCAGGAGGGTGGCGACCACGGTGTGGCCGCCCATCGCACCGGCCAGGCTCATCCAGCCACGGGCCAGTTCCTCGGTGATCAGGACATAGCACGGGGTGGAGACGGGGGTGCCGCCGTACTCCTCCGGGATGGCGAGCCCGAAGACACCGAGCCGTTTCATCTGCTCGATCAGGGCCTCGGGGTAGGTGTTGGTGTGCTCCAGCTCCTGGACGACCGGTTTGACGTCGTTGTCCACGAAGTCGCGCACCGTCCTGACGATGAACCGCTCGTCCTCGGACACGATGTCGAGGGTGCTCATGCTCTGACGCTCCTGCGAGACGGGAAGACGGGGGAGGCGGGGGAGGCGGGGTTGGCTTCCGAGCTGAGTGTCATCATGGACACTCATGGACGGGCCAGTGAAATAGCAATACGTGATACGTCCATGCCGGGCGCGGATGGCTGGAGAGCGAGCGTTGGACGTCAGACAACTCAAGGCACTCGTCACGGTCGCCGAGGTCGGCAGCGTCACCCGGGCCGCGGAGTTGCTCCATCTGGTCCAGCCCGCGGTCACCCGGCAGATCCGCACCCTGGAGCAGGAGTTGGGCGTCCCCCTCTTCGAGCGGACCCGGCAGGGCATGCGGCCCACCGAGGCCGGCGCGATCATGGCCGACCGCGCTCGCCGCGCCCTGAACGAGCTGGAGCGCGCCCGTGCCGAGGTCCAGCCGACCCCGGGCGTGGTGACCGGCATCGTCACCGTGGGCCTGCTGGAGAGCACCACCGATCTGCTGGCGGAGCCGCTGGTGTCCGCGCTCGCCCGGGACCACCCCGGAATCGAGCTGCGCCTGATGACGGCGTACTCCGGGCACCTCCAGCAATGGCTGGACGACGGCGACCTGGACCTCACGCTGCTCTACAACCTGGCGGGCACACCCTCGCTGAACCTCCGCCCCCTGGTGCGCGAGCGGCTGTGGGCGGTCGCGCCGCCGTCCGAGGGGCTGCGTGGCGATCAGCCCGTCCCCTTCGTGCGGGCCGCCGGGCATCCGCTGGTCATGCCCGCGGCCGGGCACGCCCTGCGCAGCCTGATCGACGGGGCCGCCGGACGGGCCGCGGTCGAGATGGATGTCGTCGTGCAGACCAACTCCATGCGGGTGCAGAAGCAACTCGTCCGGGCCGGGCACGGCTGGACGATCCTGCCGGGGCTGGGCATCGCCGAGGACGTGGCCGATGGCACACTCAGCGCGGCACCGCTGTGCGCACCCGACGTATGGCGCTCGATCGTCCTCGGGACGTCGAGAGCCGGGCGGACACCACCAGCGGTGGAGGCCGTCGCCCGGGAACTGCTCCACCAGATCACCTCGGCCGTGGACCAGGAGCGGTGGCCCTCCGCCCAGCTGCACACGCGGGCCGCACCCACCGAAGACACCTGAAGCCCGAAGCCCGAAAAACGACACGTGAAGCCCGAAAGGCCAGAGACACCCATGGCAAGCACCGACGTCCATCAGCAGGTCAGCGGCCACGCCCGCGCGCTGGACGGCACCCTTCTCGCCTATCAGCACCACGGCGCCGGACGGCCCCCGCTGGTGCTCCTGGCGGGCCAGGCCAACAACCACCACTGGTGGGACGGCATACGGGCGGACTTCCACGCCACCCACACCACCCTCACCATGGACTGGCGTGGCACGGGGGAGAGCGAAAAGCCCGACCACCCGTACTCGACGCCGGGCTTCGCCGACGATGTGATCGCCGTCCTCGACCAACTGGGCATCGAGCGCGCCGATCTGTACGGGACCTCCATGGGAGGGCGGGTCGCCCAGTGGGTCGCCGCCCGCCATCCGCACCGGATCCGGCGGCTCGTCCTCGGCTGCACCTCGCCCGGCGGGCCCCATGCGACGGAGCGCGACATGGCGGTGCGGCGCTCCCTGGCCCAGGCCGACGCGCGGGCGGCGAACGAGGCGCTGATCGACCTGATGTACACCCCGGCCTGGCGGTCCGCACACCCCGGGCCCTATACGACCCTCGGCGCCCCCGGCATGCCCCCGCACGCCCGGCGAGGCCACCTGGTGGCCAGCAATCAACACGACGCCTGGGACGCCCTCCCGCTGATCACCGCGCCCACCCTGATCCTGCACGGCGCGGACGACCGGCTCACCCCGGCGGCCAACGCGCCGCTGCTCGCCTCGCGCATCCCCCAGGCGCGTACGCACATCTTCGAGGGCGCGCGGCACGGCTATTTCCAGGAGTGCCGCCCGGCGGCGGCGACGATCGTGTCGTCGTTCCTGGCGGAGGAGCCCTTCCTGGTCTGACCACCTAGTCACGAATGAGGAGGGACAGAAGAACCATGCGACCCACCCCGCCCCCGCTCAGCTCGTATGTCGCGTCCTGGACCCCGGGACCGGTCACGGCCGAGGACGCCCTGCCCGTCGGCCCCGTCGCGGCCCTGTCGGCGGTCCTCGACCTGCCCGAGGCCGTGGCGAAGGACGGTGAGCCCCTGCCACCGCTGTGGCACTGGCTCTACTTCCTGCACTGGCCGGCCCAGCGGGAGCTCGGAGCCGACGGACACCCCAGGGACGGACACTTCCTGCCGCCCATCCCGCACCGGCAGCGGATGATCGCCGGAGGACGGTGCGAGATCACCGAGCCGCTGCGCCTCGGTGAGCCGGCCGAGCGCGTCAGCAGCCTGGGCACGGTGACGGCCAAACACGGGAGCACGGGGGAGCTGCTGTTCGTCACCGAGCGCCGGGAACTTAGCCAGCGTGGCCGGACCTGCCTCGTCGAGGAGCAGGACATCGTCTACCGGTCGGGGCGCGGCTCCGTGCGCCACCACCCGGCCGCCCTCGACGAGTCCGCCGCCCCCGACCCCGACGGGACGTGGCAGCTCCCGCTGCACCCGGATCCGACACTGCTGTTCCGGTTCAGCGCGCTCACCGCCAACGCCCACCGCATCCACTACGACACGCCGTACGCGCAAGGGGAGGAGGGCTACCCGGGTCCCGTCGTCCACGGCCCGCTGCTGGCCCTGCTCATGCTCGAACTCGTCCGCCGCCACGCCCCGGCGCGGCGGGTGGCATCGCTGTCCTACCGACTGCGGCGGCCCCTGTTCGCCGGGGAACACCTCCTGGCGTCCGGCACACCCTCCGGCAGCGGCGCCGACCTGCGCACCGCCACCCACCGGGAGGCCCGGCACGCCACGGCGGAGGTGACATTCGCGTGAGGGCGTGCCGGGACCGTACGGCCGGGACGTCGCTCAGGGGGCGTCCGCCGTCTGGAGCGACCCGTTGTGCGTGTCGGCGGTGCGCTGCTCATGGCGTATCGCCGTGTAGACGCCGCGCGGTGTGATCCGGGCGCGCAGGAACACCACCGTCAGCAGGGCCGCCGCCGTGCCGACGAGCGGCACCGCGAAGGCGGCGCTCGCGCCGAAACCGTCCGCCAGCTGTCCGGCCGCCGTCACCGCCGCGGCCTGCCCCAGCGCGACCGAACCGGTCAGCCAGGTGAACGCCTCGGTCCGGGACGTGGCCGGGACCAGGGCCTCCACCAGGGTGTATCCGGTGATCAGCGCCGGTGCGATGCACAGGCCCGCCAGCAGCCCCAGCCCGCCCAGCGGCAGTGGCGCGGGCACCACCCACAGCGTTGAGCAGATCAGCGTCAGTGCGGCGTAGGAGGTCAGCAGTCGCCGCCGGGGGGAGGTGCGCCAGGCGATGGCGCCACAGGCCACGCCCGCGAGCATGTTGCCCGCCGCGAAGACGCCGTACAGCACACCGTTGAGGGCCGGTTGGCCGTGTTCCTGGGCGAAGGCGGTCAGGGCGACCTGCATCCCGCCGAAGACCGAGCCGACGCCCAGGAAGGCCACGGCCAGGACCCGCACGCCCGGTACGGACAGCGCCGAGGCGGGCCGCTCCCGGGTGTCCGCCCGCACCGCGCTCAGCGGCGGCGCGGTACGGCGCTGGGCCGCGAAGAGCAGTCCGCCCACCAGCGTCAGCGCCGCCTCCGCGATCAGGCCGGACGCCGGGTGCACACCGGTGCTCAAACCGGTCGCGAGAACGGGGCCGATGACGAACGTCAGCTCGTCCGTCACGGACTCGAACGCGGTCGCGGTCGCCAGCAGCGGATGGCGTCCCGAACGCGGCCCGGATCCGTCCGGGGCGCCGTCCCCGAGGGCGGCCGCCCAGCGGGCCCGCACCATGGGCCCGACCTGCGGGACGGAAGCGCCCGTCGGCACCGCGGCGGCGATCAGCGCCCACAGTGGCGCGTGGGCCAGGGCGAGCGCCGTCAGCAGGGCGGCGGCCGCCGCGTGGAGCAGCACACCCGGCACCAGGACCGCGCTCTGCCCGTGGCGGTCGGCCAGCTTGCCGCTCTGGGGAGCGAACAGCGCCATGGACACGCCGGTGACGGCCGCGACCGCACCGGCGAGCCCGTACGACCCGGTGGTGTGGCGCAGCAGCAGCACGATGCTGATCGTCAGCATCGCGAACGGCTGCCGGGCGGCGAAGCCGGGCAGCAGGAAGGTCCATGCGCCCGGTGTGCGCAGCAGGTGCCGGTAGCCGGCGCGCTGTGCGGGAGGAGGGGTGGTGCTGGAGACCGCGGATGCCACGGCCGACGCCTTTCCGCCGCCTGGTAGCGCACCCGGGCCGGCATGGCGGAGTGCGCCGAGAGCTGTCCTCTCGCGCTGGACCGGGGTAGATACCGGGTCCGCGCCGATGAGGAGGCAGAAAGGACCGCGGCCGCCGAGCGGTCGCGCCAGCTCTGCGTCAGGCAGAGTGGTTCGTTGCTTGCGGCGTCATCGTACAGGGAGGCCGCCACCTCGCCGGTGGCGGCAGGTGTCGTACGAGGTCAGGCGCCGGGCAGGGGGCGGACGGTGAGGATCTGCTGGGCGTGTCCGATCGGACCGCGCAGGTCGTGCAGCACGGTGCTGGTGATGCCCTGGCCGGTGGGACCGAAGGTGACCGTGGTGTCCAGCCCGGCCCAGCCGCCCTCGGGCTGGCGGTGGAGGTGGAGGGTCAGGTCGACGTTGGGGAACATCCAGGCGGTGGGCGGCTGCCGTACGGCGATCCCGTTGGCGGTGTCGACGAGCGCGATGTACGAGGCCAGCGGGGTGCTGGTCTGCCCGGCCACGAGGGTGAGCGGGGTGGAGACCCAGACGGTCGCCCGGCCCGGCTGGGGTGGCGCGAGCGGACGGGAGTCCAGGGAGGCGATATACCCGCCGGGCCACAGGGAGCCCATCGACCAGGGGGCGAGCTTCTCGGGAGGGGTGAGCCGGTCCCCGGCGCCACCGGCGACGGCCGCGGTGTCCACGGTGGCGAGGAGCCACGCACGGGCCCGGACCACGGGGCGGTCGGCGATGAGCACGACGGCCTCGATGAGTTCAATGGTGCGGCCGGGCCGGACGGTCTCCACCCGGATCTCGCACTCGTCGAGGGCGAGGCGCCCGAGGATGTCGAAGCTGATCCGGCTGAGCAGCAGCCCGGTGTGCGGGCGGGTGGCGAGGTGGCGGTCGATGGCGTGGACGATGAGACCGCCGAGCGGGCTGAAGTGCTGTTCGTCGGTGCTCCAGGCGCCACTGACGTGTGCGGTGGGCTTGTAGCGGTGCTCATCGATCGGCTCGTAGTAGCTGTCGGTCGTCAACGGGGACTTCTCCTCGGGCGGGAACATCGTGGTGATCAGAGGGCGTTGACCAGGATGACGTATACAGCCGGGTGGACGCCGCCCCGCGTCGAGCGCGGGCGCCCTGGCGCGGGCCACTGACGAGCGCGATCGGAGGGCACCCGGAGGCAGTTACTCAAGATCCTTGAGTAACTGCTCTTGATCAAGGGTTGCGTAACCCCCTAAGTTGAAAGTAACAACAGGTGGCATGAACCTGTTCAGCCGCAGTACCTCCCGTCGCGCGGTCGCCAACGCCGCACCGGCGGTCCCCCCTGCCCGGGCGACGTCCGGCGCCGTCGCCGTGCCGGATACCGGCCTCGCGGCTCTCACCGGAGAATGGATCGTCGATCCGGCCCATAGCCGGATCGGTTTCTCCGTCCGGCACGCCATGGTGAGCACGGTACGTGGCGCCTTCACGGAATTCGAAAGCCGCCTCTACTTCGACGGCCGCGACCCGCGCCGTTCCCGGGCCGAGGTCCTGCTGTCCACCGCCAGTGTCCAGACCGGTGTCGAGCAGCGCGACGACCACTTGATGGGCCGCGACTTCCTGGACGCCAGAACCTACCCCCACATCCGGTTCGCGAGTACCGCCGTGGATGTCGCGGGCCCGGACGTCTACCGCATGATCGGGGACCTCACGATCAGAGACATCACCCGCCCCGTCGTCCTGGAACTCACCTATATCGGGTACGTCACGGACCCCTTCGGCTACCAGCGGGCGGGCTTCGACGGCACCACCACCATCAACCGCTCCGAATGGGGCCTGACCTACAACGCCCGACTGGCCGAGGGCGGCGCGCTGGTGAGTGAGAAGGTCCGCCTCCAGTTCGACATCGCCGCCATCCGCACCGTCCCCGCCGCCTGAGGAGCCCCGGACCCGGAAGGGCGCTCTCCGTCTGCCGTCTGCGGAGGAGGGTGCTGAGGGGGGGCGGGCGGCGTCGGAAGGGGACCGGCGCCGTCACATCGGCTTCGCGGGCGCGGTGGTGAGGTCCAGGTTGTCCTCGACCCACAGGCGCAGGTTCCTGAGCGGGACGGACGCGCTGTGGCCCAGGGGAGAGAGTTCGTACTCCACGTGGAGCGGGACGGCGGGGTAGACCGTCCGCTCGATGAGACCGGCGTCTTCGAGGCGGCGCAGCGTCTGGGTGAGCACCTTGGGGCTGATCCCCTGAAGGCGGCGCTGCAGTGCGCCGAACCGGAGCGGGCCGTCCTCCAGAGCCCCGATGGCAAGCGCCGACCACTTGTTCGCGAGCAGATCGAGCATGGCGCGGCACGGGCATTGGGCCTCGTACACATCATGATGGTCGTGCTGGCCTGTGTGGCATCGCGTGCTCATGGAGGGACCTTCCGGGCGCTGGTACTACCCAAAAGGTAGCAGTGTCCCTTGTGGGTAACCAGGCCCCTGCGGTTAGCGTGCGAGCGCGCCCGGAAGAGCGGGCGTGACGAGAACGATGAGCTCAGGAGGCACACGTGGCCAGGTCCATGATGCGTGCGGTGGTGCAGGACGCGCTCGGCGGCCCGGAGGTGCTGCGCGTCGCGGAGGTCCCGCGGCCGGAGCCGCTGCCCACCGAGGTGCTGGTGCGGGTGCGGGCCGCCGGTATCAACCCGGTCGACTGGAAGACCCGTCAGGGCGGCGGTATGGCGGGTGTGCTCGGCGAGCCGCCGTTCACCCTGGGCTGGGATGTCTCCGGTGTGGTCGAGGAAGTCGGATTCGGGGTGACCACGCTGGCCCCGGGCGACGAGGTGTACGGGATGCCGTGGTTCCCCCGTCAGGCCGGTGGCTACGCCGAGTTCGTCACGGCTCCGGCCCGCCAGTTCGCCCGAAAGCCGGCCACGTTGAGCCATGAGGAGGCGGCCGCCGTGCCGCTGGCGGCGCTGACGGCCTGGCAGATCGTGGTGGACACCGCGCATGTGACGGCCGGGCAGCGGGTTCTGGTGCACGCCGCCGCCGGTGGCGTCGGGCACTTGGCCGTCCAGTTCGCACGGCACCTGGGGGCGCGGGTGGTGGGGACCGCCCGGGAGAGCCGGCACGCATGGCTCGGCCGGCTCGGGGCGGCGGAGCTGGTCGACTACACCGCGCAGCGCTTCGAGGACACGGTCGAGGACGTCGATGTGGTGATCGACCTTCTGGGCGAGGACCACGATGCCACCAGCACCCGTTCCCTGAAGGTGCTCAGGAAGGGCGGACTGCTGGTGGCCGTCCCCAGTGGCGTCGCCCCCGAGGTGCAGCAGGCCGCGGACGCCCGTGGGATGCGCACCAGCGCCTTCCTCGTCGAGCCGGATGGTGCCGCCCTGACCACGATCGCCGGACTGATCGACAAGGGTGAGGTCGCGGTCGAGGTCGAGGAGGTCTTCCCGCTGGAGGAGGCCGCCCGCGCCCACCGCCAGGGGGAGGACGGCCACACCCGAGGCAAGCTGGTCCTCCGCGTCGGCGCCTGATCCGCTGCGCGCCGACGGCGGACGCCCGAGGCCCTCTCGCACCACCCATCACATCAGCCCGAAGGAGACGCGCATGTTCTACGAGATCCGCCGTTACCAGATCAGGCCCGGCCGCCGGGAGGAGTGGGTCAGCTTCTTCGAAGAGGTGATCATCCCCTTCCAGGAGTCGAAGGGGATGAACGTCATCGCTTCGTTCATCGACGAGGAGGATCCCGACCGCTACGTGTGGATGCGGCGCTTCGCCGACGAGGCGGAGCGGGAGCGGCTGTACGCGGCGGTCTACCAAAGCGAGCGGTGGCAGCAGGAGATCGGCCCCCGGGTCGAGGAACTGATGTTCCGGGAGAAGATCCAGGTCACGCGTGCCGTGCCCACGCCGGCTTCCGGGCTTCGCTGACCGCGTCGGCTCCACCGATGAGCGCATCATGACGGCCACGGCCGTCCGCCGCTGACGCTCGACGGTCCCGTCCCGCCCGGAACCACACGGTTCCGGGCGGGCACGTCGGGTTACCCGGAGACGGTCCGGGCAGGGACGGGGGCGGCGGCTTCGGCGTCGCCCTGGCCGCTGCCGCGGCGCAGGAAGTACACGCCGACGGTGGCGAGCAGCGAGGCCGCGGAGAGCGCGTAGAGGCCGCCGTTGGTGCTGCCCGTCGTCTCCTCCAGGTAGCCGAAGAGGGTCGGGGAGACGAACCCCCCGAGGTTGCCGAGGGAGTTGACGACGGCGAGCCCCGCGGCCGTGACCCTGAGGTCGAGCGTGGACTGGGCCAGCGGCCAGAAGAGGTTGGCGGCGCATTTGCTGCCGATGGCGGCCAGGGTGACGGCAGCGAGGCCGAACCACGGGGAGCCGAGGGTGGCGAGGAAGGTGCCGATGGCGGACAGCACCAGGACGATGGCGAGGTAGGGCCGCCGGTCGGGCATGCGGTCGGTGTAGCGGCTCATCGTGTACATCGCGATGACCGCGCAGATCCACGGGATGGCCGTGAGCAGCCCGATCTGGAAGGACGAGAGCCCGCCGATGTCGTCGACCAGACTCGGCAGCCAGAACGTGATCGCGTATCCGGTCAGCGCCATGGCGAAGAACACGCCGGTCAGCAGCGCCACCTGGGGATGGACCACCAGGCGCAGCCTGGACACCTGCGGTTCGCGGCTGCGCGCCTCGCGGTCCCGGCCGACCGCCGCGCCGAGGGCGGCCTTCTCCTCGCCGGTCAGCCAGCGGGCGTCCTGGATCCGTGAGACGAGGAAGAAGGCGGCGACGATGCCCACGATGATCGAGATGGCGCCTTCCAGCGCGAACATCCAGCGCCAGCCGGCGAATCCGCCCAGGCCGTGCATTTCCAGCAGTGCGCCGCTGATGGGGCCGGTGACGATGTAGGCGGTCGCGGAGCCGCCGAGGAAGAGGGCGCTGGCCCGGCCGCGGGCGGAGTCCGGCAGCCAGGTGGTGAGGTAGTACATGACGCCGGGGAAGAACCCCGCCTCCGCGATGCCCAGCAGGAACCGCAGCACGTAGAAGGAGGTGGCCCCGGACATGAAGCACATGGCGAGGGTCACCGCGCCCCAGCTGATCATGATCCGGGTGAGCCAGACGCGGGCGCCGAAGCGCTCCATCAGCATGTTGCTGGGGACTTCGAGCAGGGCGTAGCCGATGAAGAACAGACCGGCGCCGAGTCCGTAGGCCGCGCTTCCGATGCCGATGTCGGCCTTGAGGTCGTCCTGGACGAAGCCGACGTTGGTGCGGTCCATCTGGTTGACCACCAGCATGAGGACCAAGATGGGCATCACACGCCGCAGAAACTTGGTCACGGCCCGTTCGACGAGCTCCGAGGAGGCGGCCGGATCAGGGTCGGGGGCGGGTGGATTCACCATGCCGGCTCTCCTCGCGTCGTTCATACACTTGAACACTCATGAAGTGTGTGCAGACTTTACGATCACCGTTCCTGCGGGTCAATGACTCCGGAAGCAACAATTCCGTGGGATTACGCATGAGTTATGGCTGGTGGTTTGCCTTCTCCTGGCCCGGGCATGCCCCTTGGTAGGGTTCACACATCTACCATTTGTTCAACCATATGAATGGACGTCGATGTTTGACGGAGCACCCCTGCGCATCACGGATGTCACCATCACCCCCGTCGCCTTCCGCGACCCGGCCCTGCTCAACTCCGTCGGCGTCCACGAGCCCTTCGCGCTCCGCTCGATCGTGCAGATCCACACCGACGAGGGTCTGACCGGGCTCGGCGAGACCTACGCGGACGAGCTCCACCTGGAGCGCCTCGCGGCCGTCGGAAACGAGATCGTCGGGCTCGACGCCTTCGCCACCGAGGAGCTGCACCAGCGCGTCCAGCGGGTCATCGAACGCGTGGGCGGCGCCGGTGGCTCCGGGCTCACCGGCATGATCACCACCAGCAGCACCGTCGACCGGGTCGCCTCCCCGTTCGAGGTGGCACTCCTGGACATCCAGGGCAAGGCCGTCGGGCGCCCGGTGTGCGACCTGCTCGGCGGCGCCGTGCGGTCCGCGGTCCCCTTCAGCGCCTACCTCTTCTACAAGTGGGCCGCCCACCCCGGCCAGGAGCCGGACTCCTGGGGCGAGGCCCTCGACCCCGACGCCATCGTGGCGCAGGCCCGGCGGATGGTGGACGACTACGGCTTCACCGCGATCAAGCTGAAGGGCGGCGTCAGGCCCCCGGAGGAGGAGATCGAGGCGATACGGGCGCTGCGCCGCGCCTTCCCCGACCATCCGCTGCGCCTGGATCCCAATGCCGTCTGGACGACACAGACGTCGGTGAAGGTCGGGCGCGCGCTCGACGGCGTGCTGGAGTACCTGGAGGACCCCACCCCCGGGATCGACGGCATGGCCGCGGTCGCCCGCGAGGTCCCCATGCCACTGGCCACCAACATGTGCGTGGTCGCCTTCGATGAGCTGGCCCCCGCGGTGGCCGCCGACGCCGTCCAGGTCGTCCTCTCCGACCACCACTACTGGGGCGGACTGCGCCGTTCCAAGCTGCTCTCCGGTATCTGCGACACCTTCGGCATGGGCCTGTCCATGCACTCGAACTCGCATCTGGGGATCAGCCTGGCCGCGATGACCCACCTGGCCGCGGCCACCCCGAACCTCACCTACGCCTGCGACACCCACTGGCCCTGGAAGACCGAGGACGTGATCGTGGACGGCGCGCTGACGTTCGCCGATGGCTCGGTGCCCGTGCCGACCGCCCCCGGCCTCGGTGTGGAACTGGACCCCGACGCCCTGGCGCGGCTGCACGAGCAGTACGTCCACTGCGGACAGCGCAACCGCGATGACACCGGGTACATGCGGCGCTTCGACCCGTCCTTCCAGGCCGACCTCGCCCGCTGGTAGGCCCCGCTGGTAGCCCGCCGCCACCCCTGCTCACCTGCCGGAATACCTCGATTGAAGGAGGCGGGCCTCGGTCACCTGGTGTACCCGGATTTCGGCTAAGCGTACGAAGCTGCAGGCCAGGACGTTTCCTTAGCCTCTGAGGGACGGAAAAGACGCCGAAACCCTCGGAAGTGCTGAGACTTGTCTTCTGCTCCTCGCGTACGTACCGCCCCTGATCGGACCGATCGCCGCCGCCGCATGCTGGGCGCGGCGATCGCGGCCGGCCTCGCCGTCGGCGCGCTGACCGCACCCGCGGCAGGCGCCGTGGGCCACCACGCACGGCACGGCTCCGGGACGGCCGCCCCCAAGGCCGACACCGGCTCGCCGGTGCGGGTGAACCAGGTCGGCTATCTGACCCACGGCCCCAAGAAGGGCACCGTGGTCACGACTGCCACCAAGCCGCTGACCTGGACGCTCCGGGCTGCCGACGGCACCAAACGGGCGAGCGGGACCACCCACCCCGCGGGCGTCGACCCGAGCTCCCGGCAGAACGTCCAGACCTTCGACTTCGGCAAGGTCACCGACGCGGGCGAGGGGTACACCGTCACCATCGACGGGAAGAAGAGCGAGCCGTTCACCATCGGTGACCACCTCTACCGCTCGCTGCGGAGCGACGCGCTGGCGTACTTCTACCACAACCGCAGCGGCATCAAGATCGACGCGGACCTCGTGGGCCCGAAGTACGCCCGCCCCGCGGGCCATGACAAGGCCGCCCCGCACCGGGGCGACACCGACGTCCCGTGCCAGAAGGGCGAGTGCGACTACCGCCGGAATGTCTCCGGTGGCTGGTACGACGCCGGTGACCAGGGCAAGTACGTCGTCAACGGCGGCATCTCGGTGGCCCAGCTGATGTCCGCGTACGAGCGCACCCACACCACCAAGGGCGTCGACCCCGCGCCGCTCGGCGACGGCCGGCTCCGGGTGCCCGAGCGTGGCAACGGTGTCCCGGACATCCTGGACGAGGCCCGCTGGGAGATGGAATTCCTTCTGCGCATGCAGGTGCCCCAGGGCAAGCCGCTCGCCGGTATGGCGTTCCACAAGGTGCACGACAAGCAGTGGACCGGGTTCCCGACCCGGCCCGACCAGGACAAGCAGCAGCGTGAGCTGCACAAGCCGTCCACCGCGGCCACGCTCAACCTGGCGGCCTCCGCCGCGCAGAGCGCCCGCGTCTTCAAGTCCTACGACCCGGAGTTCGCCGCCCGCTGCCTGCACGCGGCCCGGACCGCGTGGGACGCGGCCAAGGCACATCCGAAGATCTTCGCCAGCGACAAGGACTCCACGGGCGGCGGTGCCTACGGCGACCGGTACGTGGGCGACGAGTTCTACTGGGCCGCGGCCGAGCTGTTCCTCAGCACCGGTGATCACACCTACGCCAAGGCGGTGCTCGGCTCGCCGCTGCACCGCGACGTCGACGCGCTCTTCCCGCGCGGCGGCGGCATGTCGTGGGCCTCGACCGCGGGCCTCGGCGCGCTCGACCTGGCCACCGTCCCCAACAAGCTCACCGCGAAGCAGCGCGCCGAGGTGCGCACGATGGTGACGAAGGCCGCCGACCGCTACGCCGCGGACTCCGCGAAGTCGGCCTACGGCGTTCCGTACGCGCCGAAGGACGGCAAGTACGAGTGGGGCTCCAACAGCCAGGTGCTGAACAACATGATCGTGCTCGCCACCGCACACGACCTGACGGGCAAGCCCCGCTACCTCGACGCGGTGCTCCGCGGCATGGACTACGTGCTGGGCGGAAATCCGCTCAACCAGTCCTATGTCACCGGCTACGGCGAACGGAACTCGCACAACCAGCACCACCGCTTCTGGGCGCACCAGCGTGACCACAAGCTGCCGCATCCGGCACCCGGTTCGCTGGCCGGTGGCCCGAACTCCGGGCTGCAGGACGTGGTCGCCAAGAAGAAGCTGAAGGGTTGCGCCCCGGCGATGTGCTACACCGACAGCCTGATGGCGTACTCCACCAACGAGATCACCATCAACTGGAACGCCCCGCTGGCCTGGATCGCCTCGTACGTCGATGGCCTGGGCGGCGGTGCGGCGGACAAGCCCGTGAGCTGACCCGGCCCGCGCCCGGCCCCTCCGGCGGCGCGGGGGCCCCCCCCGCGGGGGGGGGGCGCCCGGGGGGGGGGGGGGGGGGGGGGGCGCGGGCCCCGCCCCCCCCCCCCCCCCGCCGGCGCCCCCCCCCCCGGTGGGGGGGGGCCCCCGCCGCTGTGGCGTATGCGGGAGTGGTCAGCAGGTGGCGTTCGTCTGGGTGAGCAGTCCCAGCCGCCAGGGGAGTTGTGAGTAGTCCCCGCCGGCCGAGGGGTTCATGCCCTGGTAGAGGAATTGGAGACGACACGGGTTGATGGTCATGGTCTGGTCGTTTCCGGTCCGGATGAGCTCACCGTGGCTGATGTCGCGGGTCCAGGCCCCGGCCGGGAAGGACACGTTGTTGCTGCGCGCGAAGGGGTTGGACTCGGTGGCCGCCAGGGGCTGCCACTGACCGGTGAGCCCCTGGGCGGTGAAGGAGCGGTAGTAGCGCCTGCCGTCGCTGCCGATGGCCTCCATCATGAGCAGATAGGTGTTGGTCCCCTGTACGCGGTAGACGGCCTCGCCCTCGAACAGGGCGAACTTGGAGTCTTGCAGGACGAGTTGGGTGTTGCGGAAGCCGCCCGGGAACTCGCCGACGGTGGTCTCCGAGCGGAAGAGGTGGCCGTTGTCGTCCGAGGAGAACAGATAGCACTTGGTGTCGTCGCAGATGACCCAGTAGTCGAGCGTATTGGCGCCCGCCGCGTTGTCGAAGGTTTTGGGCGCCGACCAGCTCTGGGGGTTACCGGGGTCGGTGCTGGTGGAGTAGGACGGCGGGCCGGTCTGGTACACGAGGTACCACAGGCGTTTGGGCGCGAAGTAGAACACCTGGGGAGCGGCGGCGTACCGGGTGCCGATGTTGGGGTTGGTGTCCAGATAGGTCAGCGGGGCCGAGCTCGCCTGCGACCAGTCGGTGAAGCTGGTGTAGGCCATGCTCCAGGCGCCCGCGGTGTTCGCGGTCGTCATGAAGACATGCCACTTGCCGCCCGCCTGGATCACGGTCGGGTCCTTGACGGAAACCACGGGATGGCTCGCATCGGGTTTGGGGGCGATCAGCTCGCCGCTGGAGGACCACTGGAAGCTGCCGGGCAGCTGGGCGGTGGCTCTCTCGGTGGCCGGTGCGCTCGCGCCCTGGGCGGCGGCCGGCCCCAGGGGGAGGGCGAACAGCGACATCGCCAGACCTAACAGGAACACCACCGCCGCGTGGCAGGGGCGGGGATGAGGACGTCGTCCGGGTGGAAGCATGCGGGGCTCCAAGGGGCGGTCGGAGGCCCGCCGCACGAGCACCGCGGGCGCCTTCGTGGATCCGGCACGGTGGCGCGTGGGGAGGGCCTTACCGGAACGGATGGTGCGGGGGTGCGGGGTGCGGGTGCTGTCGTGCTGGGCGCGTTGACGTGCGTTCGATATATCGAATGCCGGCCGGTCATTCGGACGCCCTGGATGATAGAGGACTCACCCGGGGCGTCAATACCTCTCGTGCCACCAGGGAAAGCGCACGGCCAGGACGCCCGTCGAGGGGTGCCCTGGCCGTTGTCGCGCGCGGTGGAGCGAAGACCTAGTCGGCGCCGAACTCCATCGCGGCGCGGTCGAGCAGCGTGTCCTGCCCGGACACATGTCCGTCCGAGGCGATCGCCTCGGAGGCGCCCTGGGGCATCGCGCCGATCAGCCCGGTCGAGGCCGCCTGCGCGGCGCCGATCAGCGCCGGATGCGCGTTGCCGACCATGCCAAGACCGGCGTACTGCTCCAGCTTGGCGCGCGAGTCGGCGATGTCGAGATTGCGCATGGTCAGCTGGCCGATCCGGTCCACCGGCCCGAAGGCGGAGTCCTCGGTCCGCTCCATGGAGAGCTTGTCCGGGTGGTAGCTGAACGCCGGTCCGGAGGTGTCGAGAATGGAGTAGTCCTCACCGCGCCGCAGCCGCAGGGTCACCTCGCCGGTGATCGCCGCACCGACCCAGCGCTGCAGCGACTCGCGCACCATCAGCGCCTGCGGGTCCAGCCAGCGGCCCTCGTACATCAGCCGGCCGAGCCGCCGTCCCTCGCTGTGGTAGGTGGCGACGGTGTCCTCGTTGTGGATCGCGTTGACCAGCCGCTCGTACGCCGCGTGCAGCAGCGCCATACCCGGTGCCTCGTAGATGCCCCGGCTCTTGGCCTCGATGACGCGGTTCTCGATCTGGTCGGACATGCCCATGCCGTGCCGGCCGCCGACGGCGTTGGCCTCCAGCACCAGATCGACGGCGGAGGCGAACTCCTTGCCGTTGATCGTCACGGGGCGGCCCTGCTCGAAGCCGATCGTGACGTCCTCGGCCGCTATCTCGACCGCCGGGTCCCAGAACCGCACGCCCATGATCGGCTCGACGAGCTCGATGCCCGTGTCGAGGTGCTCGAGCGACTTGGCCTCGTGGGTCGCGCCCCAGATGTTGGCGTCGGTCGAGTAGGCCTTCTCGGTGCTGTCCCGGTAGGGCAGGTCGTGGGCGACCAGCCACTCCGACATCTCCTTGCGGCCGCCGAGCTCGCTGACGAAGTCGGCGTCCAGCCACGGCTTGTAAATCCGCAGGGAGGGGTTGGCCAGCAGGCCGTAGCGGTAGAACCGCTCGATGTCATTGCCCTTGAAGGTGGAGCCGTCGCCCCAGATCTGCACATTGTCCTCGAGCATGGCGCGCACCAGCAGAGTGCCGGTGACCGCCCGCCCGAGCGGGGTGGTGTTGAAGTAGCTGCGGCCGCCGGAGCGGATGTGGAACGCCCCGCAGGCAAGGGCCGCGAGCCCCTCCTCCACCAGGGCCGCCCGGCAGTCGACCAGCCGGGCGACCTCCGCGCCGTACGTCGTGGCGCGCCCGGGGACCGAGGCGATGTCGGGCTCGTCGTACTGGCCGATGTCGGCGGTATAGGTGCAGGGCACCGCGCCCTTGTCGCGCATCCACGCGACCGCTACCGAGGTGTCGAGGCCGCCGGAGAAGGCGATCCCGACGCGTTCGCCGACAGGGAGGGAGGTGAGAACTTTGGACACAGCAGGAGTATGCAGTCTTATGCATGATCATGCAAGCGCTCCTGGTAATGCTCGTGATCCAGCGCCTCGTCCCGCGCTTCGCCGGGCCGGGAACCGGGGCGTCCGAGTGGTTCTGGGCGGCTCCGGGCGGCGAAGCGCGGGGGCGAGGGTCACGAGGTCAGGTACGCCTCCACCTCACTGAGCTGGGCCGCCGGCCAGCCCGTGTTGCCGGTGACATTGAGCTTCAGGTAGCGCACCTGCGTGGTGCCGGGCAGGTCGACGGTGACCTTGTTGCCGGTCGCCGGGTCGAAGCGGTAGCCCTGCGAGCCCACCACCGTCGAGTACGCGGAGCCATCCGCGCTGCCCAGCACGGACAGGGTCTGGGTACGGGCACCCCACGCGGAGGAGGGCGGCAGCTTCAGCACCAGCCGGCGGACGGCCTGGCTGGAGCCCAGGTCCACGGTCAGGGCCTGCGGAAAGGCGTTGTTGGCCGACTCCCAGTAGGTGCCGGCGTCGCCGTCCACCGCCTTGCCGGGGGTGTAGACGTCCTGGGAGCCGGTCGCGGTGGCCGGGCGGCCCTTGGCGAGGTTGCGGCCCGGGTCGGGGTCCGGGTTGCCCTGGCCGGGCTGGGGCCAGGTGGAGCAGTCCGACCAGTCGCTGCTCCAGCCGGAGTTGCCGCCGCCGTCGGCGACCTCGAAGGTGCCCGAACCGGCCGGGAACGGGCAGTTGTAGACGCCCGCCACGCCGACGCTGGAGGCGGTGACATTGCTGAACTTCGCCGCTCCCTGCGCCTCGGCCTGGACGACGACCGTTCCGGGGTTGGTCACGGTCGCGCCGGTCACATTGACGTTCTTGACCGCGTAGCCCCGGCCGCCGCCGGAGACGAACTCGAAGGCGCTGTACGGGCTGTCCGTGATGGTCGTGTTGGTGACGTTGACGGTGGCGTCGATCGCGCTGTCGTAGGAGTCGACGCGCAGGGCGCCCATCGGATGGTTCCAGTTGGGGTTCATGGCGCCCGCGCGGATGAGCGTGTTGCCGTCGACCGTGATGGTGCCGGCCAGCGGGTGGAAGGGGTCCAGGAACTTCTGGTTGGAGATGGCGATGCCGCTGCCCAGGGCATTGGTGTCGGAGATCAGGTTGTTCTTGACCGTGATGTCCCTGCCGCCGTAGATCGCGATGCCATTGGCGAGGTTCGGCTGGGAGATGGTGTTGTTCTCGAAGCTGCTGCTCACGTCCGGGGAGTTCAGCGACCACATGGCGAGCGAGTCGTCGCCCTGGTTGCGCAGGAAGTTGTTGCGGACCCTCACCTCCTTGGCGCTGCCGTTGAGGTTGAGGCCGTCGGCGGTGGTGTCGAGGATGCGGTTGTTCTCGATCACGAGGTTGTCGTTGTTGCCGGTCAGCCAGAGACCGACCTTCAGATGCTGGAGCCACATGCCCGACACGCTGGAGCCCGGGCCGAGCGAGCCGTTGACGAAGTTGTCCGGGTTGGAGTCGACGCGCTCGGTGACCTCGCCGATGACCGCGAAGTCCTTGATGTGGACGTTGCCGGAGGAGCTGGTCTGGTCGATGAACCGCGAGCTGTGCACGACGGAGTGCCAGCCGCCGGCGCCCTGCAGGGTGACGTTCTGGACACCGCTCAGGGAGGAGGTCAGCTTGTAGTCACCCGGCGGGATCCAGACCACGCCGCCCTGGGCGGCGGCGATGGCGTCCCGGAACGCCTGGGTGGAGTCGCCCTGCCCGCTGGGGTCGGCGCCCTTGGAGGTGACCGAGACCGATCCGGCGGGCTGGCTCGCCGCCGCCGCGACCTGCTCGAAGTCGGCCACATCGACGGTGACCTGGGCGTTCGCCGCCTCGAAGGCGATCTTGTCACCGGCCTGGACGTTCTGGCCGAGCAGCAGCCGGGCGTTGTCGTAGAAGTGGTGGGTCTTCGACCCCATGATCCAGCCGGTGTCCACATACGAGTACTTGGACGTGACCGTGAGGGTCTTGGCCAGCTTGGTGCCGTTGACATAGACGTTGAGCGCGCCCGACTGGCCGTCGGGCACGCTGTAGGAGACGTTCACCGCGTTGGCGGCGCGCGGTGCGGTGAACTCGACGCGCTGGCCGGTGGCGAGGCGGACGGCCTGGCGTCCGGACGCCTCGGAGGCGAGCGTGCCCTGGGTGAAATCGGGGCCGATCTTCGTACCCGTGGTGGCGGCCGACTCGGCCTCGACCGAGGTGAAGGGCAGAGAGGCGCCCGCCGCCGCGTGTGCGGCCGTGGGGGTCAGGGTGACGAGCATGCCGGCCGCCAGGGCGACGGCCACGCCGATCGCCGACAAGCGCCTGGCGGATGCCGATGCGATGCTGCTGCTGTGCATGTGCTGATCCCTTCGTGGTGGGGGTGGGGATAGCGCGGTGCGGTGGGGGTGGTTCAGGCGAGCAGCCAGGCCGCCGTGTCCTGCGGAAGGCGGCCCTGGTCGTCCAGCGGGCCGCTGGAGAGCAGCAGCCGGGAGGTGCCGTGCAGCTCGGCGGGGGTGTCCGCGAGGTTGACCATGCAGACCAGGCCGTTGTCACGGGCGAAGGCCAGGACACCGTCGGCCGAGGGGAGCCAGGTCAGCGGCCCGTCGCCGAAACCGGGGGTGGCGCGGCGGATGCGGATCGCCTCGCGGTAGAGGGCGAGCATCGACCCCGGATCCGCCTCCTGCGTATCGGCCGCGTGCGCCGGCCAGTGCGCGGGCTGCGGCAGCCACGGCTCCTGGTGCGAGCCGAAACCGGCGTACGGCGCCTTGGCCCCCCACGGCAGCGGCACCCGGCAGCCGTCGCGGCCCGGGTCGGTGCCGCCGGAGCGGAAGTGCATCGGGTCCTGGATGCGGTCGCGGGGGATGTCGGCCTCGGGCAGGCCCAGTTCCTCCCCCTGGTAGACGTAGACGGCGCCGGGCAGGGCCAGCGACAGCAGGGCGGCGGCCCGCGCCCGCCGGGTGCCGAGGGCGAGGTCGGTGGGGGTGCCGAAGACCTTGGTGGCGAAGTCGAAACCGGTGTCCTCGCGCCCGTAGCGGGTGACTGTGCGGGTCACATCGTGGTTGCACAGCACCCACGTGGCGGGCGCGCCCACCGGAGCGTGTTCGGCGAGCGTCTCGTCGATCGACGCCCGCAGCCGCCGGGGCTCCCAGGGGCAGGCCAGAAAGGAGAAGTTGAAGGCGGTGTGCAGCTCGTCCGGGCGCAGATAGCGGGCGAAGCGCTCGCTGTCGGGCAGCCACACCTCGCCGACGAACACACCTCCGTGCTCGTCGGCCACCCCGCGCCAGGAGCGGTAGATGTCATGGAGTTCGTCGCGGTCGACATACGGATGCGGATCGCGGCCCTCGACGAAGTCGGGCAGTCGGGGATCCTTGGCCAGGAGGGCGGCCGAGTCGATGCGGACGCCCGCGACACCCCGCTCGAACCAGAAGCGCAGGATGTCCTCGTGTTCCTGGCGTACGGCCGGGTGCGCCCAGTTGAGGTCCGGCTGCTCGGGGGCGAACAGATGCAGATACCAGAGGCCGTCGGGCAGCCGGGTCCACGCCGGGCCGCCGAACTCCGACTTCCAGTCGTTGGGCGGCAGTTCACCGTGGTCACCGCGGCCCGGGCGGAAGTGGAACAGCTCGCGCTCGGGGCCGCCGGCGAGAGCGGCACGCCACCAGGGGTGCTGGTCGGAGACGTGGTTCGGCACGATGTCGACGATCGTGCGAATGCCCTGCTCCCGGGCCTCGGCGATGAGCTTCTCCGCCTCGGCCAGGGTGCCGAAGGCCGGGTCGATGGCGCGGTAGTCGGCGACGTCATAGCCGCCGTCCTTCATGGGCGACTGGTACCAGGGGCTGAACCACAGTGCGTCGACGCCGAGTTCGGCGAGGTACGGCAGCCTGGCGCGGACGCCCGCGAGGTCGCCGGTGCCGTCGCCGTCCCCGTCGGCGAAGCTGCGCACATACACCTGGTAGATGACGGCGGAGCGCCACCAGTCGTGGGGCGTCCGGGCAGGGGTGGGCTGGGCCACGGTGGATGCCTTTCTGTCGAGGGGGCGGTATCAGCCCTTCGTGCTGCCCGCGCTGATCCCGGCGATGATGTGCCGCTGGAAGACGAGGAACAGCGCGACCATCGGGATGCTGGCGATGACCATCGCGGCGATGAGCACGGTCAGCTGGATGTTCTGCGACAGCTGGACGAGTGCGACGCTGATCGGCTGCTTGCCGGTGTCGGAGAAGACCATCAGCGGCCACAGGAAGTCCTGCCACACCGCGACCAGCGCGAAGATCGACACGACGCCGAGCACCGGACGCGACATGGGCAGCACGATCGACCACAGGGTGCGCAGCTTTCCGGCGCCGTCGATCTCGGCGGCCTCCAGGACGTCGCGCGGGATCTGGTCGAAGAACCGCTTGAGGAGATAGAGGTTGAAGGCGTTGGCCACGGCCGGCAGCCAGATCGCGAGCGGGTCGTTGAGCAGGCTGGTGTGGATCAGCGGCAGATCGGCGACGGTCAGATACTTCGGCACGACCAGCGCCTGGGCCGGGACCATCAGTGTGGCGAGGATGCCACCGAGGATCACCTTGCCGAAGGCGGGCTTCAGTTTGGACAGGGCGTAGGCGGCGGCCGTACAGAAGACGAGCTGGAACAGCCAGGCACCGGTCGCCTGGACCACCGTGTTCCACAGATGCTGCGGAAGCTGCATCAGGTCCCAGGCGTCGGTGTATCCGCTGGAGTGCCACTGCTTCGGGACGAGAGAGGGCGGGGTCTGCGCCACCTCGTCCGGCGACTTCATCGCACCGGTCACCATCCAGTAGACGGGGAAGAGGAAGGCGATCGCGAACAGCACCACCACGGCCGTGAAGACCGTCCAGTAGACGGCCCGGCCGCGGGGGCGGGCCAGGGCGGCGGGGGAGACGAGGGTCCGGGTGCTCACGCTTCGTCCTCCCCGGAGCGGGTCAGCCGCAGATAGAGGGCGGAGAAGGCGCCGAGCAGCACGAGCAGCATGACGCTCAGCGCACACGCGCCACCGAAGTCGTTGTAGAGGAAGGCGTATTTGTAGATGAGGTAGAGGACGGTGACCGTGGCGTTCTCCGGGCCGCCGCCGGTGATCACGAAGGGTTCGGTGAAGACCTGCATCGTCGCGATGATCTGCAGCAGCATCAGCATCAGGATGACGAACCGCGTCTGGGGGATCGTGACATGGCGGACGCGTTGCAGCAGGCTCGCGCCGTCCAGCTCGGCCGCCTCGTACAGCTCACCGGGGATGGACTGCAGCGCCGCCAGATAGATCAGGACGGTGCCGCCCATATTGGCCCAGGTGGCGACGATGACGAGGGAGACCAGGGCGGTGTCGGCGCCGTTGGACCAGTTCGAGGTGGGCAGATGCGCGAAGCGCAGCGCCTCGTTGGCCAGCCCGGCGCCGGGATCGTAGAACCACTTCCACAGCAGGGCGCTGACCACCGGCGGGATCATCACCGGCAGATAGACCACGACCCGGAAGAACGCCTTGGCGTGCCGGAGTTCATTGAGGACGAGGGCGAGCAGGAACGGGATCGCGAAGCCGATGACCAGCGCCAGCAGCGTGAAGGTGAGGGTGTTCCGCCACGCCGCCGTGAACTCCGGATCGTGCAGGACCCGGGTGAAGTTGGCGGTGCCCACCCATTCGGGGGACGAGCCGGGCGTGTACTTCTGGAAGGCGATCACGACCGCGCGGATCGCCGGATACCAGGAGAACAGCGCGAAGCAGACGAGACCGCCGAGGAGGAAGCCGTACGCGCGGGCCTGGTCGGCGAGGCGGCGCCGCCCCCGACCCCCCGCCGGGGGCGGCGCCTGCACTGGGTGGACGGCGATCGCCTCGGCGGGCGGCCGCGCAGCGGTCTTGGTCATCGGGTCAGCCCCGGGCCAGGATGCTGTCGATCTTTCCGGAGGCGTCCTCGATGAGCTGGTCGATGTCGGCGTCCTTCTTGGTCAGGACGGCGGAGACGGCTCCGTCGAGCACGGAGTAGATCTGCTGGGCGTGCGGCGGCTCGATCTTCATCCGCAGCTTCTGATTGCCGTCCAGGAAGGTCTGGTAGTTGTCCACGGGGACATTGGCGTTGGCCTTCTTGACCTGCTGGTCCTTGGCGTCGGCGGCGCCGGTGAACAGCCGCGGCTCGGGCAGGCCCACCGGGGCGTCGTTCTTCTTGGCGCGGACGTAGTCGCCGAGGAAACCCTTGCCCGGGGTCAGGAACATATGGTCGAGCCACTTGAGGCCGGCCCGGATCTGGGCGGGGGTGTCCTTCTTCTGGAACATATAGCCGTCGCCGCCGATGAGTGTGCCCTTGCCACCGGGCATGGGGGCGATGGCGAGGTCCTTGTAGTTGCCGCCCTTCTCCTTCACCAGGATCGGGATGTTGTCGGGCGCGGCGAGGTACATGCCCAGTTTGCCCGAGCCCATCATCTGCTGGGCGTCGTTGATGACGAGGAGCTGCTTGCTGCCCATCGAGTCGTCCACCCAGCGCATGTCATGCAGATTCCGCAGGACGGCGCGCGCCTCGGGGGTGTCGATGGTGGCCTTCTCGCCGTCGGCGCTGATGACGTCGCCGCCCTGTGCGTACAGCTCCGCCGTGAAGTGCCAGCCGCCCTGGTTCTGTGCGCTGTAGTCCGCGTAGCCGACCGTGCCATTGCCCAGCGCGGCGATCTTCTTGGCGTCGGCGCGGACCTCTTCCCAGGTCATCGGCGGCTTGTCGGGGTCGAGTCCGGCCTTCTCGAAGAGCTTGCGGTTGTAGATCAGGCCCATCGAGTAGCCGGTGCGCGGGATGCCGTAGACCTTGCCGTCGACCGTGTAGATGTCGCGTAGCTGCTTCTGGAGGGTGGGGTAGCTCTTCAACTCCTTGACGTAAGGCGTGAGATCGGCCGCCTGGTTGATGTCGACGACATGCCGGGCGTCGGTGAAGTACGTGTAGAAGACGTTCTCCATCTGGCCGCCGGCCAGCTTGGCGTCGAAGGTCTTCGGGTCCTGGCAGGGGAACGCGTCATGCGCGACGACGTCGATGTCCGGGTTCTGCTTCTCGAAGGAGGCGATGTCCTCCTCGAAGAACTTGCGGTCGACCTTGGCGCTCTTGGGCGGCATGCAGTTGACGGTGATACGCGTCTTTCCGCCCGCCGAGTCGTCGTTCGACCCTCCGCAGGCGGTGAGGGCGAGGGAGCAGGCGCTGAGCGCGATGAGCGTACGGCGGAACCCGGTGCTTCTCATGGGTGGACCCCTCTGTACAGGAGCAGGGAAGCCCCACGGCCGCGAGCGGGGCGCACACAACCGTGAGTGCGCCGCACACTCAAGCACCGTCGACAACGGGCCGCAAGATGTCGCGTAGATTCTGTAATTATTCAACTGGACTGTGGATCAGGTGGATTGAGCCTGCCGCGCGCCTGCCGACCACTTGCCGACCCCCTGTCGACCGCCTGCCGAGCGCCCTGCCGACCGCATCTCGACTGGCCCCGCGCTCACTCCCGTGGCGCCTGCGCGGTGGAGCCGCGCACCACCAGCTCCGGCTCGAACAACAGCTCCTCGGACGGTACGGCCGCGCCGCCGATCTGTGCGTTCAGCAGCTCCACGGCCGCCCTGCCCATGGCCTCGATGGGCTGGCGGACGGTGGTCAGCGGCGGCTCGGTGCAGTTCATGAACGCGGAGTCGTCGTAGCCGACCACGGACACCTGCGACGGCACGCCGAACCCCTTGCGCCGCGCCGCCCGGATCGCCCCCAGGGCCAGCGGATCACTGGCGCAGATGATGCCCGTGACCCCCCGGTCGATCAGCCGGGAGGCCGCGGCGTGGCCGCCCTCGATCGAGAAGATCGCCCGGGCCACGAACTCCTCCGGCAGCCGGCCGGCGACCGCGCGCGCGGCGGCCAGCTTGCGTGCCGACGGCATATGGTCACCGGGGCCGAGCACGAGCCCGATCCGCTCGTGGCCGAGGGAGGCCAGATGCCGCCACGCCTGCTCCACGGCCACGGCGTCGTCGCAGGAAACGCCAGGGAAGCCGAGATGCTCGATGGCCGCGTTGATCAGCACCACCGGGATGTTGCGCTCGGCGAGCAGCCGGTAGTGGTCATGCGGCGCGTCGGCCTGCGCGAACAGCCCGCCCGCGAACACCACCCCGGAGACCTGCTGTTGCAGCAGCAGGTCCACGTAATCGGCCTCGGAGACCCCGCCCTTGGTCTGCGTGCACAGCACCGGAGTCAGCCCCAGTTGCGCCAGCGCCCCGCCGATGACCTCGGCGAACGCGGGGAAGATGGGGTTCTGCAGCTCGGGCAGGACCAGCCCGACCAGCCGGGCCCGGTCGCCCCGCAGCTGGGTGGGCCGCTCGTAGCCGAGGACGTCCAGCGCGGACAGCACCGCCTGCCGGGTGGCTTCGGAGACCCCGGGCTTGCCATTGAGCACCCGGCTGACCGTGGCCTCGCTGACACCGACCTTCTTCGCCACTTCAGCAAGTCGTCGCGTCATGCACGCAAGCGTAGCGCAAGAATTGCAAGTCGCTTGCGTAATGGGGGAGTAGATCGTGTGACCCCGGTGGTGGCCCGGCTCATGTCGCCCGGGTGACGGCCACCGCCGCTTTGAGATCCGCCCAGAACTCGGGCCGGATGCCAATACGGTAGCCCAGCCGGTAGACGGTGGTCCTGGTCCGGCCACGCACCCGCAGATGTACCTCGGTCGGTCCCGGGTGGGCCTGGAGGATCTCCTTGAGCTGCTGGACGGAGCGCGGTGTCACCCGCGCTTCGAGCATCTCCAGGCACAGCGGGGCATGGCGGGCGCTCAGGTCGGGGACCGCCAGTTCCATCGCCACCAGCCGGGGCACGTCCTCGCGTCTGTCGAGACGGCCCTTGACGAACACCACCGTGTCCTCGACGAGTTGGGCCGACACCAGTTGATAGGTGGCCGGGAAGAACATGCACTCGATGGAGCCGGCCAGGTCCTCCACGGTGGCGATGGCCCAGGCGTTGCCCTGTTTGGTCATCTTGCGCTGCAGACCGGAGATGATCCCGCCGACCGTGACGACCGCGCCGTCCGCGAAGTCACCGCCGGTGAGCTGCGCGACGGTGGCGTCCGCCGTGCCGGCCAGCAGTTGCTCCAGACCGAGGAGCGGGTGGTCGGAGACGTAGAGACCGAGCATCTCCCGCTCCTGGGCCAGCAGATAGGTCTTCTCCCATTCGATGTCCGAGAACTCGACGTCGAGGCCGAAGCCCGGCCCCTCGCCGTCCCCGCCGTCACCGGCCATGCCGCCGAAGAGGTCGAACTGCCCCTCGGCCTCCTTGCGCTTGACCGCGACCACATTGTCGATCAGCGCCTCGTAGTGCGCCGTGAGCCCCTTACGGGTGTGGCCCATCTCGTCGAACGCGCCCGCCTTGATCAGCGATTCGGTGGTGCGCTTGTTGCACACGACCGCCTCGACCTTGTCCAGGTAGTCCGGGAACGAGGCGTACTTCCCCTTGGCCTTACGGCCACGGATGATCGCTTCCACCACGTTCTGACCGACGTTGCGGACCGCCGTGAGACCGAAGAGGATCACATCATCACCCTGAGCGGTGAAGTTGGCCTCGGACTCATTGACGTTCGGCGGCAGCACCTTGATGCCCATACGACGGCACTCGTTCAGATAGACCGCCGACTTGTCCTTGTCGTCACGCACCGAGGTGAGCAGCGCCGCCATGTACTC
>NZ_JAGFNO010000129.1:0-726 GCF_017592595.1 Streptomyces sp. NEAU-YJ-81 | reverse complement strand
CACCAGCGAATCCACCGACAACACGGCACGCCCGGCACCATCGGCCACCGCCAGCGACACCGCATCCGCACCAGCCGACGACAACCGCACCCGCAACACCGAAGCACCCACCGCGTGCAACGACACACCAGCCCACGCGAACGGCAGCCGCGCCCCGTCCGCACCCTCGATCAGACCACCAAGACCCACCGCATGCAGCGCCGAGTCCAGCAGCGCCGGATGCAGACCGAACGCGCCCGCCTCGGACCGCGCCTCCTCCGGCAGCTCCAGCTCCGCGAAGACCTCGTCACCGAGCCGCCACGCGGACCTCAGCCCCTGGAACACCGGACCGTAAGCGAGCCCCAAGCCCGCCATGCCCTCGTAGAGACCATCGAGCGCAACCGGCGTCGCACCCGCCGGCGGCCACACCCCCAGATCGAACGACGGCGCCGAAGCGCCCTCCATCAGCACACCCGAGGCGTGGCGCAGCCACGGCTCATCGGCAGCCGCGTCCTCGAACCGCGAGTACACCTCGAACGCACGACGACCGGAGCCATCCGGCGCACCCACCGAAAGCTGAAGCTGAACGCCTCCCACCTCGGGAAGCACCAGCGGCGCCTCCAGCGTCAACTCCTCGACCTGGTCACAACCGACCTGGTCACCCGCGCGAACCGCCAGCTCCACAAAAGCCGTACCCGGCAGCAACACCGAACCCATCACGGCGTGGTCGAGCAGCCACGGATGCGT
>NZ_JAGFNO010000128.1:0-745 GCF_017592595.1 Streptomyces sp. NEAU-YJ-81 | reverse complement strand
GGTCAGTTGGTCGTTGGCCGAGTATGGGGAGTGGACGGTGGGGATGGATCGTGCCGGTGGGGCTGTGGGAGATCGCCAGGCCGTTGCTGCCGTCGGCGCGAGTGCGGCCGCAAGGCGGCGGGGTGGCCAACATCGATGACGAGGCGGTGTTCGCGGCCATCGTCTACGTGCTGGTCAGCGGCTGTGCGTGGCGGGCTCTGCCGCCCTGTTTCGGTGCCTCGAAGTCGACGGTGCACCGCCGGTTTCTGATCTGGTCGCGGGCGGGAGTCTGGGGACGGCTGCACCAGAAGGTGCTCGAGATGCTCACCGGCCAGGGCCTGGTCGACCTGTCCCGGGCGGTACTCGACTCCGCTCACGTCCGCGCCAAAAAGGGGGCGAACACACAGGTCCGTCGCCCGTGGACCGGGGCAAACCGGGTTCCAAGATGCACGTCCTGTCGGACGCGAACGGACTGCCCCTACGCGTCGGAGTCTCCGCGGCCAACACCCACGACAGCCTCGGGCTGAAGCCGATGGTGGCGCATTTCCACGTAGGACACGAATCCCACAGCGACCATTCCAAGCTCCAACGGCTGCACGCCGACAAGGCTTACGATCTTCCTGACCTGCGACAATGGCTGCACAGCCGACACATCGGCGTCCGCATCGCCCGCAAAGGAATCGACTCAAGCGAGCGACTGGGCCGCCGAAGGTGGGTGATCGAGCGCACGATCTCCTGGCTCACCGGCTACCGTCGGCTGTCACCC
>NZ_JAGFNO010000127.1:0-755 GCF_017592595.1 Streptomyces sp. NEAU-YJ-81 | reverse complement strand
CGGGTGTTGACCTCCAGGAACGAGATCGTGCCGTCCATACCGACCAGGAACTCCACCGTCCCCGCCCCCACGTAGCCGGCTTCCTTGAGGATGGCCTTGGAGGCGGCGTAGAGCTGGTCGTTCTGGTCCTGGGTCAGGAAGGGGGCCGGGGCCTCTTCGACCAGTTTCTGGTGGCGGCGCTGGAGGGAGCAGTCACGGGTGGAGACGACCACGACGTTGCCGTGGGTGTCGGCCAGGCACTGGGTCTCCACATGGCGGGGCTTGTCGAGGTAGCGCTCGACGAAGCACTCCCCGCGCCCGAACGCCGCGACGGCTTCGCGGACCGCGGAGTCGTAGAGTTCGGGGACTTCTTCCATGGTGCGGGCGACCTTCAGGCCGCGGCCGCCGCCGCCGAAGGCGGCTTTGATGGCGATGGGCAGGCCGTGCTGTTCGGCGAAGGCCACGACCTCGTCCGCGCCGGAGACCGGGTCGGGGGTGCCGGCGACCAGGGGGGCGCCGGCGCGCTGGGCGATGTGGCGGGCGGCGACCTTGTCGCCCAGGTCGCGGATGGCGTGTGGCGGGGGGCCGATCCAGGTCAGGCCCGCGTCCAGGACGGCCTGGGCGAATTCGGCGTTCTCGGAGAGGAATCCGTAGCCGGGGTGGATGGCGTCGGCGCCGGATTCGGCGGCCGCGGCCAGGACCTTGGCCTGGTCGAGATAGCTGGCCGCCGGGGTGTCACCGCCCAGCGCATAGGCTTCATCGGCCGCGCGCACATG
>NZ_JAGFNO010000126.1:0-818 GCF_017592595.1 Streptomyces sp. NEAU-YJ-81 | reverse complement strand
GGGCTGGCTGGTGGACGTGGCGAGGCTCCTGGTAGACGGGTTGTCGACCAAGAGCAACCGCAACACCAGGAGCCTCGGTGCTTGTGTACCCGTCAGCGATCGACCTGTCCGGCTCGGCCTTACGCTTCCTCGCCCGCCAACTCGCCGTCCACCGGCAGCGGATCGGCAGCCGCTGGCGGCGCCTGACGCCGGGACGGCAGGCCCTCCTTGCCCTCGCCCATCTACGCTGCGGCGACACCTACACCCGGCTCGCCGCCGGGTTCGGCATCGGCCTGGCAACCGTGTGCCGCTACGTCCATGAGACCGTCGACGTCCTCGCCGCGCTCGCCGAGAGCCTGCCCGCCGCGATGCGGCGGGCGAAGCGGCTGGCGTACATGATCCTGGACGGGACGCTGCTGCCGATCGACCGCATCGCCGCCGACCGACCGTTCTACTCGGGGAAGCACCAGCGGCACGGCATGAACATCCAGGTGATCACCGACCCGCTCGGTCGTCTGCTGTGGGCCTCGCCGGCCCTGCCCCGGCTCGACGCACGACCTGACCGCCGCCCGCACCCACGGCACTCTCGACGCACTGACCAGCGCGGACATCACCTGCTTCGCGGATCGGGGCTATCAGGGCGCCCGCCGCCCTGTTCGCGTTCCCTTCCGCGGCAGGCGCCTGCGGCGCTGGCAGCGGCGGGCGAACAACGCTCACGCCAAAACCCGCTGCGTCGGAGAACAGGCGATGGCCGCCCTCAAGGGATGGCGCCTGCTGCGGAAACTGCGCTGCAGCACGACCCGCATCACCGACATCGTGAAGGCCGTCCTCGTCCTTCA
>NZ_JAGFNO010000125.1:0-839 GCF_017592595.1 Streptomyces sp. NEAU-YJ-81 | reverse complement strand
CGCCCTCGCGCGCTGGGCCAACGACGAGCTGCGCAGCGCCAACGCGCAGATCGAGTTCCTGCTGCGCAAGGCGCTCGCGGACGCGGGCCGGCTGCCCGGCGCGGTGCGCCCGATCCCGCGCCGGGGCCGCCCGCCACGGCGGCCCGCCGAGGGCACCGAGGGCGGGGGCCCCTCCGAGGGCCCCGAGGGCCCCGGCCGAGCACCGAACCAGCCCTGACCCCGCCCGCACCTACCTGACCTGCGATAACACACTCTCCAGCGCAGCTATACACTCCAGGTATACGCATGATGTAGAGTGCCGTGCATGTCAATTGGCCACACCCTGCTCGGACTCCTCGAGGGCGGCCCGCGCCACGGCTACGACCTCAAGAGAGCCTTCGACGAACGATTCGGACACGACCGCCCGCTGCACTACGGGCAGGTCTACTCGACCATGTCCCGGCTGCTGAAGAACGGCCTGGTGGAGGTCGACGGCATCGAGCACGGCGGTGGCCCGGAGCGCAAGCGCTACGCCATCACCGACGCGGGCATCACCGATGTGGAGCACTGGCTCACCGAGCCCGAGAAGCCAGAGCCCTATCTCCAGTCGGTCCTCTACACCAAGGTCGTCATCGCCCTGCTCACCGAGCGCGACGCGGCCGATCTCCTCGACGTCCAACGCGCCGAACATCTTCGGCTGATGCGCGAACTGACCCAGCGCAAGCGCGAAGGCGACCTCAGCGACCAACTCATCTGCGACCACGCCCTCTTCCATCTCGAGGCCGATCTGCGCTGGCTGGAACTCACCGCCGCCCGCCTCGGCCAACTCGCCAAGGCGGTGCGTTCATGACCCCGGCAGG
>NZ_JAGFNO010000124.1:0-853 GCF_017592595.1 Streptomyces sp. NEAU-YJ-81 | reverse complement strand
GGTGCGGTGGCGGTGGATGTGGGTGGTGTGTATGAGCGGTTGGCTGGGGTGGGTTTGGAGTATGGGCCGGTGTTTCGGGGGGTGCGGGCTGCGTGGCGTCGTGGTGATGAGGTGTTTGCGGAGGTGGCGCTTGCGGAGGAGGAGCGTGCGGAGGCGGGGCGGTTCGGTCTGCATCCGGCCCTCCTCGACGCCGCCCTCCATATGGCCGGGGTGGGCCCGGACGGCGAGGAGACGGGCCCCGCTCGTCTGCCGTTCGCCTGGACGGGTGTCTCCCTGTATGCCACGGGTGCGACGGCGCTGCGGGTGCGCTTGTCGCCGTCGGGAGCCGAGGGGATCTCGGTGCTGGTGGCGGACGCCGACGGGGTACCGGTGGCCTCGGTCGACTCACTCGTGGGGCGGCCGGTGGTGGCCGAGCAGCTCACCGCGTCCCCGCAGGTGGCCAGGGACTCGCTGTTCACCGTGGAATGGGATCGCGTGCCTTCCGAGGACATGCCGGGGGTTGCATCCCAGGCTCAGTGGGCGATCGTCGGGTCGGACGATCTCGGCCTCACCGCCGCCTTGGATGCGGCAGGCCACAACGTAATCAGCTGCCCGGAACTGGCCACCCTGGCAGGCTCCCCGGACGTCGTCCTCGTGCCATGCGTGTCCGAGTCGGGCCCGGGTGCACAGGATCTGTCGTCCGCCACACGCCACCTCGCCCATCGTGTGTTGGGTGTGGTGCAGGGGTGGTTGGCTGAGGAGCGGTTTGCTGGTTCGCGGTTGGTGGTGGTGACGCGGGGTGCGGTGGCTGCTGTGTTGGGTGAGGATGTGCCGGATGTGGCGGCTGCTGCGGTGTGGGGGTTGGTGCGTTCGG
>NZ_JAGFNO010000123.1:0-861 GCF_017592595.1 Streptomyces sp. NEAU-YJ-81 | reverse complement strand
GCTTCGTAGCGGACGGCGAGTTTGTCGTATCTCGTGGCGACCGCGCGGTGTCGCTTGAGTCGGTTGATCCCGCACTCGACCGCGTGCCGATGCTTGTAGTCGGCCTTGTCGAACGTCGGTGGCCGTCCGCCGCGCGAGCCGCGCTTCTGCCGGTTGCGGACGCGGTCCGCAGGGACCGGAATCGTCGCTTTGATACCGCGTCTGCGCAGATAGGAGCGATTCTTGCGGGAGTCGTACGCCTTGTCGGCGCGCACTCGATCCGGCCTGTTGCGTGGCCGTCCCAGGCCAAGCCTGGGCACCCGGATCGCTTCCAGGACAGGCTCGAACTGAGGGGAATCGCCCCGCTGGCCAGCGGTGATCACCACCGACAACGGCTTCTGGCCCTGCTCGACCGCGAGGTGAACCTTGCTGGTCAGTCCGCCCCGGGAGCGTCCGAGTCCGTGGTCGGCCGGCTCGACGATGATCCCGCCGGGCGGTTCCTTCTGGAGGTCCCCCTTTTCGCCGCCCCAGCGGCGTGCTGGTGGGCACGGCAGACCGTGGAGTCGACGTTCACCTCCCAGGTGATCAGGCCCTTCGCGTCGGCCTCGGCCTGGAGCTGCATGACGATCCGAGCCCACGTTCCGTCTCGCTGCCAGCGCCGGAACAGGTCATAGACCCGGTCCCATGGCCCGTAACGTTCCGGCACATCACGCCAGGGAGCACCGGTGCGGGTCCGCCACCGTATGCCGTCTATCAGTTGTCGTCGCGTCCACACCTGCGGACGACCCGGCTTGATGCCCCGCGGCAGCAGCGGCTCAAGCCGGGCCCACTGGCCGCTCGTCAGATCCCCACGTCCCACAAGACATGATCATCAACGAACAA
>NZ_JAGFNO010000122.1:0-880 GCF_017592595.1 Streptomyces sp. NEAU-YJ-81 | reverse complement strand
ACGGCAAGACCGTCTTCGTCTTCCCCGGCCAGGGCGCCCAATGGCAAGGCATGGGAGCCCAACTCCTCAACACCTCACCCGTCTTCGCCACCCGCCTCCACGAATGCGCCGACGCCCTCGCCCCCTACACCGACTGGAACCTCATCGACGTCATCACCGGCGCACCCCACGCCCCTTCACTCAACCGCGTCGACGTCCTGCAACCCACCACCTTCGCCATCATGGTCTCCCTCGCCGCACTCTGGCAGGCCAACGGCATCCACCCCGACGCCGTCATCGGCCACTCCCAAGGCGAAATCGCCGCCGCCCACATCGCCGGACACCTCACCCTCACCAACGCCGCCAAAATCGTCACCCTCCGCAGCCAAACCATCGCCCACCACCTCACCGGACACGGCGCCATGATGTCCGTCCTCGCCCCCCACACATGGGTCCAAGAAGCAATAACCCCCTGGCACGGACACCTGTGGATCGCCGCCATCAACGGCCCCGCCTCCGTATCCGTCTCCGGAGACCCCGACGCCCTCGCCGAATTCGGCATCACCCTCTCCAAAGCCAAGATCTACCGCTGGCAACTCCCCGGCGTCGACTTCGCCGGACACTCCGGACACGTCGACACCATCAAAAACCAGCTACACCACCTACTCAACGGCGTCACCACCTCCCCCGGCACCGTGGCCTGGATGTCCACCGTCGACGCCGACTGGACCAACCCCACACACATCGACGCCCACTACTGGTACCGCAACCTCCGCGACACCGTCCGCTTCGAAGAAGCCACCCGAGCCCTCCTCACCCACGGCTACCGCACCTTCATCGAAGTCAGCACCCACCCCCTCCTGACCACCGCCATCCAGGACACCACCGAAACCCTCCCCGA
>NZ_JAGFNO010000121.1:0-1008 GCF_017592595.1 Streptomyces sp. NEAU-YJ-81 | reverse complement strand
GGTGTTTCAGGGGGTGCGGGCGGCGTGGCGGTTGGATGGTGCGGTGTATGCGGAGGTGGCGCTGCCGGAGGAGCATCGGGTCCGGGCGGCGGGGTTCGGACTGCATCCGGCACTTCTCGACGCGGCCCTGCACGCGGCCGCGTTCCAACACCGTGCGGAACGCGCCGACCAGCGGACAGCTCTTCCCTTCGTCTGGCGCCATGTGGCGCTGTACGCCACGGGTGCCACGGCCTTGCGGGTACGGGTGGTCCCCACCGGAGAGGACACCCTGACCCTGGACCTGGCCGATGAGTCCGGTGCCCCGGTGGCTTCGGTGGGCTCGATGGTGTCCCGCCCGGTCGAGCCCGGGCAGTTCAAGACCGCCTCGACACACGACCGTCTGCTCCGTCCGACATGGGAGGAGACGGCGTTGACGCCGGACGGCACCCCACTGAACACGGTGCGGGTGACCACGGCCGAGGACGTACGCGCACTGGCCGAGCGCGGCGGCCCGTTCGACGCCGTGACCGTCGAGGTGACCGACACCGGAGACGTACGTGAGCTGACCGGCCGCGTACTGGAGGTTGTCCAGGCGTGGTCGACCGAACCAGTGCTGGACAGCACGCGGATGGTCGTGCTGACCACAGGCGCGGTCGCCGTCGACCCGGGTGAGCGGGTTGACCCTGCCGTCGCCGCCGTATGGGGACTGATCGGCACCGCGCAGTCGGAGAACACCGGGCGCATCCTGCTGGTGGACATCGACAACGAGACGTCCTCGTACGCGACGCTGAGCACTCTCGTCCCCGCCCTGTTCGCCGCCGATGAGACCCAGGCAGCGGTCCGCTCGGGAGCGTGTTTCCTGCGGCGCCTCACCCGTGTTGTGGAGGTGCCCGAGGCCGGGGCGGGTGGTGTTGGCGGCGTGCGTTCTGGTGGGACGGTGTTGGTGACGGGTGGTACGGGGGCGTTGGGTGCGGTGGTGGCGCGGCATCTGGTGGCGGTGCATGGGGTGCGGAGTCTGGTGTTGGCGAG
>NZ_JAGFNO010000120.1:0-1026 GCF_017592595.1 Streptomyces sp. NEAU-YJ-81 | reverse complement strand
GGTGTTTCAGGGGGTGCGGGCGGCGTGGCGGTTGGATGGTGCGGTGTATGCGGAGGTGGCGCTGCCGGAGGAGCATCGGGTCCGGGCGGCGGGGTTCGGACTGCATCCGGCACTTCTCGACGCGGCCATGCACACCATCGCCTTCTACGACCGTGACGAAGCCGATGCGGAGCTTGTGCTGCCGTTCGCCTATCGAGAGGTAGCGCTGCATGCCTCCGGGGCGTCAGCGCTGCGGGTACGCGTGACACCATCTGGCCCGAACACCATGACCCTCGACCTGGCCGATGAGTCCGGTTCCCCGGTGGCTTCGGTGGGCTCGGTGGTGTCCCGTCCGGTCAGCCCCGAGCAGTTCGACACGGCGGCGACGGCGGATCGGATGTTCCACGTCGCCTGGGAGGAACTGCCGGTCCGGCCGGACGGGACGACCGTGGAACCCGTACCGGTGGTCGACGCCGAGGACGTACACCGCCTGACCGCCACGCTGGAGGCTTCGCTACCCGAGATGCTGTTGCTGGACCTCGGCGGTGGCGTCGATAGTGACACCGGCGACGCTACGGCCGAGGTGCGGGAGCTGACCGGGCGGGCGCTGCGGGTCGTACAGGCGTGGCTGGCCGAGCCCTCGTTGGCGTCCAGCCGGCTGGTCGTGGTGACGCGTGGTGCCGTCGCCGTCCGGGAGGCCGATCCGCTCGATCCGGCAGTGGCCGCGGTATGGGGCCTGATGGGGTCCGCACAAGCGGAGAACCCCGGGCGGATCCTCCTCCTCGACATCGATCAAGAAACAATCCCCACCGCTCTCCTGCCCGCGATGCTTGCCGGTGACCAGCGCCAGCTGGCCTTACGCGACGCCACCTGCTTCGCCCGGCGCCTCACCCGTGTTGTGGAGGTGCCCGAGGCCGGGTCGGGTGGTGTTGGCGGCGTGCGTTCTGGTGGGACGGTGTTGGTGACGGGTGGTACGGGGGCGTTGGGTGCGGTGGTGGCGCGGCATCTGGTGGCGGTGCATGGGGTGCGGAGTCTGGTGTTGGCGAG
>NZ_JAGFNO010000012.1:0-272704 GCF_017592595.1 Streptomyces sp. NEAU-YJ-81 | reverse complement strand
GACGCGGTCGGCCGCCCGATGTCCCTCACCACGGCGGACAACTCCCTGCGCTTCGCCTACGACGCGGCGGGGCGGGAAACGTCCCGCACCTTCGGCGACGGCGTAAGCCTGACCCAGACCTGGGACAGCCTGGACCGTCTGACGACCCAAGCCCTGACCCACGACGCCTCCGGCGCGGCCGGGGCGCTGCTCCAACACCGGGCATACGCCTACCGCCCGGACGACCACCTCACCGAAATCCGCGAACTGACGTCCGGCACCCGCCGCTTCGACCTCGACCCGGTCGGCCGTGTGACGTCGGTCCACGCCCACGGCTGGACCGAGACCTACGCCTACGACGCGGCGGGCAACCTCACGCACGCCACGGCCCCTGACCACGAGGCATCCGGCGACCGCGAATTCACCGGCACGGTGATCCACCGCGCGGGCCGCACAAAGTATGAACACGACGCCCAGGGCCGCCTGACCCGCCGCACCCGCAAGCTACTGAACGGCCAGACCCGCACCTGGACCTACACCTGGAACGCGGAAGACCGCCTCACCGACGCGACGACGCCGGACGGCGAGCGCTGGCACTACATGTACGACCCGCTGGGCCGCCGCACCGCCAAGCAGCGGCTGGCGAAGGACGGCACGGTCGCCGAATCGGTGGACTTCACCTGGGACGGCACGAGGCTGACGGAACAAGTCACACCGGAGGGCGCGGCAACAACCTGGGACTACGCCCCAGGAACCCACCGCCCGGTAACTCAGACCGCACACCGCATACCGCGGGAGCCGGTGGAGGAAGCGTCATCGATTCTCCGCCGCCTGACCGGCACGACTGCCCAATCGGAATACGACGCCCGCTTCCACGCCATCGTCACCGACCTCGTCGGCACCCCCACCGAGTTGGTCGCACCCGACGGCACCTTGGCTTGGCAACATCGCACTACCCTCTGGGGCACTCCCCTCCCCACCCCGCCGGGGACCTCGGAGGTGGACTGCCCTCTTCGATTCCCAGGCCAATATGCTGACTCTGAAACTGGACTCAGCTACAACTACTTTCGGCATTATGACCCGGAATCTGCTCGGTACACCTCTCCTGACCCACTCGGATTGGCTCCAGCCCCCAATGCGATAACCTATGTCCACAATCCGCACACTTGGACTGATCACCTAGGGCTTGCCGGAGATAACGGAGCAGAATGGGCTGACCCTAAGGATATAAACTTTTCACAACGCACCGTATCTCCGAACGACTACGCGGAGAAGATGCGCTCTGGGGAATGGGATTGGCAGCGGCCTGGGGCAGCCTTGAGGGTCATGGAGGTCGACGGTCAACTGGTGTCGTACGACAACCGAAGGCTTGATGCAGCGCGAGAAGTTGGGGCACCCGTGGCAATCGAGCGCGTCGACCCGAACGCTGTCCACCCTGATTCGACAACTGGACGAACCTGGGCAGAGCAGTTCAGAAGGCGTATGAATTCGGCACGGAACAGGAATGAACTCGGTGAGCCTGTGCCACCGACAGGACTCGAGCAGAGACCAGATCACGTTCGGAACACGAAATGCAAGAAGGGGAAATGACCACCATCACAGAGCTGTGGGAGGAATTTCAGCTCCCCATCAGAGATGCCCTGCACTTCGCCGATGGGCAATCCTTCGACGTGAGCCTCGCTCCGGAATCATCGAGCGGACTAACGATCCAGGCACCTTTCGATTTGAATAGCATGCTTGCAGACGATCCATCATGGACGTCCTCAGTTGATGGACTTGTCGAGGCAGACCTAGGGAAGCGGGGGCTGCTGTGGGGCGGCGAGGGTTCGTACGGCTCCGAGGGCTTTATCGCCCGCTTGACCGCCGAGCGCTCACTGGTTTGGGCGATCTTCTTCATGGATTCGAATCCATTTGATCAGATCCAGTTGACCAACAACGTCGCCACCTTTATCTCAACCTCCACCGTGGAAATCACAGTCGACATCGATGATCCACGAGCGCCAACCCCCATGATATAAGGACAGGACGCCTGCCGAACATCCAACAGATCCGCACTTCGGCCCGTCGGCGGGGGCGTCCGATGTCACCGATATGGGGTATGCGGTGCGGGTGGTGCACGGCGGGGCCTGAGGGGTCGCGCCAGAGGTGGATCTGAGCATGGACGCCGCCCACGTGGCCTCTCAGGCGGTGGCGATGGCCAAACTGTCGGCCAACGTGATCGAGGCGGTCGGGGTCCGATGAGCGCGTGGAGTTGGCAAACGAGCCGGTGCATGCCGACAGGCCGTGGGTGTCGTCGTACGCGATCGACCCGTTCGAGGTGCCGGACGCCGACAAGACCCGACTGCTGGCCGAGTGGAACGAGCGGCTGCTGGCCGCCGACGGCGGTCAGCGGTCCTCGGGATAGGTCCTCAGGTCCGTGGTGGAGAGGGTCCAGTCACCGATGGTCACCTCGTCGCCAAAGGCGTAATCACTGCGGGTGCGGTAACGGGGGCTCTCCCCGCCGAGCCCGGGACCTGGATCGGACAGGGCCGCGATCGTGCCCTTCCGTGGGTCGACAAGAAGATAGAGAGGGATACCCATCGCTGGGTAGTCGTGCATCTTCTCCGACATAGTCGGTGGAGTGATTCGACGGCGAGACGATCTCGGCGACCAAAGCGACATCTCGAGGATGGAACGGCGCCATCGTGTTCTCGGCAAACACCGCGTCCGGAACGACGATGAGATCAGGGCGCCGAAGTTTCCCAAGAGAGGCATCTTCCACCTCGCTGCCCGTGTGAGCGACCAGAAAAGACGGGATTTGCCGGTCAAGCTGCTGGCGGATACGCAGAGCGATGAACTCGTGCGGACGCGAGGACGATCTCGTCACCACTGATCTCATAGCCCGGAACGGGTCCGGGGCGTTCTCGGCGAGCCGCTCCGCGATTCCCCGTGGACGTCCATACTCCACGGCCGACGCTCCTTCACCACGGCGAACCCGCTCGTCTGCGCCTCCATCATCACGCATCGCCGGCTCCAGTGTCTCCCGTGACCTGCTGCGACCGGCTCTCCTCGGACGCGAGAGCGTATTCGCACCACACCGTCTTACCGACGCCTCGTTCGGCCACCCCCCACTTCGAGGCCAGCGCGTCCACGAGCAGCACCCCGCGCCCGTCCTCCGCCTCGTCTCCTTGGTTACGGAGCACAGGGCGCCGCTCATCGCGGGCGTCGGACACCTCGATACGGGCCGAGGCGGGGGCCCGACAGCCATCGGGACCGGGCGGGGGCTGAACGCTGAGCCGCAGATGAAAGTGCCGACCGGGCACGTGCCCATGGCTCACGGCGTTCGCCGCGAGTTCCCCCGCGATCAGCGCGAGGCTCTGCGAGGCGTCACTGTCGCGGGGAATGCCCCACTCCTCCAGTCTGCGAACAACGAGGCGCCGGGCGAGCCGGGCACCGCGTCGGGAAGAGGTGAAGAACATCTCGAACGTACCGCTAGGGGGATTTTCGCCATTCACATCACCGAGCGTGGCGAAGCGCACTTAGCCTGACCAGACGGGCGGCGGGTACGCAGGGTCGCGGTACGGGCACGGTTGGTGCCCGTACGGGAGGACCGCCGTGACGCCGAGGGGAAGGAGCGCGTTCTCGCGCAAGGAGGTGGGTGGGTCATGGCGGGTGACATCGTCAAGTGCATCGGCAGGCAGGTGAAGCTCTTCCGCGAACGGGCGGGGCTCACACAGGCGCAGTTGGGTGAGGCGATCGGGTACAGCGAGGAGCAGGTCTCCTCGGTCGAGCAGGGACGTCGAGTGCCCCAGCCCGACTTCCTGGACACGGCGGACGAGGCGCTGGAGGCGTTCGGGGTGCTGCGGGCCGCCAGGGAGGAAGTCGCCAACGTACAGCTCCCGGCGTTCTTCCGGGGCGCGGCACGGCTGGAGGCGCAGGCGGTCGAGTTCCACGCGTACGAGAACCAGGTGATCAACGGGTTGCTCCAGACCGGCGATTACGCCCGCGCTATCTTCACGATGCAACGCCCGATGTTGGGCGAGGAGACCATCGAGCAGCGAGTCACCGCCCGGTTGGCTCGGCAGGAACTCATCACTCGGCAACCCCCGCCGATCATGAGCTTCGTGACCGAGGAGGCGGTGTTGCGCCGACCGTGCGGCGGAACACCGGTGATGCGCGCGCAATTGGAACATCTGCTGCACCTCGGCCGGATGCGAAATGTAGATCTTCAAGTCATGCCGACGGGGCTGGAAGAGCACGCCGGAGCGGGCGGCCCCTTTGCCTTGCTGGAGCCCAAGGGGCGCCAGATGATGGCCTACGTAGAGGCCCAGGACATCAGCAGATTGCTGACGGATCGCAAAGCGGTCCGCACGCTCGAACAGCGCTACGGGATCATCAGGGCCCAGGCTCTCACTCCACGGGAGTCGCTGGACTTCATCGAGAAACTGCGGGGAGAAACGTGAACGACAACGACATCGAACTGTCGTGGTACAAGAGCAGCTACAGCAGCGGTGAGGGCGGCATGTGCGTCGAGGTGGCCGCCACCACCGACACCGTCCACGTACGGGACTCCAAGAACCGCCACGGATCACAACTCGCCTTCTCCATACGCCAGTGGGACGCGTTCATCGGCCGTCTCACGGCTGAAGAGTTCGGCGCGTAACCACCCGTTCGGGCCGCCCTGGGTAACCGGGGCGGCCGTTGTCTTTTCATCGCGCAGAGCGGTGTGGCGATTACCGGTGGTGTCGGTCACCCGTGCCCGAGCGGCCTGCGGTCGGCGTGGACGTAGGACGCGGTCGGCCGCCCGATGTCCCTCACCACGGCGGACAACTCCCTGCGCTTCGCCTACGACGCGGCGGGGCGGGAAACGTCCCGCACCTTCGGCGACGGCGTAAGCCTGACCCAGACCTGGGACAGCCTGGACCGTCTGACGACCCAAGCCCTGACCCACGACGCCTCCGGCGCGGCCGGGGCGCTGCTCCAACACCGGGCATACGCCTACCGCCCGGACGACCACCTCACCGAAATCCGCGAACTGACGTCCGGCACCCGCCGCTTCGACCTCGACCCGGTCGGCCGTGTGACGTCGGTCCACGCCCACGGCTGGACCGAGACCTACGCCTACGACGCGGCGGGCAACCTCACGCACGCCACGGCCCCTGACCACGAGGCATCCGGCGACCGCGAATTCACCGGCACGGTGATCCACCGCGCGGGCCGCACAAAGTATGAACACGACGCCCAGGGCCGCCTGACCCGCCGCACCCGCAAGCTACTGAACGGCCAGACCCGCACCTGGACCTACACCTGGAACGCGGAAGACCGCCTCACCGACGCGACGACGCCGGACGGCGAGCGCTGGCACTACATGTACGACCCGCTGGGCCGCCGCACCGCCAAGCAGCGGCTGGCGAAGGACGGCACGGTCGCCGAATCGGTGGACTTCACCTGGGACGGCACGAGGCTGACGGAACAAGTCACACCGGAGGGCGCGGCAACAACCTGGGACTACGCCCCAGGAACCCACCGCCCCATAACCCAAACTGAGCACCACACGTCGCCTGAGCCAGCGGAGGAAGTATCACCGCTCCTCCGCCGCCTGACCGATACGACCCCGCAATCGGAATACGACGCCCGCTTCCACGCCATCATCACCGACCTGGTCGGCACCCCCACCGAACTGGTCACCCCCGACGGCACCCTCGCCTGGCAACACCGCACCACCCTCTGGGGCACCCCTCTCCCCGCCCCACCCGGCTCGGTCGACTGCCCCCTCCGCTTCCCCGGCCAATACGCGGACCCGGAAACGGGGCTGCACTACAACTACTTCCGCTACTACGACCCGGAAACGGCGCGGTACATCTCCGCAGATCCCCTTGGGCTGAGCCCGGGTCCGAACCCCATCGCATATGTGCCCAACCCCTTCGTGCTATCCGACAGCCTAGGTCTCGCACCCGATGGCTGCCCGAGAGACGACACATCGCCACGGACCCCTGTTGGCCACAGGGGGCAAAAGTGGGAAATAAAGCATCCCGTTGACAGGACAGCGAGTAACGCCCCAGGCGAGGTGAACGGGATTCACTACAGTGGCCATGCGTTTGACCGAATGCAGAAACAAGGCATCATGCCTTCAGCCGTTCAGCATGCGATCGAGCATGGTCACGAGATGTCCGGAAAGAGAGAGGGCACAACGGTATATTACGACGAGCTAAACGATCTGACGGTCGTCAGAAGTTCTTCAGACGGCAGGGTCGTAACCGTGGACTACGGAAAGATTCGACAGTAAGGCTGGTCGTGGAAACTAATTATGGGGCATTGCTTCGGAAATCGTTGCAGGAGTTTCGGGAAGGTAAGATTTCGCTGGCACGACTCGTCAGCGACGTTGACTCCATTTGGGAATCATTGGAGCCTTCTGGAGCGAAGGACAGCATTCGCGGAGACTGGTGGACGCTGGAGCAAGTGCTCGCTGTGGACGTGATCGATCGCGCGTTGGACACTCTTCCCTCAGATGCCGCAGAACAGGTAGCAGAAGCACTTCAGGGACTCGAGTCGGCGTCGCGAGATCTTGATTAAGCGCCCGGAAGATTCGGGACCGGAGCAGGCTACACAGCCCCACGACAGTGGATGTAAGCCGTCGACGCAATCAGCCCGTATCGGGTTGCGGCAGCCGCTCCGAGCCCCGGCCTCCACGGGCAATTACCGCACCCCAGCCCGCAGCAACATGGTTCACTGCCGACGGACAACACCATCGACAGAACCGACGAAGGGGAGTCGCCCGTGGCGCACGAGATCGATCCGTCCTTCCTCGCGCTACCGCTGAGGGCGCTCGCCGACGCGGCGCTCGCGCGGGCACGCGCGCTCGGGGCCGAGCATGCCGACTTCCGGTTCGAGCGGGTGCGCAGTGCCGCCTGGCGGTTGCGGGATGCCAGGCCCTCCGGGGCCTCCGACATCACCGACCTGGGGTATGCGGTGCGGGTGGTGCACGGTGGGGCGTGGGGGTTTGCGTCCGGGGTGGACCTGAGCATGGACGCCGCCGCCCGCGTCGCCTCGCAGGCGGTGGCGATGGCGAAGCTGTCGGCCAAGGTGATCGACGCGGCGGGGTCCGATGAGCGGGTGGAACTCGCGCCGGAGCCGGTGCATGCCGACAAGACCTGGGTTTCCTCGTATGAGGTCGACCCGTTCGAGGTGCCGGACGCCGACAAGACCGGACTGCTCGCCGAGTGGAGCGAGCGGCTGCTGCGGGCCGAGGGGGTCGCGCACGCGGACGCGTCGCTCCTGACCGTCCACGAGAACAAGTTCTACGCGGACACCGCGGGCACCACGACCACCCAGCAGCGCATCCGGCTCCATCCGCAGCTCACGGCCGTCGCGGTGGACCCGGCGAGCGGGGAGTTCGACTCGATGCGCACGCTGGCCCCGCCGGTCGGGCGCGGCTGGGAGTATCTGACCGCAGGGCCCGGGGCGGGCGGCTGGGACTGGGACGGGGACCTCGCAGAGATCCCGGAGCTGCTCGCGGAGAAGATGCGCGCGCCATCCGTCGAGGCCGGGTCGTACGACTTGGTGGTCGACCCGTCCAATCTGTGGCTGACCATCCACGAGTCGATCGGCCACGCCACCGAGCTGGACCGCGCGCTCGGCTACGAGGCGGCGTACGCGGGCACCTCCTTCGCCACCTTCGACCAGCTCGGGTCGCTGAAGTACGGCTCCCAGGTCATGAACGTGACCGGGGACCGGACGGCCGAGCACGGGCTGGCCACCATCGGGTACGACGACGAGGGGGTGGCAGCGCAGTCCTGGGATCTGGTGAAGGACGGCACGCTCGTCGGGTATCAGCTGGACCGCCGGATCGCCCGGCTGACCGGTTTCGAGCGGTCGAACGGCTGCGCGTTCGCCGATTCGCCGGGCCATGTGCCGGTGCAGCGGATGGCGAACGTATCGCTCCAGCCCGCCCCCGGCGGCCCCTCGACGGAGGAGCTGATCGGGGACGTCGAGAACGGTCTGTATCTGGTCGGCGACCGCTCCTGGTCGATCGATATGCAGCGGTACAACTTCCAGTTCACGGCTCAAAGGGCGTACCGCATCAGGAACGGCGCTCTCGCCGGGCAGGTGCGCGACTTCGCCTATCAGGCCACCACCACCGACTTCTGGGGTTCGATGACGGCCGTCGGCGGTCCGCAGACGTATGTCCTGGGCGGCGCCTTCAACTGCGGCAAGGCCCAGCCCGGGCAGATCGCGGCCGTCTCGCACGGCTGCCCGTCGGCGCTGTTCCGCGGCGTCAACATCCTCAACACCACCCAGGAGGCGGGACGATGAGCAGCAAGCCGCATGAAATCGTCGAGCGCGCCCTGGAGCTGTCCCGTGCGGACGGCTGTGTGGTGATCGCGAACGAGAGCTCGACGGCCAATCTGCGCTGGGCGGGCAACGCCCTGACGACCAACGGCGTCACCCGTGGCCGCACCCTGACCGTCGTGGCCACCGTGAACGGCGGGCAGGGCACCGCCTCGGGCGTGGTGTCCCGGTCCGCGGTCACCGCCGACGAGCTGGAGCCGCTGGTCCGGGCCGCCGAGGCGGCCGCGCGGGAGGCGGAGCCGGCCGAGGACGCCCAGCCGCTGGTGGAGCGGAATCCGGGTGCGGCGGTCTCCCCCGGTTTCACCGACTCCCCCGCCGTGACCTCCTCCGAGGCGTTCGCCGACTTCGCCCCCGCCCTCGGCGAGTCCTTCGCCCGGGCCCGCGCGGGCGGCCGGGAGCTGTACGGATTCGCCCACCATGAGCTGGTCTCCAGCTATCTGGGCAGCTCCACCGGGCTGCGGCTGCGCCATGACCAGCCGACCGGCACGCTGGAGGTCAACGCCAAGTCCCCGGACCGGACGCGTTCGGCCTGGGCCGGGCGGGCCACCCGCGACTTCACCGATGTGGACCCGGCCGCGATCGACGCCGAGCTCGCCCGGCGGCTCGCCTGGGCCGAGCGGAAGGTGGAGCTCCCGGCGGGCCGTTATGAGACGCTGCTGCCCCCGAGCGCGGTGGCCGATCTGCTGATCGACCAGCTCTGGTCGTCCTCGGCGCGGGACGCGGCGGAGGGCCGTACGGTCTTCAGCAAGCCGGGCGGTGGCACCCGGGTCGGCGAGAAGCTGTCCGAGCTGCCGCTCACGCTGCGCAGCGACCCGGCCGAGCCAGGGCTTGAGGCGGCGCCGTTCGTGATCGCGCACTCGTCCGGGGACGACGCGTCGGTCTTCGACAACGGTCTGCCGCTGTCCGCCACCGACTGGATCCGCGACGGCGTACTCCAGCATCTGATCACCACCCGGCACACCGCCGGGCTCACCGGGCTGCCCCTCGCTCCCCCCGTCGACAACCTGATCGCGGACGCGGGCGGCACCCGCTCGCTGGACGAGATGGTCGCCTCGACCGAGCGTGGGCTGCTGCTGACCTGCCTGTGGTACATCCGCGAGGTCGACCCGGCGACGCTGCTGCTGACCGGGCTGACCAGGGACGGCGTCTACCTCGTGGAGAACGGCGAGGTGGTCGGCGAGGTGAACAATTTCCGGTTCAATGAATCGCCGGTGGATCTGCTCGCCCGCGCCACCGAGGCGGGCCGCACCGAGCGGACGCTGGCGCGGGAGTGGAGCGACTACTTCAACCGCGCCGCGGTGCCCGCGCTGCGCATCCCGGACTTCAATATGAGCTCGGTCAGCAAGGGGGTGTGAACGAGCCGAATAGACTGGTCCACGCCCGATCTGATCCGTATCCGCTTCGTCTATCCCCAGGAACACCATGACACGCCTCGGCGAATCCGTCGCCCGCGCCACCGAGCTCCTCTCCCAGGACCTCTCCTCCGACAAGACCGTCGAGCAACTGCTCGAGGAGACGGGCTCGCGGCGCTATATCGATCTGACGGACCTGTCGCCGACGGAGCAGGCCGAGCTGATCGCGTCCCGTACGGTCGAGATCCTGCCCGGCGTGGCGGAGCTGGCCAAGCGGATCGAGGAGCGCCGCGGCGCGGGCCAGGGCCTGGGCATCAAGCTGGGCATCGACCCGACGGCCGCCGATGTGCATCTGGGCCATGTGGTGCCGATGATCATCCTCAGCCGCTTCCAGCGCATGGGGCATGACGTCACCCTGCTGATCGGCGACTTCACGGCCAAGATCGGCGACCCGTCGGGCCGTACGGCGGAGCGCCCGCCGCTGACCGACGAGGACATCGCCCGGAACCTCGCGGGCTACCAGGACCAGGTCCGGCCCTTCTTCGACTTCGAGAAGGTCAGCTTCCGGCAGAACAGCGAGTGGCTGGCGCCGTACACCTTCCCCGAGCTGCTGGGGCTGCTCTCCCAGGTGCCGGTCTCCCAGCTGCTGCAGCGCGAGGACTTCCGCAACCGGCTGGCCGCCGGCTCGGGGCTCACCATGTCCGAGCTGCTGTACCCGATCGCGCAGGCCCTCGACTCGGTGGCGCTGGAGTGCGATGTGGAGCTGGGCGGCGCGGATCAGCTGCTCAATCTGCAGATGGGCCGCAAGCTGATGGAGCTGCGCGGGCAGCGGCCGCAGCTGGTGGTCACGATGCCGCTGATCGAGGGCACGGACGGCACCGGCGCCAAGATGTCCAAGTCCAAGGGCAACTACGTCGCGCTGTCCGCGACCGCCGACGATGTCTTCGGAAAGATCATGTCGATTCCGGACCGGCTGATGAAGCCGTACCTGGAAGCATGGACCGAATGGACGGACGCGGAGATCGCCGCCGCGACCGCCCGGGTGGAGGACCGGTCGCTGCACCCGATGGATCTGAAGAAGGTCCTGGCGGGTGAGGTCGTGGCGGCGCTGTACGGCATCGAGAAGGCGATGGCGGCCCGTGCGGGCTTCGTCGCCCAGTTCTCCAAAAAGAGCTTCACCGACGTCGGGACCCTGCCGGTGGTCGACGCCGGGGAGCACGGCGCCGAGTCCATCGCGACCGTGCTGAGCAAGGTGCTGGAGTTCCAGCCCAGCGCCTCGGCCGCCCGCCGGGTCGCCAAGCAGAACGGTCTGCGGCTGGTGATCGAGACCGAGGGCGGCCAGGAGTCGGTGGTGCTGCCCGAGGCCCAGGCGGTGCGCCCGCTGGCCGAGGTGATCGCGGAAACGCTGGCGTCCACCGGGGTGACGGCGGGCTCCGGCACGGTCTACCTCAAGGCCGGGCGGAAGATCGCCCAGGTGCGCGGGGTGTAACCCGCCCGCCTCACCGCCCGCCTCACCGCTGGACGAAAGCGGCGGCCGGTGCGCGTCCACCACGCGCGCCGGCCGCCGCCGTCGTATCGGCACCCCCGGCGCGGCGCGCCTCGTTCCCGGGGGTCGCCGCTCAGGTCGGCTCAGGTCCGCTCAGCACCGTGTCTGCGTCCGCCGCCGCGGATGGAGTGCCACAGCGGGGTGCCCAGGGCGACGATCACCACCGCGCCCGCCAGCTGGAGCAGATGCCGGATCCAGTCGAAGCCCTCGGTGTGCCTGACCCCGATCCAGCCGGCCACCGCGTTGCCCAGGATGCTGCCGAGGATGCCGTAGACGCAGGTCAGCCAGAGCGGAATGGCCTGTTTGCCGGGGAGAATCGCCCTGGCGATCACACCCAGGATCAAACCCACGACGATCGCCCATAGCCAGTTCATGTCGCCTCCCTGACACGCGGCGAAGGGATGCACGGGAGATGCACATCCCCTCCAGTGTTCGGCCACTTCGGGTACGGCGCACGCCGGAGGGCCGGTACGCCTTCTGGCGCACCCCGGACAGCACCCGTCAGGGCGCCCCGGTCTCGAACCGACAGCAGACGCGGCGTAACGTTGAGTACGTCCCAGAGCGGGGGAAGCCCGCTCGGCGATCAGGTGGTGGAACGTGATGCGGAAGCATGGCGATGCGGAGGTCTTCCGGATCACCGGAGCCCGGCAGGGGCTGGCCGATGATATCCGCGGCCGGCAGCGGCGCTATGTGATCTCGATGTCGGTGCGGACCCTCGCGGTCGTGCTGGCGGCGGTGTTGTGGAACGTGGAGCGCCATGTGGCCATCGTGGCTCTGGTGCTGGGCGTGGTGCTGCCCTACATCGCGGTGGTGATCGCCAACGCGGGCCGGGAGAACTCCACTTCGCTGCCCACCACCTTCATCCCGACCCCGCCCCGTCCGATGCTGATCGCCGGGCGCGGCGAGGAGCCGACCGATTCCCGCGGGGCGGAATCCGTCCCGGAGGACGTCGGACATATCAGCGAGCCTGGACGGGGCGAGCGGGGCTGACCTGCCGCGTTTCGGTAAGCTCAAGAAAACCTCAGATCAATAGTGCAGGACCGGTGCACCGGGCCCCATCCCTCGTGACATACTGCGTACGCGCTCCGCATCCCCCGTCGGAGCGACGGACCGACGCCGGGCGGCTCCCCCCGTGGCTGCCCGGCGTCGCCATGTCCGCCGGGCCTTCCGTAGAGTCTGCGGTGTGAACACCCGCGAAACCTCCGCCGAGACCGATACCGTGATCTGCTCCGCCAAGGGCTGCCGTGCCCCCGCCGTATGGGTGCTGGCCTGGAACAATCCCAAGATTCACACCCCGGAGCGGCGCAAGACCTGGCTGGCCTGCGAGGAGCACCGCGAGTATCTGTCGGAGTTCCTCGGGATGCGGGGCTTCCTCAAGGACGTGGTGACGCTGGCGGAGTGGTCGGCCGCCGATCACTGACGTCGGCCCCTCCCGGCCACTCCCCTGCCCCGGGCCACCGACCCCGGCGGCCGTCAGCCGCCGATCGCCGACATCGGGCGGTCGGGCTGGAGGAACGACGGGTCGTCGAGCCCGGATCCGGCCTTCTTGCCCCACATCGCCAGCCGCCACAGCCGGGCGATCTCCTCGTCCGGGGCGCCGGAGCGCAGCGCTCCGCGCAGATCGGACTCCTCGCGCGCGAACAGACAGGTGCGCACCTGTCCGTCGGCGGTCAGCCGGGTGCGGTCGCAGGCGCGGCAGAAGGGCCGGGTGACCGAGGCGATGACGCCGACCCGGGCCGGGCCGCCGTCGACCAGCCAGCGCTCGGCGGGCGCGGAGCCGCGCTCGTCCTCGCCCTCGGCGGTGAGGGTGAAGCGGGTGCGCAGGCTCGTCAGGATGTCCCCGGCGGTGATCATGCCGTCGCGCTTCCAGCCGTGCTGGGCGTCGAGCGGCATCTGCTCGATGAAGCGGAGCTCATAGTCGTTCTCCAGGGCCCAGGCGAGCAGATCGGGCGCCTCGTCGTCGTTGAGCCCGGGCATCAGCACGGTGTTGACCTTCACCGGGGTCAGCCCGGCGGTGCGCGCCGCGTCGAGGCCGCGCAGCACATCGTCATGGCGCTTGCGCCGGGTCAGGGCCTGGAAGACCTCCGGGCGCAGGGTGTCGAGCGAGACATTGACCCGGTCCAGGCCCGCGTCGCGCAGGGCCTGGGCGGTGCGCTGCAGCCCGATGCCGTTGGTGGTGAGCGACATCTGGGGGCGCGGGGTGAGGGCCGCGCAGCGCTCCACGATGCCGACCAGACCGGGGCGCAGCAGTGGCTCACCGCCGGTGAAGCGGATCTCGGTGACCCCGAGCTCGGTGACGGCGATCCCGATCAGCCGGACTATCTCGTCGTCGGTGAGCAGGTCCGGTTTGGCGAGCCACTGCAGGCCCTCTTCCGGCATGCAATAGGTGCAGCGCAGATTACAGCGGTCGGTCAGGGAGACCCGCAGGTCGGTGGCTACGCGACCATAGGTGTCGATCAGCATGGTGCGGCCCCTCCACGGTTGACATCGCGTGCAGTGTGGTCAATTCTCCCGCAGCGTACGCGACGGGTGTGACAGGGAGGGGCCGCGCGGGTGGTCGGGGCGGATCAGTGGGCGCCGTGGCCGGTGAGCGAGCGGACCTCCAGCTCGGCGTACTTGTCCTTGTCCGGCTGCTCCTTGGAGACGAGGGTGCCCAGCCAGCCGAGCAGGAAGCCCAGCGGGATGGAGATCAGGCCGGGGTTCTCCAGAGGGAACCAGTGGAAGTCCACGTCCGGGAACATCGAGGTCTCCTTGCCCGAGACGACGGGCGAGAAGAGCACCAGGAAGACCGAGGAGATCAGTCCGCCGTAGATGGACCACAGCGCGCCCTGGGTGGTGAAGCGCTTCCAGAACAGGCTGTAGAGGATGGTCGGGAGGTTGGCGGAGGCGGCGACCGCGAAGGCGAGCGCCACGAGTCCGGCGACGTTGAGATCTCGTGCGAACACCCCGAGGACGACGGCGACGGTGCCGATGCCGACGGTGGCCCAGCGCGCCGCCGAGATCTCCTCCTTCTGCGTCGCCTCGCCCTTACGGATGACATTGGCGTACAGGTCGTGGGCGAAGGAGGACGAGGAGGCGAGGGTGAGTCCGGCGACCACGGCGAGGATCGTCGCGAACGCCACCGCGGAGATCACCGCGAGCAGGATGGCGCCGCCCGTGGAGTCCGGTCCGCCGCCGATCTCCTCGGCGAGCAGCGGGGCCGCGGTGTTGCCGGATTTGTTGGAGGCGATGATGGCGTCGTGGTCGAGCAGGGCGGCGGCGCCGAAGCCCAGCGCGATGGTCATCAGGTAGAAGACGCCGATGATGCCGATGGCCCAGTTGACCGACTTACGGGCGGCCTGGGCGGTGGGCACGGTGTAGAAGCGGATCAGGATGTGCGGCAGTCCCGCGGTGCCCAGGACCAGGGCGATGCCAAGGGAGATGAAGTCGAGCTTGGTGGTGGCGTTGAGCCCGTACTTCAGCCCCGGCTCCAGGAACGACTCTCCGATGCCGCTGTTCTTGGCCGCCTCGCCCAGCAGGTCGGAGATGTTGAAGTTGAACTTCAGCAGCACCAGGAAGGTGATCAGCAGGGTGCCCGCGATCAGCAGCACGGCCTTGACCATCTGCACCCAGGTGGTGCCCTTCATACCGCCGATGGTGACGTAGAGCATCATCACGACGCCCACGAGGACGACGATGAGGATCTTCCCGGCTTCGCTGGTGATGCCCAGCAGCAGGGAGACCAGCACACCGGCGCCCGCCATCTGCGCCAGCAGATAGAAGATCGAGACGACGATGGTGGAGACGCCCGCGGCGGTGCGCACCGGGCGCTGGCGCATCCGGTAGGCGAGGACGTCGCCCATCGTGTAGCGCCCGGAGTTGCGCAGCGGCTCGGCGACCAGCAGCAGGGCGACCAGCCAGGCGACGAGGAACCCGATCGAGTACAGGAAGCCGTCGTAGCCGGAGAGCGCGATGGCGCCGGCGATGCCGAGGAAGGACGCGGCGGACATGTAGTCGCCGGAGATGGCGAGGCCGTTCTGGAAGCCGGAGAACTGGCGGCCGCCGGCGTAGAAGTCGTTGGCGTCCTTGGTCTGCCGGCCCGCCCAGATGGTGATGCCGAGGGTCGCCAGGACGAAGACCGCGAAGAGCGTGATGATCAACGGCCGGTTGTCCGAGGCGCTCTCGGCCGCGAGCAGATGGAAGCTCATGAACGCTCCTCCATACGGGACTTGATCGCCTCGGCGCGGGGGTCGAGCTTGGCGGCGGCGTGCCGGGAGTACCACCAGGCGATGAGGAAGGTCGTCAGGAACTGGGCGAGCCCGAACACCAGGGCCACGTTGACATGGCCGACGACCTTGGCACCCATGAAGTCGCCCGCGTAGTTGGACAGCAGTACGTAGAGCAGGTACCAGCTGACGAACGCGATGGTGAGCGGGAAGGCGAACGAGCGGTGGGCACCGCGCAGTTCGCCGAACTCCGCGCTCGCTTGCACCTCGGCGTAGGAAGAACGGTCTCGTTGCCGCTGATCGTCGGGACGATCATTGGCCGGGGCGGTATCCACGGTCTCTCCTGGTGAGTGGGTCCGACGGGGATGAATACGGCGGCGGAGGTGATCCAGATCACGCATGGTAGGGCGACGCCGACCCGCTACGACAGGGGCCGGTTGATTGAAAGACGGATACAACTTCGGAGGACGGATCGGCTCCGGGTACTGTGGCGGGTTTTCTTCCGGAATGCATTGATGTCCGACCTTGATCAGCGATAGCTTCCTTCGTCATGTACCCGCCCAGACGCCGACGGCGTTCGGGCGGCCCGGACGGATGAAGTGGAGACCCCATGGCTCATCTGAGATCGGCTCCTCCAAGACCCGGACGGCGGGCTTTTGACGGCCCGTCGGCTGCGCACCACCCCATCGCCACTCCCCGCCGCCTCTGCCCCGGTCTCGCGGCGTCCCGGGGCATCGAGGCGGCGTGCGGGATCCGCGCCCCGAGGGCGCGCACATTCGCTTGTGCGGATGACCCCGGCCGTACCGCGGCCGTTGACGCGGCCCGCTGGGCCGCCGCCCGCGCCCGGGGGCTCCACGTCCCCCGAGTGGCGCGCTGAGCGCGCGTCCGCGCCCCCGGTCCGGAACGCTGTCCATCCAGCCCGGTCCGTCCGCCCAGAGCCTCCCCACCCGATCGAGAGAACCGGAGTACCCATGACGCCGCGCCGCACCTCCCTGCCGCTGCGCACCGCCGCGATACCCGCCGCCATGGCGCTCACCACCGCGCTGGCCTTCCTGCCCACCACCGCCACCGCTCTCGGACGGGACGGCCACGCCTCCGCGGCCACCGCGGCCGACGGTCCGTCCCTGAGCTATGTCGTCAACACCCGCCCGGGGCAGGACCCGTCCCGGATCCGCAAGGCCATCGCCCAGGCCGGCGGCACGGTCGTGGTGTCGTACGACCGGATCGGCGTCATCGTCGTCCACTCCGCCAACCCGGACTTCGCCAAGAGCGTCCGTAAGGTCCGCGGCGTCGCCTCCGCCGGTAACACCCGCACCGCCCCGCTGCCCGCCCAGTCCACCGACGACATCGATACGCCGAAGCTGCTGAGCGAGAAGGAGCGGCAGGCGGTGGCGGCGAAGGCCAAGGCCGGGCAGGACCCGCTGGAGCCGCTGCAGTGGGATCTGCCGGCGATCAAGGCGGACAAGGCGCATGAGAAGAGCCTGGGCAGCCGGAATGTCACCGTCGGGGTCATCGACACCGGTGTGGACGACACCCACCCCGACCTGGCGCCGAACTTCGACCGTAAGGCGTCCGTCAACTGTGTGACCGGCAAGCCGGACACCGCCGACGGCGCCTGGCGGCCGACCGCGGAGGAGTCCCCGCACGGCACCCATGTCGCGGGTGAGATCGCCGCCGCGAAGAACGGCATCGGCGTCACCGGCGTGGCCCCGGGCGTCAAGGTCTCCGGTATCAAGGTGTCCACGACGGCCGGGTTCTTCTACACCGAGGCGGTCGTCTGCGGCTTCATCTGGGCCGCCGAGCACGGCGTGGACGTCACCAACAACAGCTATTACACCGACCCGTGGTACTTCAACTGCACCACCGACCCGGACCAGAAGGCCCTGGTCGAGGCGGTGCGCCGGGCCTCGTCGTACGCGGAGCGCAAGGGCGTGGTCAATGTGGCCGCGGCGGGCAACGAGAACTACGACCTGACCTCGGACACCATCACCGACCCCTCCAGCCCCAACGACACCACCCCCGGTGACCGGGAGGTGGACCCGAGTGTCTGCCTGGACATCCCGACCCAGCTGCCGGGTGTCGTCACGGTCGCCTCGACCGGCGCCAAGAACCTCAAGTCCTCGTTCTCCAACTACGGCCTCGGGATCATCGACATCGCGGCCCCCGGCGGCGACAGCACCATCTACCAGAAGCCGGAGCCCCCGGCGACCAGCGGTCTGATCTACAACACGCTGCCGGGCGGGCAGTACGGCTACATGGCGGGCACCTCGATGGCCTCGCCGCATGTCGCCGGTGTCGCGGCGCTCGTCAAGAGCACCCATCCCCACGCCTCCCCCTGGATGGTGAAGGCGCTGCTGAAGGCCGAGGCCGATGACCTCGCCTGCCCGACGCCGTACGACATCGACGGCGACGGCACGGTCGACGCGGTGTGCGAGGGCGGCAAGCGCTACAACGGCTTCTACGGTGCCGGGCTCGCGGACGCCCTGGACGCCGTCGAGAAGTGACCGGCTGACACAATGCACGGGCCGCCGGGGTGGATCAGCCGCCCGGCGGCCCGTACACGTCCCCCATGTAGCGGCGAGAGGACCCCGTTCCCGTGCACCACGACGCCTCCTGGGGACCGCTGCCCCCGCGGTCGGCCTTCTGGCTGCTGATCCGGTTCGTGCTGACCGTGCTGCTTCTGCCGCTGTGGTGGGCGCTGATCGTGGTGATCTTCCTCGGCTTCATCGCCTTCGGGATCGTGGCCGAGATCCTTACGGTCATCCCCGGGTTCGAAACGGGGTTCCTCGGCCTGATCGACAAGTTCGGGGACAGCGTGGCGGTGTGGCCCGCCTGGTGCGTGACGCTCCCGGAGCTGCGGCACGAGGGCGACGCGGCCTTCTACCGGGCCCGGGTCGACAAGCGCATCGCCGCCTGGACCAGCAAGGAGCTGGCCGCCCAGAAGGCGAAGAAGGCCCCGCCGCCGGGCCCGCACGACGTCGTCGTGCGCGAGTACCGCGGGGTGGGCGCGGGCTATGTCATCGAGGCGGCGCGGGCCCGGGGCTGGGAGCTGAGCCATGACCGCCCCTCGGACCCGCTGCGGGTGGTCCGGCTGAGGCGGCTGCCGGTCACGGCCTGACGAGCGCCGGTTGTGGCCCAACGGGCGCCCGTTCCAGTCTGCCGAGCGCCTCTCACGGCCCGACGAGCGCCGGTTCCGGCCCGGGGCGCGGGACCGCGTCGCGCGTCGCTCCCGCCATCAGCAGCCACTGGGCGGCGATATAGGTGGCCATGATCCAGAACTGGGGCACCGGCGGCCGTGGCCAGTCGGCGAGCCCGGCCGCGATCAGAGTGTCGGAGAGCATGAACAGCGCCCCGCCGAGCCCGGTCCACGGGCCCGCCCCGAGCGCGGCCAGCGCCATGACCGTCAGCAGCAGGCTGTAGCCCGCGACGGGAAGCCGCAGATGCGAGGCGAGGCCGGACCACAGCAGCGCCACCGTGCCCAGCCAAGCGGCCCCGTACCCGGCGGCCGCCCAGGGCGCCGTACGAGGCCACCCGGCGCGGGCGAACAGGGCGCCCCGCCCGGCACGGGTGAACAGCGCCAGGTAGCAGAGGTGCCCAGCCGCGAAGCACCCCATTCCGGCCAGGAACGCGGTCTCCCCGCCGATCTGCAGCAGCACATCGCCGCCACAGCCGCACACCAGCGCGGCGGGGAGCGGCCACGGCCCGCCGCGCACCAGGGCCCAGGCGGCGAGGACGGGCATCAGGGCGGGCTTGGTGAGGTGGACGACAGTGGTGGCGTCCATGAGCAGCGCGCCCAGGTGAACGGCGGTCAGCAGCGCGAAGAGGGCGGGCAGGGCCCTCGTCGCGCGCCCGGCGGCGGCCGTCACCGCACGCTCTCGCCGACCGGCTCCCGCGGCCCGGGCTCCGTAGCAGGCCCGGGCTCCGTAGCAGGCCCGGCCTCCGTAGCCGACCCGCCCTCCGGGACCGGCCCGGGCTGCCAGCCCGGCCCCCTGAAGACCCGGCCCGCACGCTCCCGCCAGCCCCGCGCCGCCGCGATGTCGCGGGCGATGGCCGCGTACTCGTGTGTGGCCACGCGCAGCGGGTTGTAGGTGTCGATGTTCTTCGTCAGGCCGTAGACGGGCCGCTCGATCTCGGGGACGAACGACCCGAAGAGCCGGTCCCAGACGATGAGGATGCCCCCGAAGTTGCGGTCCAAGTAGCCGCCTTGGGAGGCGTGGTGGACGCGGTGGTGCGAGGGGGTGTTGAAGACGAACTCGATCGGGCGCGGCAGGGTGCCGATCCGCTCGGTGTGGATCCAGAACTGGTAGACGAGGTTCACCGACGAGCAGAACGCCACCGCCGCGGGGTGCACCCCGAGCGCGATCATCGGCACGTAGAACGGCCACACGGTCCAGGTGGTCCAGGGCTGCCGCAGGGCGGTGGTGAAGTTGAAGTTGCGGCTGGAGTGGTGCACCACATGACACGCCCACAGGATGCGGATGACATGGTGCCCGCGGTGCGACCAGTAGTAGAAGAAGTCCTGGGCGAGCAGCATCAGCGGCAGCGTCCACCACAGCACCGGGACGCGCAGTGGGGTGAGTTCGTAGATGGCGGCGTAGATCGCCACAATCGGGATCTTCCACACCAGGTCGAAGACGAGGCTGCCGAGCCCCATGGTGACGCTGGTCGCGGCGTCCTTCGCCGCGTAGCCCTCGGCATCGTCGTCGGGATGGAAGCGGTAGCTCACCATCTCCACGACGGTGAGCAGGACAAAGGCCGGTATCGACCACAGCACGGCATTGGGCAGGTGCGGCATGTCCGCAACATAGAACCGCCCGTAAGGCCGCCGCTAGGGGTAGTTACCAACAAGTATGGTAGATGCGATGTCAACAACAGGGGTCGCCCAGGAGCGCATGGCCGATTAAGCTCCCCGCCTGTGCGCAGAGCCAGAGAACGGTTCCGGACCGGCGGCATAGCCCTCACCTGCTTGCTGTCGGCGCTCACCACGGGGTGTTCCTCCGGGTCGGGCGACGATGACTCCCCCTCACCCCTGATGGCCGCGGTGGGGCACATCTCGGTCGCGGGCGCGACGGGGGCCCAGGTCTCCTATCTCGACGCCGACCGGGTGCGCTCCCTGGAGAAGGGCGGCTCCCAGCGGTTCCGCACGGTCGGCCGGGCGGGCAGCCCACTGCTGAGCGGCTACCGCTTCAACGCCCATGCCTACGGCCTCGATCCAGCCATGATCGACACCGATGTGACCAATGGCTACGCCGGACACTGGGACGGCTCCTTCGACGCGGACCGCATCACCGCCAAGCTCAAGGCGGGCGGATTCGCCCGGAGCACCTGGCACGGCGAGACCATCTGGAAGAAGGAGGGCATAACCCTCCGGGTCGCCCAGGACGAGCTCTCCTTCGGCTTCGCCGGCAAGGACCTGTCCTCGGTGCGCCCGGCCAAGGGCAAGTCCCTGGCGGACGATCCGGATTACCAGGCCCTGGACCGCTGCCTGGGCGATGCCTACCGCGTCGACTTCGGCGGGAAGAACGCCGAGCACGCCAAGAACACCGTACGCCTGTCGGCCACCGGACAACTGGCGAAGTCCGCGAAGGAGACATCCGGGGTCATCTGCGCCCTCACCGACGGCAAACGGACCGCCGAGCGCGCCGCCGACCGGCTGAAGTCCGTCATCGGGCAGCGGGCCCCGCGCTTCGACGGCGCCAAGGTGACCGTTCTCACCGGGCATTCGCCCGGCGTGAAGGTCACGGTGCCCGACCGCCCGGGGGACAAGCGCGCCGGCCGCATCCTCACCAGCGACATCGATCTGCAACTGGCCCTGTCCAAGCTCTGACCCACCGCCCGGCGCCGACGCCCCGTCAACCCCGGGGCTCCGCCTGCCCTGACCGGCCCGCCGGTCAGGGTTGTCGGCGGCGGCCCGTATCCTCATTGACCATGCTCGAAGACCCCACGACAGCCGCACCGCACCCCGCACCGCCGTCCTCCTGGCCGGCCACCTATCCGCAGGGTTACGCGGTCGTCGACGTGGAGACCACCGGCCTGGCCCGCGACGACCGGATCGTCTCCGCGGCGGTCTATCAGCTCGACGCCCGGGGCGCGGTGCAGGACCACTGGTACACCCTGGTCAATCCGGAGCGCGACCCGGGCCCGGTGTGGATCCACGGCCTCACCGAGGAGGTGCTCGATGGCGCCCCGCGCTTCCCCGAGATCGCCGGGGAGCTCGCCGAGCGCCTGGCCGACCGCGTCCTGGTCGCGCACAACGCCGCCTTCGACTGGTCGATGCTCGCCCGGGAGTACGCCCGCTCCAAGAGCGCCGCGCCCGTGCGGCAGCGGCTGTGCACCATCGCCCTCTCCAAGGAGCTGGGCCTGCCGCTGCCCAACCACAAGCTGGAGACCCTCGCCGCGCACTATGGAGTGGTCCAGCGCCGCGCCCACCACGCCCTGGACGACGCGCGGGTGCTCGCCGAGACCTTCCGGCCCAGCCTCCACCGGGCCGCCGAGACCGGGCTGCGCCTGCCGCTGCTGGCCTGCCAGCCGCTCACCGAGTGGTCCGACGGCCCGGCGATCGGCCGCCAGCGCTCGTACCGGCAGACCTGGCGCCCCAGCCGCAAGCGCCCCGCCTGCCCCTACCCCAACCCCGGGCGGTACGAGCCGGGCGGGCAGCTTGTCCAGGGCATGCGGGTGGCGTTCTCCGGGGACACCTCCGTCGACCGCGAGCTGCTGGAGGACCGGGCGATCGAGGCCGGGCTGCACGTGGCCACCAGCGTCTCCCGGCTCACCAGCGTGCTGGTCACCAACGACCCCGACTCGCCCACGTCCAAGACCGCCAAGGCCCGGTCCTTCGGCACGCCCGTGATCGACGAGGCCGCCTTCATGCAGCTCCTCCAGGACGTCACCCCAGCGCCGCCGACAAACAGGTGAAGTCGGCGCGACGCGCCCGGCCGTCGCTCGCCCGCCACCGCGCGGGCCCGCACGCTGAGGCGCATGGCACGTTGTGAGGTATGCGGAAACGATTACCGGATGACATTCGAGGTGCACGCGCAGGGCGATGTGCACGTCTTCGACTGTTTCCAGTGCGCCATCCACCGCATGGCGCCCATCTGCGAACACTGCCGCGCCCAGATCATCGGGCAGGGCGTGGAGGCGGACGGCCAGTTCTTCTGTTGTGCGCACTGCGCTCGGGCGGAAGGGAAGGTGGGCATCGTCGACCATGTGTGAACCCGGCCACCTGCGTGGATTGTGCCTGGGCCGCCCCCAGCGGCCGAGGGACAATCCACGCCGAGTAGGGTCAAGGACGTGTACCGCTTCCTGTTGACCCGGCAGTGGGTGATCCTCACACTTGTCGCCCTGGCGCTGATCCCGACGATGATCAGGCTGGGCTTCTGGCAGCTGCACCGCCATGAGCACCGGGTCGCGCAGAACCAGCTGATCGGGGACAGCCTCGCCGCCCCTGCCGTGGCCGTCGACAAGCTCACCTCCCCCGGCCGTACGGTGGCCCGCGACGACACCTGGCGCACGGTGACCGCCACCGGCACCTATGACACCGCCCATGAGGTCGTCGTCCGCCAGCGCACCGGCTCCGACGAGCAGTCCATCGGCTACTTCGTCCTCACCCCGCTGCTGCTCACGGACGACCGCGCGGTCCTGGTCAACCGGGGCTGGATCCCGGCCGGTACGGACCTCACCGCGTTCCCCAAGGTCCCCGCCGCCCCCTCCGGCAAGGTCACCGTCACCGGCCGGCTGAAGGCCGACGAGACCACCGGCAACAGCGGCATCAAGGACAAGCAGGGGCTGCCGCCCCGCCAGGTCTCGCTGATCAACAGCGAGCAGCAGGCGAAGGCGCTGGCCCGGCCCGTCCTCGGCGGCTATATCGAGCTCACCTCGTCCTCCCCCAAGGGCGACAAGCAGCCCCAGCCGGTCCCCGCGCCCAACCACAGCGACATCGGCCCGCACATGGCGTACGCCGTCCAGTGGTGGCTGTTCTCCGCCGGTGTGCCCATCGGCTGGGTCGTCCTGGCCCGCCGCGAGCGGCGGGACCGCGCCGCCGAGGCCGCGAAGGCGGCGGCCACCCCGGAGAAGGTCCCCGCCGCGGCCACGGCGGACTGAGCGCCGTCCGGGCCTAGGATCCGCCTTCCGGGGGAAGGCGCCCGGACATGGCCCAGCACATCGACGACTACGCCCTCATCGGTGACCACCAGACGGCGGCTTTGATCAGCCGCCATGGCTCGATCGACTGGCTGTGCCTGCCCAGCTTCGACTCAGCGGCCTGTTTCGCCGCGCTCCTCGGCGGCCGTGACAACGGCCACTGGCGGCTCGCCCCCAAGGGCGCGGGCGCCTGCACCCGCCGCGGCTACCTCGATGACTCCCTCGTCCTGGAGTCGGTCTGGGAGACGGAGACCGGCACGGTCAAGGTCATCGACTTCATGCCGCAGCGCGATCGCGCCCCCGACGTCGTCCGTATCGTCGAGGGCGTCTCCGGCAGCGTCGAGATGCTCGGAGTCCTCCGGCTGCGCTTCGACTACGGCCGGATCGTCCCCTGGATGCGCCGCACCGACGGCCACCGGATCGCGGTCGCCGGGCCGGACTCCGTATGGCTGCGCTCGGAGCCCGAGGTCCACACCTACGGCAAGGACTTCAGCACCCGCTCCGAGTTCACCGTCTCGGCCGGGGACCGGGTGGCCTTCGTGCTCACCTGGCACCCCTCCCACGAGCCCCGCCCCCGGCTCATCGACCCGTACGACTCCCTCCGCTCCAGCCTGGCGGACTGGCGCGACTGGGCCGCCCGCTGCCGCTACGAGGGCCCGCACCGGGACGCCGTCATCCGCTCCCTGATCACCCTCAAGGCGCTCACCTACGCCCCGAGCGGCGGCATCGTCGCGGCCCCCACCACCTCGCTGCCCGAACGGCTCGGCGGGGTCCGCAACTGGGACTACCGCTACTGCTGGCTGCGCGACTCCACCCTCACCCTGAACGCCCTCCTCCGCGCCGGCTACCACGAGGAGGCCGCCGCCTGGCGCGACTGGCTGCTGCGCGCGATCGCCGGTGACCCGGCCGAACTGCAGATCATGTACGGCCTCAGAGGCGAGCGCCGGCTCCACGAGCATGAGCTGCCCTGGCTGGAGGGATACGAGCGCTCCACCCCCGTCCGGGTCGGCAACGGCGCGGTCGACCAGCGCCAGCTCGACGTCTACGGCGAGGTGCTCGACACCCTCCACCTCGCCCGCGCCTCCGGGCTGCCCGCCGAACCGCACGCCTGGAAGATCCAGACCGCGCTCATGGACTTCCTGGAGTCCGCCTGGCGCGACCCCGACGAGGGGCTGTGGGAGATCCGCGGGCCACGCCGCCACTTCGTCCACTCCAAGGTCATGGCCTGGGTGGCCGCCGACCGCGCCGTCCGCACCCTGGCGGCCGCCCCCGAGCTGAGCGGCGACGCGAACCGCTGGCGCGCCATGCGGGACGCCGTCCACCGCGAGGTCTGCGAAAAGGGCTACGACCCCGAGCGGTCCACCTTCACCCAGTCCTACGGCTCCGCCGAGCTGGACGCCGCGACCCTGCTCATCCCCCGCGTCGGCTTCCTCCCGGCCACCGACCCCCGCGTCATCGGCACCATCGACGCGGTCCGCCGCGAGCTCAGCGAGGACGGCCTGATCCGCCGCTACACCGCCGCCGACGGTGTGGACGGCCTCCCCGGCTCCGAGGGCGCCTTTCTCGCCTGCTCCTTCTGGCTCGCCGACGCCCTCCACCTGGCCGGCCGCCACAAGGACGCCGGCGCGCTCTTCGAACGCCTCCTCGCGCTCCGCAACGACGTCGGACTGCTCGCCGAGGAGTACGATCCGGCGACCGGCCGACAGCTCGGCAACTTCCCCCAGGCGTTCAGCCATATCGGCCTCGTGGGGACCGCCCTCACCCTCGCGGAGCGGCCCAGGGCAGACTGACTCCATGGATCTTGGACTCAAAGACCGGGTGTACATCGTCACCGGAGCCACCCGCGGGCTGGGCCTCGCCGCCGCCCGTGAGCTGATCGCCGACGGTGCGAAGGCCGTCATCACCGGCCGCGACGCCGATACGGCGGCCGCCGTCGCCGCCGACCTCGGCCCGAACGCCGTCGGCGTCGCCGCCGACAACGCCCACCCCGAGACCGCGGCCCGGCTCATCGCCACCGCCCGCGAGCGCTTCGGCGGCTTCGACGGCGTCCTCATCAGCGTCGGCGGCCCGCCGGCCGGGCTGACGGCCGACATCACCGACGCCCAGTGGCAGGCCTCCTTCGACTCCGTCTTCCTCGGCGCCGTCCGCTTCGCCCGTACGGCCGCCGAGCAGCTCCCCTCCGGCGGCGTGATCGGCTTCGTCCTCTCCGGCTCCGTCCGCGAGCCGATCCCCGGCCTCACCGTCTCCAACGGCCTGCGACCCGGTCTCGCCGGTTTCGCCAAGTCCCTCTCCCTCGAGGTCGGCCCCCGCGGCATCCGCGTCGTGGGCCTCCTCCCGGCCCGCATCGACACCGACCGCGTCCGCGAACTCGACGCCCTCTCCGGCGACGCGGAGGCCTCGCGGGAGCGGAACGCGGCGGCGATTCCGCTGCGGCGGTATGGGACGCCCGAGGAATTCGGCAAGGCCGCCGCGTTTCTGCTCTCGCCTGCGGCGTCATATCTCACCGGGCTGATGCTTCCGGTGGATGGCGGGGCCCTGCACAACTTCTGAGGGGGCGGCAACCCGCGCAACACCAATGTGCGGCTCCCCCGCGCGGGGTGGGCCCCTCGACCCCGCCGGGGTCCGCCCAGGACCTGGACCCGGCCGCACACCGAGTGCGGACCGTGGACGCCTCCGGCGGACAGCCCCCCACCCCGCCCCTTCCCGAAGGAGGGGGCTCCGCCCCGGACCCCGCTCCTCAAACGCCGGAGGGGCTGAATTCACGGCCCCCGGGCCGAACGGGCGCCCCGTGCCACCGAGGCGCGGTCGCCGACGAGACGGGAGGGGGCGGGGTCGCAGGGGTGGGGTCCTGGACGCTTACGTGTATTTGTGGCGCCAATCTCCGACCAACTCCACGTCCCCGGTCAATGGCGCCGTAAATATACGGTCCAGGGCCCCGCCCCGGAGGCCCCGCACCCGGCACCCACCACACACCCCACCGCGCACCCCAGCAACCACCACCCCACCCGCGCCCCGCGCCCCGCAGACCTACCGCGCCCGCTCCGCCCCGTGCCGGGCCACCCTCAGGCGCACCTCCGCCGGGAGTTGTTCCAGGCCCGCCGAGCTCCGTGCGCGCTCCAGGGCCTCCGCCCGCAGCGCGTCCAGTGTCAACGTCGGTTCGGCGCGCGGCTCCAGCACCAGACCCATCCGCGCCTCCGGCGTGGTCCGTCGGCCTCGCAGCAGGACGTGGGCCCGCTCCACGCCGTCCAGCGACTCCGCGTCCGCCAGGAGCGCCGCCTCCAGGGCCCGCCCCCGTAGCAGGGCGCCCTCGCCGTCGCCCGTCTCCACCAGCACCTCCTGCAGCCGACGCCGCCGCATCTGAACCAGGAACCAGCACAGCGCGAGCACGAAGAGCACCGCCAGCGCCGCGATGACGGCCGGCCACCACCATCCGGCATCCCGCCACCGCGTCCGATCCGCCCGGCTCAGCAGCACATCACTCCGCCCGTCGAACGGCGGCCACCCGGCCAGTACCACCGCGCCCACCCCGGCCAGCACCAGACCCACGACCCCCAGCAGCACCCGGTTGACGACCCTCAGCATGGCGCGCTCACCCCTTCGACTTCGCCGACCGCCGGACACGGACGGACAGGGCGGGCCGCCGGGCCAGGCCCAGTTGCCGGATGCCCTCGTGGAGGGCGGCGTCCAGATCCGCCCGTACCTCGTCGAGATCACGGAAGTGGGCCAGCGCCCGGGCCCTGACCCGCCGACGCCCGACATCTACGCGGGCGGACCGCACACCGGGCACCTCCATCGCCCGGTCCCGCAGCACCAGACCCGCCGAGGTCCGGTCGATCCCCGCCCGTACGACGACCCCGGCCCCGACCCGGGTCCCGGCGCCCGCCTCCACACCCTTCCCCGGCCCCGCCTCCGCCTCAGTCCCCGGCCCCGCCTCCGCCTCAGTCCCCGTCTCCGGCGGACACATCGGGAGCAGCCCACGCAGCCCCGGCGCCAACGCGAGGACCACCATCCACACTCCCAGCGCGGCCAACGCCGCCGCCCCGCCCATGATCCACGCGTCGTCCAGCGGCCGTGAGGCAAGTTCATCGGCGAGCCATTCCCGCCATCGCATGGCGGGCCGACCCGAGCGCACGGCCGCCACGTCGTACAGCAGCAGCCCGCTGATGGCGGCGATGACCAGGGCGACGATCCCGGCCGGTACCCGCCGCACGGACCAGAAGCGCCTCGTACGCACGGGCGGATCCCCGTCCCGGGCACCCGTGCCCGCTCTCCCGCCGTACGCCGACGCCGAGGTGGACTGACGCATCTTCTGGTCCGCGTTCATCGCACCCTGTCCCTCCCCCGACGCACCCTCCGCTCCGGGTGCTCCCACTGCGGCACATGCAGTCGTTCGACCGTCACCACGACCTCGGGCACCTGCATGCCCGTCAACTCGCCTACCCGTTCGATCACATGACGACGCACCGCACCACAGTGCGCGCCGATGTCCGAGGGATAGCCCAGCTCGACGGCGACCCGGACGCGCGCGACGTCCCCGCGCACCACGGCGACCGCGTGCGGCCGCGCGGCGGCGGCATCGGTAAGTCCAACGTCGGCGGTATCCACGACGTCCGCTACATCCGCCATATCCGCAGCGGCAGCCGCGTCCATGGCATCCGCGGCGCCGGCCCCGTCCGCCCGCAGCGCCTCCCGTGCCGCCTGCGAGGCGATCTTCGCGACGACCCGGTCCGCGATCCGCGTCGCGCCCCGCTCACTCGGCTCGACCACGGCGCGTCCTTACTGTCGTCATGGCCCCAACTGCCGCCACGGCCCTTGCCGTCGTCACGGCCCCTGCCGTCGTCATCGCGCCTGTCGTCGTCGAAGTGTTCACCGTGGCCGTCCGTCATCACGGCCACGGGAACGGAAGAAGTCGCCCGGTTCCAGATCACCGTCCAGGAACCGGCCGACGATAAACCCGACGGCGCCCAACGCCGCCACCAGCAGAAAGGCCCCGAAACCACCGAAGTATCCGGCGAAAGCCAGCGCCATCCCCGCGATCATCCCGACCACGGCCATGCTCATCGTGTGCTCCCCTGCTGGAGCCAACCGGAACCGCTGCCGGCCTACTGGAGCCGCGGCTCCGGCGATTCCTCTTCCTCGTCCGGCAACTTCACATCGCTGACCGCGATATTGACCTCGACCACTTCGAGGCCGGTCATCCGCTCGACCGCCGCGATCACGTTCTCCCGCACGGCCCGTGCGACATCGGCGATGGAGACGCCGTAGTCCACCACGATCTCCAGGTCGAGGGCCGTCTGTACCTCTCCCACCTCCGCCTTCACCCCACGGGCGACCGACCGGTTGCCGGGCACCCGGTCCCGTACGACTCCGAAGGTTCGCGCGAGACCGCCACCCATCGCATGGACGCCGACCACATCGCGGGCCGCCATACCCGCGATCTTCTCGACGACGCCATCGGCGATGGTGGTGCGCCCCCGCGAGCCGGGATCGCCTCCGCCGCGCCGGGGCCGGTCGGTGGCGGCCGGGGCGATGCCGCCCCTGGCGCCCAGGGTCCTCGGAGTGCCTGCGGCGGGCTCTGTGGCGGGGTTCTCGGGTCGGTTCCGTGGTGCGGTCTCGGACATCACCGATCGTCCCTTCCGAGGCGAAGAGCGGTCGAAGAGGTTTCCGCTCGCTCTACCGCCAACCTTAAAGGGGCCTTCCCCGAACCGCCTCGGAGATGCGGCACTCGCGCGATGGATACGGCAGGCTGTAAGCACACGGCAGGCTGAGACCAGTAGGGCTCGGTCCCGTCCGGCGCCAAGGGGTGACACGGTGGTCACAGACCGGCTCGCGCAGACCGTAAGGGAGCAGCTTCGGCTCGGACGGCTGCTGCCCCTGGGCGAGCGGGAGGACGGCTCCTGGATCACCGAACACGCGGCGGGCGAGGTGCTCCGGCGGGCCGCCGACCAGGTCCCCGACGCACGCCTGGGAGCGCTTCGGATCGCGCCCGCCGACCCCGACACCGACGCGACGCCCGCGGTACCGCCCCCGCCGAGCGCACTGCCGCCGGGAGCGCTGCGCATCGCGGCGGAGTGCGGGGCGACGCTGGAGGAACCGCTTCCGGTGACGGCGGACCGACTGCGCGACGTACTCCTCGACGCGGCGACGGACCGGCTGGGGCTCCTGGTGGAGGCGGTGGACGTACGGGTGACGGACGTGCTGGACGAACTCCCGGCCCCGCCCTCGGCTCCGGTGGCCCCGCGACCCCACCAAAACCAACCCCCATCACGGCCGACGTGGGTCGAACGCCCCGACCCGGACCCCGCCGCCGCGGCCGCCGCTCGCGCCGCCGCATCCGTGCCCGGCGTCGCCCGGCTCGCGTCGGTGCTGGGATCACCCCGGCCCGTGCGGATCGAGGGCGCGCACATCCGGATCGAGCTGGCCGTGGCGGCGGATCACCGCGCCGTGGAGGTGGCGCGGGCGGTGCGAACGGCGGTGGCACAGGCCGCCCCGGCCCCGGCCCCCGGAGACCAGCCGCCCACGGTGGCCGTCCTGGTCACCGCCGTGGACCCCTGACCACAGCCCTGGTCGGACCTGGCCGGTCAACCGTCGCCGCCAGTCAGTCCAGACCGATCAACCCTCGGCGCTGTACTTCCGCAGCCCCTCGACCGTGCGCTCCAGCTCCGCGACCCGGTCGGCCAACTGCTCGGTCCGCGCCTCGAGCCGGCAGTTCTTGCGGTGCATCTCCAGGAACACATTGACCTTCGTCCGCAGCAGCCAGGGGTCGAAGGGTTTGGTGAGGAAGTCGGCGGCGCCGATCGCATAGCCCCGGTAGGCGTAGTCGGAGTCGGCGTCGGTCCCGGTCAGCAGGATGATCGGGACGTCCTTGGTCTGGTCGAGCCGCTTGATGTTGGCGGCGGTCTCGAAGCCGTCCATGCCCGGCATCAGCACATCGAGCAGAACGACGGCGAAGTCCTGCCGCAGCATCGCCTTCAGCGCCTCCTCGCCGGAGCGGGCGCGGACGAGCTGCTGATCGAGCGGGCCGAGGACGGCCTCCAGCGCGATCAGGTTCTCTTCCATGTCGTCGACGATGAGGATTCCGGCCTTCTCGCATGCGGTCGTCATCACTCCCCCTGTCTCGGCCTCGGCGGACCGGTCTCGTCGGGCACGCTCCCGTCCTGGCCGACGCCCTCACCGTCATCCGCACGGCCGTCCTCGACCCCGTCTCCATCGCCGTCCTCGACACCGCCCGGCACACCGAGCGACGCCTCGTCGAAGGCGTCAGCACCAGACGCAACGGCGTCACCACCAACCGCAGCAGGGTCACCACCTGACGCGGCAGCGTCACCGCCCCCGCTCCCCGCCTCCCCCACCGGATCGAGCAGCTCGATGATCGCCGACATCAGCCGGTCGACGTCCACGGGCTTGGGGACATAGCCGTTCGCGCCGCTGTCGATGGCCTTCTCCCGGTCGCCGGGCATGACCTTCGCGGTCAGGGCGAGGATCGGCACATCGGCCAGCCGGGGTGTGCTTCGGATGGCCCGGATCGTCTCGTACCCGTCCATCTCGGGCATCATCACGTCCATCAGGACCAGCGAGACGTCGGGGTTGCGATGGAGTACCTCCAGCCCCTCGCGGCCGTTCTCCGCGTACTTCACCGTCATGCCGACCCGGCCCAGCACATGCGTGAGCGCGAAGACGTTCCGTATGTCGTCGTCGACGATCAGGATGCGGCGGCCGTCCAGCACCCGGCCGGGGCGTCCGCGCTGCCACTCCTTGAGCTGGGTGGCCCCCGGCCAGCCGTCATCGTGGTCCCCGGCCTCGTCTCCGTCCCCGGTCTCGGCCCCGCCGCTCAGGGCCCGGGCGGCGACCAGGCTGTCCGCCTCGCCGAAGACTCCGCTGGGGGCGTGGTCGGTGGTGTCCGGCAGCGTCTCGTCCGGGGCGGGGGCCGCCGCCGGGACGGTGGAGCCGGTGGCCCTGGGGTCCGAGGGGTCGGGCACCGGGGCGACGCCGCTGTAGTGCACGGGGACGTAGAGGGTGAAGCGGGAGCCGACGCCCAGTTCGCTCTCGGCCACGATCCGGCCGCCGAGCATTCCGGCGATCTCCCGGCTGATGGACAGGCCGAGGCCGGTGCCGCCGTACTTGCGGCTGGTCGTGCCGTCGGACTGCTGGAACGCCTCGAAGATCACCGGCAGCTTCTCCGGCGGGATGCCGATACCGGTGTCGGTGACGGCGAAGGCGATCACGGCGTCCGCGGACCGCAGCGCCTCCTCCTCGAACTGCGCTCCCGGGGTGCGCTCGACGCGCAGCGTCACCCCGCCCGAGGAGGTGAACTTCAGGGCGTTGGAGAGCAGATTGCGCAGAATCTGCTGGAGCCGCTGCTCATCGGAGAACATCTCGCGCGGTACGTCCTCGCCGACGGCGATCTCGAACGACAGCCCCCGGTCGACGGCGAGCGGCCGGAACGTGGCGTTCACATAGTCCAGGATCTTGACCAGCGGCAGCTTCTTCGGACGGACGTCCATCCGGCCCGCCTCGATCTTCGACAGATCCAGGACATCGTTGATCAGTTGGAGCAGATCGGAGCCGGAGCGGTGGATGGTGGCGGCGAACTGCACTTCCTGGGGGGACAGCCGCCCTTCGGGGTTGTCGGCGAGCAGCCGGGCCAGGATGAGCAGCGAGTTCAGCGGGGTGCGCAGCTCATGCGACATATTGGCGAGGAACTCGGACTTGTACTGGGAGGCGGTCGCCAGCAGCGCGGCCTTCTCCTCCATCTCCGCGTTGGAGCGCTGCAGCTCGTTCGAGCGCTGGCGCAGCTCGGTGGTGAGCCGCTGGGACTCGGAGAGCAGCGACTCGGTGCGGGCGTTGGCGATGATGGTGTTGATCGAGACGCCGATGGTGTTCACGAACTGGTCGATGAAGGCCAGGTGGACCTCGCTGAACCGGCTGAACGAGGCCAGTTCGATCACTCCGAGCACCTGGTCCTCGTAGAGGATCGGCAGGATGACCACGCTGGCCGGGAGCGCGGAGCCCAGCCCGGAGTTGATGGCGAGGTAGTCGGGCGGGACGTCGTTGATGAGGATCCGCTTCTTCCCCACCGCCGCCTGGGCGACCAGCCCGCGGCCCGGTGGGCCGGTCCGCGGGGTCTGGCCGTCGCCCCCGACCGCGTCCTGATCGGTGCCGTATCCGGCGATGAGCTCGAGCCCCTCACCGGGCTTGGCACCGGCCGCGCTGAGGAAGAACGCCCCGAACTGCGCGTTGACCAGCGGGGTCAGCTCGCTCAGGATCAGATCGGCGACCTCGACCAGATCGCGGTGGCCCTGCATCAGGGAGGCGATACGGGCCAGGTTGGACTCCAGCCAGTCCTTGGCACGGGTGGTCTCGCGGAGGTTGGCGACCATCAGATTGACGTTGTTCTTCAGCGCGGCGACCTCGCCCTGTGCCTCGACCGAGATGGACCCGGACATATCACCCTGGGCGACGGCGGAGGCGACCTCGGCGATCGCGCGCACCTGGGTGGTCAGGTTGAGGGCGAGCTCATTGACGCCGGTGGTCAGCCGCTTCCAGGTGCCGTAGACGCCCTCGACCCGGGCCTGGCCGCCCAGGCGGCCCTCGCTGCCGACCTCACGGGCCACCCGGGTCACCTCGTCGGAGAACGAGGAGAGCGTGTCGACCATGGTGTTGATGGTGGTCTTCAGCTCGAGGATCTCGCCGCGCGCGTCCACGTCGATCTTCTTGCTCAGATCGCCCTCCGCCACGGCGGTGGCGACCTGCGCGATGTTGCGGACCTGCGAGGTCAGGTTGGACGCCATGAAGTTGACGTTGTCCGTAAGGTCCTTCCAGACCCCGGAGACGCCCGGCACTCCGGCCCGGCCGCCAAGCTGGCCCTCGGTGCCGACGTCGCGGGCCACCCGGGTCACCTCGTCGGCGAACGAGCGGAGCTGCTGGACCATGGTGTTCACGGTCTCCTTGAGCTCCAGGATCTCGCCCCGGGCATCGACCGTGATCTTCTTCGAGAGATCGCCGTTGGCGACCGCCGTGGTGACCTGGGCGATATTGCGGACCTGGGAGGTCAGGTTCAGGGCCATGGAGTTGACGTTCTCCGTAAGGTCCTTCCAGACCCCGGACACGTCGCGGACCTGGGCCTGGCCGCCGAGGTTGCCCTCGGTGCCCACCTCGCGGGCCACGCGCGTCACCTCGTCGGCGAAGGACGACAGCCGGTCCACCATGGTGTTGATCGTCGACTTCAGCTCCAGGATCTCGCCCTTCGCCTCCACCGTGATCGTCTTGCTCAGATCGCCCTCCGCCACGGAGGTGGCCACCTGGGCGATATTGCGGACCTGAGAGGTCAGGTTGTCGGCCATGAAGTTGACGTTCTCCGTAAGGTCCTTCCAGACCCCGGAGACGCCGCGCACCTGGGCCCGGCCGCCCAGCTCACCCTCAGTGCCCACCTCCCGCGCCACCCGCGTCACCTCGTCGGCGAAGGCGGAGAGCTGGTCGACCATGGTGTTGATCGTCGACTTGAGCTGCAGGATCTCGCCCCTCGCATCCACGGTGATCTTCTGAGAGAGATCGCCGGTGGCGACCGCCGTGGTGACCTGGGCGATGTTGCGGACCTGCGAGGTCAGGTTGGACGCCATGAAGTTGACGCTGTCCGTAAGGTCCTTCCAGACCCCGGACACGCCCCTGACCTGGGCCCGGCCGCCCAGCTCACCCTCGGTGCCCACCTCCCGCGCCACCCGCGTCACCTCGTCGGCGAACGCCCCGAGCTGGTCGACCATGGTGTTCACGGTGAGCTTGAGTTCCAGCAGCTCACCGGTGGCCTCGACGGTCACCTGGCGGGTGAGGTCACCGCGGGCGACCGCGGTGGTCACCTCGGCGATGTCGCGGACCTGCGCGGTCAGCCGGGAGGCCATGGTGTTGACGGCCTCCGTCACCATGCGCCAGTCGCCGGAGAGTCCCTGCACCTTGGCGCGGCCACCCAGCCGGCCCTCGGTGCCGACCTCGCGGGCGATCCGGGTCAGCTCGCCGGTGAACAGCGACAGCTGGTCCACCGTGCGGTTCACCCCGCGCCCCAGCCGCCGCAGATCGCCGCGGAGCTGGCGGTTGCCGTCGTGCAGATCCACCCGCTGGGTCAGGTCGCCCGACGCGATCGCGTCAAGCACCCGCGTGGCATTGGACACCGGGCCGACCAGGGCGTCCAACAGGTGATTGGCCGCATCCACGCTGGTCGTCCAGGCCCCCAGACCGGGGCTCGCGGTGATCCGCTCGTCCAGCCTGCCCTGGCGCACCACCTCTCGGCGCACCCTCTGCAGTTCCCCGGCCAGATGCGCGTTGCGCAGCACGAGCTGGTTGAAGACCCCGGCCATCTCGCCGACCACACCCTCGGCCGAGGGGTCCGCACGGACGGTGAAGTCACCGTCGCACAGTGCGTTCATCGCCGCGAGCAGGGAACGCAGCTCGGACGTGGTCTCCGCATCGCACGCCGGGCCGGACGGCCCAGCGGAATCCGCACTGTCCGCGGGTCGCGCCGGGGAAGTGTCGGTGGTGATCGGGTCGAGTGCCATGGCGTCGTCCCTTAAAGATCATTCAATTCCCCCTGTCTGTCATAATATGGCACCTAGATGGCCTAAACCGCTCATATTGCCCTGGAGCCGCACGTGGGAGCTTTGTTTCCTCTCGCGCGTGAGTCCGTCTCACGGACAACGCTGCCCGGAAGCGTGCGCGCGCCCGGCGCAGCGCGCACCTTCGTCCGTACAGCACTTACGGGACGGAGCGCCGCGGAGGCGTTCGAGCCGGTCGCCCTCGACGAGCGGTCGATCGACGACGCGGTGCTGCTGGTGAGCGAGCTGGTCACCAACGCGGTGCTGCACGCGGGCACCCGGGTCGAGGTGGTCTGCCGGCTCCAGCCCGGTGACGCCACCGCCGACGAGGGCGACACCATGGGGCAGCCCGCCGAGACGCCCTCCCCGGCCGACCCGCCGAGACGGCCGGGGATCGTCGTGGAGGTGGCGGACCTCCACCCCGCCAGCACCGTCTACGGAGGGCCCGAGACCCAGCGCCGGGGCCGCGGCCGCGGGCTCCAACTGATCGGGGCGCTCGCCGAATCCTGGGGCGTGACCTATCACCGCACCCGTAAGGCGGTCTGGTTCCGGCTGGACGCCGAGCGTGCGGTGCCCGAGTCCGACGCCGTCCCCACCAAAGCGCTCGGGCGTGAGCTGCGGTTCGCCGAGACCCTCGCCCCCGTGACGCCGCGCGAGCAGCGCGATCCGACCGCCGATTGGGTCGACCGCGGCGGGCCGTCCTTCCTCGCCGAGGCCAGCGAACTGCTCACCGGCCAGCTCGACGAGAACATGGTCGCCGCCCTCGCCGGGCAGCTTCTGGTGCCCCGGCTGGCCGACTGGTGCGCGGTCTGGCTGACCACCCCGAGCGGCGGGCTGCAGCTCGCCCGCGTCTGGCACAGCGATGAGCACCGTATCGGCGCGCTCCGCCTGTCGCTGGAGCGGCATCCGCCGCCCACCGGGCTCGGTTCGGCGGGCACCTCCTGGCCCTGGCCCGGGATCGCGGACAGCCAGGGCGGATCGGCAGTGTGCTTCCCGCTGATCGCACACGGCCGCAGCCATGGCGCCCTGCTCATCGGCCGGGCGGGCGTGCCACGGATGGCGGAGGGCGTGGTGCGGCTCTCGGAGGACGTGGCGCGGCGGGTGGCCCAGGCGGTGGCCACGGCCCGGCAGTACACCCGGCAGGCGACGATCAGCCGGGCACTGCAGCGCCGGCAGCTACCCATGTCGCTCGCCCACATTCCGGGGGTGGACTCGGCGATCGTCTACGAGCCGCACGGCGAGGGACAGACCGTCGGCGGCGACTTCTACGACCTGTTCCCCATGGGCGACCGCCGCTGGTGCTTCCTGCTGGGCGACGTCCAGGGCAGCGATCCGGAGGCGATGTCGGTCACGGGGCTGGCCCGCCATCTGGTCCGGCTGCTGGCCCGCGAGGGCCATGGTGTCGAGTCGGTGCTCAACCGGCTGAACCAGGCGCTGGTGGAGGAGGACGCGGAGGCGGCGGAGATCGACGGCGAACAGTCCCGGCCACGCTTCCTGAGCCTGCTGTACGGGGAGCTGGAGCCCGACCCGGAAGGGGGCAGCGCCCGCTGCACCCTGGCGAGCGCCGGCCATCCGCTGCCGCTGCGGCTGACCACCGACGGTACGGTGGCGCCCGCCGCCGGCCCCCAGATGCTGCTCGGCATCGACGAGAACCCGGACTTCCACGCCGACACGCTGGACCTGGCGCCCGGCGAGACGCTGCTGTGCGTCACCGACGGGGTGACCGAGCGGCGCAACGGCGTCCGTCAGCTCGATGACGACGACGGCCTCTCGGACATCCTGCGGGACTGCGTCGGGCTGGGGGCCAAGGCGGTCGCGGAGCGGGTGCGGCGCGCCACGTATGACTTCAGCCCCGAGCCGATCGACGATGACCTCGCGGTGCTGGTGCTGGAGGCGGTACCGACGGTGGAGCCGCCGCGGACGCCGTGACGGCGCGGGCACTTTGGGCGGCGCGGGCGGCCCCACCGGGAAGCGGCGCTCTCTAGTCCGTCAGCCCCGCCAGGTCGCGCAGCCGACGGGCCTGGGCGGCGCGCTCGGCGACGCGCTGGTCCTCGTAGGTGCGGTCCACGGCCCCCCGCAGCAGCGCCTTGGTCTCGATCACGGCGTCACGGGGCGCGGCGAGAAGGGCCGCCGCCAGGTCCTGGACCGCGCCGTCGAGCTCGGCGGCGGGCACCACGAGATTGGCGAGCCCGGTCCGCACGGCCTCCTCGGCATGGACAAAGCGCCCGGTCGCGCAGATCTCCAGCGCCCGGGCATACCCCACGAGCCCGACCAGCGGATGGGTGCCGGTGAGGTCCGGCACCAGCCCGAGGCTGGTCTCGCGCATGGCGAACTGTGCGTCCTCCGCGCAGACCCGCAGATCACAGGCGAGCGCGAGCTGGAAACCGGCCCCGATGGCATGGCCCTGGACGGCGGCGATCGACACGATGTCGTTCCGCCGCCACCAGGTGAACGCCTCCTGGTACTCGGCGATGGCGGCGTCCAGTTCGCTGTCGGAGCCGCGCCCCAGCTCGAGGAACGACGGCTCGCCGTCGAACCCCTCGGGCGTGAACGCCTGACGGTCCAGGCCCGCCGAGAAGGACTTGCCCTCGGCGCGCAGCACCACGATGCGCACGGTGCCCGGCACCAGCTTCCCCGCCTCGGCCAGCGCCCGCCACAAGGCGGGCGACTGGGCGTTGCGCTTCGCCGGGTTGGTCAGGGTCACCGTGGCGACCGTGTCATCGACGGTGAGCTGAACGCCGTCCTTGTCGAGCAGGGTCACAGGGGCCTCCGGTCGAGTGCGGTCAGTACAAGTGACTGCACAGTAACCACCCGGCCGAACCGACGATCAGCCGGGTGGCACCCCTGTCCATACCTGCCGATGATGACGGAGCACAGCTCGTGCGATCAGGCCGTGGCGGCCTTCTTGCCTCGCGTCGCGCCGCCGCGTCCCCGTAGGGAGACTCCGGATTCACTGAGCATCCGGTGAACGAATCCATAGGAACGGCCGGTCTCCTCGGCCAGCGCCCGGATGCTCGCCCCGGAGTCGTACTTCTTCTTCAGGTCTGCCGCGAGCTTTTCGCGCGCGGCGCCGGTCACCCGGCTGCCCTTCTTCAGAGTCTCGGCCACCCGTGCCTCCTCATGGGAAGTGCGCTCTGGACTCTCATGATCACCCCTACAGAGCTTCCTGGCCACCCATTCGGCAAGGTCTGTGGATGAAGGATTGCGGGAGATCGCGGCGCGACGGCCTTCGGAATCAAGGATTCCGGCGCTGTTCAACCTGACACTCTTTCGTGTTCATCGGCGAAGAGGCAGGTCAGGGCATACGTGAGCAAGGTCGCAGAGGTCCGGACCGGCGCACGGCACGTCGCGTGCGCCGGTGGCCCGCGACGCGCCGCGATACCAGCCGCTCTCACTCAGATGATGGATCACGCCTAGGCCGAATGATCTATGAGAAGGGCGTCGGAGCGGAGGAACCGGACTCTTGGGGCGGCGGCCGGAACGCAGCCCCGGCGCCGCCATCGGCCCTCGTCAGGCGAGCGCGACGAGGTCCGCGTACGCCTCGCCCCACAGATCCTCGACACCGTCCGGAAGCAGAATGATCCGCTCCGGCTGCAGCGCGTTGACGGCGCCCTCGTCGTGGGTCACCAGCACCACCGCACCGGCGAAGGTGCGCAGCGCGCCGAGGATCTCCTCACGGCTGGCCAGGTCGAGGTTGTTGGTGGGCTCGTCCAGGAGCAGCACATTGGCCGAGGAGACCACCAGGGTGGCCAGCGCGAGCCGGGTCTTCTCACCGCCGGAGAGCACTCCGGCCGGCTTGTCCACGTCGTCGCCGGAGAACAGGAACGACCCGAGCGTCTTACGGATGTCGACCAGGTCCAGATCCGGGGCGGCGGAGCGCATGTTCTCCAGGACGGTGCGGTCCGGGTCGAGCGTCTCGTGCTCCTGCGCGTAGTAGCCCAGCTTCAGCCCGTGGCCGGGGATCACCTCGCCGGTGTCCGGCTTCTCGACCCCGGCCAGCAGCCGCAGCAGGGTCGTCTTACCGGCGCCGTTCAGCCCCAGGATGACGACCCGGGATCCCTTGTCGACGGCCAGGTCCACGTCGGTGAAGATCTCCAGGGAGCCGTACGACTTCGACAGCCCCTCCGCGGTCAGCGGGGTCTTGCCGCACGGGGCCGGATCGGGGAAGCGGAGCTTGGCGACCTTGTCGCTCTGCCGGACTTCGTCCAGACCGGCCAGCAGCCGCTCGGCGCGGCGGGCCATGTTCTGCGCGGCCACGGTCTTGGTCGCCTTGGCGCGCATCTTGTCGGCCTGCGAGTTGAGCGCCGCGGCCTTCTTCTCGGCGTTGGCGCGCTCGCGCTTGCGGCGCTTCTCATCCGCCTCGCGCTGGGCCTGGTAGAGCTTCCAGCCCATGTTGTAGATGTCGATCACCGAGCGGTTGGCGTCCAGGTAGAAGACCTTGTTGACGACCGTCTCGACGAGGTCGGCATCGTGGGAGATCACGATGAAGCCGCCGCTGTAGGTCTTGAGGTAGTCCCGCAGCCAGGTGATCGAGTCGGCGTCGAGGTGGTTGGTGGGCTCGTCCAGCAGCATGATGTCGGAGTCCGAGAAGAGGATCCGGGCCAGCTCGACCCGGCGCCGCTGACCGCCGGAGAGCGTATGGAGCGGCTGGCCGAGCACCCGGTCGGGCAGGCCGAGGCTGGCGGCGAAGGTCGCGGCCTCCGCCTCGGCGGCGTATCCGCCCTTGGTGAGGAACTCGGTCTCCAGGCGCTCGTACTTCTTCATCGCGCGCTCGCGGGTGGCGCCCTTGCCGTTGGCCATCCGGTCCTCGTTCTCGCGCATCTTGCGGAGCACGGAGTCGAGGTCGCGGGCCGAGAGGATGCGGTCGCGGGCGAGGACGTCGAGATCGCCGGTGCGCGGGTCCTGCGGGAGGTAGCCGACCTGACCGGAGCGGGTGATGGTGCCGGCGGTCGGGATGCCCTCACCGGCCAGGCACTTGGTGAGCGTGGTCTTGCCCGCGCCGTTACGGCCGACCAGGCCGATGCGATCGCCCTTGGCGATACGGAAGGAAGCGGACTCGATGAGGACGCGAGCGCCGGCACGCAGCTCGACGCCGGAGGCGGTGATCACGGGAATTACTCCTGGGCAGGGTGGACGGCGGACGGGACGGACGAGAGCGGCCGACGCCGTCTAATGCACGAGGAGAATTGCCATGCGGCTAGTTTAGCGGTGCGGGCAAGTCGTTTTCCCCCGGCCCTTACGGCCCTCGCCGCGACCTTACGGCCTTCCCCCATGGTTTCCCGCGGCGGCCGCTCTCCTCTCCCCCGCGGCCGCTCCCCCTCGGGCCCGGCCCGTGTGAACCTGTCAAGCCCCGCCCGTGTGCACCTGGAAGGCCGCCCGGCGCACCGCCTTGGCCAGGGCCGGATCGGGGTGGGCGGCGGCCAGCGCCACCAGGACCTGCACGGTGCGGGGGTGCCCCACGGCCCGTACCTCCTCCAGCAGCGCGGGCACGGTGCCCTGGACGGCGGACTCCAGGTGGCGGACGAGCAGCGGGCTCTCCCCGTGGTCGGAGATGGCCGCGGCGGTGTCCACCCACAGCCAGGTGGCCTCCTCGCGGGTGAGCGCGTCCAGCGCCTCGTCCGGGTCGGCCCCCTCGTGCTCGGCCAGCCACAGAAGCGCGTACGGCCGCAGGCACGATTCGTCGACGACGGCCCGTACGGCGGGCTCGGCGGGCGCTCCGACGACGCGCAGCGCCTCGAAGGCGAGCCCGCGCAGCAGCGCGTCGTCGCCGCGCGCCGCCTCGATCAGCTCGGTGACGGCGCTGCCGACGGGGCGGGCGGCCAGCCAGGCCCGGTACTCGGCGCGGGCGGGGCCCGGGGTGAGGCCCGCACAGCCGCGCAGCATGTCGGCGGCGGGCTGCTCGATGTTCCCGGCCGGGCTCTGGGCGGCGACGCAGATCTGCTCCAGCTTGACCCACACCGCCCAATTGCCGAGCGCGGACAGCTCGGCCTCCCGGCTGTCGCCCTTGGCGTCGTCGGCCGCCCTCCCGGCGCTCTCCGGCCCCGCCGCCCCGTCTTGGGGCTCCTCCCGTACGGTGAGCGCCCCGACGGACGAGAGAGCGTCCAGGACCCAGTCGAGCAGCCCCTCCAGCGTGGCGGTGTCCTCGGCGTCGTCGGGGCTCCCCGCACTCCCGGCGCCCCGCGCGGGCTCCTGCGGCTCCGTGGCGTCCCGGAGCTCTGTGGCGTCCCGGAGCTCCGTGGCGTCCTGGGGGACCTCGCACCGCTCGGTGCGCAGCTCGGCGACCCGCTGCCGGAGCATGTCCAGCAGGGCGGAGATCTGCATGGGGCCGGCCGAGAGCTGCAGCAGCGAGAGCAGTTGCGGTACGGCCTCGACGACCTCCGCGACCGCCGTCGGCTCGGCCGCCGCCGGGGCGGGGCAGGCCAGGGACCACGCGTCGAGGAGCGCGACCCAGCCGCGCAGCACGGCGCTGTCGTCCCGGTCCCACGCCTGCAGCCGCCAGCCGGGGCGGGTGGTACCCGCGTGGTGCTCGATGAGGCCGATGAGGCGGGCGCGGTCCCAGTCGCTCCGCACCTCCGGTTCGCTCAGCCCGAGCGCGGCGGCGGCGCGGGCGGCGGCCTCGTCGGACAGCGCGCCGGGAGCGCCGTGCTCGGCCGCGGCCCAGTGGGCGACCGCCACGGCCCCGGTGAGCCCCGCCCTGGCCCGCCGGGCCAGCTCCGCCGGGGGCGGAGTGCCCTCCGGCGGGCGGGGCGCCGGTCTTGAGCCGCGGTTCACCGCGGGCCGGCGGGCGGTGGCCATCGGCCGGTTGCGGACGAGTCGGAGCCGGGAGTCGCGCGGAGTACGGGACGTCACGGAAGCAGTCTCGCCGTTGACGGCCCGAAAGCCCAATCGGCACCCGTCCGGCGGTCGCCGCGAACGGTTCGCGCCATCTTACGGACGCTCGCGCCACCGCCCCGCGAACGCTTCCCGCGCCGTCTCGCACGCGCTTCCGCGATCGCCTTACGGGCGCTACAGGAGCGGTATCAGAAAGCGCCGCAGAGCCTCCTCGTACCCCTTGGGGTCCGCGTTCCACATGGCCGCGTGCGGGGCCCGCCGCACCGTGTGAAGGGTGACCAGGTCGCGTCTGCGGTCGGCGAATTCGCGCGAGGCGTGCCAGGGCGCGAGGGTGTCGTCGGGGCCGTGGGCGACGAGCGTGGGCACGGACAACCGCTCGGGATCGGCCACCTCCGGAAGCACGCTGTCGTGGAGCCCGGTGCGCCCCTCGGCGGCCCGCAGGGCGAGTGGGAGCAGCGGAGCGGGGACGCCGCGGGCCGCGGCGAGGGCGCGCAGGGTGGCCTGCCAGTCGAGCACCGGGGAGTCCAGGACGAGGCCGAGGACGCGGTGGCGCAGCGCGGAGTTCGCGGCGGCGTGGAGGGCCATCGAGGCGCCGATGGACCAGCCGTGCAGCACGATCCCGGTGGCCCCGTACGCCACCGCGTAGCGGAGGGCCGCGTCCAGGTCGCGCCATTCGGTGTCGCCGAGGTGGGATATGCCGTCCTTGGGCCGGGGGGCGCCGGGGTCCCCGCGGTAGGCGAGGTCGAGCACCGGCACCCGCAGCTGCCGCAGGAAGGGCATGACGACCATAGGGTGCTCACGGGTGGTGCCGAGGCCATGGGTGGTGATCACCCATGTGGAGCGTTCGCCGGGGATGAACCAGGCGGGCAGCGGGCCGAGTTCGCCGGGCACGTCGACGTCGGCGTGGTCGATGCCGAGCGCGTCCCGCGGATTGCCGATGTACACCTGGGGGGTCAGCCGCACCCGGGTGCCGGGGGTGAGGTCGCCGTGGGTGACCCGCTCCAGGCGGCGCACCACGCAGTCGGCGGGGTGCGGGGCGTCCTCGATGACGGGGCCGACGACGGCGTGGCAGGAGCGGCCGGTAAGGCCGTAGACGCCGGGGCGCAGCGAGGCGAGCGAGCGGGTCAGGGTGATCTGGCCGGCCGCGGTCGCGTGCACGGTGAGCGGGGGCTCGTTCGGCAGCGGACGGTCGGGGGCCGGTTTCAGCGCAGCGTCGGTGGCGTACCGTCCGGCCGCCACCGCGGCCACGCCGGCACTCAGCAAGGTGGTGGCGGCCGCGACCGCCGTTGTCCACAGGCGCATCCCTCCCAGTGTGGGCGGGGAGGCGGCCCCCGGCCAGCGGGCGCGCCCGGCCGGGTGACCGTCCGGCCGGGGCCCGGGCGCGTGCGGTGCGGGGCCGGGCGGGTGCGGTGCGGGCCCGGGCGGGTGCCCGGCGGGCTCAGCTCGGCTGGCCGTAGCCGCTGAGCTTGTCCGCGGCGCGCCGCAGCTCGTCCGGCGGGATCAGGGAGGGGGTGCGGCCGGGGACGGAGACCGCGGTGAGCCAGACCCGGCACATCCATTCGAGCTGGGCGGTGCGGTCGTACGCCTGGTCCAGGGTGGCGCCGTGGACGACGGTGCCGTGGTTGCGCAGCAGGCAGCCGCTGCGGCCGCGCAGCGCCTCGATCATGGCGTCGGCCAGTTCGTCCGTTCCGTAGAGCGCGTAGGCCGCGACGCGGACCGGTCCGCCGAGGGCCGCGGTCATGTAGTGGATCGCGGGGAGCTCGTCGACGAGCGTGGAGACGGCCGTGGCGTGGACGGCGTGGGTATGGACCACGGCCTCGGCGTCGGTCTCCCGGTAGACGGCCAGGTGCATGGGCAGCTCACTGGTCGGCTCGAGCGTGCCGAGGAGCTGCTGTCCGTCGAGGTCGACGGCGACGGCGTCCCGTGGGCCGAGCCGGTCGTAAGGGACGCCGCTCGGGGTCACCAGGACGGTGTCGCCGACCCGGGCCGAGACATTGCCCGAGGTGCCGACGACCAGGCCGTCGGCGGTGGTTCTGCGGGCCGTTCTCACCACCTGCGTCCATGCCTGCCGCAGGGGATGGGTCAGCCGCGGCTGCGGCTGCCGCGTGGATCGCGACTGGGTCACCTGCCCTCACCTCCGAGGCCCGATCCTCCCAGGCGTCCGGCGGCCGGGCGATGGCGGGACCGGAAGGGGCGCGCCGCTTGTCTACGACCGCGCCTCGTGGGCAGCCGCCCCTGTGAGGGTGAACGAGGGTGAACGGCGGGCGGCCGCGGGGCCGGTCCCGGGGCCTCCGCCGGCAGTCCTCGATCGGGACTCAACTCCCGTACGACATGGGAAAGTAGGCTTGAATTCATCAGGCTTTAGCACTCCCGCAACCACGTCACCCTGATGCCCCACTCAGTTCATCTTCCGTTCACCCTGTTTCCTTACGTTCACCGTGCCACTAACGACCTTCGAACTGATTGACCGGGTGTATGGAACACATCACGCTTCTCATCGGGATCGTGATCGTCACGGCCTTGGTGTTCGACTTCACGAACGGCTTCCACGACACGGCTAACGCCATGGCCACCACCATCTCCACGGGAGCACTCGGTCCCAGGGTGGCGGTGGCGATGTCGGCCGTCCTCAATCTCGTCGGCGCGTTCCTGTCCGTGGAGGTGGCCAAGACCATCTCCGGCGGGATCATCGACGAGGACTCCGGTATCCGACCAGAAGTGATCTTCGCGGGGCTGGTCGGGGCGATCCTGTGGAATCTGGTGACCTGGCTCGCCGGGCTCCCCTCCAGCTCCTCGCACGCCCTGTTCGGCGGCCTGATCGGCGCCACCGTGGTCTCCGTCGGCCTGGACGGGGTCAACGGCGACGCGATCGTCATGAAGGTCCTGATCCCCGCCGTCGCCGCGCCGGTCGTGGCCGGCATCGCCACGGTGGCCGCCACCCGGCTCACCTACCGGCTCGGCCGCGGCCGCTCTTCGGAGGACACCGCGAAGGGCTACCGCGCGGGGCAGATCGCCTCGGCCGCCCTGGTCTCCCTGGCCCACGGCACCAACGACGCCCAGAAGACGATGGGCGTGATCACCCTGGCGCTGGTCACCGGGGGCGTGGTGGCACCCGACTCCGACCCGCCGCTGTGGGTCATCGTCTCGGCGGGCCTGGCCATCGCGCTCGGCACCTACCTGGGCGGCTGGCGCATCATCCGCACCATGGGCAAGGGCATCACCGACATCCAGCCGCCGCAGGGCTTCGCCGCCCAGACCGGCGCCGCGACCGTCATCCTGGCCTCCTCCCACATCGGCTTCGCGCTGTCCACCACCCAGGTCTGCTCCGGCGCCGTCATGGGTGCGGGTGTCGGCCGTAAGGGCGCGGTGGTGCGCTGGTCGACCGCCGGCCGCATGGTGCTCGCCTGGGTGCTGACCCTCCCGGCCGCGGGCCTGGTGGCGGGCGGCGCCGCGCTGCTGGCCGACCAGGGGAACGCGGGGGTCACGGCGGTGGCCGTGCTCGCCGTCCTGGCCTGCGGGGCGATCTGGGCGCTGTCGCGCCGCAAGCCCGTGGACCACACCAACGTCAACGAGGTCGGCGCACACGAGCCGGTGGGCGTCGTCACGGCCGCCCTGCGGTCCGTGGCCCCACCGCCCGCGGGTGCGAAGCCTTCCGCCCCCGAGAGCGCGGCGGAGACCGCCCCCGAGGGCGGCATCGCCGAGCACACGCCCGACCAGACCCCCACCCCCGCCGCCGCGAGCAGCACCTCCCGCTAAGGAGCCACGGAACATGAGCATCGACTGGGCGGCACTCGGCCAGGTCTTCGGCGTCAGCCTCGTGGTGACGGTCGGCATGGTGGGCGTCTTCACCCTGGGCATCCTCGGGACGTCCCGTAAGGCGGCGCCGGAGCAGGGCGGCGCGGCCGCCGTGTCCGGTGGCACGGTCGGCGCCTCCGCGCTCGCGCGCACCGGGGCGTACACCTGCTTCGCGCTGTGCGCCGCGGCCGTGGCGTACGGCATCTATCTGATCGTCGCCTGAGGCTCGCGTCCTCATCGACCCACCGGCCGCCGGATGGTGGCGCTGACCAGCGCCGACCGTCCGGCGGCCGCCTCGTGTGCGGCCGCGCCTGTGGGGCTCGGCACACTCGGGCGTCATGGGTCATATGCGAGTTGACGGCCATTCGCGGCCCATGGTGGACTTCCCGAGCCAAACGGCGGCAGGAGAGGAAGCCGGTGAGAATCCGGCGCGGTCCCGCCACTGTCACCGGGGAGCACTCTCCCATCGCCTGTATGGGGTCACGGCTCGACCGTACGGTTGCTTTCGTACGCGGGGCTGGAAGACCGGGAGGGGCGCGGATCCGGGAGCCAGGAGACTTTCACCGCCGGTGACGTCGAACCAGGGCGCGGACCCTGAGTGAGGACATACCGCCATGCCCGGCACTGCCACGCCGCCAGCCTCCTCTGTCCCCACTGGCTCTTCCGGCCTCTTCAGCCCACCCGGCCCCTTTGGTTACATGTCGTCGCGCCGAGGCGTGACGGCGGCCTGACGGATGCGTGCCGATCACGCCTCGTTCGCGTGCGGCGCGGCCCTCGGCTTCCTCGGTGATCTCGCCACGGGCGATCCGCGCCGCGGCCATCCGGTCGCCGCGTTCGGGCGCGCCGCCGCGGCCGCCGAGCGCCGGCTGTGGCGTGACCACCGCGGTTACGGGGCCCTGCACACCGCGTTGTGCGCGGGCGGCGCGGCCGCTGGTGCCGCGCTGCTGACCCGCGCCGTACGGGCCCTCGGCGGGCGCGGTGGCGCGGAGGTCGCGCTGACCGCCGCCGCCACCTGGGCCGTGCTGGGCGGTACGACGCTGGGCCGTGAGGCACGGGCCGTCGGCGGCGCCCTGGCCGCGGGGGACCTGGAGGTCGCCCGGGAGCGGCTGCCGCATCTGTGCGGGCGCGATCCGCAGGCGCTGGACGGGCCGCAGATCGCCCGCGCGGTCGTCGAATCGGTCGCCGAGAACACCTCCGACGCCGTCGTGGGCGCGCTGGTGTGGGGGGCCGTGGGCGGCGTGCCGGGGCTCATCGGCTTCCGCGCCGTCAACACCCTGGACGCCATGGTGGGCCACAAGTCGCCGCGCTACCGGCGGTTCGGCTGGGCGGCGGCCCGTCTGGACGATGTGGTCGGCTGGCCCGGTGCGCGCCTTACGGCGGCCCTGGCGACACTCGCGGGCCCCGATCCGCGCGGTGCGCGGCGCGCCTGGCGGCGCGACGGCCGGCACCATCCGAGCCCCAACGCGGGCCCCGTGGAAGCGTCGTTCGCGGGCGCGCTCGGCGTACGGCTGGGCGGCACCCTCACGTACGGCGGCCGGGTCGAGCACCGGCCGGTGCTCAACTCCGGCGGGCGGCCGGTGGAGTCGGCCGACATCGAGCGGGCGATACGGCTGTCGCGGCGCGTCGGCGTCCTGGCGCTCGGGGTGTCCGTGGCGGCCCGGCCGGTCCTGAGGGCGTTGACGGGGCGGCTCCGGGCCGCTGGAAGGGGCGGCGGATGAGCGGGATACGCGGTACGGGCGGCACGGACGGTTCCGGGGCGCGGGGCGGGGGGCTGCTCGTCGCGGGCACGACCTCCGACGCGGGCAAGAGCGTGGTGACGGCCGGGATCTGCCGGTGGCTCGCCCGTAAGGGCGTCAGCGTGGCTCCCTTCAAGGCGCAGAACATGTCGCTCAACTCCTTCGTCACCCGGGAGGGGGCGGAGATCGGGCGGGCGCAGGCCATGCAGGCCGCCGCCGCGCGCGTCGAGCCGAGCGCGCTGATGAACCCGGTCCTGCTGAAGCCGGGCAGCGACCGCAGCAGCCAAGTGGTGCTGCTGGGCAAGCCGGTGGGCGAGCTGAGCGCGCGCGGGTACTTCGGGCGGTCGGGGCCCGCGGCGCACCCGCCGTCGGGCGCGGCCTCCCCCGGGCGGACGCGGCCCTCGGGGCGGGAGGCTCTGCTGGGGACCGTCACGGAGTGCCTGGAGGAGCTGCGGCGCACCCATGACGCGGTGATCTGCGAGGGCGCGGGCAGTCCGGCCGAGATCAATCTGCGCCGCACCGACATCGTCAACATGGGGCTGGCGCGCGCCGCCGGGCTTCCGGTCGTGGTAGTCGGGGACATCGACCGCGGTGGCGTCTTCGCGTCCTTCTTCGGCACCACCGCGCTGCTGTCGGCGGCGGACCAACGGCATGTGGCCGCCTATCTGGTGAACAAGTTCCGCGGCGATGTGAGCCTTCTGGAGCCCGGTCTGGAGATGCTGCGCGACCTCACCGGGCGCCCGACCGTCGGTGTGCTCCCGTTCGCCCACGGGCTGGGGATCGACGAGGAGGACGGGCTGCGGGTGTCGCTGCGCGGCACCGTGCGGGAGAGCGTCGTGGCGCCCCCTCACGGCGCGGACGTCCTGCGGATCGCGGTGGCCGCCGTGCCGCTGATGTCCAACTTCACGGACGTGGACGCGCTGGCGGCCGAACCAGGCGTGGTCGTGCGGTTCGTGGACCGGCCCGAGGAGCTGGCCGACGCCGATCTGGTGGTGCTGCCGGGCACCCGGGGCACCGTAAGGGCGCTGGAGTGGCTGCGTGAGCGCGGGCTCGCCGACGCGATCGCCCGGCGGGCCGCCGAGGGCCGTCCGGTGCTGGGCGTCTGCGGCGGCTTCCAGGTGCTCGGGGAGCGCATCGAGGACGAGGTCGAGTCGAAGGCCGGGACGGTCGCCGGGCTCGGGCTGCTGCCGGTGCGGGTGCGGTTCGCGGCGGAGAAGACCCTGGCCCGGCCGGTGGGCGAGGCCCTCGGTGAGCGGGTGGAGGGCTACGAGATCCACCACGGGGTCGCCGAGCTGCTCGACGGGGCCGAGGAGCCCTTCCTGGACGGCTGCCGGGTGGGCTCGGTGTGGGGCACCCACTGGCACGGCTCGCTGGAGAGCGACGGCTTCCGGCGGGCGTTCCTGCGCCGGGTGGCCGCCGCGGCGGGCCGGGCGTTCGTACCGGCGCCGGACACCCGCTTCGGCGAGCTGCGCGAGGAGCAACTCGACCGGCTCGGCGACCTGATCGAGGAGCACGCCGACACCGACGCACTGCTGCGGCTCATCGAGAAGGGCGTCCCGGAGGGGCTGCCGTTCGTCCCTCCTGGGGCGCCAGGGGGGACGTCGTGATGAACCCCGACACCCACACCGGCACCGGACCGGGACGCCCACGCACACCAGGAGGTACCGCCGCGTGACCACCACCTACCCCTTCAGCGCGATCGTCGGCATGGACGGTCTGCGGCTCGCCCTGCTCCTCAACGCCGTCTCACCCGCCGTGGGCGGCGTTCTGGTGCGCGGGGAGAAGGGCACGGCCAAGAGCACCGCCGTAAGAGCGATCGCGGCGCTGCTGCCCGCGGTCGACGTGGTGGCCGGGTGCCGGTTCTCCTGCGATCCGGCCGCGCCCGACCCATCCTGCCCGGACGGCCCTCATGAGCCGGACACCGGCGAGGCGCGCTCCGCGCGGATGGTCGAACTGCCCGTGGGCGCCTCCGAGGACCGCCTGGTCGGCGCCCTCGACATCGAGCGGGCGCTGTCGGACGGGGTGAAGGCGTTCGAGCCCGGACTGCTCGCGGACGCCCACCGCGGGGTGCTCTACGTCGACGAGGTCAACCTGCTCCACGACCATCTGATCGACCTGCTGCTCGACGCGGCCGCCATGGGCGCCTCCTACGTGGAGCGCGAGGGGGTGTCCGTACGGCATGCGGCGCGCTTCCTGCTGGTGGGCACCATGAACCCGGAAGAGGGCGAGCTGCGGCCGCAGTTGCTGGACCGCTTCGGTCTCACAGTGGAGGTCGCGGCGTCCCGGGACACCGATGAGCGGGTCGAGGTGGTGCGGCGGCGGCTGGCGTACGACAAGGACCCCGAGGGGTTCGCGGCGCGCTGGGCTGCGGACGAGGCCGCCCTGCGGGAGCGCATCGCGGCGGCGCGCGCCCTGCTGCCGCGGGTGGCACTGGGCGATCGCGCGCTGCGGCAGATCGCGGCGGTGTGCGCCGGGTTCGAGGTGGACGGGATGCGCGCGGACATCGTGACGGCCCGTACGGCGACCGCGCTGGCCGCCTGGGCGGACCGCACCGACGTGCGGACCGAGGACGTACGGGGGGCGGCGCTGCTGTCGCTCCCCCACCGCCGGCGGCGGGCTCCGTTCGACGCGCCGGGGCTCGACGAGGACAAACTCGACGAGATCCTGCGGCAGTTCGAGGAGGACGAGCCGGAGCCGGAGCCGGACCCGGAGGGCCCCGACAGCCCGGACGACGGGCCGGACGGCCCGGGCGGCCCCGAGAACCCCGGCGGCGGGCCCCAGGAGGGCGCGGGCGACGGGGCAGGGGAGCAGGCGCCGCCCGCCGCGCCCGAGCCGTCCGTCCCCGACCAGCGCACGGATGAGCACGAGACGGCCGACCGCGAGACCGACTCCGCCCGGGCCGATGGCGACGACGGGGCGGGGGAAGCGGACGAAGGTACCGGCGGAGCCGGCGGTGAGCGGGCGGCCGTGGGCGCCGCCGAGCCGTTCCGCACCCGGCGGCTCGACGTCCCCGGTCTGGGCGAGGGCGCGGCCGGGCGTCGGTCGCGCGCCCGCAGCGCGCACGGCCGCACCACCGGGTCGCGCCGCCCACGGGGGACGCTCTCCGCGCTGCATCTGGCGGCGACCGTCCGGGCGGCCGCCCCGCATCAGCGGGCGCGCGGGCGGCGCGGTCCCGGGCTCCTCGTGCGCCGGGACGATCTGCGCGAGGCGGTACGCGAGGGCCGCGAGGGCAATCTCGTGCTGTTCGTGGTGGACGCGTCGGGCTCGATGGCCGCGCGGACGCGGATGAGCGCGATCAAGGGCGCGGTGCTGTCACTGCTGCTGGACGCCTACCAGCGGCGGGACAAGGTCGGGCTGATCACCTTCCGGGGCGCGGACGCCGAGCTGGCGCTGCCGCCCACCTCGTCGGTGGACGCGGCGGCCGTGCGGCTGGAGCGGCTGCCGACCGGCGGCCGTACGCCGCTGGCGGCCGGGCTGCTGAAGGCCCGGGAGGTGCTGCGGCTGGAGCGGCTGCGGGATCCCTCACGCCGTCCGCTGCTGGTCGTGGTGACCGACGGACGGGCCACGGAGGCAAAGCGGGCCGGCGGGCCCACGCCGGTCGAGCGGGCCGGACGCGCGGCGCGGATGCTCGCGGGCGACAGGGTCGCCTCGGTGGTCGTGGACTGCGAGTCGGGGCCGGTGCGGCTGGGGCTGGCGGGCGCCCTCGCCCGCGAACTGCGGGCCACGCCGGTGACGCTCGACGAGCTGCGCGCGGACAGCGTGACAGCGCTGGTGCGCGATGTACGAACCGTATCGAACCCTCGGAGGGCCGCCTGATGCCGCAAGGACAACCGACCGTCGTCCCGGACGACGGGCTGACCACCCGCCAGCGCCGCAACCGTCCGCTCGTGTTCGTCCACACCGGTCAGGGCAAGGGCAAGTCGACCGCGGCGTTCGGGCTGGCGCTGCGGGCATGGAACCAAAACTGGCCGGTCGGTGTATTCCAGTTTGTAAAGTCCGCGAAATGGCGGGTCGGTGAGGAGCGTGCGCTGCGCGTCCTCGGCGACTCGGGCGAAGGGGGGACCGTCGCATGGCACAAGATGGGCGAGGGCTGGTCGTGGGTCCAGCGCGACATGGCTTCCAGCGAGGAGGCCGCACGCGAGGGCTGGGAGCAGGTCAAGCGCGATCTCGCGGCGGAGACATACCGGCTCTATGTGCTGGACGAATTCGCGTATCCGATGCACTGGGGCTGGGTGGACCCCGACGAGGTGGTGTCGGTGCTGCGGGACCGGCCCGGGACGCAGCACGTCGTCATCACGGGGCGTAACGCACCGGCGCAGCTGGTGGACTTCGCCGACCTGGTCACCGACATGTCCAAGGTCAAGCATCCGATGGACAGCGGTCAGAAGGGCCAGCGAGGCATCGAGTGGTGAGTGTCCCGCGTCTGGTGATCGCGGCGCCCGCCTCCGGCAGCGGGAAGACGACGGTCACCGCGGGGCTCATGGCCGCCTTCGCGGAGCGCGGTCTGGACGTGTCCCCGCACAAGGTCGGCCCGGACTACATCGACCCTGGCTATCACGCGCTCGCGATCTCCTCGGCCGCCTCCTCGGCCGGGCGGTCCCGGGCCGGGGGCGCGCGCCCGGGCCGGAATCTGGACGCCTATCTGTGCGGCCCACAGCGGATCGCCCCGCTGTTCCTGCATGGGGCGGCGGGCTGCGATCTGGCCCTGGTCGAAGGGGTGATGGGGCTGTTCGACGGGGCGGCCGGGCAGGGCGAGCTGGCCTCGACGGCGCATGTGGCCAAGCTGCTGCGGGCGCCGGTGGTGCTGGTCGTGGACGCGTCGTCGCAGTCGCGGTCGGTGGCCGCGCTGGTGCATGGCTTCGCGTCCTGGGACCCCGAGGTGCGGGTCGCGGGGGTGATCCTCAACAAGGTCGGTTCGGACCGTCACGAGGCGATGCTGCGCGAGGCGCTGGAGGGGTGCGGAGTGCCGGTGTTCGGCGCGCTGCGCCGGACGCGGGAGGTGCGGGCACCGAGCCGCCACCTGGGTCTGGTGCCGGTGGCCGAGCGCCAGGCGGAGGCGGTCGATTCGGCGGCCGCGCTGGCCGCCCGGGTGCGGGAGGGCTGCGATCTCGACGGGCTGTTGGCGCTTGCGCGCAGCGCACCGCCCCTGTCCGAGCCGGTCTGGGATCCGGAGGAGGAGATGCGCCGGGCGGTGGAGGCCGTCCCCGGTGCCGGGGGCCGGGGAGGGCGCGCGACCCGGCCGGTGGTCGCCGTGGCCGGCGGGGCCGCGTTCACCTTCTCGTACGCGGAGCACACCGAGCTGCTCACGGCGGCCGGGGCGCGGGTCGTCCCCTTCGATCCGCTGCGGGACGAGCACCTCCCGGAAGGCACCGGCGGTCTGGTGATCGGCGGCGGGTTCCCGGAGGTCTACGCCCCCGAGCTGTCCGCGAACGAGCCGCTTCGGGCAGCCGTCGCAAAGCTCGCCGCGTCCGGCGCGCCCATCGCCGCCGAATGTGCCGGACTGCTGTATCTGGCGCACTCGCTGGACGGGGAGCCGATGTGCGGGGTGCTGGCCGCCGAGGCACGGATGTCGGAACGTCTGACGCTGGGCTACCGTGAGGCCGTGGCCATCTCCGACACCGCACTCGCCGCCGCGGGGACGCGGGTGCGCGGCCATGAGTTCCACCGCACGACCATCGTGCCCGGAGCGGGGGCGGAGCCCGCCTGGGGGCTCGTCCACCCGGAGCGTCGTACCGAAGGGTTCGCACAGGGAAATGTGCATGCCTCCTATCTGCATGTGCACTGGGCCTCGGTCCCAGGGGCGGCGGCCCGGTTCGCCGACAGATGTGTGTCCCCTGCCGATTGAGCCGAGGCGGTGAGCTGACGTGGAGGTCATCGGCCGGGACACGGCGTGTCCCCTGCCCGGGGCACCGCTTGTCGTCGGGGTCGGGGCCAGCCGGGGTGTGTCCGTCGGCGAGGTGATCGGGCTGGTCGAGACGACCCTGGCGGAGGCGGGCCTTTCACCGCGCGGCGTGGCCGAGTTGGCGACCGTGGAGGCCAAGGCCGGGGAGGCCGGACTGCTGACGGCGGCCGAGCGGCTGGGGGTGCCCCTGTGCGGATACCCGGCGGCGGCGCTGGCCGCGGTGGAGGTGCCGAACCCGTCCGCGGCACCGCTCGCGGCCGTGGGCACGGCCGGGGTCGCCGAGGCGGCCGCGCTGCTGGCCGCCGGACCTGGCGGCGAACTCCTGGTCGCCAAGCGGAAGTCCGCGCCGCACGGCCGCCCCGGGATGGCCACCTGCGCCGTCGCTCGCCGTCCGGCGGCGGTCAAATCCGGGCAGGGCGGGCAGCGAAGACCTGCCGTCGACCGTCCCGACGCAGGTCAGTAACGTCTCGGGGCGGAACAGCCCGCCGCCCCCTGCTGACCGTGACACCCGCACCACCTGCACCAAGGAGACCTCGTGACGACCCCGCCCGCCCTGCTCCTCGCAGGCATCGGCACGCGAGACGAAAGGCATGCCACCGCCTTTCACGCATTCGTAAGGGAGTTGGCCGCACGCCACCCGGATCTGCCCGTGGCGGGTGGCCTCACCGGACCGGGCAGCCACCCGCTGTCCGATGCGGTCACCCGGCTCGTCGGCGAGGGAGTGAGCCGCTTCGCGGTCGTCCCGCTGACGCTGATCCCGGCGGCTCCCCCAAGAGACGGCATCGCGGCCGCGCTGGCCCAGGAGGCGGAGCGGCATGCCGATGCCTCGTTCGCCTCCGCCCGGCCGCTCGGCCCGCACCCCACGCTGCTGAGCGTGCTGGAGCGGCGGCTCGACGAGGCGCTGGGCAACCGGCCCCGGCTGCCCTCGGACCGCGCGGAGACCACCGTGCTGCTGGTGGGCGACGGTTCGCCGCTCCCCGAGGCCAACGCCGAGGTGCACCGCGCCGCCCGGCTGCTGTGGGAGGGCCGTGGCTTCGCGGGCGTCGAGGTGGCCTTCTCCTCGCTCGCCGCACCGGATGTGGCCTCGGGCCTCGACCGCTGCGCCAAGCTGGGGGCCACTCGGGTCGTGGTGCTGCCGTACTTCCTGTTCGCCGGTGACACCCTGGAGCGGGTGCGGCAGCAGGCGGAGGGCTGGGGGCTCGCCTACCCCGAGGTCGAGGTGGTCTCCGCCGATGTCATCGGCCCGGCTAAGGAGTTGGCCGACCTCGTCATGGAGCGCTATGAGGAGGTGGCCGACACCGCCGGGCGCGCCGGGTTCGGCGATGAGGCCCACGCCTTCGCGCATCCCGATACCCACGCCGATGTCCACTGATCCATCTGCGGGCCTGCCCACGAGCGGGTCCGCCGCCCCAGCCGCCGATGGCGGGTCCGCCGGGTTCGATCTGCGGCATCACGGGGACGCGGAGGTGCGGGGGGCCGATGCCGACCTGACGGACCTCGCGGTCAATGTCCGGGCCGGTACGCCTCCGGACTGGCTCAAGGCCCGTATCGCCGCCTCCCTCGACGGGCTGGCCGCCTATCCGGACGGGCGGGCGGCGCGGGAGGCGGTCGCCGCGTGTCATGGGCTTCCGGTCGGCCGGGTGCTGCTGACGGCGGGCGCCGCGGAGGCGTTCGTCCTGCTCGCCCGTGCCATCGCGGCCCAACGGCCGGTGGTGGTGCATCCGCAGTTCACCGAACCGGAGGCGGCGCTGCGGGACGCGGGGCACACCGTGGAGCGGGTGATCCTCGATGAGCGGAACGGCTTCCGGCTGGCCCCGGACGCGGTGCCGGAGGACGCCGATCTGGTGGTGATCGGAAACCCCACCAACCCCACATCCGTGCTGCACCCGGCCGATGCCCTGGCCGGTCTCGCCCGGCCGGGACGGACGCTGGTGGTGGACGAGGCGTTCATGGACGCCGTCCCGGGCGAGCGCGAGTCGCTGGCGGCCCGCACCGATGTGCCGGGGCTCGTGGTGCTGCGCAGCCTCACCAAGACCTGGGGTCTGGCGGGGCTGCGGATCGGCTATGTGCTGGCGGAGCCGGACACCGTCACGGCGCTGGAGCGGGTCCAGCCGCTGTGGCCGGTGTCCAGCCCGGCCCTGACGGCGGCCGAGGCGTGCTGCGCCCCGCCCGCCCTCGCCGAGGCCGCGCGGGCCGCCGACCGTACGGCCGCCGACCGGGCCCATCTGGCCGATCGGCTGGCCGAGTTGACGGAGGTGCGGGTGTGCGGCCCGGCGGCCGGGCCCTTTCTATTGATCCATCTGCCGGGCGCGGCGGCGATCCGCACCCGGCTGCGCGAGCTGGGCTTCGCCGTCCGCCGCGGTGACACGTTCCCGGGCCTTGGCCCGGACTGGCTCCGGATCGCCGTCCGCGACCGTGCCACGACGGACCGCTTCGTCATCGCCCTGGCGAAGGCCATCGCCGAATCGGACGCCTGAACACGCTGCCTGACCGGGCTGCCTGAACGCGCAACCTGATCGCGCCGCCGGACCGCGCACCGCGCGGAGCGGCGCGCGGTCACGTAGGGCTTGCCCGAGCCCCGTGACCCGGCTCGGCGCCCGCACCCGCGCCCGGGCGAATGTCGTGCCCCGGGCCGCGGCCGGGCCCAACGCCCAAGCCCGAGCCGCGGCCCAGCACCGGAGCCCCGGCCCGTAGGCCGCGGCTCTGGCCTGGCGCCCGCGGCCCGGCCCAATGCCCGTGCCCAACACCCGCCGCCGGACCCAATGCGGCCCCCGGGCACCCGCTCCCAGGCCCGGCACCCGAGCCGTTGGGCACGGCACGGGCACCGGACCCAACGGGCCAGGACAGGTCATCCGTCAGGCATCAGGCATCAGGCATCAGGCGCCAGGCATCAGGCGTCAGCCGGCGTCGCCGCTGGCGCCGGCGCGCCGGCGGCGGGCCAGGACGACGGCCCCGCCGCCCACGGCGAGCAGCAGGGCGCCGCCACCCACCAGATACGGCGTGGCCGAGCTGCCACCGGTCTCGGCCAGGTGCTCCGGCTTCGGCTCGGGCGTGGTCTGCGGGCCCACGCTCGGGCTGGGCTGGACCGCCGCGGCGACGGGCGCCTCGCAGGTCGCCCGGGCGAGGGTGACCTGACCCTCGACCTCGGAGACATTGAGCTTGAGCGGGTTCACGGAGACCTTCAGGTTGAGGGCCGTGGCCGCCGCCGTGCGCGAGGTGGTGGCCGTCCGTGACAGATCGAGCCGGACCTGGCCGAGCGTCGGCACATCCACGGTGGTGGTGCCGCTCGTGCTCAGAGTGACCTTCCTGCCGAGCACGCTGACGCTGCCGAGCAGGTTGGACTGGGCGGTCGGCCGCTTCCCGGCGGCGCACACCGCCTTCGAGGTCACCTGCTCGACCGAGATCAGCGGCACCCCGGCCAGACCCGGCACATGGACCTTGGCGTTGACGAGGTTGGAGTACCCCTCGGCGCGCTGCTTGTCCGCGGCGGCCCGGGCGGTGGCCACGTCCGCCCGCAGCACACTGAACGGCCGGCCCCCGTCCACGCCGTCCAGGGTCGCGGTGAGCGCCGTCTTGCTGGCCGTCGCGGGTGCGTGCACCTCGTTCAGCACCACCGAGAGCGGAGCCGTGACGGTCTTGTTGAGCAGGGAGACATCGAGATCGGTGCGGAGCACGACCGCACCCGCCTTACCGGTGGTCGCACCGGTGTCGGCCTGCGCGGTCGCCGCGGGCAGCAGGCCCAGGACGGAGACCGCGGCAGCGGCAGTGGCGGCCGCCAGACGGCGGGTGGGCATGCCGAAGTAGGTGTTGCTGGAACAGGACACGTGAGTTGACCCCCACAGGAGACATGGAGCCGCCGGCGCCTGCCGCGGGGGACTCCACGGGCGCCGACGGCCTCGACCACGCCATATTTGCGCACTGAGGGTAAACAGGCAGACACATGATGTCCGTTCATCCCAAAGGGTGTGGTTCGCCGTCGCGTTCGAGCCGCGTTCCCTTCAGGAGCCCCCTCAGGACCCCCTGCCCCACCCGTCCCCGAGCCCCGTCGGCCTGCGCCCCGTGCCCTGTCGGCCCGTCCCCGCGCCCCGTCAGCCGACCACGCGGCCTCGCAGTACTACCCGCCGCGGCGTCGTCAGCACCCGCACATCGGCACGCGGATCCGCGTCGTAGACGACGAGATCGGCGGAGGCCCCCTCGGTGAGCCCCGGCCGTCCGAGCCAGGTCCGCGCCCCCCAGGTCGCCGCCGAGAGCGCGGCCCGCGCCGGGATGCCCGCCTTCACCAGCTCGGCCACCTCCTGCCCGACCAGCCCATGGGCCAGGCCGCCGCCCGCGTCGGTGCCGGTGTAGATCGGGATGCCCGCGTCGTAGGCCGCCCGCACCGTCTCGTACCGGCGCGCGTGCAGTCGCCGCATATGGTCGGCCCAGCGCGGGAACCTCACCTCGCCGCCCAGCGCCAGCCGGGGGAACGTGGCGATGTTGACCAGCGTCGGGACGATCGCCACGCCCCGCTCGGCGAACAGCGGGATGGTCTCCTCGGTGAGCCCGGTGGCGTGCTCGATGCAGTCGATACCCGCCTCGACCAGCGGCGCGAGGCTCTCCTCGGCGAAACAGTGCGCCGTGACCCGCGCGCCCAGCCGGTGCGCCTCCGCGATGGCCGCCTCGACCGCGCCGCGCGGCCAGCAGGCGCCCAGGTCGCCGGTCTCCCGGTCGATCCAGTCGCCGACCAGCTTGACCCAGCCGTCGCCGCGCCGCGCCTCCGCGGCCACGTAGGCGACCAGGTCCTCCGGCTCGATCTCATGCGCGTAGTTGCGGATGTACCGCTTGGTGCGGGCGATATGGCGGCCGGCCCGGATGATGCGGGGCAGATCCTCGCGGTCGTCGATCCAGCGGGTGTCGGCCGGCGATCCGGCATCCCGCAGCAGCAGCGCCCCGGCGTCGCGGTCGGTCAGCGCCTGTTTCTCGCTCGTCGAATCATCCACCGCCCCATGGGCGTCGAGTCCGACATGGCAGTGGGCGTCGACGAGGCCGGGCAGCACCCAGCCCTCGACCAACCGGATGTCCCTGGCCCCGGCCGGCCGCTCGAACGTGATCCTGCCGTCGACCACCCACAGCTCGTCCCGGACGTCCCCGGCAGCGTCGCCGGTGTCCGGTCCGACCAGGACCCGGCCCTTGATGTGGAGCACCGCGCTATCCCTCATGCAACGCACTGTACGAGACCGGGGCAGGGCGTTGACCGGCCAATTCCCAGGAGCTGGAACGGCGCCACTCGAACAACATGCGCAGCGCTGCTACGCTCACGCAACCCACCGGAGGAGCGGCAGTGAGGAGGTCCTCGTGAACGCTCCCGCCGATGACGCGGCCGCCGCGGGCACCGCGCGAGCGCCCGGCGCACCGGAGGACTCCGAAGGCTTATCGGCCGACGCCCGGACCCGCCCGCACACCGGCTCACAGACGGACTTACAGGCCCACGCCGCCACACAGACCGACCCGCAGGCCCACCCCACCGACCCACAGGCCGAATTCCGGGACTTCTTCGAGCGGCACCACGCCGAACTCGCCCGCCTCGCCCATCTGTTGCTCGGCAGCTCCGACGGGGCGGACGACCTGGCGGCCGACGCGCTGGTGGCGGTCTGGCACCAGTGGGACCGAGTGCGGGCCGCCGACCATCCGGCCGCGTACGCCCGGGGTGTGGTCGCCAACCTGGCCCGCTCCCGGATCCGCAGTCTGGTGCGTGAGCGACGGCGGGTGGCGCTCTTCTCCTCGCAGCGCTCCGACCATGTGGACGACCCGGATGTGTCCGCCGTGGTGGATGTGCAGGCCGCGCTGGTCCGGCTGCCGTTCCGCAAGCGCGCATGTGTGGTGCTGCGGCACGCCTTCGACCTCTCCGAGCGGGAGACGGCCCGTACGCTGGGCATTTCGGTGGGCACGGTCAAGAGCCAGACCTCCCGCGGAATCGCCGAGCTGGAGCGGCTGCTCGGCCCTCCGGACGGCGAGGGCGAGCTGCCCGGGACAACGGAGGCCGAGCAGACGGTACGAACGCTCCACTCTGGGAACACAGGCCACACAGGCCACACAGGACCCACGCGCCACTCGGGTCACATGGGCCACGCCGGGCATGCAGGAGGGGGCAGTTGATGATCGAGCATCGCGAGCGCTCCGAGGGCCGCGATGTCGTCGCCGAGCTGCGTACGGCCGCCGCCTCCCATGAGCCGGACCGGATCCGGATGCTGGCCCGGGTCACGGCGGGCATGGCGGCCGACGGCCGGAGCCGGGGCGCACGGACGGGCCCGCGCTGGACCCGGGCGACCCGGCTGGTGGGCCCGGTCGCCGGGCTGGCCGCGGCGGTCGCGGCGACGGGGATCGCGGTGGTGGCCACGGACGGTGCCGAGCGGCCGCAGACGGTGCGCACCTCGAGCGAGCCTCCCGCGCCTCCGGCGGGCGCGGACGCGGACAGGCGGCCCGGGGAGGAGCCGGGCGCCGGGTCGCAGAGCGATGCTGAGCGGCACACGCCGAGCGCCTATCCCACCGCGGCCGGTCCAAACCATCTCGCCGAGCCGACCGTTCGGTCCAAGGGCGCCATCAACGCCCATTCCAATCCGTACTGGGCGCAGAGTGACATTACGCTCACGATCGGTAGGCCGCTGACCTCGCTGACGGTGGAGCTGCGGGTCGCGGACACCGGGGATGTGCTGTCCACCGGGTCCTGGAGCTCGCTGCCGACCGGCGATGTGGCCACCGCCACCCGCGTCGAGGACGGTGTGCTGGTCTACCGCTGGACGCTCCGGAAGGGTGCGACCGTGCGCCCGGGCCGGTATGTCTTCGCGGGGCAGTACAACCACGCCGAGGGGGGCCGGGACACCGGCCGGGACGCGTACTCGGCCTCGGGCAACGGGGCCTCCGGGGCCTTCGCGGTGCGGGGCGACTTCCCTCGGTTCACCGTGGGGGATTGAATTCATGGCAGCGTGGCCAGAAATTCCCCGCGTTTTTCCGCTACTGCTTCCACATTCGTCTGCCCGCCATTGCGATTCCTAAACAAAAAATTTTTCACGGGTTCCTGATCCCGTAATTCAAGACGGTCACCGGCCGATTACATATATGTGACGGACCCCACATGGGATCCACTTTGCCCGAGTAACTCCCCTACAAATTACCGCCTTTCGGCCGACGGCCGCGCGCACGCGCGCTCCCGCGTGATAACACATCGACCCCCCTCCACGTAACCCCCCACCGCGATGCATTTTCTGATTCTGCTGGGTAAATTGAATTTGCATGACCGCCGCACAAGCAGACCTAGTCCGTAGCGAATTGGATTTGCCGGAGGGCCTCACCCTCGACACACCGCGCGTCGAGGATGGAGCCGCGATCTGGCGAATCGCTCGCGACTCCAAAACCCTGGACCTCAACTCCTCCTACAGCTACCTCCTGTGGTGCCGCGACTTCGCCGCCACATCCGTAGTGGCGCGCGACGCCGACGGCGGACCGGTCGGCTTCATCACCGGCTACGTCCGTCCCGAGCGCCCCGAGACCCTCGTCGTCTGGCAGGTCGCCGTCGACCACGCCTGGCGTGGCCGCAAACTGGCCGCCACCCTGCTGGACGGGCTGGTCGCCCGGGTCGCCACGGCGGGCGTCCGCGGCATCGAGACGACGATCACCCCTGACAACACCGCCTCGAACCGGCTGTTCACCTCGTTCGCCGAACGGCACGAAGCGTCGCTCGAGCGCGAGGTGCTCTTCCACGGCGGTCTCTTCCCCGACGGTGGGCACGAGCCCGAGGTGCTCTACCGCATCGGTCCACTCGGCCCGCTCGGGCCGCGCGCGGACCGGACCTGATCTCCCCTGATCACACCCCGATCACCCCGATCCCCCTCCTCACCCCCCTCACACCCCTCTCCCAGGAGAACGCTGTGACCATCACCCCGCCCGCCCTGAGCGTCTTCGAGGCCCTGGAGTCGGAGGTGCGCAGCTACTGCCGTGGCTGGCCCGCCGTCTTCGACCGTGCCCAGGGCAGCCACATGTTCGACGAGGACGGCCACACCTACCTCGACTTCTTCGCCGGAGCCGGGTCGCTCAACTACGGCCACAACAACCCGGTACTGAAACGGGCGCTGATCGACTACATCGAGCGTGACGGCGTCACCCATGGCCTGGACATGTCCACCACGGCCAAGCGCGCGTTCCTCGAGTCGTTCCAGAACAACATCCTGCGCCCGCGCGATCTGCCCTACAAGGTCATGTTCCCGGGCCCGACCGGCACCAACGCCGTCGAGGCCGCGCTGAAGCTGGCCCGTAAGGTCAAGGGCCGCGAGTCCATCGTCTCCTTCACCAATGCCTTCCACGGCATGTCGCTGGGCTCGCTGGCCGTGACCGGCAACGCCTTCAAGCGCGCCGGCGCGGGCATCCCGCTGGTCCACGGCACCCCGATGCCGTTCGACAACTACTTCGACGGCACGATCCCGGACTTCCTGTGGTTCGAGCGGCTGCTGGAGGACCAGGGCTCCGGCCTCAACCAGCCCGCCGCCGTGATCGTCGAGACCGTGCAGGGCGAGGGCGGTATCAACGTGGCCCGGCCCGAGTGGCTGCGCGCCCTGGCCGAGCTGTGCGAGCGCCAGGACATGCTGCTGATCGTCGACGACATCCAGATGGGCTGCGGCCGCACCGGCGCCTTCTTCTCCTTCGAGGAGGCGGGCATCACCCCGGACATCGTGACCGTGTCGAAGTCCATCAGCGGCTACGGCATGCCGATGTCGCTCGCGCTCTTCAAGCCCGAGCTGGACGTCTGGGAGCCCGGCGAGCACAACGGCACCTTCCGCGGCAACAACCCCGCCTTCGTCACCGCCGCCGCGACCCTGGACACCTACTGGGCCGACAGCCAGATGGAGAAGCAGACCCTGGCCCGCGGCGAGCAGGTCGAGCAGGCCCTGCGCGCCATCTGCGAGGAGCAGTCCGGCACCCACTTCCGCGGCCGTGGCCTGGTGTGGGGCCTGGAGTTCGAGGACAAGCCGCGCGCCTCGGCCGTCTGCAAGCGCGCCTTCGAACTCGGTCTGCTGGTCGAGACGTCCGGCCCCGAGAGCGAGGTCGTCAAGCTGCTGCCCGCGCTGACCATCTCCCCCGATGACCTGGACGAGGGGCTGCGGACCCTCGCCCGCGCGGTCCGCGAGACCGCATAACCCTCCCGTACCGCAGAGAAGAGAAAGGCAAGAACTCACCGTGATCGTCCGATCCTTCAAGGACATCGAGGACACCGAGAGGCATGTGAAGGCCAAGACCGGCACCTGGGAGAGCAAGCGCATTGTGCTCGCCCGTGAAGGCGTCGGCTTCTCGTTGCACGAGACCATCCTCTACGCGGGCACCGAGACGTCGATGTGGTACGCCAACCACATCGAGGCGGTGCTGTGCGTCGAGGGTGAGGCCGAGCTCACCAACGACGAGACCGGTGAGAAGCACTGGATCACGCCCGGCACCATGTACCTGCTGAACGGGCACGAGAAGCACACGATGCGCCCCAAAACAGACTTCCGGTGTGTCTGTGTCTTCAACCCGCCGATCACGGGACGGGAGGACCATGATGAGAACGGCGTATACCCGCTGATGACCGAGACCGAGGAGGCATGATCCGATGACCACGGTCACTGACCTGTACCCGACCCGTGGTGCCGTTGAGGTGGCCACACCGCGCGTGGACCCCGTCGTGTGGTCCGAGGTGGGCACTCCGGGGCCGATGCAACCGTCCGAGCTGAGCGACTTCGATCGCGACGGCTTCCTGGCGATCGACCAGCTGATCACTCCGGATGAGGTCGCGGTGTACCGCGCCGAGCTGGAACGGCTGGTCACCGACCCGGGCGTGCGCGCCGACGAACGCTCGATCATCGAGTCGAAGTCGCAGGACGTACGGTCGGTGTTCGAGGTGCACCGGATCAGCGAGGTCTTCGCCGGCCTGGTGCGCGACCCACGAGTGGTGGGTCGCGCACGGCAGATCCTGGGCTCGGAGGTCTATGTCCACCAGAGCCGGATCAACGTCAAGCCGGGCTTCGGAGCCTCGGGCTTCTACTGGCACTCGGACTTCGAGACCTGGCACGCCGAGGACGGGCTGCCGAACATGCGGACTGTGTCGGTCTCGATCGCCCTGACCGAGAACTTCGACACCAACGGCGGCCTGATGATCATGCCGGGCTCGCACCGCACCTTTCTCGGCTGTGAAGGCGCGACGCCGAAGGACAACTACAAGAGGTCGCTGCAGATGCAGGACGCCGGCATTCCGTCGGACGAGGCCCTCACCGGCTTCGCCGACAAGCACGGCATCAAACTGTTCACCGGCATGGCCGGGTCGGCAACGTGGTTCGACTGCAACTGCATGCACGGGTCCGGCGACAACATCACGCCGTACCCCCGCAGCAATGTGTTCATCGTGTTCAACAGCGTGGAGAACACGGCGGTCAAGCCGTTCGCCGCACCGGTCCCCCGGCCGGATTTCATCGGGGCAAGGGACTTCACACCCGTACGGTGATCACCGCCGTGCGCTGAGCTGACGTCCGTGATCTGAGGGAAGCCGGGGTGCCCCGGCTTCCCTCAGATTTTTTCTGGCGCCGATCTGGCCCCGTTCTGCCGCCGTTCTGGCCCCGGGAGCGGTTTTCTCTGTGCCCCGGGAGACAGTCTCAGCGGGACAGCTCCTCCAGCAGCCGGTCCACATCGGCCGCCGTGTTGTACAGGTGGAAGGAGGCGCGGAGGTTGCCGGCCCGCGCCGAGACATGCACCTCCGCCTCCGCCAGCCGGGACGCGGCGTCCCCCAGCCCCGGTACGGAGACGATGGCCGAGCCGGGGGCGGCGACGGGCCGGTGGCCGAGCCCGGTGACCCCGGCCCGGAAGCGGTCGGCGAGCGCGCGGTCATGGGCGGCGATGGCCTCGGTGCCCAGCTCCTCGATCAGCGCGAGGGAGTGCCGGGCCGCGACGTAGGAGTACACGCTCGGGCTCTCGTCGAAGCGGCGGGCGGAGTGGGCGAGTTCGGCCACCGGTCCGTAGCAGCTGTCCCAGGGCCTCTCGCCCGCGACCCAGCCCGCGAAGACGGGGGTGAGCCCGCCGAGGTCCTCGGGCACGGTCAGGAAGGCGGCTCCGCGCGGGCACATCAGCCACTTGTAGGCCACGCAGACGGTGTAGTCGGCCTCGTCGGCGTTCACCGGGAACCAGCCGGCCGCCTGACTGGTGTCCACCAGAGTGCGGGCCCCGTGGGTCCGGGCCGCCTCCCCGATGGCGTCGAGATCGGCGATCCGCCCGTCCGCGGACTGGACGGCGCTCACGGCCACCAGCGCCGTACCGGGCCGCACCGCCTCCGCGATCTCCTCCAGCGGCACGATGCGCAGCTTGAGGTCGCCGCGGACGGCGAAGGGGTTGACCAGGGAACTGAAGTCGCCGTCGGCGACGATGACTTCGGCCCCGGGCGGCAGCGAGGTGGCGATCATCCCCGCGTAGGCGGCGACCGAGCTGCCCGCCGCGACCCGCCGCGCCGGTACGCCGACGAGCCGGGCGTAGGTGGCCCGGCTCTCCTCGACCGCCTCGAAGGCCACATCGATGACGGGCCGTCCGGCGGCCGAGCCGTCGAGGACCGCCTTCACGGCGGCCACGGAGCGTGCGGGGATCAGACCGCTGGACGCGGTGGTGAGATACGTCGTGTGTGGCGCGAATTCGGCGCCCGCCAGGCTCTCCATGTCCAACCACTATGGAACGGGCTCACCCCGGCGTCCATCGCGTTTCCCTGTCGGATGCCTTCAAGGGAACCTTATGGATCCCCGCTGACCTGCGGCGATTCCCATGCCTGGCGCGGCATCCGGGTGACCACCCCGGCGGATCGGCCGCCGGAAGACCCCGGGAACCGTACGTGGCCGCGGGCATGCCGACACGGCCGCCGGAACCGCGGGTCCGGTCCGCGGGTCCGGCGGCCGCGCCGTCGGTCCGGGCTTCAGCGGTGCTGCTCCCGGAGTGCGTTCCGGGGATTCAGCCGCGCTGCTCCCGGATGCCGTTGATCCGCCGGGGCAGCTCCAGCGGGTTCTCGTCCCGCAGCTCCGGCGGCAGCAGGGCGGCCGGGGTGTCCTGGTAGGCGACCGGCCGCAGCCAGCGCTCGATGGCGGTGCCGCCGACCGAGGTGGAGGTGGAGGTGGTGGCCGGGTAGGGGCCGCCGTGGTGCTGGGCCGGGGCGACGGCGACACCGGTCGGCCAGCCGTTGACCAGGACCCGTCCGGCCAGCGGGGTGAGCTCGGCGATCAGCGCACCGGCCCGGCCCTCGGTGCCCTCGCCCTCGGCGGCGGAGATCTGGACGGTGGCGGTGAGGTTGCCCGGGAGCCGGCCGAGCACCGCGCTGATCTCGTCGTCGCTCTCGTAGCGCGCCACGACGGTCACCGGGCCGAAGCACTCCTCCAGCAGCACATCGTGCGGGCCGTCCTCGGTGAGCCGCCGCGCCGGGACGGTCAGGAAGCCCGCGCTGACCGTGTGCTCACCGCCGGAGCCGGGGGTGACCGGGGCGTCCACGTCCGCCAGTTCGGCGCGCTCCTTGACCCCGGCGACGAAGTTGTCCCGCATCCGGTGGTCGAGCAGAACGCCCGCGTCGGTGTTGCTGACCGCCTCGGTGAGGGACTTCACCAGGCCGTCGCCCGCCGGGCCGGCCGGGGCCAGCACAAAGCCGGGCTTGGTGCAGAACTGGCCCACGCCCAGCGTCATGGAGCCCGCGAGCCCCGCGCCGATCTGGTCGCCGCGCTCGGTGGCCGCGGCCTCGGTGACCACGACCGGGTTGAGGCTGCCCAGCTCGCCGTGGAAGGGGATCGGCACCGGCCGGGAGGCCGCCGCGTCGTGCAGGGCGCGGCCGCCGCGGACCGATCCGGTGAAACCGGCGGCGGCGATCAGCGGATGCTTGACCAGCTCCAGCCCTGCGTCGAAACCGTGCACCACCGCGATCACCTCGGCGGGCACCCCGACCCGCTCGGCGGCGCGGCGCAGTGCGGAGGCGGCCACCTCGGAGGTGGCGGGGTGGTCGGGGTGGGCCTTGACGACGACCGGGCAGCCCGCGGCGAGGGCGCTCGCGGTGTCGCCGCCGGGCACGGAGAAGGCGAGCGGGAAGTTGCTGGCGGCGTAGACGGCGACGACGCCGAGCGGCAGCTTGTAGCGGCGCAGATCGGGCCAGGGCGGGGTCTGGGTGGCGTCGGCGTGGTCGATGCGGACGTCGAGGAAGGCGCCCTCGTCCACGATGGTCGCGAAGGCCCGCAGTTGGTAGGTGGTGCGGGCGAGTTCGCCGGTGAGCCGGGCGGGGCCGAGCGCGGTCTCCGCGTCGGCGGCCTCGACCAGCTGGTCACGGGCCTCGTCGAGGAGATCGGCGGCGGTGCGCAGCAGGGCGGCGCGCACCGTACGGTCGGCCAGGGAGCCGCGGGCGGCGTGGGCCGCACGCACCACGCGGTCGACCTCCTCCGCCGTGGCTTCGACCGCTACCTGCTCCCGCTGCTTTCCGGTTCGGGGGTCGACGCTCCACACTGGTGCTGACACCGCGGATTCCTCCTGCTGTGGTGTTACCGCTGCTTGCGTCCCACACATCGACGGTGTTCGATATGCTGAACGCTGTCCCGGGTGATGAATTTCCCCTCGGGACTCTATGGCTGGTCGAACAGAGGGGTCAAGGCGATGTCAGCTGCCGAGACGGGCGGGGCCCAGGTCAAATCGGCTGTCCGCACAGTCGAACTGCTGGAGTTCTTCGCCGGGCGGCCCGGAATGCACAGCCTCGCCGCGGTCCAGGAGGCCGTGGGCTATCCCAAGTCGAGCCTCTACATGCTGCTGCGCACCCTGGTGGAGCTCGGCTGGGTGGAGACGGATGCCACCGGCACCCGCTACGGCATCGGGGTGCGCGCCCTGCTCGTCGGCACCTCCTACATCGACGGCGACGAGGTCGTGGCCGCCGCCCGCCCCACCCTGGACCGGCTCTCGGACGACACCACCGAGACCATCCACCTCGCCCGCCTCGACGGCACCAACGTCGTCTATCTCGCCACCCGGCAGTCGCAGCACTATCTGCGCCCGTTCACCCGCGTCGGCCGCCGGCTGCCCGCCCACTCGACCTCGCTGGGCAAGGCGCTGCTGGCCACGTACTCCGACGAGCAGGTGCGCAAGCTGCTGCCGGAGACGCTGGGCCAGCTCACCGAGCACACCATCACCGACCGCGAGAAGCTGATCGAGGAGCTGCACCTCATCCGGGAGCAGGGGTACGCGGTGGACCGCGAGGAGAACACCCTGGGCCTGCGCTGCTTCGGCATCGCCATCCCGTACCGCACCCCCTCGCGCGACGCCATCAGCTGCTCGGTGCCGGTGGCCCGGCTCACCCCCACCCATGAGCAGATGATCAAGGACGCCCTGTTCGACGCCCGGGACCGGCTCACCCTCGCGACGCGACGTCTTTGACCCACGGGAGGACGGCCCCCTCCGCCGCGCGGCGGAGGCGGATCGTCGGGCAGGGTGAGGCGCGGCGCCCGCCGCGCCGCGAGGCTGGTCCCCGTGACCAACACCCTTCCCGGCGGGCGGACGCGTCCCGCACCCGCCCGCCCGCCAAGGAGCCGACCGCGCCGATGAATCTGACCTACGCTGTGCGGATGACCGTCGGATTACCCGTCCTCACGGCCGGCGGGCGCTTCTTCCGCGAGCGCGGCTCCGCCGGGGGCGCGGCAGCGCACCGGGCCCCGTGACCGGGGCGTGGTGGCGGCGGGCGGTCCGTGCGGTGGCCGGCCGCCGGGCCCAGCTCCGCTGGGTCCATCTGGTGCTCGGCGGCGCCCTGTTGATGCCGTATTACCTGCTGACCGGCGTCGTCTTCGCGATGCTCCTGCGGGACGCGGTTCCCTTCACCTCCCTGGTGTGGCAGCTGGGCACCTTCGGCCTGGCCCTGCCGCTGGCCGTGCCGACCGCGCTGCTCCCGCTCGTACGCCCCCTGGAGGCCACCGCCGCGCGTTCGCTGTGCGGGCTTCCGGAGTCCGCGGAGCTCGCGGCCGGGCCCGCCGGGTCGTGGGACGCGCGCGCCCGCACCTTGCTCTGGTACGGACTGCATCTGGCCATCGGCGGGCTGGTCAGCGGGCTCACCCTGTCCCTGCTGCCCGCCTCGGCACTGCTGATCGCCCTGCCGTTCACCGACGGTTCGTACGCCGACGAGGGCTGGCCGCACGCCTTCGCCTCGGCCCCCCACGCGTTGGCGCCCCTGGCCGGGGTGCTGCTCCTGGGTGTGATCATGGGGATCGCCGCGGCCGCCGGGGCGCTGCTGGCCCGCTGTGCGCCGGCGCTGCTCGGCCCGGCCCCCGCCGAGCGGCTCGCCGCCGCCGAGCAGCGGGCCACCCGGCTGGCCGCCCGCAACCGGCTCGCCCGCGAGCTGCACGACTCGGTCGGCCATGCGCTGAGCGCGGTGACCCTCCAGGCGAGCGCGGCCCGTAAGGTCCTCGACGCCGATCCGGACTTCGCCCGGGAGGCGCTGGCGGCCATCGAGGAGACCACCCGGGACGCGGTCGGCGAACTCGACAGCGTGCTCGGCCTGTTGCGGGAAGGTGAGGACCGTCCGGCCCCCGCCCCCTCCCCCACCCTCATGGATCTGGACGGGCTGCTGGCCCGCACCCGGGCCGCGGGCGTCGACGTCGAGCTGACGGCCCCGGGCGCGCTGGACCGGCTGCCGCCCGTCGTCTCCCGCGAGGCGTACCGCATCGTCCAGGAGGGGCTCAGCAACGCGCTGCGCCACGCGGGCCGGGTGCCGGTGCGGCTCCGGATCGCCGAGGACCCGAAGAAGGTGGAGATCACGATGGAGAACCCGGTGAACGGAGCCACCCGAGCACGGCCCACCGGCGGCCGCGGGCTGCGCGGCATCGCCGAGCGGGCCACCCTGCTGCGCGGCACCTGTGCGTGGGACACCGTGGACGGCGTCTGGCGGCTGACGGTCCGGCTCCCGCTGGAGGCGTCCCGATGAGCACCCCGCCGTCCCCGGTGAGCGCCCCGCCGTCCCCGCTGCGCATCGTGCTCGTCGACGACGAGCGGATGGTGCGCACCGCGCTGCGCGCGATCCTCTCCAGCGAACCGGACCTGGAGGTCGTCGGCGAGGCCGGAAGCGGCGCCGAGGCCGTACCGGTGGTCCGTGAACTGCGCCCGGACGTCGTGCTGATGGACGTCCGGATGCCCGATGTCGACGGCATCCGCGCCACCGAGCGGATCCTGAGCACCATGGAGGACCCGCCGCGCGTCATCGTGGTGACGACGTTCGAGAACGACAGCTATGTGTACGACGCGCTGCGCGCCGGGGCCAGCGGCTTTCTGCTCAAGCGGGCCCGTGCGGAGGACCTGATGCAGGCGGTGCGGCTGGTGGCGCGCAGCGATTCGCTGCTGTTCCCGGCCGCGGTGCGGGCGCTGGCCGCCGAGCACGCCGCCGCCCGGGGCCCGGACCGCGAGGCGAGCGCGCGGGCGCTGCGCGACCGGCTCTCCGAGCGGGAGGCCGTGGTGCTGCGGCTGATGACTGACGGGCTGTCCAACTCCGAGATCGCGGCCCGGATGGCGGTGGGACCGGCCACGGTCAAAACGCATGTGGGGGCGGTGCTCACCAAGTTGGGGGTGCGGGACCGCACCCAGGCGGTGATCGCCGCGTACGAGAGCGGTTTCGTCACTCCGGGCTGACATCCGGCGACCGGGGTGGTCTGCTGTGGCGGGTCGGCCGAACGGGCGGATGGGCGGGAGGAGCAGGCGCATGGAGTACGCACGGCTGGGCGCGTCGGGCATCAAGGTGTCGCGGATCTGCCTCGGCATGATGAGCTACGGCAGCCCCGAACACCGGCCCTGGCAGTTGGACATCGACGACGCGCGGCCGATCGTGCGGCGCGCGGTCGAGGAGGGGGTGACCTTCTTCGACACCGCCGACATGTACTCGTTGGGCCGGAGCGAGGAGATCACCGGCGAGCTGCTGCGGGAGCTCTTCCCCGGCCGCGACGACTATGTCCTCGCCACGAAGGTCTACTCCCCGATGGGAGAGGGACCCAACGACCGCGGGCTGTCCCGTAAGCACATCCTGGCGGGCATCGACGCCTCGCTGCGGCGGCTGGGCACCGACCATGTGGATCTCTATCAGATCCACCGCTTCGACCCCGGGACGCCCATCGAGGAGACGATGGAGGCGCTCCACGATGTGGTGCGGGCCGGAAAGGCCCGGTACATCGGCGCGTCCTCCATGTACGCCTGGCAGTTCGCCAAGGCCCAGCACACGGCCGAGGCGCACGGCTGGACCCGGTTCGTCTCCATGCAGAACCACTACAACCTGCTCTACCGGGAGGAGGAGCGGGAGATGAACCCGCTCTGCCTGGACCAGGGCGTCGGTGTCATCCCCTGGAGCCCGCTGGCGCGCGGGCTGCTGGCGGGCACCCGCGACCGGAACCGCACCGGGCCGACGGTCCGGGCAGGCAACGATCCGCTGGTGGAGAAGTGGTACGCGGACGCGGAGTTCTCCATACTCGACGACACCCGCGCGGTCGCCGAGAAGCGCGGGGTGTCCCCCGCGCGGGTCGCGCTGGCGTGGCTGCTCGGCAGGCCCGCGGTCACCGCGCCGATCGTCGGGGCCACGAAGATCGGCCATCTGGAGGACGCGGTCGCGGCGGTCGGGCTGACGCTCGACGAGGCGGAGGTGGCCCGCCTGGAGGCCCCCTACCGCCCGCGCCCCATCATGGGCCACAGCTGACGGGGCGGAGGGGCTCCCAGGGGGAGGACGTCACGGCTCAGGTGAGCAGCTGCTCGAGGGGATCGATGGCGAAGTAGACGACGAACAGCGCGGCCGTCCCCCACAGCAGCCAGTGCACCTCACGCGCCTTGCCCAGCACCGCCTTGATCACCACGTAGGAGATGAACCCGGCGCCGATCCCGTTGGAGATGGAGTAGCTGAACGGCATCACGGCGATGGTGAGGAACGCCGGGACGGCGATGTCCAGGCGCTCCCAGTCGATGGACCGCACCTGGCTCATCAGCAGGAAGCCGACGGCGATCAGCGCCGGGGCGGCGGCCTGCGCGGGCACCACGGTGGCCAGCGGAGTCAGGAAGAGCGCGAGCCCGAACAGCGCCCCGGTGACCACGCTGGCGAAGCCGGTGCGCGCGCCCTCGCCGACCCCCGCCGCGGACTCGATATAGCTGGTGTTGGACGAGGCGGAGGCGGCGCCGCCGAGGGCGGCCGCCGCGCCGTCGATGAGCAGCACCCGCCCCAGGCCCGGCACCCTGCCCTCGGCGTCGAGCAGCCCGGCCTCGTTGCTCACGCCGACGACCGTGCCCATGGTGTCGAAGAAGTCGGACAGGATGAGGGTGAAGATCAGCAGGACGATGGTGATGACGCCGACCTGCTGGAACGCCCCGAAGAGGCTGAAGGAGCCGATCAGCCCGAAGTCCGGGGTGTCGACCACGCTGTCGGGGAGGGTGGGCGCGGTCAGCCCCCATGCCTCCGGCCGGATGTCGGCGATCTCGTTGATGACGATCGCGAGCAGGGTGGAGCCGACGATGCTGATCAGCAGGGCGCCCTTGACCTTGCGCGCCATCAGCGCGACGGTCAGCAGCACTCCCACGCAGAAGACCAGGACGGGCCAGCCGGTGAGCCGGCCGTCCGCGCCGAGCTGTACGGGCGTAGAGCCGGTGGGGCCCGGGATACGGGAGACGAACCCGGCGTCGATGAAGCCGATGAAGGCGATGAACAGCCCGATCCCCACGCTGATCGCCTGCTTCAGCGAATGCGGGATGGCATGCATCACCGCCTCGCGCAGCCCGGTCAGCACCAGCGCGCAGATGATCAGGCCCTCCAGGACCACCAGACCCATGGCGTCGGCCCAGCTCATCTGCGGGGCGATCTGGAAGGCGACGACGGCGTTGAGCCCGAGGCCCGCGGCGAGGGCGAGCGGAAGATTGCCGCCGATGCCCATGAGGACGGTCATCACGGCGGCCACCAGGGCGGTGGCGGTGGCGAGTTGGGTGCCGGAGAGCTGCTCGCCGAACTTGTCCTTCGCCCCGCCCAGGATGATCGGGTTCAGCACGAGGATGTACGCCATCGTGAAGAAGGTGGCGAGTCCGCCCCGGATCTCGCGGCCGAGGGTGGAGCCGCGTTCGGATATCCGGAAGTACCGGTCGAGTATGGGGAGTCCGGGCGGCGGTGGGGCCGGGGCCTTGTCGGTGATCTGTCTCGCCATGGTCGCGCTCCTCGGGGACGGCGTGCGGGCCGGCGGCGTGCCGGATCAGGGGATTGTGCCCGCCATGAGCGCGACTCAGGTTTTCCCGAGGTTTCAGTTCATCGTCGAGCCGATCTCGGTGCGGTCCATGACCACGAGGAAGCTGGTGACCGGAAGGGAGCCGTCCTGCCGCCGGGGACCGAGGGCCGTGGTGGGGTCGGTGGTGACCAGCGGCGGGGTGGCCGGGCCGCCCGGCGTCCAACTGTTGTCCCGGGAGGCGGCGAGGCGCCCGGTGTCGGCGCTGCCGCGGCCGTTGGAGACCGCGAGGTTGCGGGTCAGCAGGGCGCGGGAGCCGGCGAAGGAGTAGCCCTTGCCCCAGTTGTCGAAGGCCGTGGTGCGCTGGAGATGGAGGGCTCCGGTGTTGCCTCCCGCCTCGAAGCCGCTCTTGGTGTTGGCCCAGGCGGCGGAGGTCCGTACGACATGGGCGGGCGAGGGGGCACCGCGGCGGTCGGCGCCGAGCTGGAAGCCGCTGCCGTCGCCCTTGAAGTAGGGGATGTGCCAGCGGTTCCGGCCGTTTCCGAAGGCCCAGGAGTGCTCGATGGTGACGGGGCTCGCCCACATCCACAGGTCGAGGCCGTCGTCGCTGTTGCGGAACAGCCGGGATCCGGTGACCACGTTGCCGGTGCCGGAACCGTGGGTGAGGGCCATGCCGTCGGCTCTCTGGCCGCCGGTGGCGTCGTCGTGGTTGCCGTAGGAGTCCAGGTTCCGGATGACGTTGCCGTTGGTGTCGTCGCCGCGGAGGGTGAGGCCGGTGTCCCCGTTGCCGTGGGTGCTGAGGTTCTGGAAGACGTTTCTCGCACAGGAGGTGCACACCAGGCCGCCGCCCGGGGCGTTGCGCAGCTCGATCCCGGAGACCGTCCAGTAGTCGGCGCTGAGGGAGACCAGGGAGGAGCCCTCGCCCAGCCGGGAGCCGTCGAGCCGGACCTTCTCCGCCCTGTAGGGCCGCAGTTGGACGCGCTCGCGGGAGGTGCCGCTGACGGAGCTGCGCAGCGTCCTGGCGGGGTAGTACGTGCCGCCGCGCACCTCGATGGTGGTGCCCGCCTTGGCGGCCGATATCGCCTTTCCGAGGCTTCGGTAGGGGGACTTGAGGGTGCCGCTGTCGCCGTCGCTGCCGTTGGTGGCCACGTACACGGTGGTGGGCACGGCGCTCGCGCCCTCCGGCGAAGCCGTCAGATACACCCCGGCCACGGCCGACGCCACGATCACGGCGCTGCCCAACGGCAGCGTGCGGTCCTTACGGCGACGGTGGCGGCCCCGTTTACGCCTCAGCCCCATGGCAACTCCTGTTCCGCGTCGGAGAACGGGCCGGAGGATCCGGACCGGCCCGTCCCATGTCGTAGTTGCCGCCAGTCCAGATTAGGTTGCCGGGCACCCGAGAATTCTTAGATTACGAAATTCCGATCGCCTCGCGATAGCTTGCGACAAGTCTTGATCGTTTTGTGGCCGAGGATGTTCGGAAACGGGAGGTCCTGTTGGTCTGTTGCCTCATGGGCGATAGACCTTGCCCGGTTCCGGGGTGGCCGGGGCCATCAGCTGGGAGACCGTCACCACCGTATAGCCGTCCTTCTTCAGCTTCGCCAGGATCCCCGGCACCGCCGGCACCGTGCCCTTGTAGATGTCGTGCAGCAGGATGACCCCGTCGCGCTTCGTCTGCTCCAGCACCCGCTTCTCGATCAGCGCGGAGTCGTTCGTCAAGTAGTCCTTCGCCGTCACGCTCCACAGCACCTGCGCCACGCCCAGCTCCCGGCAGATCTTGGAGACCCGCTCGTCGGTACGCCCCTGCGGCGGCCGCATCAGCAGCGGCGTACGGCCGGTGAGCTTCTTGACGGCGCTCTGGACGCGGGTGATCTCCGAGCGGACCACGTCGTCGTCGCTCTTGGTCAGGATCTCGTGCGACCAGGTGTGGTTGGCCAGCTCATGCCCCTCATCCGCGATGCGGCGCACCAGGTCGGGGTGTTTGTCGATGTGCTTCTTGCCGAGCATGAAGAAGGTCGCGTGGACCTTCTCCCGCTTGAGGATCTTCAGCAGCCGGGGCGTGTTCTCGCTGGGGCCCGCGTCGAAGGTGAGGGCGACGCATTTGGCGCGGGAGCAGTCGACCGAGCCGTTCGCCCCGTCGCCCTTCTTCTCCACGTCCGGCTTCGAGGCGGCCGGTGTCGCGTTCCCGGCATCCTTCAGCGCGTGCTCCCGGGCGCTGCGCGGTGAGGTGGTGTCGTAGGACGCGCCGCAGCCGGTGAGGCCCAGCGTCAGACAGACGGCACTCACGAGCAGTCCGGATATTCGACCTTTTCGCCCCATTGATATCCCCGAAGTCCTTTTGTTGCCAGTAGTGGTCGCAATGCCGCCAACAGACATATAACTGCGTACTGTTGGCGGCATAAACTGCGAGCACTATACACGCAACGTATACATGGGGTTCATAGAGGCCCGCGGGCCCAGGGGCCGTGGAGCGACGTGGTGATCGAGCGCGGCTAGCCCTGGTGCTTCTTCCAGTCCGCCTGTGCCGCGTTGAGCTCGTCCGCGACCTTGTCGCAGAACGCCTTGGCGGTCATCCGGCCGAGCAGCACCTTCTGGAAGCCGGGCTCGTTGTCGGCCTTGCTGATGTTGTTCCAGTCCGGGAGGTAGTACGGAAGCTGGACGACCTTGGTCCGCGGATCGTTGAGCGACTCCAGCGCGGCCTTGGTCGGCGGGGCCTCGGCGATCCAGTCGTCGTCCGCGGCACCGACGTTGGCGGGGATCGCGCCGACGTCCTCGTTCCAGAGGCTGTTCATCTCCGGCGAGGCCGCGAACTCGATGAACTTCCAGGCCGCCGCCTTGTTCTTGCCCGCCTTGAACAGCCCGAGGCCGTCGACCGGGTTGGAGACGATGGTGCGCGCCGCCCCGGCCCGGGAGGGCGGCAGCGGTATGCCCGCGATCTTCTCCTTGCCGAGCAGCCGTACGTGGTCGACATAGCTGCCGAGGTTGTGCTGCAGCATCCCGATGTCGCCCTGGTCGAACTGGGCGACCATCTTGGCGAAGTCGTTGTTGAGGTCCGCGGCGGGCGTGACCTTCTTGAAGAGGGCGATGTACTTCTCGAGCGCCGCGACGTTCCTGGGGTCGTTGAGGGTGGTCTTGTCGCCGTCCCAGAAGGACGCGATGCCGGACTGGGCGTACATCATGTCCAGCGCCTGGGCGATCGAGCCCGCGCCGCCGCGCAGGGTGAAGCCGAACTTGTTCCCGCCCTTGTCGGTCAGCTCGTCGGCGGCCTTGTAGAACCTCTCCCAGCTGTCCGGCGCCGGCAGCTTCACCGCCTTGAAGAGGTCGGTGCGGTACCAGAGGGTGCCCTGGTTGGCGGAGGTCGGGACGGAGTACAGCTCCTGGTCCTCCCCGCCGGCCGCGCGGACGCTGTCGACCATGTTCTTGATCAGCTTGCCCCGGAGGGCGCTGTCGTCGATGCGGTCGGTCACGGGGTCGAGGGCGCCCTGGGCCACCAGATTGGCCAGATACGCGGTGCCCACGCCGCCGACGTCGGGCAGGCTGTCGCCGCCGCTCTGGATGGCGGTGTCGTACTTCGACTGCACATTGGTGATCGGGATCGGGACGTACTTGACCGTGATGTCGGGGTACTTGTCCTCGAACTTGGCGATGATCCGCTTCCAGACCTTGGTGCGGGGGCCGCCGTTGTTGTCCCAGAAGGTGATGGTGCCCTTGCCGGAGCCCTCCTCGCCGGTGGTCGAGCCGTCGTCGCCGCAAGCCGTGGCGGTCAGGGCGAGCAATGCCGCTAGGGCGGTTGCGGTGTGGGGTGCTCTGCGGGTGCGTGGAGTCATGGTGTGCGTCCGTCTCCTCGTGGGTTCCCTTGCGGTTGCTGGTCTTGAGGTCGCGCCGTCTTGGCTAGGAGCGGTGGCCGTGTGCGGGTCGGTTGTGCCCACCCGTTCCGCCCCGCGGAACGATTGCCCACAACCTTTTGCTCATACGGCCGCGCCCTTGTCCGAGAGGTGGCTCGCTATGCGGGCTGCCTGCGGGCGGGGGAGGCGGCCGTCGGTTATCGCGGTGACGATGCGTCGGGTGACCGTGTCGGCGGGGGCGAGGGGCAGTGGCCGGTCCGAGGCGAGGGACGAGCCGACGCCCGCGTGTTCCCCGGTGCGCACACACCACGGGTCGGCGCGGGTGTCGCCGGTCGCGCCGGCGAAGACCAGCGTCCACTCGTCGGTGGCCAGCGCCAGCCAGTCCGCGGGCCGTCCGTGCACCGCCGCCGCGCCCTCGCCGTCGGCGCTGAAGACCTGCGCGGGCTCGGGGCGCCGCGGGACGCGCCAGAAGAAGCCGCCTGCCTGGCCCGCCCCGCCGAGGGCGAGCTCCTGGCCCGTCACATTGGTGAGGGCGGAGGTGAAGTCCAGCGCCCAGCACGCCGTTCCCAGGGACCGTACGGCCACCGTGCGCCGCTCCAGCAGCAGTTGCCGCCCGCCGACCGCCCATGACAGCTCCTCCACGAAGCCATCGGGATCGCGCAGCAGCCAGCTCAGATGGCGCTGGCTCCCCATGTGGTCCAGGCGGCCCTGGTGGTCCAGGCGGCCCTGGCCGCCCCGGAAGTCGTGTCCCGCCACCTCCGGGATGGCCATGGACACACCCAGGTGGGCCGGATCCTCGGCGGGCCGCAGCCCGGTGACGGTGACGCCGCCGAGGGTGCGCACGGGGTGCAGATACGGGCGCGGTGCGACCGTGCCGGGCAGTTGGGGGCGGTGCACATACGACCCGACGACCCGGTTCTCATGGCGCAGCACGGTGCAGGGGGGACGGCGGGTGAGGGAGGGGGTCAGCGGGTTCGAGGGGGTCAGGGGTGTCATGGGTGCGGGACCTCCGCGGGGCGTGCGGCCCAGGGGGCACGCAGTTCCGAGTACAGGGCGAGGCGCTCGGCGCCGGCGGTGACCAGTCGGTCGATGCCGGTCACCACGCGCCGCTTGGCGGCTCGCGAGGCGACGCCCGCACCGGGCTCGGTGCGCCAGGCGTCGGCGGGCAGCGGGACCGGTACGGGGGCGGTGCGGACCGCCTCGACGACACGCATGAACGCGCCGGTGCGGTCCGGTGGGACGAGCAGTTCGGTGCCGTCGCGCAGATGGGCGACGAGGTTGTCCAGCAGATCGGTGCGCGCGTGGTCGGTAATCTCGGGCGGCGCTCCGTCGCGTTCGACGCGGACCCGGTCCAGCTTGTACCAGAAGGTGATCCGCCCCCGGTCGCCGTGGAGGACCACATACGGCTCCCCGGGCTCCTCGGCGCACAGGGTGACGGCGGCGGCGACGGTGGTACCGCGGCTGGTGCGGATCCGTACGCAGGAGGTGTCGTCGGCCTCGATGGCGTTGGCCCGGTACAGCTCCAGCTCGATACCGGCCACGTCCTCGGCCCGGTCGGCGCCGCCGAGGTGCAGGGCGGTGGCGACGGCGTGGGCGAGGGGGTTGGTGAGGACGCCGTCGACGACGTCCCGGCCGTCGAGGGTGCGGTGTCCGGCCCAGGGGGCGCGGGCGTAGTAGTCCTCGTCGCGGGCCCATGCCCCGGCCGCGCCGATGCCGCGGAGCGCCCCTATGCGGCCGTCGGCGACGATGTTCCGGATGGCGGGCAGGGCGTGGGAGCCGAGCGACTGGAAGCCGATCTGGCAGACGGTTCCGTAGCCGCGCAGTCCTTCGCTCATCCGGGCGAATTCGGCGTACGAGGGTGTGGGCGGCTTCTCCAGCAGAAGGTGCGCACCGCGTTCGGCGGCGGCGAGGGCGAGGTCGGCGTGGGTCTGGATCGGGGTGCAGATGACGGCGATCCGGGCGCCGGTCCGGGCCACAAGTGCGGCCAGGTCGGTGGACTGCCCGGGCTCGCCGAGCCCGTCGCCCAGCTCCTCCCGGGTGAGCGGCTGAAGTTCGCACACCCCGGCGAGCCGGACCGTTCCTTCGGCGGCCAGTCGGCGGATGTTGTCCAGGTGCCAGCGCCCATGGCCTCGGGCGCCCGCGAGGACGACGGGTATCGGTTCGTCGGCCGGGGCTTCCCCTCGTCCCCGGGGGTGCGCCATGCCCATGCTCGGACCTCCTTGTCCGCATACGTTGTGCCGCCGACCGTTTCGGTCAGCCCTTGACCGCCCCCGCGCTGAAGCCGGTGATCAGCCATTTCTGGATGAAGGCGAAGACGATGACGACGGGCACCGCGGCGATCACCCCGCCCGCCGCGAGCGCGCCCAGGTCGACGCTGTCCGCGCCGATGAGGGTGTTGAGGCCGACCGGGATGGTCTGTTTGTCCTGGGAGCTGAGGAACATCAGCGCGAACAGGAAGTGGTTCCAGCTGTGTACGAAGGCGAAGGAGCCGACCGCGATCAGCCCGGGGCGCAGCAGCGGCAGCACCACCGCGCAGAAGGCCCGGAAGCGACCGCAGCCGTCGACCCACGCCTGTTCCTCGAGCGACACCGGCACGTTTTTGATGAAGCCGCTGATGAGGATGATCGACAGGGGTAGCTGGAAGACCGTCTCCGCGATGACCACGCTCCCCAGCGAGTTGATCATCTGCAGGTTCTTGAAGATCTCGAAGAGCGGTACCAGCATCAGCGCGCCCGGGATGAACTGCGAGGCCAGCAGCGCCAGCATGAAGCCTTTTTTGATCCGGAAGTCGAAGCGCGCGAGGGCGTAGCCGCCGGCCAGCGCGACCGCTGTCGTCATCACCAGCGAGGCGACGCCGACGATCATGCTGTTCTGGAAGAAGATCCCGAAGCTGCGCTCGTTCCACACCTTCTGGAAGTGCTCACCGGTGATCGGCCAGGGCACCAGCGCGTTCGAGCCCGCGGGGCGCAGCGCGAACAGCAGCATCCAGTAGAAGGGGACGAGGGTGAACAGCAGATACAGGCACAGCGGCAGATAGATCTGCCAGCGCGGTATGCCCTGGTCGATCCGGCGCCGGCGCCTCCTGCGGGCGGCGGGCGGCGGGGTGGCCGCGGGGGCGGGCCGGGTGCCCTGCTCGGCGAGTGCGGCGGTCACTTGGTCTCGCCTCCGAACTTGCTCAGACGCAGATAGAGGATCGAGCAGAAGAGGAGGATCACGAAGGCGACGGTGGTCAGCGCGGAGGCGTAGCCGAAGTCATGGCCGTTGATCCCGGTGTTGGCGACGTACAGCGGAAGGGTGGTGGTCTGCCCGGCCGGTCCGCCGCCGGTGAGGGTGTAGAGCAGATCGACGTTGTTGAACTCCCATACGCCGCGCAGCAGCGTGGAGAGGATGATCGCGTCCTTCAGATGCGGCAGGGTGATGTGGAAGAACCGCCGCGCCCGGCCCGCGCCGTCGACGGAGGCCGCCTCGTAGAGGTCCTGGGGGATGGACTGGAGGTCGGCGAGGATGAGGATCGCGAAGAACGGGACACCGCGCCAGAGTTCGGCGACGACGGCGGCCCAGAAGACGGTTCCGGTGTCGGAGAGCACCGAGGTGCCGTACGTGCCGATCCCGGCGTCCGCGAGATAGCGGCTGATGCCGGTCGAGGGGTTGTAGAGCAGCATCCAGATGGTGGTGGTCAGCACCCCGGACACGGCCCAGGGCGAGAAGACCAGGGCGCGGGCGAGGCCGCGGCCGAGGAAGGTCTGGTGGACCAGCAGGGCGAGCGCGAGGCCGAGCAGGAGCTGCAGCAGCACCTCGGTGACGACCCATTTGCCGCTGAAGACGAGCGTGTCCCAGAACTGCGGGTCGTCGGTGAGGATCCGGGTGAAGTTGCCGAAGCCCGCGTAGCCGTTCCGCCAGGGCTTGGTGACGTTGTAGTTCCGCAGGCTGTAGTAGAGGACGCTGAGCATCGGATAGGCGATGAAGCCCAGCATCAGCAGCCCGGCGGGGGCGATCAGCAGATACGGGAGGCGGCGGGCCGGTCCTCCCGTACGGCGCCGGGTGACCCGGGGCGGTTTCGCCACGGCGTCGGCCATGACTGCTTCTCCGTTCTCGGAGTCGACGGTGTACGGGTCGGTGAAGCGCTTCCGTGAAGCGCTTACCGAATGTCGTTCGGTATCTCGTACAAAAAAAATTTGGCGCTGAAGTGGTGGCGTCAGCCCGCGTAGGGTTCGGGCACCGCCCCGGGGCGGGCCAGGAAGCGGAAGTCGCAGCCGGTGTCCGCCTGGGTCATCTGGTCCTGGTAGAGCGCGCCGTAGCCGCGCTCGTAGCGGGGCGGCGGGGCGGTCCACCCCGCCCGGCGCCGCGCCAGCTCGGCGTCGTCCACCTCCAGCCGCAGCACCCGCGCCGCCACGTCGAGGGTGATCTGATCGCCGTCGCGGACCAGGGCGAGCGGGCCGCCCACATACGACTCGGGCGCGATGTGCAGCACACAGGCCCCGTAACTGGTGCCGCTCATCCGGGCGTCGGAGATCCGCACCATGTCACGCACCCCCTGCTTGAGCAGATGGTCGGGGATCGGCAGCATCCCGTACTCGGGCATTCCGGGGCCGCCGAGCGGACCGGCGTTGCGCAGCACCAGCACACTGTTCTCGGTGATGCCGAGACCGGGGTCGTTGATGGTGGCCTGCATCGTCTTGTAGTCGTCGAAGACCACGGCGGGGCCGGTGTGTTTCAGCAGCCGGGGCTCGGCCGCGATGTGCTTGATGACCGCGCCGTCGGGGCACAGATTGCCGCGCAGGACGGCCACTCCGCCCTCCTCGGCCAGCGGGTTGTCGCGGGGCCGGATCACCTCGGGGTTGTGCACCAGGGCGCCGTCGAGCTGTTCGCGAAGCGTGGGGTGGGCGACGGTGGGGCGGTCCAGGTGCAGAACGTCCGTCAGCCGGGAGAGGAAGCCCGGGAGCCCGCCGGCGAAGTGGAAGTCCTCCATCAGATACCGGCCGCCGGGCCGCAGATCGGCCAGCACGGGGACGGCACGGGCGATGCGGTCGAAGTCGTCGAGGGTGAGCCGCACCCCGGACCGGCCCGCCATGGCGATCAGATGGATCACCGCGTTGGTGGAGCCGCCGAGGGCGAGCACGGTCGCGACCGCGTCCTCGTACGCCTCCCGGGTGAGGATCTCCGAGAGCCTGAGGTCCTGCCAGACCAGCTCGACCACGCGTAACCCGGCGGCGGCGGCCATCCGGTCGTGCCCGGAGTCCACGGCCGGGATGGACGAGGCGCCGGGGACGGTCACGCCCAGTGCCTCGGCGGCGGCCGTCAGCGTGGAGGCGGTACCCATCGTCATGCAGTGGCCTGGCGAACGGGCCAGCCCCCGCTCCAGCTCGGACATCTCGCAGTCGCCGATCAGCCCGGCCCGCTTGTCGTCCCAGTACTTCCACATATCGGTGCCCGAGCCCAGCACCTCATTGCGCCAGTGCCCCGGCAGCATCGGCCCGGCCGGGACGAAGACCGCCGGAAGATCGGCGCTGGCCGCGCCCATCAGCAGCGCCGGGGTGGACTTGTCGCAGCCGCCCAGCAGCACGGCGCCGTCGACCGGATAGGAGCGGGCAAGCTCCTCGGTCTCCATGGCGAGGAGGTTGCGGTAGAGCATGGGGGTGGGCTTCTGGAAGGTCTCGGAGAGCGTGGAGACCGGGAACTCCAGGGGGAAGCCGCCCGCCTGCCAGACCCCGCGCTTGACCGCCTGGGCGCGGTCGCGCAAGTGGACGTGGCAGGGGTTGATGTCGCTCCAGGTGTTGAGGATCGCGATGACCGGCTTGCCCAGGTGCTCCTCGGGGAGATAGCCGAGCTGGCGGGTGCGGGCACGGTGGCTGAAGGAACGCAGGCCCTCGGTGCCGTACCACTGGTGGCTGCGCAGCTCCTCGGGGCGCTTGCGCGGTCTCGGCGAGGTGCCCGCATCGATGGGACGGGCGCTCATACCGACCACCCCTCGACGATCGCGGCGACTTCCGCGCGCCTCGGCTCGGGCAGCGGCTTGCTCGGGGCGCGCACATCGCGGCGGCACAGGCCCATCGCGGCCAGCGCTTCCTTGACGACCGTGACGTTGTTGGCGGACTGCCGCTCGGCTCTGAGGTCCTCGAACCGCCGGATCTGTTCCCACACCTTCATCGCACCCGGATAGTCCCCCGCGCGCAGCGCGCCCAGCATGTTGAGCGAGACGTTGGGGGCCACATTGACCAGGCCCGAGGTGAAGCCGGTGGCGCCGACCGCCCAGTAGGAGGGCGCGTACAGCTCGGCGAGCCCGGCCACCCAGACGAACCGGTCCAGCCCGGCGTCGCGCGCGACGGCCGCGAAGCGGGTGGCGTCGTGGACCGCGTACTTGACCCCGATGACCTGGGGGCACTCCTCGCCGAGCCGGGCGATCGCCGCGCCCTCGATCAGCGGATTGCGCAGATACGGCACCACGCCCAGCTCGGGGACGGCCTCGGCGATGGTGCGGTGATAGTCGATCCAGCCGTCCTGGGCGACGTAGGGATGCACCGGCTGATGGACCATCACCATGTCGGCCCCGGCCGCGCGGGCGTGGCGGGCGGCCTCGACGGCGGTGGCCGCGTCATGGCCGACGCCGACGAGGACGGCGGCCCGGCCGGCGGCCTCCTCGACGGTCAGCTCGGTGACCAGCCGCCGCTCTTCGAGGGTGAGGGCGTAGAACTCCCCGGTGTTGCCGTTCGGAGTGACGGCCTTGACCCCGCCGTCGAGAAGCCGGCGCAGCAGGGCGCGGTAGGCGGTGCGGTCCACGGCGCCGTCGGCGTCGTACGGAGTCACCGGGATCGCCACGACATCCGCGAGCGCCGTCCTCAGCGGTGAGTAGTCCATACGAACCCTTTCTCTCGATGTTCGGCATCGGGCGAGCTGTTCGGATGGTGCTGGGGTCGGCGACCGGGGCCGCCGGGCGTTACTCCCGGTCCGGGGACTCCCCGTCAGGGGACTTCCCGTCCGGACACTCCCGGTCCGGGAAGGCGCGCTGGACAAAGGAGGCGATGTGGTCGTGCAGGGCGCGGCCCGCCCCGTCGGCGTCGCCGCCGAGCGCGCGGGCCAGGATCTCCCGGTGCTCATGGGCCTCCTGCTCCCAGGAGGGCACCGCCTGCCAGGCGACGGCGGACACCAGCGCCGCCTGGTCCCGCAGTTCGTCGAGCATCCGGGTCAGCAGGGGGTTGCCGCAGGGCAGATAGAGCGCCCGGTGAAAGTCGCGGTTGGCCAGCGACCGCCCGGCCGGATCATCAGCCGCGTCCGACCGCTCCAGCGCGGCCCCGGCGGCCTCCAGCCCGGCCCCCGCGGCGACGGTCCGGCGCAGCGCCTCGGGCTCCAGGAGCAGCCGCACATCGTAGACGGCATGCGCCATCGCGGTGTCGACGGTCCTGACGGTGGCCCCCTTGTACTCGCTCATCACCACGAGCCCTCGCCCCGCGAGAGTCTTGAGCGCCTCCCGTACGGGCGTCTTGGACACCCCGAACTGCGCGGCCAACTCGGCCTCCACCAACGCCTGCCCGGGGCGCAGCCGCCCGGTGAGAATCGCGTGCTTGACCGCCTCCAGCACGTACTGGGTGCGGGAGGGGATCGGGCTCGGGGCGATGTCCATGGCTGCTCTCAGATCTCACATATCGCGTCTCATATATGACGTATGAAGTACGACGCGATGAAGTTAGGGCGGCCCCAGGGCTTCGTCAACGGTTCTGGCAAAAATTGCGCACGGCGGGCAATCGCCCGCACACGCCCCGCAACTCTCCGCCGACGCCGCTAGCGTGGCCCGGATGAGGGTGGGTTCCGCGACGACGCGGCTGATCGTGCTGCGCGGCAACTCCGCGTCCGGCAAGTCCTCCGTCGCCGCCGAGCTGCGCGCCCGCTACGGACGCGGCCTCGCGCTGGTGGGCCAGGACCAACTGCGCCGGGTCGTGCTGCGGGAGCGGGACACCCCGGACGCGGCGAACATCGGCCTCATCGACACCGTGGCCCGCTACGCCCTCGACCACGGCTTCCACGCTGTGGTCGAGGGCATCCTCTACGCCGCGCACTACGGCCCGATGCTGGACGCCCTGTGCCGCGACCACCTGGGCCGCACCCACGCCTACTACCTCGACGTCCCGTTCGCCGAGACGCTGCGGCGCCACGCCACCAAGCCGCAGGCGGACGAGTACGGCGAGCCGGAGATGCGCGACTGGTACCGGCCGCTGGACCTGCTGCCGGGCGGGGGCGAGACGGTGATCCCGGCGACGAGCGCGCTGGCGGAGACGGTGGAACGGGTGATGCGGGACGCGGGGTGGGCGGCCCCGCCCGAGACCGACGGCGCCGAGGCCCAAGGACCGGCGTCTGCCGCCCCTATGCCCGCTCGGGCGCCTCGGCTTCCGCCGGGTGGGAGTGGCCGGTGAGGGCTTCGGGGAGGGTGGGCTCGTGCAGGGGGCGCAGGAGGAGCCAGCCGAGGGCGGGGAGGGCGATCAGGGGAGCGAGGGCGGTCCGCAGGGTCGTGGCGTCGGCGAGGGCGCCGATGAGGGGGCTCGCGAGGCCGCCGACGCTGACGGCAAGACCCAGGGTGACGCCGCTCGCGGTGCCCACGCGGCGGGGCAGATAGTCCTGGCCGAGCGTGATGTGCAGGGAGAAGGGCACGTACAGCCCGGCCGAGGCGAGCGCCACGCAGAGGTAGAGCGCCGGGCCGGGGACGAGGACGACGCCCGCGACGGCGAGGACGGTCAGGGCGTAGGACCACTGGACGACCGGGATACGGCCGTAGCGGGCGGCGAGCCCGCCTCCGGCCACCGTGCCCGCCGCGCCGCCGACGTAGAGCACGAACAGGGCGGCCGTACCGGCCAGTTCGCCTCCGCCGACGCGCTCGCGCACATACAGCGAGATGAACGCGCTCAGCCCGACGAAGACGATCGAGCGGCACATGATGGCCCCGGACAACCGGAGGAAGGAGGGCCAGTCGTCCCTTCCGCCTCCCCCACGGCTCGTCCGGGCGGACCCGGTCGCCGCGCCGGGGGCCCTGAGCGCCCGTAGCGTGGCCGCGCACAGGGCCGCTCCGGCGACGGCGGGGACGGCCAGCAGCGGGGAGGCGCGCAGGCCGCCGGTGGCGATGACGGCGGCGACCGCGAGCGGCGCGGCGGCGAAGCCGATGTTGCCGCCGAGGGAGAACCAGCTCATCGCGGTGTGGCTGCCCCGGCTGGCGAGCCGGGCGACCCGGGCGGACTCGGGGTGGTACGCGGCGACGCCGACCCCGGAGACGGCGACCACCATCAGGGTCAGCGCATCGGAGCCGGTGACCCCGCTCAGCGCCACGCCGGCTCCGCCCACCAGCGTGCTCACCGGCAGCAGCCACGGCATGGCCCACCGGTCGGTGAGCGCCCCGAACAGCGGCTGCACCACGGACGACAGCAGCGAGGCCGCCAGCACGACACCGGAGGCGGCGGCGTAGCTGTAGGCCCGCTCGGAGACGAAGTACGGCACCAGCGCGGCCACCGCTCCTTGGTAGATGTCCACGCAGGCGTGGCCCAGGGACATCAGCGCGATGGCTCTGCGATGTGGGGTGGTCCGTTTCGTCGACACCCTTCGATCGTGGCGATGCCACAAGGTGTCGCGCTTCCGATAATCCGCCGACCCGTCCCGGAAACCCGCCACAAGGGCGGGCCCCGGGCCGGGTCTCAGGGCTCAGCTCAGTTCAGGTGCTCGGCTCGGCCCCGGCTCAGCCCAGCTCAGTTCAGCTCGGCGAGGGCCGTGCGGACGGCCACGAGGTCCTGGTCCGAGGCCAGACCCGCGTGGTACAGGCGGAGTTCGTCGGCGCCGAGCTCCACCGCGTGGGCCGCGTCCTCGGCCAGTGTCGCCGGGCTGCCGCCCATCCCCGTCACCACCGTGAAGTTGGCGGCGAGCACGGTCCGTTCGGTCCGGTGCGGGACGAAGGGAGGCAGGACCGCGGAGCGCGCTGCCTCGCCCCCTGTGCAAGGCAGCACGACCCCGTCGGCCTGGGCCAGCACATCGGCCGGGTCCACGCCGACGTTGGCACCGAGCCGGTGCGGGGCCGGGTCGGCGTGCAGCAGAACCCGGAAGTCCGCTTCCGCCGCGCTCCTTACGGCGGCCACGGCCTCGGCCCGCAGACTGCTGGCGACCCGGTTGCGCCAGGCCGCGAAGAGCGCGGCGTGGTCGGCGCCGAGCAGCTTCTCGACCTCGGCCCACTCCCCCGCACGGTCACCGCCGTCCGCGGTCGTCTCACCCGTCCACACCGGCCGCAGCGCGCGCACGACCGCCTGGCGAAGCTCCTCCGCGTCGGCCCCGAGTTCCGCATAGCCCGCGCCGCAGCTCTCGCAGAAGCACAGCGACATCAGATACTGGCCGGCGCCGCCCAGCGGCACCCCGCCGATCTTGTCGTGGGCGTGCAGATGGGCCAGCCCGTACCAGCCGCAGGACTCCAGCTCGGTGCCGCGGGTGCCGGGCCGTACGGCCGCCTCGGCGGCCAGGTCCACCAGATAGGCGCGCACCTCGGGGCGGGCGATGCACGGCGCCCACGGGTAGCGGTCGCCATAGGCGTTGCGCACCGCGATCCGCGGATGCTCCTCGCCCAGCCGGGTGTTGTGCGCGAGCACCACCCAGGCGTGGACGTCGAGACCCGCGTCGGCCAGCGCGGCTGCCGCCTCGCCGTACGGGTCGTCGCCCGCCACCCACGACTGCTCGTACGGGCGCAGCTCGCGCCCCTGCCAGCGCTCGGCGTCCGGCGGGTAGAGCACGGCCGCGTGTCGGGCGGTGACGATGCGGTGGTCGGGGTGACGCGGGGTCAGGGCCCGGGTGGAGTGGTAGGCGGAGGCCAGCGTCACCTGCTGGACGCCGAGATCGGCGATGCGGCGCGCGGCGTCCGGGTCTCCGACGACGTCCCAGGGGTAGACGAAGGCGGAGGCTCTCACCGCGCCTCCCCGTCCCCGTCCCCGTCCCCGTCCCCGATCAGCGCCATACCGCGCTCGATCAGCTCGGCCAGCTCCTTGACGTGTGCGGGGCTGGGCTCGCTCAGCGGCGGCCGCACCTCGCCCACGTCCAGCCCGCGCAGCCGGACGCCCGCCTTGACCAGCGACACCGCATAGCCGCGGCCCTGGTTGCGGAGCTCGACCAGCGGCCGGTAGAAGCCGTCGAGCAGCTTGTTGACGGTCTCGTCGTCGCCCGTCATGAGCGCCTTGTGGAAGGCGAGGGCGAGCTCGGGAACGAAGCAGAAGACGGCGGAGGAGTACAGCGTCACGCCGATCCCGCGGTATGCGAGGCCGGTCAGCTCGGCCGTCGGCAGCCCGTTGAAGTAGCGGAAGTCCTCGTCGGGGGCGCCCTCCCGCACCGCGCTGACGATGCGCTGCATCAGGTCGAGGTCGCCGAGGCCGTCCTTGAGGCCGATGATGCCGGGCACCTTGGCGAGCCGGGCCACGGACTCCGGGGCCAGGACGGCGTTGTCCCGCTGATAGACGATGATGTCGAGGTCGGTCGCGCCGGCGAGGGCGCTGTAGTGGCGGATCAGCCCCTCCTGATCGGCCACGACCAGATACGGCGGCATGGCGAGCAGCCCGTCCGCACCGGCCCGCTCGGCCAGCTTGGCGTACTGGATCGCCAGCGCGGTCCCGTACCCGGCGCCCGCGACCACCGGGACCCGCCCGGCGGACTCCTCCACGGCGGCCACGACGCAGTCGTGGAACTCCTCCGGCGTCAGGGCGTGGAACTCGCCCGTGCCGCAGCACGCGAAGACGGCGCCCGCCCCCGCTTCGATCCCGGCGCGGACATGCGCGCGGTAGATCTCCAGGTCCAGGGCGCCATCGGGACCGTAGGCGGTCACGGGGAAGAACAGCAGTCCGTCAAGGCGCTCGGCGAGTGAAGCTGAGGTCACGGGCTTCTCCCTGTCGTGTACACCGACCCGCCGTCACCCACCGACGCAGTGTGCACGTTTCTGATCGTCATCTACATTCGTGAACACGCTCACCGTAAGGCAGCCATCGGTCACCGGTCAAGGGTGCCAACGGGGTGACGCCCCTCACCCGGCGGTGAATTCCGCGGCACCGCGCCACCCTTGACGGCTCCTGCGCCGATCCTTACGGTGGCCATGAATCTGAATCGCATACATGAATAAAAACCACATATAAAAACCCCATACGTGATTCCCCCACGGAGGAGATCCGCCCATGCCCGCTCCCCGCACCGTCCTCCTCACCGGCGCCGCAGGCGGCATGGGCACGTTGATGCGCGAGCTGCTGCCGCCGTACGGATACCAGTTGCGGCTGCTCGACCAGCTCCCCATCGAGGGCGAGCCGGACGCGATCACCGCGGATCTGTCCGACCGGGACGCCCTGCGCGAGGCCGCGCGGGGCGTCGACGCGATCATCCATCTCGCGGGCATCTCCCTGGAAGCCCCATTCGAGAAGATCCTGCGGGCCAATATCGAGGGCACGTACAACATGTACGAGGCGGCCCGCGAGGCGGGCGTCCGCCGCGTCGTCTTCGCCTCCAGCAACCACGCCGTGGGCTTCACCCCGCGCCCGGTCGGAGACGACCCGCTCATCCCGCTCGACACCCCGCGCCGCCCCGACACCTTCTACGGGCTGTCGAAGTCGTTCGGCGAGGACCTGGCCTCGTTCTACTGGGACAAGTACGGCATCGAGACGGTCGCCATCCGCATCGGCTCCTGCTTCCCCGAGCCGACGACGGTCCGCATGCTGTCGATCTGGATGAGCCCGGCGGACGGCGCCCGGCTGCTCCACGCCGCCCTTACGGCGGAGAACGTGGGCTACACCGCGGTCTACGGCAGCTCGGCCAACACCCGCCTGTGGTGGGACCTCTCCTCGGCCCGCGCCCTGGGCTACGAGCCCCAGGACGACTCCGAGCCGTACGCCGCGAAGCTGATCGCCGAACAGGGCGAGCTGGAGCCGGGCAACCCCGACCACGAGAACCTCGGCGGCGCGTTCTGCACCAACCCGCCCATCTGGCCCCGCTGACACCGCCCGGCGGCCCGGCGCCCCTGGGCCACGATCCGGCGGCGCCGAGCCCCAACCCCCGGACCCGAACTCAGATCACGGGTGAGGTGCCCGCCTCCCCACTGGACAGGTGGAGTGCGGTGATGCCGGTAAGGACAAGATCGATCCCGGCGAGGAACTGCTCGCGGTCGTCGTGCTCGCGCATCTGCTCCGCGACAGCCCGGGTGAACGGATAGTCGTCGGGGTCGAGCTCCTGCCACGCCCTCGACGCGGCGTCGAGGAACTCGCCACGGTCCACGTCGGGCGCGAGATCGCGGCCGTTCGCGGCGTTCTGGCCGGCCGCGCCGAGGATGTAGTGCACCAACGCGGAGGCCGCCGTGAACTGGCTGCCCTCGGGCACGCCCAGCGCACAGACCTGCCGGCCGACGCTTTCGAGGATCCGCGGCGTCACCGAGCCCCAGGGGCTGCGGGAGAGCTGCGCGGTGAGCTGTGTGGCGAGCCACGGGTGTTCGTCGATCGCGTCGAACAGGCCGAGCGCGACAGCGCGGATCTTCTCCTGCGGCGAGTCCGGCGACTCGGCAGGCTCGACGGACTCGGCGGGCTCGGCGGGCTCGATGGGCTCGATGGGCTCGATGGGCTCGATGGCCAGAGCGGCGGCGACGACGGCGTCGGTCACGGCGTCGAGCAGCTCACTCTTGTTCGCCACATGCCAATAGATCGCCCCGGGCCCGGTGGCGAGGCGCTCGGTCAGCGCCCGGAACGTCAGCCCGCCCTCACCGGCCGCGTCGAGCAGCTCGACGGCGGCCTCGACGATGCGCTCCCGGGAGAGCGCCTCTGTGCGCCGCTGTGACCGGCGCGTCCGCGTTGCCATGCCGCGATTTTGACATGCCTGGAGCGTTGTTCCAACATTGGAACGCCATACCAACTTGGAACGGCGTACCAGAGAGGCCGGCCCGAGGACGCCCTCACCGGGCGGCGGCGGCCTCGATCCCGAAGGAGCCACGATGCGCACTCCCGTCACGATCATCGGCGCCGGACTCGGCGGCCTCACCCTGGCCCGCGTCCTGCACGTCCACGGCATCCCGGCCACCGTCTACGAGGCGGAGCCCTCGCCGATGGCTCGTGCACAGGGCGGGATGCTCGACATCCACGACTACAACGGCCAACTGGCGCTGCGGGCGGCCGGTCTGATGGACGAGTTCCACGCCATCGTCCTGGAGGGCCGCCAGGCCATGCGGGTCCTCGACCGGGACGGGACCGTCCTGCTCGACAAGGCCGACGACGGCACGGGCGGACGCCCCGAGGTACAGCGCGGCGAACTGCGGCAGATCCTGCTCGACTCCCTCCCGGCCGACACCGTCCGGTGGGGCCACAAGGTCAGCGGCACCCGCGCCCTCGGCGAGGGCCGCCACGAGGTGACCTTCGCCGACGGCAGCACCATCGCCACCAGCCTGCTGGTCGGCGCGGACGGCGCTTGGTCACCGGTCCGGCCGCTGCTCTCCGACGCCGCACCCGAATACGTCGGCCGGTCGTTCGTCGAGACCTACCTGTTCGACGCCGAAACCCGGCACCCGGCCGCCGCGAAGGCGGTCGGCGGCGGGTCGATGTTCGCGATCGCCCCGGGCGGGAAGAGGCAGTGGATCGGGGCTCACCGGGAAAGCGGCGAGACCCTCCACACCTACCTGGTGCTGTCCAAGCCGCAGGACTGGTTCGCCGCCATCGACTTCACCGACCCCGCCGCGGCCACCGCGCGGATAGCGCGGGAGTTGGACGGCTGGGCACCGGAACTCACCGCGCTGATCACCGACAGCGACACCGCGCCGGTCCTGCGCCCCCACCACACGCTGCCGGTCGGGCACCGCTGGGACCGGGTGCCGGGAGTGACCCTGGTCGGCGACGCCGCCCATCTCGCGGCCCCGAACGGCGAAGGCGCCAACCTGGCCATGCAGGACGGCGCCGAACTCGGCACGGCCCTCGCCGCGCACCCCGACGACATCGAGGCCGCGCTCACCGCATACGAGCAGGCCATGTTCCCCCGCAGCGCCGAGGAAGCCACCGAAGCCGACCGCCTCCACGAGCTCATGTCCGGCGAGAACGCACCCCACACCCTGCTCGCCATGCTGACCGGAGACGAACCGACCTCATGAGCCACTGGCGCGAGACGGCGCCGCAGCCGACCGAGCCGCTCGGCCCCCGCCGCTCAGCTCCCTTCGCTCAGCCCGTCGTCTCCGCCCACTCCCCCACCGTCGTGACCTCGGCCTGCGACGGGAACACCGTCTCGATGAGCAGCCGGTGGATCTCCGGGTCCGGGTCGTAGCAGGCGTCGGACAGCACCGTGAGCCGGAAGTCTAGGTCGGCGGCCTGCCGGAGCGTGGACAGGACGACGCCGCCGGTCGCGACGCCGGTCAGGACGAGGTGGGTGATGTCTCCGGACCGCAACACCACATCCAGGTCGCTGCCAGAAAAGGCACTGACCCGCCGCTTCGTGACCACGACCTCGCCCGGCCGGGGCGTGACACCGTCATGGATGGCGATCTTGGGGTCGTCCTCGGTGTAGAGACCCGGCGGCAGGGAGAGGAACACCTTGTTGCGGGCCGACGCTTCGGGACGGCCGGACCGGAAGCCGATGACGACGTACACGACGGGGATTCCGGCGTCGCGGGCGGCGTCGATCGCCCGGGCCACGCGCGGCACGTAGTCGGGGTCCTCGACTCGGGCCACGATGCCCTCTTGGACGTCCATCACGAGCAGAGCCGTGTTGTTCACGTTCATCAAGCCTTTCGTTGCTGCGGTTGTCGAGCGGAGGAGGAAGCGCCGGACCCGATACGGCCCAGCGAGCGGTCCACGACCGTCAGCGCCAGAAACAGGCCGGTGACGGCGAGCATGAACCAGGCCAGGCCGTGCAGCCCGCCGGTGTCGGCGCGGGCGCCGAAGAAGGCGCCGTTGGCGCTGGAGGCGACCATCGCACCGAGGTAGAGGAAGGTACGGAGCAGCCCCGCCGAGGAGCCCATCCGTTCCGGATCGGCCTGGTGGTACACCGCGTTCTGCAGGGCGAGGCTGATCAGCCCCTGCGGTATGCCGAAGACGAGCGCGACGGTGATCAGCAGCCCTATCGCGCTGTGCGGCTGGAGCAGGAGCAGCAGGGAGCAGCCGGCGATCTGCCCCACGGCGCCCACGAGCAGCTTGCCGCGCACGGCGGTGCGGCGGCCGGTGAGGGTGGACACCGCGATCCCGGTGAGGAACATCGGCAGTTGGGCGAGGCCCGCCTGCGAGGCCGTCAGCCCCCGGCCGTCCTGGAGCCACTGGGTGTAGCCGTACAGGAAGACGTACGAGACGACGGAGACGAGCAGGGCGCGGGCGTAGGTGAGCAGCAGGGGTGCGTTGCCGCCGAACACCCGCAGATCGATGAACGGCTCCGCCACCCGCAGTTCCCGCACCGCGAACCCGGCCGCCGCCACCGCCATCAGCACGGGCAGATACCAGCGGTCGGCCCGGGGCTGCATCAGGAAGAGCAGCAGCGAGACGAGCATCGCGGCGAACAGCGCCATCCCCGGCAGATCCAGCCGGATCTCCTTCGCCGCGCGTGCCTCCCGGGGCGCCTTGGGCAGCCGCCGGGCGCCGAGGAGCAGACCGGCCACCGCGAGGGGGATGTTGACGGCGAACGTGGTGCGCCAGCCGCCCAGCCCGATCAGCAGTCCGCCCAGGGGTGGTCCGATGACCGCGACGGTCTGGCCGGCGACCGCGAGCGTGGCGAGGATCGCGGCGGGGCTGTCCTGGCCGGTCCGCCGGGCTTCGCTGCGGATGAGGGACATCGCCGCCGGATAGCCCGCGCAGGTGCCGAATCCGAGCACCACCCGCGAGACGATCAGCGCCCCCATGTTCGGGGCCAGCAGACCGATCAGCCCGGCGATCCCGGTCAGCGTCGCCCCGGCGAGGAAGAGGCGGCGCGGCCCGTAGAGATCGATCAGCCGGCCCACGACCGGCTGGCCTATCGCGGTGGCCAGATAGAGCGCGGAGACCAGCCAGGCCGTCTGCGACGGCGGCGCCCCGAACGCGGCGCCGATGGGCACCAACGACACGGAGATGATGGAGGAGTTGACCGGGTTCAGTACCGAACCCAGCATCATCGGGGCGAGGAGCTTACGGTCGAAGGAGCCCCGCGCGGCGGTTTTGGTCTTGCGTCGTGTAAGCCGCTCGATCATGCGCGGCTGAGCCGGTCCAGCAGGGCCAGCGCCTCGAGGATGGTTTCCCGTTCCGCTTCCGTATAGCCGGTCTCCAGGGCCCGGGTGAGCCATTCCTCGCCCGCCCGCCGCTTGTCGTCCAGGAACGCGCTGCCGGTGTCGCTCGTCGAAACCAACTGCCGCCGCCCGTCATGGGGATCGGGGCGCCGCTGGATCAGCCCGCGCTCCTCCAGCACGCCGAGCGTGGCGGCCATCGACTGCGGCCGTACGCGCTCGGCCGCCGCCAGGGCGCTGGTCGAGGCGGGGCCCTCCTTGCTGAGCCTGCTGAGCACGGACGTCTGCGAGGGGGTGAGTTCCTCGTTGTCGTACGTCTCCTTGATCCGCCGCCGCAGCCGGCCGATCACCACACGGATCTCATGCGCGGCGCGCACGGCGGACGAGGACATGCCGCCAGGGGTCTCTGCCATGCCCCTCACGGTAATTTCTTCAGTCCAGCCTGTCCAGTTCAAACTGAACAGGCTGGGCTGTTTATCTGAGGCTGGGCTGTTCACCTGGCGGCGGAATCAGCGGGTGACCGTGGCCGCGTGGAGGCGCCCGTCACCACCGTCGAAGTAGGCCACCCCGTCCACGACGGTCACGTTCGGTTCATGGTCATCCGCCAGGCGGACCTGCCCCAAGGAGTCGCCGCTGTCGGCGCTCAGGAGTTCCAGAGCGCCGGCCTCGGTACTGACGTAGACCGTGCCCGCCGTGACGGTGGGCGGCGAACTCACCCGTGGCATCCGGTACTTCCACCGCAAGGCGCCGGTCTCCGCGTCGACGGCGAATACGTGGCCGGACCCCGATTCGTCTTCGGTGTTTCCGCCGATGTAGACGACCCCGTCGGCGACGACCGGGGGGCTCGCATCCGGGAAGTCGGAGAGATCGGTCCGGTACTTCCACAGCAGATCGCCGCTGTCGGCGTCCCGGGCGGACAGAACGCCGTCGTCGCCGACGGTGTGGATGACACCGTGGGAGACGGTCAGCGACGTCATCGCGCTGGGGAGGATGTCCGCGCTGATGTGCACCTTCCACACCTGCTTGCCGGTGTCGGCGTCAAGGGCATAGAGATGCGAACCGCGTACGGTACGGGCCCCGAAGTAGACGACCCCGTCGTCATAGGCCAGCCCGGCGCCCCGGCCGAGTACATGGCTCCACTCCTTTTCACCGGTTGCGGCATCCACCGCGTACAGGGTGGCGTCGCCGCCGAGTTTGCTGCTGGAGAAATAGGCGGTTCCGCCGACCACGACCGGGCCCGCGTCCACCCAGCCGTTGGGCTCGAACTCCCACCGATGTCTTCCGGTGGCGGCGTCCAGGGCGTACACGCGGCTGCGGTCCTGGTCGAATCCGTCGTCGCGACTGCTGAAGTAGACCGCCCCTTCGGCGAAGACCGGCGAGCCGTCGTCGCCCATCGTCCGGCCGAATTCCCACACGCGGTCGCCGGTGTCGGCGTCCAGGGCGGACACGCCGCCGTCGTCCTCGCCGAAGTAGACCCGTCCGCCCTCGACCGACGGTGGCGATTTCGTGCCCTGCGAGTAGGACCACAACTGCTTCAGTACCGGCGCGGGGGGCTTCTTCCCGGTCTGCTTCCCGGTCTGCCTCCCGCTCTGTTTCCCGCCGGACCCGTGGTCGGGGAGAAGCGTCACGGTGACCACGACCGCGAGGACGACGGCCACCGCGAGACCCGCCAGCACCGGGCCCCGCGTGAACCAGCGCCTCCAGCGCCGCTCGCCGCCGGAGCCGGGCGCCTCCGGTGGGCCCGGCACGGGCGCCGTCGCGCGGACGGTGGGGGGCACGGCCTCGACCGTGGCCTGTCCGGCGGGCGCGTCCCATGGTTCGGCCTGCCTGCGGCTGATGTCGGTCGTCACCCGCTCGGGCAGCCAGCCCACTCTCATCGACGAGCCGTCGGAGGTTCCGGCCTGCGCGGCCCGGCTCAGCTCTGCCACCAGGTCCGGCACCGTGGGCCGTTGGCCCGGGTCCTTGGCCAGGCACCGGGCCACGACGTCCGCCAGTCGGGGCGGCAGGCCGGTCAGGTCCGGTTCCGCATGGACCACCCGGTAGTTCAGGGCGTGGGCGGGGCCGCCGCCGAACGGGCCGGATCCGGTCGCCGCGTAAGCCAGGACGGCACCGAGGGCGAAGACGTCGCTCGCCGCTCCCACCGTGTCGCCCGCCAGTTGCTCGGGGGACATGAAACCGGGCGTGCCGATCGTCGCCCCGGTCTCCGTGAGCTTGGTGGCCTCGGCCGCCAGGGAGATGCCGAAATCGATCAGCCGCGGGCCGTTTGCGGCCAGCAGTACGTTCGACGGCTTGAGATCGCGGTGCACCACATCAGCACCGTGTACGGCCTCCAGCGCCTCGGCCAGCGCGGCGCCCAGCGCCAGCACCGAGGGCTCCGGCCAGGCGCCGTGCACGTCCACCGCCGCGTCCAGGGACATCCCCGGCACGTATTCGGTGGCCAGCCACGGCGGCATGGCCTCCGGCTCGGCGTCCACCACAGCGGCGGTGAAGAACCCCGTCACCCGGCGGGCCGCCTTCACCTCGCGGTCGAACCGGCGCCGGAAATCGGGATCCTCCGCAAGCTCGGCCCGTACGACCTTCACCGCGACCGCGCGGCCACCCGGTGACCGGCCCAGATACACCTGCCCCATCCCGCCTCGGCCCAGCCGTGCGACGATCCGGTACCGCCCGACCCGCTCGGGGTCCCCCGCTTCCAGCGGCGCGAACTCCCCCACTTCGCCCCCTCACTCAATCCCGTGGCCGGGACGCGTGCAGACGCCCGGCATCCTCGTAGTAGAGCGTGCCGCCGACGACGGTCGGATTCTCCCCCGGCTCCCCTTTCCACAGTCGCTTGCCGGTGTCGGCGTCCAGGGCGTACAGCGCGCGGCTGCCGTCCTCGCCGTCGGTGAACTGGACGGTACCGCCCGCGACGGACACCAACTCCACATCCGCCAGGCCCGGCTTGTGCCGCCACAGCGGCTTTCCGCTGTCGGCGGCGAAAGCGCACACATAGCCGTCGTTCTCGAAATAGACCACGCCGTCGGCGACTATCGGGTCACCCGCCCCGTTGGCCACGGCCGGATCCCACAACTTCCCGTCGAAGGCACGCTTCCACGCCTCCTGGCCGGAGTCGGAGTCGACCGCGTGCAGGGTGCCGTCCTTGGTGCCGACGTAGACGGTCCCGTCGGCGACGGCGGGTGAGGACGCGATGTCGCTACCGGCATTGAACCGCCACAGGTCGTCGCCGGTCCTGGCGTCCACGGCGTACAGAGCGTCGCCTTCGGCACCCGAGACGGGGTAGACGACTCCACCGGCGACGGTCGCCCCTTGCCGCAGTGATCCGTCGTACTTCTTCTTCCAGATCACTTCGCCCGTACCGGATTTCAGCGCGGCCAGGAAGGCGCCGTAGGTCACATAGGTGGTGTCACCGACCTTGGTGGGCGTCGCATGAACCCCACCGTCCTCGACCTTCCAGACTTCCTCACCGCTGTCGGCGTCCAGAGCGTACATATGGTCCTTGTCGCCGTAGAAGGCCATCCCGTCGGAGGCCCCCAGCAGAAAGAGCGTGGCTTCCGCGCGGTGCCGATGCCACAACTCGTCGCCGGTGTCGGCGTCCAGCGCGTACAGGCTGTCTTCGCTGTTGTCGACGTAGACCGTGCCGTCCGCCACCGTGGACAGTTCCATTTGGTCGTCCAAGGCATAGGACCACAGCTCCTTGCGCACCGGTTCCTTCCGCGCCGGCTCCTTCCGCGCCGGTGCGCCGCTGGAGGCATCATCGCCCTGGCCGTCGCCGCCGGACAGACGACCGGAGAGGAGCGCCGTCGTGCAGACGAGGGCGAGGACTGCGATGACGACGAGCCCCGTCAGGACGCGGCCTCGGGTGAGCCTGCGCTTTCCGCCGCCGGGGGTGGAGTCGGACGGTGGGGGGTGGGCTCCCGAGGAGGCCGGGGACGGTGCCGTGGCAACGGTGGTGGGAACGGTCACGACGGTGGTCGGTCCGCCGGACGTGGGCGGGAGGGTGGGCAGGGGCGTGGCCTGCGCGCGGGCGATCTCCTCGGCCACCGGCTCGGGCAGCCAGTCGGCCTCGGTGTAGAAGCCGTCGGCCCGCTCGATCCCCGGCGCCCGGCCCAGTTCCTCCATCAGCCGTGGCATGGTGGGCCGTTGACCAGGGTCCTTGGCCAGGCACCGGGCCACGACGTCCGCCAGTGCGGACGGCAGGCCGGTCAGATCCGGCTCCGCATGGACCACCCGGTAGTTCAGAGCCTGGGCATTGCCGGTCCCGAACGGGCGGGTTCCGCTCGCCACGTAGGCCAGGACAGCGCCCAGGGCGAAGACGTCACTGGCAGCCGAAACCCTGTCGTCCACCAGTTGCTCGGGCGAGATGAAGCCGGGCGTACCGATCACCGCTCCGGTTTCGGTGAGCTTGGTGCTCTCGGCCGCCCGCGAGATACCGAAGTCGATCACGCGCGGGCCGTCCGCGGCCAACAGCACGTTCGAGGGCTTCAGATCGCGGTGTACCAGGCCGGTGCGGTGGATGGCGTCCAGCGCCTCGGCCAGCGCGGCGCCCAGCGCCAGCGCCGAGGGCTCCGGCCAGGCGCCGTGCACGTCCACCGCCGCGTCCAGGGACATCCCCGGCACGTATTCGGTGGCCAGCCACGCCGGGGTGCCTTCGGGGTCCGCGTCCACGACCGCGGCGGTGAAGATGCCGGTCACCTGACGGGCCGCCGCCACCTCGCGCGCGAACCGGCGCCGGAATTCCAGGTCGTCCGCCAGCGCGGACCGCACCACCTTCACGGCGGCCGCGCGACCACTCGGTAGCAGGCCCAGATACACCTGGCCCATCCCGCCCCGGCCCAACCGCCCGACGATCCGGTACCGCCCCACGCGTTCGGGGTCCCCCGCCTGCAATGGTGCGCACGCCGCCATTCCGTTCCCCCGTTCTTCCAGCACTATGGTGCACCGAGGGGCCGTCAGCAGGCTGACGGCCCCTCATGAACGATCGTGATGAGCTAGGCGCTCGCGCTTGCGTGTGCGGTGAACCCTACGAACTCGGCCCACTGGTGGGCGGTGAAGGTGAGGATCGGACCGGAGGTGTTCTTGCTGTCCCGGACGTGCACGGTGTCGGGGCGGCATGCGGCGACCTCGATGCATGCGCCGCCCTCGCCGCCGCTATAGCTGCTCTTGAACCACACCAACTGGCCTATGTGCTTGCTCATAGCTCTCCCAGCAGCTTCTCAATGAAGATGGACGACTCCCGTGGAGTGAGAGCCTGCGCCCGGATAATCCCATATCGTGCGGCAACAGTCCGGACGTGTTCTCGATCGGTGAGCAGGGTGCTTCGCCCTTGGCCTTCGAGGTACGCAACCTGCTCACCCCCTTTGGCGGTCATCAGAATGAACGGGCCATCGATTCCGGCGTTGTCCTCCCGAGCCGTCGGCATGACCTGGATTTCCACATGCCGCTTCTGCCCGATCAGGAGCAACTGTTCCAACTGTCCACGCAGGACGCACTTCCCGCCAAATGGGCGCTGGAGAACAGCTTCTTCGACGACGAAGCTAAGGAGCGGCGCAGGCCGTGCGTCAAAAATCGCCTGGCGAGCCACCCGTGCGGCTACGCGCTGCTCAACAGTCTCCTCGTCCAACAACGGACGGCGCAGCGTGAACATTGCTCGCGCGTAGTCATCCGTCTGCAAGAGGCCGTTCATCACCTGCACGTCGTAAGAGTGCACCTCAACAGCGCCCGCCTCAATCCGCGCCGCATCGCGAAAGAACGCCGGATACCGCGCCCGCGCCACCTCCCCCTTCATCGCCTTCAGCAGGCCCCCGCCGCCCAGCACCTCATCCGCCTTGTCGATCAACTCCGGCTTGGGGATCCGCCGTCCCTGTTCGACCGCCGCGATCTGATCCGCGCCGTAGCCGACCCGCGAGCCCAACTCGGCCTGCGTGAGCCCGGCGCGCTCCCGTAACAGCTTGACCTGCACGCCGAAGCTCTTGATGAACGCCCCGGAGTCCTCCCCGTCCGGCAACTCCGGCCGCCCCGCACTCGCCATGTTCCATCACCTCCGCCGCGCCGACCGCAGGTCACGGTCGACAACCCCGACACCAAACCCACCGTGCCCCTACAGACACGGTCAGTACTTGCGCGCTTCCTGGTCAGGCTAGGCACAGCCCCGCAAGGCTCGTGCCCATGACGACCGAAAATGCCCCCTCACGAGGTACGCGGCCGGGACAACCCACGCCCGCACCCGGCGAGTTCGCCATGCGCTTCACCTCGACTCCGCGCGGTGCGCGCCTCGCTCGGCGACTTGTGTCGCACCGACTCGCCGCGTGGGGCTACCCGTACGATTCCGGCCCCAACGAGACCGCGACCCTGATCGCCAGCGAGCTGACCGCCAACGCCGTACGGCACGGCCGCGTCCCGGGGCGGGACTTCCACGTACGGCTGACCGCGCCCCTGGGCGACGCCCCCGGGGCGATCCGCATCGAGGTATCGGACACCCGCACCCAGAAGCGGCCCGCGCTCACCACCGCCGCGCCCGACGCCGAAACGGGTCGCGGCCTGTACCTCGTCTCGCAGCTCGCCGAGCGCTGGGCGGTCGGGCCCCGCCCCTGCGGCGGGCCCGGGAAGACCGTATGGGCCGAGATCGCGACCGAGACCAAACCGTCAGGCTCAGGCCCGGGCCCGCTCCAGCGCCCGCACGGCTAGCCGCCGCGCGATGCCGACCGCATCGGCGACCACCGACAGCCCGTTCAGCACCGTCGCGCCCTCGTGGAGCAGCAGCAGCTCGTCCGCCAGCTCGTCGGGGGCCGTCACGCCCGCCTCCTCGCACAGTTGCCGCAGATACTCGCGCAGCCATCGCTTCTGGTCGGCGATCACCTGCCGGGCCGGATGGGCGGCGTCCGGCAGTTCGGCCGCAGCGTTCACGAAACCGCAGCCACGGGGGTTCTCGCGGGCCACCCATAGCGCGAGCGCGTCGAACGTGGCCAGGGCGCGGTCCGCCGGGGGCGACTTCTCGACCTCGGCGGTGAGCCACGCCCGCCACCGCTCATCGCGCTCCCGCAGATACGCGGCGACCAGGGCCTCCTTGGAGCCGAAGCGGTCGTAGAGCGTCTTCTTCGTGACACCGGAGCGCTTGGCGATCAGATCCACGCCGACCGCGTTGATCCCCTGCCCGTAGAACAGCTCGGCGGCGGTGTCGAGGATGCGGCGCGCGGCGGGGGTGAGCACTCCCGTAGGCGCTTCCATGCCGTGATCACCTCCGGGTCGGGGTTGACGTGTATACCGATCTGTTTAGTCTAGTGGATGAGGGAGTAAACAGATCGGTATACCCGGAGCAGACCCCAACCAGAACGAGGACACCCCATGCCCGTCAGCGCCGCCGTCACCTCCATCGGCCTCGTCGTGATGTGGAGCTCCGGCTTCATTGGAGCCGAGCTCGGCACGAGGGAGGCCGCCGCCGACACCCTGCTGATGTGGCGCTTCCTCGCGGCGGCGGCGATCTTGGGCGGCGCCTGGGCGCTGTTCAGGCGCCGCAGGCTGCGCCCACGCGCCCTGGCCGAGCAGGCGGCGATCGGGGCGCTTTCACAGGGCGGCTATCTCGGCGGGATCGTCTGGGCGGTCGGGCTCGGCGTGCCGTCCGGCACCGCCGCGCTGATCGCCGCGTTGCAGCCGCTCGCGGCGGGCGCGCTGGCCGGGCGGCTGCTCGGGGAGACGGTCAGCCCGCGCCAGTGGGCGGGGCTGGCCATCGGCCTCGGCGGGGTCGCGCTCGTCGTCCAGGGCGATCTGTCGGCGGGCCCCACCACCGCCCCGGCCTGGGCGTACGGGCTGCCCTTCGCCGCCATGGCGGCACTGCTGGCCGCGAGCTTCCTCGAACGCAGGGCCCGGGCGCCGCTCGCCCCCATGGACGCCATACCGCTCCACTGCCTCGTCAGCGCCGTACTGTTCACCGGGGTCGCCCTCGTCGGAGGCCATGCCGCACCCCCGGCGGGCGGGGGCTTCTGGGCCGCGGTGGCGTGGACGGTGCTGCTCTCCACGGTCGGCGGCTACGGCTTCTACTGGCTGAGCCTGCGCCGCAACGGCGTCACCGGCACCAGCGCGCTGATCTACCTCACGCCCCCGACCACGCTGGTGTGGGCCTACGCGATGTTCGGGGACGCGCCCGGGTGGACCGCCCTCGCGGGCATGGCGGTGTGCGTGATCGGCGTGACGGCCGCCACCGTGCGCCGCCCTGTGCACCGCCGCCCCGATCGGTCAGCGCAGCTCGCGGAGGATCCAGTCCGCGATCGAGCGGTGTCGCGGGTCCCAGCCGAGTAGCGCGCGGGCACGGCGCGCCCGTACGCGGCTGTTGGAGCCCAGGGCGTGCCGGGCGAACTGGGGGTTCCAGACGTTGTCCGGCGCGTCGGGGTCCCAGGGGCGGGGGCCGGGCAGTCCAAGAGAGCGGGCGATGGCCTCGGCGATCGCGCCGAACGACTCCTCACCGTTCTCCACGAAGTAGAAGGCGCCCGGAGGCGTCTTCTCCAGCGCGAGGAGGTAGAGGTCGGCGACGTCGTCGACATGGACGGTGGACCAGATGTTGCGGCCGGGGCCGACATGGCGGACCACCCCACCGGCGCGGGCCTGCCGGACCAGTGCGGCGATCAGGACACTGTCCCGGCCCGGGCCCCGCCCGTGCCCGTAGATCAGGCTGTCGCACAGCACCGCCGACCGCACCTCCCGCTCGGCCGCGCCGAGCACCAGGCGGTCGATGGCGACCCGGGCCGCGCGGATGGGGTGGTCGGGCTCCCAGGCCGATCCCGGGTCCAGGACGCCCTCGTCGTAAACCACCTCCGACGCCTCGCCCTCCGTGCCGGTGCCGACCGTGCTGGAGCCGCTGGTGTGGATCAGCGCCTTACCTGATCCGGCCAGGGCGGCGATGAGCGTGTCCACGGCCGCGCGGTGGTCGCTGTCGGCCGCGTTGACCACGGCGTCGGCCCGGCGGGCCCGCGCGGCGAGGAGGTCCGCGTCGTCGAGCGAACCCACCACCGGCTCGATGCCCAGCCGGGCGAGCTGCCCGGCCTTGGCCGGATCGCGGGTCAGCCCACTGACGTGGTGGCCTGCTCGGAGCAGGCGGACGGCGACGGTGCCGCCGATGTAGCCGCTCGCGCCGGTGACGAAGACATGCATGGGCGGGTGCCTTTCTGACGGGTCGGCCTCCCTGACGGGATCAGCCCGCAGAATCGATCGGCACCCGACGGATCCCCAACGGGGTTTGCCGGGGCGGCAAAGCCGTCAGCAGCACTGCCAGGTGAACATGGCCTTCTCGAAGCGGCCCGCGGCGAGGTCGTCGGGGCGGATCAGCCAGTACAGCGCGCCGCCGTCGCCCCACATCATGTCCGCGTCCTCGTCGGAGTCGAACTGCGCGAGGAGCACCCAGCGCCCCGCCTCCTCGTCGAGCCGCGGGTCCTCCCACGACACGTCCCGTCCGCCCAGCGCGCCATGGGCCACCACGATCTCCACCGCGCCCTGAACGGCCTGGGCATGGCCGCCGATCTGATGGGCGACACCGCTCTGGTGGTCCCATATCGCCCTCTCGAACGCGTCCGGAAACGCGTCCTCGCCGCACGCCGCGGTCAGCGCGGGCAGATCGAAGTCGGGGGCGCTCGGCGCCATATGGGCGGTCAGCGGCAGCTCCGGGTAGGGGGTGAGACCGGGCGGTGCGGGCCGTACGGGCGCGTCGGCGGGCGCGGGCGGGAGGTGGAGCACGCGGGCACCGGCCCAGGTGTCCGGGTCGGCGGTGTCGACCAGCACGTCGTCGTCCTCGTCGCCGTAGTAGAAGAAGGCCAAGCGGCCATCGGCGGGCAGCGGTATGTCCAGCTCCCCCCGAGGCAGCGCGGCGCAGTCCAGATCGGCGACGAAGCCCAGCGGCCCGTGCCCCTCCCACACCGGCCACTCCACGCCCTCGGGCAGCCGGGGCAGCCCGCCGAGCCGGCCGACGACCGGATCGGCCGCCCCGGCCGGGCGGAGGTGGGCGGCCGGGCGCAGCAGCCCGGTCCAGCGGGCGGCGAGGTCGGCGGGCAGGTGGGTGCGGGCCAGGGTGTGCAGCGCGTCGGGCTCGGTCGTCATGCGGACCATGATGGCGGGGGCCACCGACAGCCGGACCGGGCCGACCGGGGCGAGGCGACCAGGGCCCGACCGCGGCGAGGCAGGCCACGGCCCGACCGCGGCCGGGCGGCTCACGGGCGACCGCGGCGGGGCGGCTCACGGGCGACCGCGGCGGGGCGGCTCACGGGCGACCGCGGCGGGGCAGGTCTTGACGGAAGTCAGACGCAGGTCAAGGAACCGTAAAGCGGGGGCGTTCGTTACCCCGGGCATGACCGCTATGACACCCGGCTCGAATCTCCCCCTCTCCGTCGCGCGCGTGGCGGTTGACGTCACCGCTCCGGTGCGGCTCGACGTATCGGGCCTGCTGCTCACCGCCAACGGCAAGGTGCGCTCCGACGACGACTTCGTCTTCTACAACCAGCCCGCCGGACCCGGGGTGACCCATCGCGCCGGAGCGGCGGGCGCGGGCGACACCATCACCGTGGACACCGCCGCCGTCCCCGCCGACATCGAGAAGATCGTGGTGACCGCGAGTCTGGACGCGCCAGGGGCGACGTTCGCGGGCACCGAGCCGACCGCCACCGTGCGCGGCGCCGACGACGGCGCGGTGATCGCCACGTTCACCCCGCCGCAGCTGGGCAACGAGACCGCTCTGGTGACCGTGGAGGTCTACCGGCGCAATGGGGCGTGGAAGGTGCGCGCGGTCGGGCAGGGGTATGCCAACGGTCTGGCGGGCATCGCCACCGACTTCGGGGTGTCGGTCGAGGAGCCCGCCGCACCGGCCGCCCCCGCCGCCCAGGCGCCGGCCCCGCCGAGCGGCCCGCCCGCCGGTTTCCAGCCCCCGCCGCCCATGCCGAGCGCCCCGCCGCCCGCCGCCCCGGCCGCGCCGCCCGCCGCCGCACCGGCCCCGGCCACCGGGAAGATCAACCTCGACAAGGGCCGCGTCAGCCTGCAGAAGAACCAGACGGTGTCGCTGGTCAAGGGCGGCCGCCCGTTGCTCAGCTCCGTGAAGATGGGCCTGGGCTGGGAGCCCGCCTTCCGCGGCAAGGACATCGACCTGGACGCGTCCGTGATCGCCTTCGGCGTCGACCGTAAGAAGATCGACGCCTGCTTCTTCGGCAAGCTGGCCATCCTCAACGGCGCCATTCAGCACTCCGGCGACAACCTCACCGGTGAGGGCGGAGGCGACGACGAGTCCATCACCGTCCACCTCGGCGGCCTCCCGCCCGAGGTCACCGCCCTGGTCTTCACGGTCAACTCCTTCACCGGCCAGAAGTTCACCGATGTGGCCAAGGCGTACTGCCGCCTGCTCGACGCCCAGTCCGGCGAGGAACTGGTCCGCTTCGACCTCACCCACGCCGAGTCGCGCACGGGCGTGATGATGGCGAAGCTGATCAAGCAGTTCTCGGGCGAGTGGGAGATGACCGCGATGGGTGAGTACGTGGACTCACGCACCGTGCGCGGCATGGCCAAGCCCGCCGGCAAGGCCCTGTGAACCACCCCGCCCGCCACCCGTCAGGCGTTTCCGCCCCGGATTATTAAACCGATTGCTAAACTGGCCGCATGCATGAGGACTCAGTGGAGCCGGGAATCGGGGAGGGACCCGCGAAGGCGCTCAGCGTGTCCCTCCCCGAGGGCACGGTGCGGGCGTTGCGGGACCGGGCGGGCAACCGCGGCGTCTCCGCCCTTGTCGCCGCTGCCATCGAGGCGCACCTGCGCAACCAGGCCACTCGCGAGAATCTCGCCGAGTTCGAGAAGGAGCACGGCCCCTTCACGGCCGAGGAGCGCCAAGCGGCCGCGGACGTCTGGTCCGCGGCCGAAGGCCGGGAGTCCCGGTGGCGCGAGGCCGGCTGACCGGGGCCGGCAGCTTGGTGCTGGACAGCCAAGGGTTGTCGCTCTACCTCGAAGAGGACCGGGCCGTGATGAACATGGTGCGGTCCGCGCTGGACCGCGGCGCCGACCGCGTGGTCAGCGGAGCCACGCTCATCGAAGCCCAGCACAACGGCATCAAACGCGCCCGCTGGAACCACGTGCTGTCGCAACTGCGCGTCGAACCGCTCAGTGTCGACTGGTCCAAGGAAGCCGCGCTGCTCCTGCGGGACACCGGCCTGCACGGCCACAAATACGCCATCGACGCCATGGTGGCCGTCACCGCGCTTCACCAGGCAGGTCCTGTGGTCATGCTGACCTCGGACACGGACGACATGGCCAAGCTGTGTGGGGAGAGGATCACGCTTGTCGCCGTCTGACGTGAGCCCAAACGAACTGACGGGCGCCGATTGCCACCAGGCCGCGCGGCGACAGGTCGAGCGGGACCGTCTTGCCGAGCTGACCGCCGAGTACGAAGCCCGTCATGGGGCACTGAGCCGGGCGGAGGTCGACGCGGCGCGGGCGCTTCTGCGCCACTGCGGATGCCGGACTCATGACCACGACTCGGCATGCGCGAACCCGGTGACGTTGCGGCCCGGCGCCGAACCGGAACCCGGGCCGGGGCCGGAGTCGCCCGACAGCCCCGCCAAGCGGGCCAGGCGTCGGTACGAATCCAGCAGGGCCTCGCGGTCGTAGGTGCTCGTCGTGACCAGCACCTCGTCGGCGTCGCTGCGCTCGATCAGCTCGTCGAGCGCGGCGGCGACCTCGTCCTCCGTGCCGTACAACTGGCCGCGCAGGCCCCGCTCGTAGAAGCCGCGCTCCTTCTCGGTCATCTCCCGGGCCTCGATCTCCGAAGCCGGGGCCAGCGGCGGGAAGGCGCCGTGGGTGCGGGAGTAGGCCATCGCCCATGCCTCGGGGAGCAGCAGCCGGCGGGCCTCCTGCGCCGTGCCGGCGACCGCGACATTGCCCGAGACGACGACGTACGGGGCGGAGGACCACGCCGAGGGGCGGAAGCCCGCGCGGTAGCGGTCGATCGCGCGCAGCATCTCGTCCCGGCCCCGCAGATCGCCGATCACCAGGGACAGTCCGGCCCGCGCCGCCAGATCCGCGCCCGCGCCGGTGGCCAGGACGAAGACGGGCAGCCGCAGCCCCTCCGCCGGATGGGCGTGGACCTGGGGGTAGGCGTCCTGCTCGCCGGTGAACCAGCCGAGCAGCTCGTCCAGTTGGGCGCCGAAGTCCTGCGCGGCGTCCTTCTCGGTGCCCAGGGCGCGGCGGATGCCGTCGGTGAAGCCGACGGAGCGGCCCAGGCCCATGTCGATCCGGCCCGGGAAGAGGGATTCGAGCACCCCGAACTGCTCCGCGACGACGAGCGGGCGGTGGTTCGGCAGCATCACCCCGCCCGTGCCCACCCGGATGCGGACCGTCGCCGCCGCGACGGCGGACGCCAGCACCGTGGGCGCCGAACCGGCGACGCCGGGCACGCTGTGGTGCTCGGAGACCCAGAAGCGGTGGTAGCCGAGGGCCTCGGCCTGCTGGGCGAACCGTACGGTGTCGCGAAGCGCCTGCGACCGCTCCCGGCCCTGGCGGGTGCGGGAGCGGTCCAGGATGGAGAAGGGGGTGGTGCGCAGGCGTGAGGTCACCCTCACGTCAACGCATCCCCCGGCCGGGAGGATTCCCCCGGGCCTTGCGGCCGTCCGGCCTTCGCCTTCGGCCTTCGGCCTTACGGCCTGATCGGCGTACGTCAGCGCTGGCGGCGCCAGGGGCCGGTGATCGCGAGCATGATGCCCGGCACCTGGATGTTGGCGTACAGCGTCGATCCGTCGGGCGAGAAGACCACACCGGTGAACTCGCTGAACTCCGGCTCCTCCGCCGTGCCGATGTTCAGGTCGTTGCGCGCGATCGGGTACGTCCGGCCGTCCTCGGTGGCGCCGAAGAGGTGCTGGATGCCCTCGCCGTCCTCGGCGATGACCAGACCGCCGTACGGCGAGACGGTGATGTTGTCCGGGCCGTCGAAGGCGCCGTCCTTCGACGGGTCGGGGTTGACGCCGAGCAGCACCTTGAGGGTGAGGGTGCGGCGCTTGGGGTCGTAGAACCAGACCTGGCCGTCGTGCTGGACCGGGCTCTCCTCACGGGCGAACGAGGAGACGATGTACGCGCCGCCGTCGGCCCACCACATGCCCTCGAGCTTGCGCGCCCGGGTGATCTCGCCGTCCTTGAACTGCTTGCGCACCGACACGGACTTCGCGTCGCGGTCCGGCACCGGCTCCCAGTCCACGCCGTAGACCGTGCCGGTCTTGGTGGCGCGGGACAGGTCGTCCACGAAGTTGCCGCCCGAGTCGTAGCACTTGGGCGCCTGAAGCACGCCCGCGTCGTCCTTGAGCCGGTCGAGCTTGCCGCGGCCGTGCTCGAAGCCGTGCGGCGGCACCCAGCGGTAGAGGAGGCCGTTCGGGCCGGAGGCGTCCTCGGTGAGGTAGAGGTGGCCGCGCTTGGGGTCCACGACGACGGCCTCGTGGGCGTACCGGCCCAGGGCCTTGATCGGCTTCGGGTCGCGGTTGGCCTTACGGTCGTGCGGGTCGACCTCGAAGACGTAGCCGTGGTCCTTGGTCATGCCGTTCTGGCCGGCCTTGTCCTCGGTCTCCTCGCAGGTCAGCCAGGTGCCCCAGGGGGTGCGGCCACCGGCGCAGTTGGTGGCGGTGCCCGCGATGCCGACCCACTCGGTGACATGGTCGCCGTGCTTGGAGACCTCGACGACGGTGCAGCCGCCGGAGGCCGCCGGGTCGTAGACCAGCCCCTCGATCAGCGGGACCGGGTGCGGCCAGTCGCTGCGGGGGCCGGCCAGCTCGTGATTGTTGACCAGCAGCGTCGCACCGCGCGAGCCCTCGAAGGTGGCGGTGCCGTCGTGGTTGGACGGGGTGGACTCGCCGGACTCCAGCTTCGTCTCACCGGTGCGGGTGATGATCTTGTAGCGGAACCCCTTGGGCAACGCCAGGATGCCCTTGGGGTCCTCGACGAGCGGACCGTAGCCGAGCGACGCGCCGCCGTGACCAGGGTGGCCCGCGACGCCCGCGGCACCCGCGGCGCCCGCGTCGGTCGCCTCAGCGGCGAGCGCGCCGGGGGCGGTGGCGAGCACCCCCGCGCTTCCGACCAGGGCGACCCCGGCCCCGGTGTACGCGGAACGCTTCGCGAAGTCTCTTCGGCTGAGCGACATGTCTTCTCCCGAACGCAGGATGGTGTCCTCCGACTGCGGCCATACGTTCCCGTCCCCGCCCGAACATCAGTTGAACGGAGCGCGACATCAAGGGACGAATGACCGCCGACCCCTTATACGGAGCGTAGGCCGATACGGCTCTAGGCAGCCCTCAACTTCCCGGCCGGGGGAAATCGCGAGCCCCTCGCGGGACCGGTGCCCCCCGAGGGGCCTTCGGCGCGGCGGAGTGGGCGTGCCGCCCGGCGGCACGCCCGTCCAGCGGGCGGGCGCCCGCACCGGACCGCGACACGCAAGCGCCAGGCAGGCCCCGGGACGGGGCCAGCCCCGCCCACGCCCGTGCTCGTGCCAGGGGGTGCCCGGCGGATCTTTCCCCTCCCCGCCCCTTCCCGATACCAAGGGCTCCGCCCCTGGACCCCGGAGTCCGAGGCGGACCCCCACCAGGCGGCGGAGCCGCATACCGATGCCGCGGGAAGGCACAGGGACGGGAACAGCCTGCCCGGACCGCACCCGTCACCAGGACTTCACCCCCGGACCCCGGGGTCCAGCGCAGAGCCCCACCACACGGCGAAGCCGCACACCGATGCCGCGGGAAGGCACAGGGACGGGAACAGCCTGCCCGGACCGCACCCGTCACCAGGACTTCACCCCCCGGCCCCGGGGTCCAGCGCAGAGCCCCACCACACGGCGAAGCCGCACACCGATGCCGCGGGAAGGGGCGGGAGGGGAACAGCCCCGTCGCAAGCGGCACGATCCGGCGGATATCCCTGAGCGGGGTCTCCCGCGCGGCGGATGCCGCGAGACGCCCCCGGCGGTACGCCCGTGGGTGTTGCGAGGCGCGGTGCGCGGGTGTGGGGCGCTTCTGCCGTCCGGGGCCCGGGGTGTCGGGGGCACGGGCGGCACCGGGCCGGGCCAGGCGGGCGGTCGTTCTGCGACGACGCCACGGGCCGGCCCAGGCCGCAGCGCGCCCGCGTCACGGATCGGCCACGGCCGCGGTGAGCCCCCGCGTGGCTATGCCCTTGAGCGGGCCTTGAAGGCGGCCTTGCGGGCTTCCTTGGCGGCCTGCTTGTCCGGGTGCAGTCGGCCCATCGCCTCCAGCACCTCCGCGGTCGCCGGGTGGTCCACCCGCCAGGCCGAGTCGAAGAAGCTCCCCGACTGGTCGACCAGGCCGCGCACCAGATCCCGCAGCTCCGCCGAGTCGCCCTCGGTGGCGAGCTGGGCCGCGAGGGTGTCCACGGTCAGCCAGAAGACCATCGCCTCCGACGGCTCCGGGACGCCCGCCACCTCGTGCTCGGCCAGCCAGACCCGGGCCAGTCCGCCCAGGTGGCGGTCGTCGAGTACCTCGCGCAGCGCGGGCTCGGCCTCGGTCCCGACCAGCGAGAGGGTCTGCTGGCAGGTGAGGCGGCGCAGGGGTGCGTCCTCGTCGTCGCCGCGCGCGGCGGCCAGCAGCTCGCGGGCGGCCTCCTCGGGCGTACGGCGGGCCAGCCACTGCTCGGCCTCGGCCTGCGCGGCGGGCTCGGGGTGGCCGGGGAGGGCGTCCAGCAGGATGTCGGCGCCCTTGTCGGCCAGGTCACCGACGGCCGGGGCGTCGATGCCCGCCTCGATCATCCGGGCCCGTACGGCGTAGACGCCGAGCGGGGTGAGCCGCACCATGCCGTAGCGGGAGACGTCCTCGTCCTCGAGCTCCTCGGCCGTCTCGGGCTCCTGGATCCGGCCCTCGCCGTCGACCTCCTGGATCAGCGCCTCGTCCACCGGCTGGTAGTCGATCAGGCCGGTCGGGGCGAGCAGCCGGAACTGGTCGTCCAGCCGCACCATCGCCTCGGAGACCTCTTCGAGGACGTCGTCGGTGGGCTCGTCCATGTCCTCGGGGACGATCATGGAGGCGGCCAGCGCGGGCAGCGGTACGGAGGCCGCGGCGGCCTCCTCGTCCAGGGCGGTCAGCAGATAGAGGTTGCCCAGCACCCCGTCGAGGAACTCGGCCTCCTCCTCAGGGTTCCAGTCGATCGCGTCGAGGTCGAGCTCACCGCCCTCGCTGATCTGGGCGGCGATGTCACCCAGGTCGGGGGCGGCGGCATCGGCCAGCACCGTCTCGAAGCCGTCGAGCCAGATGTCCAGAATGTCGCGGGGGCCGCCCTCGGTGATCAGCCGCAGCTCCTCGCCGCTGATCGCGAGGGCGGAGAACTCGTCCCCGAGCGGCGCCTCGCCGTCCGCACGGTCGCCGTCACCCTTACCGTCGCCATCGCCGTCGCCATCGGGCCGCGCGGCCGCCCCGGCGCCCGACGCCTCCTCGGACTCGTCGATCTCGACCAGCCCGGTGTCGACGGCGAGCTGCCACGCCTGCGCCGTGTGCTCGGGCCCGTCCTCGTCCCCCGCGAGCCCCAGCAGCTCGATCGCCGCCCGCAGCTCGCCCTCCGGCAGCACCCCGCCCGACGCCACCGGCTTCCCCGGCTCGGCCCAGCGGGCGAGCCGGACCGCGCGGGCGAGGAGCGGCGCGGCGAGTGCGTCCCGCGCGAGTTCCGCGTCGGTGCGAAGCCGCACGGGCGGCATGGTGGGGCGCTCTTCTGGCATGGGCGGACGTCACTCCTCGGGGCGCGGAAGTCGCGGGGGCTGTGGGGCTATAGGGCTGTGGGGCTATGGAGCTGTGCGGGGGCTGTGGAGCTATGAGGCTACGGGTCTCAGGACCCCGCTGTGGAGCCATGGGGGTACGGATATGCGGGTGTACGGGCACGGGCGCCACGGCACGGCCCGGACCCCAGCGTAGACGGAACGGGAGGGCACTTTCGTCCCGATGTGGTCCCGCGTCCGATCCCGCACCGCGGCAAGCGGTGAATTCGGCCGGCGGGCTCCGGGAACCGGCCGGGGCGAGGGGGCGGGCGGCGCCCCCTGGTTCATGTCCCCGCCCCGCTCCCGCCATCCGCAAGCCACCCGTCCTGTCTTGACAACTTCAGCGCCCAGGAAAGAGATTGACGCGCGTAGAGGCGATTTCCTCGCCGTTCACTCCTTTCGGAGGCCACCACCATGTCCCTTCGCGCACCGCGCGGACCCGTCGCCGTCACCGCCGTCGCCGCCTCCGCCCTCGCGGCCGGGCTGCTCGTCGTGCCCTCGTCGGCCTCCGCCGCCGAGATCCGCATCCATGACATCCAGGGCACCACCCGGATATCCCCGCTCGCCGGACAGCAGGTGACCGAGGTCCCCGGCACGGTCACGGCGATACGCGCCTTCGGCTCGTCGCGTGGCTTCTGGATCCAGGACACCGAGCCCGACCGGGACACGGCCACCAGCGAGGCGATCTTCGTCTTCACCGGATCGACCACGCCCTCGGTCGCCGTGGGCGACTCGGTGCTGGTCTCCGGGACGGTGTCCGAGTACTACCCGGGCGGCAAGGACGCCGGTCTGCAGTCGCTCACCGAGATCTCCAAGGCGACCTGGACGGTCCGGTCCTCCGGCAACGCGCTGCCCGCCGCATACCGGCTCAACCCCGCCACGATCCCCGACCGCTACACCCCGGACGCCGGCGGCGACTCCATCGAGGGGCTGACGCTGCGGCCGCGCTCGTACGCCCTGGACCGCTACGAGTCGCTGGAGGGCATGCGGGTCTCGGTCGAGAACGCCCCCGTGGTCGGCGCGACCAACACCTACAAGGAGCTGTGGGTCACCGCCGAGCCCCGCCACCAGCGGACCGAGCGCGGCGGCGCCCTCTACGGCTCGTACCGCGACCCGAACGCGGGCCGGGTGAAGGTGGTCTCCCTCCTCCCCTACGCCGAGCACCCCTTCCCCGTCGCGGACGTCGGCGACTCGCTGACCGGCACCACGGCCGGGCCGCTGGACTACGACAACTTCGGCGGCTACACGCTCGCGGCCACCACGATGGGCGACCTGGCCGACCACGGCCCGAAGCGGGAGACCACCCGCAAGCAGAAGGCGGACGAACTCTCCATCGCCACCTACAACGTGGAGAACCTCTCCCCCAAGACCGCCCAGTCGAAGTTCGACCGGCTGGCCACCGGGCTGGTGGAGCACCTCGCCTCGCCGGACATCGTCGCGCTGGAGGAGGTCCAGGACGACAACGGCGCCACGAACGACTCGGTGGTGGGCGCCGACGCCACGCTGACGAAGCTCACCGACGCGATCAAGGCGGCGGGCGGCCCCTCGTACGAGTGGCGCCAGATCGACCCGGTTGACGACCAGGACGGCGGCGAGCCGGGCGGCAACATCCGCGTGGCGTTCCTCTACAACCCGAAGCGGGTCTCCTTCACCGACATCCCCGGCGGCGACTCCACCACCCCGGTGACGGTCGAGAAGAAGGGCGGCAAGGCCACGCTGTCGGCCTCCCCCGGACGTATCGACCCGGCGAACGGCGCCTGGAAGGACAGCCGCAAGCCGCTGGTCGGGCAGTTCTCCTTCCGGGGCCGCCCGGTGTTCGTGGTCGCGAACCACTTCAACTCCAAGGGCGGCGACCAGGGCCTGGACAGCCGCTTCCAGCCCCCGGCCCGCTCCTCGGAGACCCAGCGCACCGGACAGGCCAAGACCGTCAACACCTTCGTCAAGGCGCTGCTCAACGCCGACCCGAAGGCCGCGGTGGTCGTCGCGGGTGACCTCAACGACTACCAGTTCTCGCCCGCGCTGGCCGACCTCACCAAGGGCGGTGTGCTGACGGACCTGGTGACCCGGCTGCCGAGGGACGAGCGCTACGGCTATGTCTACAACGGCAATTCGCAGGTGCTGGACCACATCCTGACCAGCCGCGCGCTGCGCCGTGCCGACTACGACATCGTGCACATCAACGCCGAGTTCGCGGACCAGTCCAGCGACCACGACCCGCAGGTGGTGCGGGTGCGCCCCTGAGAAAACCCTTCCGGGGGTGCGGAGGCTGTGCTGCCCCCGCACCTCCGGGACCGGCGCGAAACCCCGCGCGCCCCAACTCAGTTGTGGCTGTGCAGCGCCTCGTTCAGCCCGCCCCAGGAACCGGTGCGGGGCAGCGCCTCGACCGCGCCGGTGATGGAGTTGCGGCGGAAGAGGAGGTTGTCGGCGCCGGAGAGCTCCAGGGCCTTGGCGATCTTGCCGTCCGGGAGGGTGACGCGGGTGCCCGCCGTGACATACAGCCCCGCTTCGACGATGCAGTCGTCGCCGAGCGGGATGCCCAGGCCCGCCTCGGCGCCGAGCAGGCAGCGCTCGCCGATGGTGATCGTCTGCTTGCCGCCGCCGGAGAGGGTGCCCATGATCGAGGCGCCGCCGCCGATGTCGGAGCCGTCGCCGACCACGACGCCCGCGCTGATCCGGCCCTCGACCATGGAGGTGCCCAGCGTGCCCGCGTTGAAGTTGACGAAGCCCTCGTGCATGACCGTGGTCCCGGGGGCGAGGTGCGCGCCGAGGCGGACCCGGTCGGCGTCGCCGATGCGGACGCCGGCGGGGACGACGTAGTCGGTCATCCGGGGGAACTTGTCGACACTGGTCACCGCCAGGTGCAGCCCCTCGGCGCGGGCGGCGAGCCGGGCCCGCTCGACCTGGTCGGCGGCGACGGGGCCGAGCGAGGTCCAGGCGACGTTGGCGAGCAGGCCGAACTGGCCGTCCAGGCTCAGGCCGTGCGGCTTGACCAGCCGGTGGCTGAGCAGATGCAGCCGCAGATAGACGTCGTGCGCGTCCAGCGGCTTCTCGTCCAGCGAGGCGATGACCGTGCGGACGGCGACGACCTCGACGCCGCGCCGGGGGTCCGGCCCGACCGCCTTGAGGGCGGTCTCGCCCAGCAGTTGCGCGGTCCGCTCGGCGTCGAGCCGCTCGGTCCCGGCCGGGCCGGGCTCGGCGGCCAGCTCGGGGGCCGGGAACCAGGTGTCCAGAACGGTGCCGTCCTCGGTGAGGGTGGCGAGACCGGCGGCGACGGCGCCGGTGGGGGCGGTGGTGGATGCATCGGTCATGGTCAGAACGCTAACCGGAGGCGGGGCCGGGAGGCGAACCGGTCTCAGCGAGCGGTCCCGGGGCGGCCCGGCGTGCCGTCTCATCGGCCGATCCCGGGCGGCCCGTCATGCGGCCTCAGCGACCAGTCCCGGACGGCCCGTCATGCGGCCTCAGCGGCCGGTCCCGGACGGCCCGTCGCCGCCGTCTCCGCCCATGATCCGCGCCAGCGCCGCACGAGTGCCCTCCCGGTCGTACGGGCGGTCCGCCAGCAGCACCTGCAAGGTCAGCCCGTCGATCAGAGCCACCACCGCGCGCGCCGTGGCCGCGTCGCGCACCAGTCGCGTCAGCATCCGGGCCATCTCGTCCAGGCACTCGGCGGCGAGCGGCCGCAGCCTCTCATGGCGCAGCGCGGCGAAGTACAGCTCGTACTCCAGCTCCATCCGCGTCCGGTCGCCGGTGAGCTGCTCCTCCAGCCACCGGGCCAGCTCGTCGGCGGGCGGCGCGGCCGGATCGACGCCCTCCACCCAGCTCTCCACCTCCGCCAGCCACTCCGCGTTGATCTGGCGGAGCGCCGCGACCAGCAGGTCGTCGAGGGTCGCGAAGTGGTATGTCGTCGAGCCCAGCGGCACATCGGCCGCGGCGGCCACGGCCCGGTGGCTGAGCCCCGTGATGCCGCGCTCGCGGACCACGGCGGCCGCGGCGTCGATGATCCGCTGGCGCCGCTCGGGGTCGTAGCGGCGGCCCATCAGTGGGCGCCGTTCAGATTGAGCACCACCACCCCGGCGATGACCAGCAGCACGCCGAGCACCTTGGCGGCGGTCATCGCCTCCCCCAGGAAGAGCATGCCGATCGCGGCGATGACGGCGGTCCCGGCCCCGGCCCATATGGCGTACGCGGTGCTGACGGAGATGGACTTGAGCGTGTGCGCGAGCAGCACGAAGGACAGCAGGTAGCCCACGCCCGTGGCCAGCGAGGGCCAGAGCCTGCTGAAGCCTTCGCTGTACTTCATCGAGGTGGTCGCCAGGATCTCGGCCAGGATGGCCCCGGAGAGTGTCACATATGCCATGCGTACAATCGTACACAACGATGCGTACGGCCGTACATAACCAGGGGCCCCGGAACATGCGAACGGCCCCCGCGCCGAAGCGCGGGGGCCGCTCTCAAAGCCCAGGAGGCGAGACGTCAGACGTTGAAGCCGAGGGCGCGCAGCTGCTCACGTCCATCGTCGGTGATCTTGTCCGGGCCCCACGGCGGCATCCAGACCCAGTTGATCCGGAGCTCGTTGACGATGCCGTCGGTCGCGGACTTGGCCTGGTCCTCGATGACGTCGGTCAGCGGACAAGCCGCCGAGGTCAGCGTCATGTCGATCGTCGCGATGTTGGCGTCGTCGATGTGGATGCCGTAGATCAGCCCGAGGTTGACCACGTCGATGCCCAGCTCGGGGTCCACGACGTCGTACAGGGCCTCGCGGACCTCTTCCTCGCTGGCGGGCTTGGTGGTGGTCACGTTGTCACTCATGCGGTCTTCCCTCCGGCGGTCTCACCCAGTGCCTGTGCCGTGGCGTCCTTCCACGCCATCCAGCTCAGGAGGGCGCATTTCACACGGGCCGGGTACTTGGAGACACCGGCGAACGCGATCGCGTCCTCCAGCACCTCCTCCATGGCGTCGTCCGGCTCGGCCTTGCCCTTGGACTGCATCAGGTGCAGGAAGGTCTCCTGGATCCTGCGGGCCTCGGCCAGCTCCTTGCCCACCAGCAGCTCATTGAGCACGGAGGCGCTGGCCTGGCTGATGGAACAGCCCTGGCCCTCGTAGCTCACGTCCTCGATGGTGTCGCCGTCAAGCCGCACCCGGAGCGTGATCTCGTCACCGCAGGTCGGATTGACATGGTGTACCTCTGCGTCGCCGTCCCTCAGGCCCCGTCCATGGGGGTTCTTGTAGTGGTCCAGGATCACGTCCTGGTACATCGAATCCAGCTTCACGCGGCACGCCCCTACCCGAAGAAGTTCCGTACGTGCTCCAGGCCCTCCACCAAGGCGTCGACCTCGGCCGGAGTGGAGTACAGATAGAACGACGCTCGGGTGGTCGCCGGAATTCCATAGCGCAGGCATACGGGGCGGGCGCAGTGGTGGCCGACCCGGACCGCGATTCCCTGCTCGTCGAGCACCTGGCCCACATCGTGGGGGTGGATGTCGCCGAGCGTGAAGGAGATCGTGGCGCCGCGCTCCTCGGCCGTGGTGGGGCCGATGATGCGCAGGTCCGGCACCTCCAGGAGCCTGCCGACCGCGTAGTGCGTGAGGGCGTGCTCATGGCGGGCGATGTTGTCCATGCCGATCGAGGTGAGGTAGTCCACGGCCGCGCCGAGGCCGACGGCCTGGGCGATCGGGGGCGTACCGGCCTCGAACTTGTGCGGCGCCGGGGCGTAGGTGGACGAGTGCATCGAGACGGTCTCGATCATCTCGCCGCCGCCGAGGAACGGAGGCAGGTCCTCCAGCAGCTCCTGACGGCCCCACAGCACACCGATACCGGTCGGGCCGCACATCTTGTGGCCGGTGAAGGCCACGAAGTCGGCCTGGAGCGCCTGCACGTCCAGCAGCATGTGCGGGGCAGCCTGGGAGGCGTCGATCACCACGAGGGCGCCGACGTCCTGGGCGCGGCGGACGATCGCCTCGACCGGGTTGACCGTGCCGAGGATGTTGGAGACCAGCACGAACGAGACGACCTTGGTCTTCTCGGTGATGACCTGCTCCATCTCCGACAGGTCGAGCCGGCCGTCCTCGGTGAGGCCGAACCACTTCAGCTTCGCGCCGGTGCGCTGCGAGAGCAGCTGCCACGGAACGATGTTGGAGTGGTGCTCCATCTCGGTGATGACGATCTCGGTGTCCTGGTCCACCCGGTAGGGCTCGTCGGCCCAGCCGAGCATGTTGGCGACCAGGTTCAGCGACTCCGAGGCGTTCTTGGTGAAGATCACCTCGTCGCGGCTGGGAGCGTTGATGAAGGCGGCGACCTTGTCGCGGGCGCCCTCGTACAGCTCCGTGGCCTCCTCGGCGAGCACATGGACGCCGCGGTGCACATTGGCGTTGGAGCGCTCGTAGTAGTCGTTGAGCACGTCCAGCACCTGGCGCGGCTTCTGCGACGTCGCCGCGTTGTCCAGGTAGACGAGCTTCTTGCCGTCATGGACGACACGGTCCAGGATCGGGAAGTCCTTGCGGATCGCCTCGGTGTCGAGGAGGCCCGGCAACTGTGTCACTCGGACGCGCCTCCCTTCACGTACGCCTCGTAGCCCTCTTCTTCCAGCTTGTCGGCCAGCTCCGGGCCGCCGGACTCGGCGATCCGGCCCGCCGCGAAGACGTGGACGTGGTCGGGCTTGATGTACCGCAGGATGCGGGTGTAGTGGGTGATCAGCAGGGTGCCGACCTGGCCGTCCTCACGGACCCGGTTGACGCCCTCGGAGACCACCCGCAGCGCGTCGACGTCGAGGCCGGAGTCGGTCTCGTCGAGGATCGCGATGGCCGGCTTCAGCAGCTCGAGCTGGAGGATCTCGTGGCGCTTCTTCTCACCGCCGGAGAAGCCCTCGTTCACATTCCGCTCGGCGAAGGACGGGTCGATGTTGAGGCGCTCCATGGCCTCCTTGACCTCCTTCACCCAGGTGCGCAGCTTGGGCGCCTCGCCGCGGATCGCGGTCGCGGAGGTGCGCAGGAAGTTGGAGACGGAGACGCCGGGCACCTCGACCGGGTACTGCATGGCGAGGAAGACACCGGCGCGGGCGCGCTCGTCGACGGACATCGCGAGCACGTCCTCGCCGTCCAGCGTCACGGTGCCGCCGGTGATCGTGTACTTCGGGTGCCCGGCGAGCGAGTAGGCGAGGGTGGACTTGCCGGAGCCGTTGGGGCCCATGATGGCGTGCGTCTCGCCCTGCTTCACGGTCAGGTCGACACCGCGCAGGATCTCGCGGGGGCCGCCCTCGGCGTCGACGGAAACGTGCAGGTCGTGGATCTCAAGCGTGGCCATGGGTGCCTCAGGACTCCTGGGTGACGGAGACGAGCACATCGTCCCCTTCGATCTTTACGGGGTATACGGGGACGGGGCGCGTCGCGGGGAGGCCGGACGGCTTGCCGGTGCGCAGGTCGAAGCTGGAGCCGTGCAGCCAGCACTCGATCTGGCAGTCCTCCACCTCGCCCTCGGACAGCGAGACGTTCGCATGCGAGCAGATGTCGTTGACCGCGAACACCTCGCCCTCGGTGCGCACCAGTGCCACCGGCACGCCCTCGAGCTCGACCCGCTTGGGGGTGTCGTCCTCGAGTTCGTCCAGCGCACAGGCGCGTACGAAGGTGTTGGTCATCCTACGGACGCCTCCAGCTCGGCCTCGATCTTGGCGATGAGCCGCTCCTCCAGGTCGGGGATCCCGATCTGCTGGACGACCTCGGCGAAGAAGCCGCGGACCACCAGACGGCGGGCCTCGTCGGCGGGGATGCCGCGCGCCATCAGGTAGAAGAGCTGCTCGTCTTCGAAGCGGCCGGTCGCGCTCGCGTGACCGGCGCCGACGATCTCACCGGTCTCGATCTCCAGGTTCGGCACCGAGTCGACCCGGGCGCCGTCGGTGAGGACCAGGTTCCGGTTGAGCTCGTAGGTGTCGGTGCCCTCCGCGGCGGCCCGGATCAGCACATCGCCGATCCACACCGCGTGCGCCTCCTTGCCCTGCAGCGCGCCCTTGTAGGCCACGTTGCTGCGGCAGTGCGGGGTGTCGTGGTCGATGAAGAGCCGGTGCTCCTGGTGCTGGCCGTTGTCGGTGAAGTACACGCCGTACAGCTCGGCCTCACCGCCCGGGGCGCCGTAGACGACGCGCGGGTGGAGCCGCACCAGATCGCCGCCGAAGGTGACAACCACGGACTTGAAGGTGGCGTCCCGGCCGACCAGCGCGGTGTGCTGACCGACGTGGACCGCGGTGTCGTCCCAGTCCTGGACCGAGACCACGGTGAGCTTGGCGCCGTCGCCGATCAGGTACTCCACATTGGCGGCGAGCGTGGCCTCACCGGTGTGGTCGATGACCACGACCGCCTCGGCGAAGGCGCCGAGCTCGATCACCTGGTGGCCGAAGGCGGTGCCGCCCTCGCCGTGCACGGCGATCCGCACCGGCTCGGTGAGCACCGTCTCCTTGGGCACCGTGACGACCGACGCCTTCTCGAATGAGCTGTACGCCTGGGCCGCCACCCGGTCCACCGGCTTGCCGGCCTTCCCCAGGCGTGCGTCGTCACGGCCCACGGTCTCGACCGTGACGCCCTCGGGGGCGGTCACCTCGACCTTGACGCCGCCGTCGGCGACAGCCGTGCCGTCATGGAGACCGCGCAGCCGCTCCAGGGGGGTGAACCGCCAGTCCTCCTCGCGGCCATGGGGCACCGGGAAGTCGGCCACGTCGTACGACGCGGGCGCGCTCACCCGGGCATCGGTGGGCTGGCCCACCTGGATGACGCCGTCCGTGGTGGATCCGGCCGGGATGGTTTCAGCCATGGCTGTCGTACTGCTCTCTTTCTGCCTGATGGGCCTGAACGGGATGCCCGGGCGGAGGACGGTGCCCCCGCCGGGGCCGGAAGGGGGGTGGCGTCAGCCGACCGCGCCCTCCATCTGCAGCTCGATCAGCCGGTTGAGCTCCAGCGCGTACTCCATGGGCAGCTCGCGCGCGATCGGCTCGACGAAGCCGCGCACGATCATCGCCATGGCCTCGTCCTCGGACAGACCGCGGCTCATCAGGTAGAAGAGCTGGTCGTCGCTGACCTTGGAGACGGTCGCCTCATGGCCCATGGACACGTCGTCCTCGCGGACGTCCACATACGGGTAGGTGTCCGAGCGGGAGATCGTGTCGACGAGCAGGGCGTCACAGAGCACATTGGACTTGGAGCCCTCGGCGCCCTCGCCGATCTCGATCAGACCGCGGTAGGAGGTGCGGCCGCCGCCGCGCGCCACCGACTTGGAGATGATGTTCGACGAGGTGCGGGGGGCCATGTGGACCATCTTGGCGCCCGCGTCCTGGTGCTGACCCTCGCCCGCGAAGGCGATGGACAGGGTCTCGCCCTTGGCGTGCTCACCCATCAGGTAGACGGCGGGGTACTTCATGGTCACCTTGGAGCCGATGTTGCCGTCGACCCACTCCATGGTCGCGCCCTCGTAGGCCACGGCACGCTTGGTGACCAGGTTGTAGACGTTGTTCGACCAGTTCTGGATGGTCGTGTAGCGGCAGCGGGCGCCCTTCTTGACGATGATCTCGACGACCGCGGAGTGCAGCGAGTCCGACTTGTAGATCGGCGCGGTGCAGCCCTCGACGTAGTGGACGTAGGCGTCCTCGTCGACGATGATCAGCGTCCGCTCGAACTGGCCCATGTTCTCGGTGTTGATCCGGAAGTACGCCTGCAGCGGGATCTCCACGTGCACGCCCTTCGGCACGTAGATGAACGAGCCGCCGGACCAGACCGCCGTGTTCAGCGAGGCGAACTTGTTGTCGCCCGCCGGGATCACGGTGCCGAAGTACTCCTGGAACAGCTCCGGGTGCTCCTTGAGCGCGGTGTCGGTGTCCAGGAAGATGACGCCCTGCTCCTCCAGATCCTCACGGATCTGGTGGTAGACGACCTCGGACTCGTACTGGGCCGCGACACCCGCGACGAGGCGCTGCTTCTCGGCCTCCGGGATGCCCAGCTTGTCGTACGTGTTCTTGATGTCCTCGGGCAGGTCATCCCAGGAAGCGGCCTGCTGCTCGGTGGAGCGGACGAAGTACTTGATGTTGTCGAAGTCGATGCCCGACAGGTCCGAGCCCCAGGTGGGCATGGGCTTCTTGCCGAAGAGCTTCAGGCCCTTGAGGCGGAGCTTGAGCATCCACTCCGGCTCGGACTTCTTCCCCGAGATGTCGCGCACGACCTCCTCGGAGAGGCCGCGCTTGGCCGAGGCGCCGGCCACGTCGGAGTCGGCCCAGCCGTACTCGTAGTTGCCCAGGCCCTCAAGCTCGGGGTGAGCGGTCTCCGTGGGGAGAGTCATTCGGGGTTCCTCCCGGCCGTGCTGGCAGATGCGGTGGTGGTCTTGGTGGTACTGGTGTCGGTCTTCTCGACCTTGCCGGTCTTCGGAATGAACGTCGTGCACACCCCGTCGCCATGGGCGATGGTGGCCAGACGCTGCACATGAGTTCCGAGCAGCTGGGAGAAGACCTCGGTCTCCGCCTCACACAGCTGCGGATATCGCTCGGCTGCGTGGGCGACCGGGCAGTGGTGCTGGCAGAGCTGTTCGCCGACCGGCGCGCTGCGCGCCGTAGCAGCGTACCCGTCCACGGAGAGCGCGTCGGCGAGGGCTGCGGTGCGGCGGCCGGGGGCGGCGGCCTCGACGGAGCCGCGGTACCCCTCCGCCTGGGCGGCGAGCCTGGCGCGGGCGAACGCGGCGACCGCGGCACGGCCCGCCTCGCCGCCTCCGGCGCTCTGCTCGATCCAGTGCAGGGCGTCGACGGCGAGCTTGTCGTAAGCCTGGTCGAAGGCATCGCGGCCGCAGTCGGTGAGCGCGAAGACCTTGGCCGGGCGGCCGCGCCCCCGCGCCCCGTACACCCTCTTCTCGCGGGGCTCGACGACGCCGTCGGCAACGAGGGTGTCCAGGTGGCGGCGGACGGCCGCCTGGGTCAGCTCCAGCCGCTGGGCGAGCTCCGCCGCGGTGGAGGGACCATGGTCGAGGATGGAGCGCGCGACCCGGTTGCGGGTGCCGTGCTGCTCTTCCGGTGCGGATGCGGGCGCGCCGGACCGCGCGGCCGCTTCGGCCGCGCGTTCGTTCGGAGCCTCGCTCGCGTATTTCACAACGCCATTGTTGCGTAATTCCCCGGCGCGACACAAGCGGGGAGATCTGCAGGTCCGGTGGGGTACGTCACTTAGGTGTACCTAAGTCCGAGAGGGTCCCGCGCCCCGGTTCCACCTGCGGCGACGCCTTTGCGGCCGGGCGGCGGGCACCGCGGCTTCCGGCCCTGCCGCCCACAGAGGGCCCGGCGATTCGTAGACTGCCGGACATGCGAGAAGAGCCCGCGGTCGACATCGTCGGCCTGGTCAAGCGGTACGGCCCGAAGACCGCGGTCGACGGGCTCGACCTGTCCGTGGACCGGGGCGCCGTGACCGCCGTTCTCGGCCCCAACGGAGCCGGTAAGACCACCACCGTCGAGACCTGCGAGGGGTACCGCCGACCCGACGCCGGCACGGTCCGGATACTCGGGCTCGACCCGGTCGCGGACGCCCCCGCACTGCGCCCCCGGGTCGGGGTGATGCTTCAGTCCGGAGGCGTTTATTCCGGCGCGCGGGCAGAAGAGATGCTGCGCCACACCGCCTCCCTGCACGCGCATCCGGTCGACGTCGACCTGCTGATCGACCGGCTCGGCCTCGGCTCCTGCGGCCGGACCACCTACCGGCGGCTCTCCGGGGGCCAGCAGCAGCGGCTCGCGCTCGCCATGGCCGTCGTCGGCCGCCCCGAGCTGGTCTTCCTCGACGAGCCGACCGCCGGACTCGACCCGCAGGCCCGCCGCGCCACCTGGGACCTCATCCGCGATCTGCGGGACGACGGGGTCACCGTAATGCTGACCACCCACTACATGGACGAGGCCGAGCAACTGGCCGACGATGTGGCGATCATCGACGGCGGCAAGGTGATCGCCCGGGGCAGCCCCGAGGAGCTGTGCCGGGGCGGCGCCGAGAACACTCTGCGCTTCGGCGGCCGACCCGCACTCGACCTGGCCTCGCTCCTCAAGGCGCTGCCCGCCGACTCCACGGCCGCCGAGCTGACGCCCGGCTCGTACCGCGTCACCGGCAAGGTCAACCCCCAGATGCTGGCCACCGTCACCTCCTGGTGCGCGCAGAACGGGGTGATGCCGGACCGGATCTCGGTCGAGCGGCACACCCTCGAGGACGTCTTCCTGGAGCTCACCGGTAAGGAGCTGCGAGCGTGACCGCCACGGGCACTTTTCTCCCCAAGCCGGGGGCGGCCCCGCTGATGAGGATGATCCGGGCGCAGGCCGCGCTGGAGACCCGGATGCTGCTGCGCAACGGCGAGCAACTGCTGCTGACCGTCGTCATCCCGTCCCTGCTGCTGGTGCTCTTCAGCACCGTCGACATCGTCGACACGGGCGCCGACGGCAGCACGGTGGACTTCCTGACACCCGGTGTGCTGGCCCTTGCCGTGCTGTCCACGGCGTTCACCGGACAGGCCATCGCCACCGGCTTCGAGCGGCGCTACGGCGTGCTCAAGCGGCTCGCCGTCTCACCGCTGCCGCGGTGGGGGCTGATGACCGCCAAGACCCTCGCGGTGCTGGTCACCGAGGTCCTGCAGATCGTGCTGCTGACCGCGATCGCGCTGGCGCTGGGCTGGTCCCCGCACGGCGACCCGCTCTCGGTCGCGCTGCTGCTGATCCTCGGCACGGCGGCGTTCTCCGGCCTCGGACTGCTGATGGCGGGCACCCTGAAGGCCGAGGCGACCCTGGCCGCCGCCAACCTGGTCTTCCTGCTGCTGCTCGTGGCCGGCGGGGTGATCGTGTCGCTGGACAAGTTCCCGGGCGCGGTGCGCGGCGCGCTGGAGCTGTTGCCGATCTCGGCACTCTCGGGCGGGCTGCGGGATGTCCTCCAGGACGGGGCCGGGATGCCGTGGCGGGATCTGGGGATCCTGGCGGTGTGGGCGGTGCTGGGGCTGGGCGCGGCGGCGCGCTTCTTCCGCTGGGAATAGCCCGAACACCTCTGCGAGCTGCGGCTTTACCGAAGCACTACCCCTCGTGAAAAGCTGCACAAGCGGCGGCCTACGATGGGCGCGTGCCGAATTCGCTGAATCCGTTCGAGCTGATCGCCCGGCGCTGGCAGCCCTCCGCGCGCTTCGTGCAGCGGGCCGCGCTGGCCACCGTGGTGATGGCCGTGGTCATCGTCGTGACCGGTGGCGCGGTCCGGCTCACCCAGTCCGGGCTGGGCTGTGACACCTGGCCGAAGTGCACCTCCGGCAGCCTGACGCCGACCTCCGACATGGGCATCCACGGCGCCATCGAGTTCGGCAACCGCATGCTGACGTACGTCCTGTGCGCCGTCATCGGACTGCTGATCATTGCCGCCCGCGCCCGGACGCCGGTGCGCCGCTCCCTCACCCGGCTCGGCTGGGCCCAGTTCTGGATCGTCATGGGCAACGCCGTGGTCGGCGGCATCACGGTGCTCACCGGGCTCAACCCGTACATCGTCAGCTCGCACTTCCTGCTGTCCTCCGCGCTGCTCACGGTCGCCGTGGCGACCTGGTGGCGGGCGCGCGAGGGCGACGCCGAGCCGCGCGATCTCGTGGCCGTGCCGGTGCGCCAGCTCACCCGGCTGCTGATCGCCGCCACCGGCGTGCTCATCGTCATCGGCACCGTGGTCACCGGCGCGGGTCCGCACGCCGGTGACGCCCGTAAGGTGCACCGCATCCCGCTGAACTGGCAGGAGATCACCCAGCTCCACGTGGACTTCGTCTACATCGTGCTGGGCCTCACCGTCGCCCTGTGGTTCACGCTGCGGGCCGTGAAGGCCCCGGCCGCCCAGCGCCGTACGGTCCTGGAGCTCCTCGTCGTCCTGCTCCTGCAGGGCGTGGTCGGGTACGTGCAGTACTTCACCCATCTGCCCGAGGTCGTCGTCGGCATCCATATGCTCGGCTCCTGCCTGGTGTGGATCGCGGTCCTGCGGGTGCTGCTCGCCCAGCGCGAGCGCGCCGCGCTTCCGGCGGCCGTCCCCGCCCCCACCGGCGACCACGAGACCGTTCAGGCCGAGCCGGCCGCGTCCAGCCGGTAGACGCGGCGCGCGGTCCCGGCCGCGACCAGCCCGGCGATCCGCTGGGCCTCGGCCCGGGTGCAGATCTCCTCGCCGACCCACTCGTCCGCGAGCCGGGCCATGGCCTGGCCGAACAGCCGGGACGCGGTCACATACAGCTCGGGCAGCCCCCGCGCGCCCGTCGAGAAGAGCAGCTTGCCGAACGGCGCCTCGCCCAGGGTCTCCCCGGGCCGCGGCCCGGCGTCCGCGTAGACATGCGGGAAGGCCGCGGCGAGCTGGGCGGCCCGGCGGTGGTGCGGCCGGTCGGGCAGCAGCACCAGATCGGTGCCGAAGCCCGCCGTGGCGCGCAGAAAGCCGACGAGCGACTGCGGATCGGCGCAGTGCAGCTGCACCGGCAGGCCCGTCGCGACGGCGCTCCACAGCAGATGCTGGGCGAGCGCGGGGTCGGGGGCGCGGTCCCGCGCCGGGCGTACGGTGAGCGCGAGCCAGCGGGCGGCGGCGCGCCGGACCTCACGCGGGTCGGGCGGCAGTTCGTCGCAGAAGGCGATCCCCATGGCGAAGGCGGTCGCGTGCTGGGCCGCCGCGTACAGCGCCTCGGCGGTGTTGCCGATGAAGGCGTCGACCGTGCCGGAGGTGTCGGCGACCTGCTCGGCCAGTGGCTCCAGGCGGACCACCTCATGGACCGCGCCGTCGGCGGTCGCGGCCAGTTCCTCGGCGGTGCTGAGGTCGTCCCGGGCGCCGGACTCCAGCAGGAAGGTGCCGATACCGGCGCCGCGCAGCAGCAGCCGCGCGGCGCGGTAGGCGCCCAGTTCACGGCGGCGGGCGAGATAGCTGACGGGCGCGCAGTGGGGCTCCATGCCCAGCAGCGGGGGGCACCAGCGGCGCACGGCCAGACCGGTCCAGCTGTCGAAGAAGGTGGTGCCGGCCGGGGCCGCACCCGACCCGGCGGCGGCGGCCAGATGGGTTTCGAACGAGCCGACGCCGAGCTCGCCGTCCACCGTGCCGTGGCTGTGCTGGTCGACCAGCGGCGGCAGCGTGATCGGTGGTGCCGCCACCGGGCCCGGCCCGTCCCGGGGGACCGGGCCGGTCGGCGGGCCCAGGGTGTTCGGGGAGTCCGTCGCCTCGTGCATCGCCGCCGCCTCTCGCCCTCCGGCATCGACGGGCTTAACGGACGGAAGGGGTGCGAGGTGTCGCCGGACCCGTTCTCAGGCGTTCTACGAGGCGGGTGCCGGAGGGTTGCCGGGTCCGCCGAGCTGGATGCCCGCCATGCGCGCCCACTCGTACGGACCGGTGCGGACCCTGGCGGCGAGCTCGCCGTCGAAGGCGTCCTGGAGGGTCAGCCCGGCGAGCTCGGCCGCGCGCCGCGCGCTCTCCTGCGAGGGGGCGACGAGGACGCCCCATTCGCCGTCGGCGCCGACGAGGGCGATCCGGACGGAGCCGCGCCCGATGTGGGCGATCTGCCCCTCGGCGCCGCCGCCGTGACCGGTGGCGAAGGCCGTGATCTGGCGGGCGAGCCGCTCGGCCCGCTTCTCGTCCTTGGAGGGCTTGGGCGGCTTCGAGGATGCTTCCGGCGCGGAGAGCTGTGCGGCCGACTCGCCGCTCTCGGTCGGCTCCGGCTGGGTGGTGTCTGCCATACAGGCGATGCTACCCGCCGGTAATCACCGCAGGAAAGGGTCCACGGCCACGGCGACGAACAGCAGCGACACATAGGTGATCGACCAGTGGAACAGCCGCATCTCCTTGAGCTTCGCGCCCATGATCCCGGCCTTGGCGCGCCCCTGGAGGGCGTGCGCCTCCTTGAGCCAGAACCCGCCCAGCACGGCCGCGACCACCGGGTAGAACCAGCCGGTGTAGCCCAGCGGCCACAGCAGCAGGGAGACGCCGACCATGGCCCAGCTGTAGAGGACGATCTGGCGCGCGACCACCTTGTTGCCCGCGATCACCGGCAGCATCGGCACGCTGGCCCGCTCGTAGTCCTCCTTGACCTTCATCGACAGCGGCCAGTAGTGCGGCGGCGTCCAGAAGAAGATCACGAGGAAGAGGATGACGGCGGCCCAGGAGACCTCGTTGGTCACCGACGACCAGCCGATGAGCACGGGCATGCAGCCGGCGATGCCGCCCCAGACGATGTTCTGCGAGGTACGCCGCTTGAGCAACATCGTGTAGACGACGACGTAGAAGACCAGCGCACCGAGCGACAGCATCGCGGACAGCGGGTTGACCAGCGCCCAGAACCAGGCCGTCGACCCCGCCGCGAGCGCGAAGGCGAAGACGAGGCATTCGCGCGGCGAGACCATGCCGGTCACGAGCGGGCGCTGCGCGGTGCGCTCCATCAGCGCGTCGATGTCCCGGTCGTAATACATGTTGAACGCGGCCGCGCCTCCGGCCGACAGATAGCCGCCGACACAGGTCGCGACCACCAGCCACAGGTCGGGGACGCCCTGGGCGGCCAGGAACATGACCGGCACGGTCGTCATCAGCAGCAGTTCGATGACGCGCGGCTTCGTCAGCGCCACGAACGCCTTGACACGGGCCCCGAACGGCCGGTGACCGGAGCTCGTTTCGCTCGTCTCGAGCACCCCCGCAGGACGGGATTCGACGGCCGTCACGCACACCCCTGGTGGAAGCAAGAACCAGCAAGCACCGGACATGAAGAGCCGGTAAAGACTTGCGCGTACCACGCCACTCTAGACGTAGCGGATACGCCGCCCGCCGCCGGGGTCCCCCGTGTTGAAGGGGCACCGCAAGGCACCCGCAAGGCGCCCGTAAGGCGGCCACACACGGCGGACGACGGGCCGGGCAAGGCCCGGAACGGCGCCTTCCGCAGGACCCGGGACACCGTCCGGACGGGCCCCGGAGGGAATGCGGCCACCTCGGAATTCGTTCCTTATCCCGTTGAGTGGAACTCGAAAAGATGACCGTTGTTCCAGGGGTAGGCTCGACATCGCCGGTGCACATACGGTCACCGGATTTCGACATTGTGGAGAGGAGCCCTGACTCAGGGTGAGCACCAAGCCGACTACCACAGACCTCGAGTGGACCGATCTGGACCGGCAGGCCGTCGACACGGCCCGGGTCCTGGCCATGGACTCCGTACAGAAGGTCGGTAACGGCCACCCTGGCACGGCCATGAGCCTCGCGCCCGCCGCGTACCTGCTCTTCCAGAAGCTGATGCGGCACGACCCCTCCGACGCGGACTGGACGGGCCGCGACCGCTTCGTGCTGTCTCCGGGGCACACCAGCCTGACCCTCTACGTCCAGCTTTACCTGGCGGGCTTCGGGCTGGAGCTCGAGGATCTGCGGTCGTTCCGCACCTGGGGCAGCAAGACCCCGGGCCACCCGGAGTACGGCCACACCACCGGTGTCGAGACCACCACCGGCCCCCTGGGCCAGGGCATCGCCAACGCGGTGGGCATGGCGATGGCCGCCCGCTACGAGCGTGGCCTGTTCGACCCGGAGGCGCCCGAGGGCGCCTCTCCGTTCGACCACACCATCTGGGCGATCGTCTCCGACGGCGACCTGGAGGAGGGCATCTCCGCCGAGGCGTCCTCGCTGGCCGGCCACCAGAAGCTGGGCAACATCGTCGCCCTGTACGACGACAACCACATCTCGATCGAGGGCGACACCGCGACCGCGCTCTCCGAGGACGTGCTGAAGCGCTACGAGGCGTACGGCTGGCACGTCCAGCGCATCGAGCAGGCCGAGAGCGGCGACTTCGACATCCACGCGCTGTACGCGGCGCTCAAGGCGGCGCAGGCCGAGACCGAGCGCCCCTCGATCATCGCGGCCCGTACGATCATCGCCTGGCCCGCGCCGAACGCGCAGAACACCGAGGCGTCGCACGGCTCGGCGCTCGGCGCCGACGAGGTCGCCGCCACCAAGCGCGTCCTCGGCTTCGACCCCGAGCAGCACTTCGCGGTCGAGACCGACGTCATCAACCACACCCGCGCCCTGGTCGACCGCGGCCGCGAGGCGCACGCCGCCTGGGAAAAGAAGGTCCAGGAGTGGCGGAACGCCAACCCCGAGCGGGCCGCCCTGTTCGACCGGATCACCGCGGGCGAGCTGCCCGAGGGCTGGGAGTCCGCGCTGCCGGTCTTCGAGCCGGGCAAGGACGTCGCCACCCGTAAGGCGTCCGGCCAGGTGCTCAAGGCGCTGGGCGGGGTGCTCCCCGAGCTGTGGGGCGGCTCCGCCGACCTCGCGGGCTCGAACAACACCACGATCGACGCGTCCTCGTCCTTCCTCCCGAAGGGCAACCCGCTGCCGGAGGCCGACCCGTACGGCCGCACCGTGCACTTCGGCATCCGCGAGCACGCCATGGGCTCGACCATGAACGGCATCGCGCTGCACGGCAACACCCGTGTCTACGGCGGCACCTTCCTGGTCTTCTCCGACTACATGCGCCCGGCCGTCCGGCTCGCCGCGCTGATGAAGCTGCCGGTCACCTATGTGTGGACGCACGACTCCATCGGCCTCGGCGAGGACGGCCCGACCCACCAGCCGGTGGAGCACCTCTCGGTGCTGCGCGCCATCCCGGGCCTGAACGTCGTCCGCCCGGCCGACGCCAACGAGACGGCCATCGCCTGGCGCGAGATCACCCGCCGCCACACCGCGAACCCGGCTCCGCACGGCCTCGCGCTGACCCGGCAGAACGTGCCGACCTACGAGGCCAGTGAGGACGCCGCCAAGGGCGGTTACGTCCTCTTCGAGGCCGAGGGCGGCCAGCCGCAGGTCATCCTCATCGGCACCGGTTCCGAGGTGCAGCTCGCCGTGGAGGCGCGTGAGCAGCTCCAGGCCGCCGGGGTTCCGACCCGCGTCGTGTCAATGCCCTCGGTCGAGTGGTTCGAGGAGCAGGACAGGGGGTACCGGGAGACAGTGCTGCCGCCGTCCGTCAAGGCCCGCGTGGCCGTCGAGGCGGGTATCGGCCTGACCTGGCACCGCTACGTCGGCGAGGCCGGCCGCATCGTCTCGCTGGAGCACTTCGGCGCCTCCGCCGACTACAAGGTGCTCTTCCGGGAGTTCGGCCTCACCGCCGAGGCCGTGGTGACCGCCGCCCGCGAGTCTCTCGACGCCGCCGGGCGCTGACCCCCGCAGACGACTTAGTAGCGACGAGTAGGAGAACACATCCCATGACAGACGCACTCAAGCGGCTGGCCGACGAAGGCGTCGCGATCTGGCTCGACGACCTCTCCCGTAAGAGGATCACCTCCGGCAACCTGGCCGAGCTGATCGACCAGCAGCATGTCGTAGGCGTCACCACCAACCCGTCGATCTTCCAGAAGGCGATCTCCGGCGGTGAGGGCTACCAGCAGCAGGTGGCCGACCTCGCGGTCCGCAAGGTCACCGTCGAGGAAGCCGTCCGCATGATCACCACGGCGGACGTCCGCGACGCGGCCGACATCCTCCGGCCGGTCTACGACGCGACGGGCGGCCAGGACGGCCGGGTCTCCATCGAGGTCGACCCGCGCCTGGCCCACAACACGGCCGCCACCATCGCCGAGGCCAAGCAGCTCGCCTGGCTGGTGGACCGGCCCAACACCTTCATCAAGATCCCGGCGACCGAGGCGGGGCTGCCCGCGATCACCGAGGTGATCGGCCTGGGCATCAGCGTCAATGTCACGCTGATCTTCTCCCTGGAGCGGTACCGCGCGGTCATGGACGCCTTCCTGGCCGGTCTGGAGAAGGCCAAGGCCGCGGGCCTGGACCTGCAGAAGATCCACTCGGTGGCGTCCTTCTTCGTCTCCCGCGTGGACACCGAGATCGACAAGCGCATCGACAAGCTCGGCACCGATGAGGCCAAGGCGCTGCGCGGCAAGGCCGCCGTCGCCAACGCCCGCCTCGCGTACCAGGCGTACGAAGAGGTCTTCAGCTCCGACCGCTGGGCCGCCCTGGACCGGGCGAACGCCAACAAGCAGCGTCCGCTGTGGGCCTCGACCGGCGTCAAGGACCCGGCGTACAAGGACACCATGTACGTCGCGGACCTGGTCGCCCCCGGCACCGTCAACACCATGCCGGAGGCCACCCTGGAGGCGGTCGCCGACCACGGCGAGATCAGCGGTGACACCGTGCGCGGCACCTACGAGCAGGCCAAGGCCGACATCGACGCGCTGGCCGGGATCGGGATCTCCTACGACGACGTCGTCCAGGTCCTGGAGGACGAGGGCGTCGAGAAGTTCGAGTCCGCCTGGAACGACCTGCTGAAGTCCACCGAGGCGGAGCTCAAGCGCCTCGCACCCTCGGAGGCGTGAAACCGTGACCAGCAGCAATCCGCTGCGTGACCCACGAGACCGACGGCTCCCGCGCATCGCGGGGCCGTCCGGCCTCGTGATCTTCGGCGTCACGGGCGATCTGTCCCGTAAGAAGCTCATGCCCGCCATCTACGACCTGGCCAACCGCGGACTGCTGCCGCCGGGCTTCTCGCTGGTCGGCTTCGCCCGCCGCGACTGGGAGGACGAGGACTTCTCCCAGGTCGTGCACGACGCGGTCAAGGAGTACGCGCGGACCCCGTTCCGCGAGGAGGTCTGGCAGCAGCTCGCCGAGGGGTTCCGCTTCGTACCCGGCGCGTTCTCCGACGACGAGGCGTTCACGACTCTGCGGGCGACCATAGAGGAGCTCGACAAGGCGCGCGGCACCGGCGGGAACTTCGCCTTCTACCTGTCGGTCCCGCCGAAGTTCTTCCCCACCGTCGTCCAGCAGCTCAAGAAGCACGGGCTGTCGCAGGGGCAGGGCGACTCCTGGCGGCGCGCGGTCATCGAGAAGCCCTTCGGCCACGACCTGAAGAGCGCCCAGGAGCTCAACCAGGTCGTCCACGAGGTCTTCCGGCCCGGCGATGTCTTCCGGATCGACCACTACCTGGGCAAGGAGACGGTCCAGAACATCATGGCGCTGCGGTTCGCCAACACGATGTTCGAGCCGATCTGGAACCGGTCGTACGTCGACCATGTGCAGATCACCATGGCCGAGGACATCGGCATCGGCGGGCGCGCGGGCTACTACGACGGCATCGGCGCGGCCCGTGACGTCATCCAGAACCACCTGCTGCAGCTCCTCGCGCTGACCGCCATGGAGGAGCCCGCCTCCTTCGGGGCGTCCTCCCTGGTCACCGAGAAGCTGAAGGCGCTCCGGGCGGTCAAGCTGCCCAAGGAGCTGGGCAAGCACACGGTGCGCGGGCAGTACGCCCCCGGCTGGCAGGGCGGCCAGGAGGTGCACGGCTATCTCGAGGAGGAGGGCATCGACCCCCACTCGAAGACCGACACCTACGCCGCGATCAAGCTGGAGATCGACAACCGCCGCTGGGCGGGTGTCCCCTTCTACCTGCGCGCCGGCAAGCGGCTGGGGCGGCGGGTCACCGAGATCGCGGTGGTCTTCCAGCGCGCCCCGCACTCCCCCTTCGACGCCACCGACACCCAGGAGCTCGGGCAGAACGCCCTGGTCATCCGGGTGCAGCCGGACGAGGGCGTCACCATCCGGTTCGGCTCCAAGGTGCCCGGCACCTCCATGGAGATCCGGGACGTGACGATGGACTTCCAGTACGGCGAGTCCTTCACCGAGTCCAGCCCCGAGGCATACGAGCGGCTGCTGCTCGACGTCCTGCTGGGCGAGGCGAATCTCTTCCCCCGCCATGAGGAGGTCGAGCAGTCCTGGCGGATCCTCGACCCGATCGAGGAGTACTGGGAGAAGCACGGCAAGCCCGAGCAGTACACGTCCGGGACCTGGGGGCCGAAAGCCGCGGACGAGATGCTCGCACGAGACGGACGGAGCTGGCGGCGGCCATGAACATCGATCTCACGGACACCACGTCCAGCCGGATCAACTCCGCTCTGATCCAGGCGCGCCGGTCCACCGGCACGCCGGCCGTGGGCATGGTGCTGACCCTCGTCATCGTCACCGACGAGGGCAATCACTACGACGCGCTCCGGGCGGCGAGCGACGCGTCCAAGGAACACCCCTCGCGCATCCTGGTCGTCATCAAGCGGCCGGGCCGGTCGCCGCGCGACCGCAAGATCGCCCGGATGGACGCCGAGGTGCGGGTCGGCGGCGAGACCGGTACCGGCGAGACGGTACTGCTGCGGCTGCACGGCGAACTCGCCAACCACGCCTACTCGGTGGTCCTGCCCCTGCTGCTGCCGGACGCCCCGGTGGTGGTGTGGTGGCCGGAGGACGCCCCGGAGCACCCCAGCGAGGACCTGCTCGGACAGCTCGCCCAGCGCCGGATCACCGACGCCCAGGCCACCGAGGACCCGGTCGCGGCCCTGGGGCTGCGGGCCGCGACCTACACCCCGGGCGACACCGATCTGGCCTGGACCCGGATCACCCCGTGGCGCAGCGTCCTGGCCGCCGCCCTGGACCAGCGGCACTCCCCGATCACCTCCGCGGTCGTCGAGGGCGAGGCGTACAACCCGAGCAGCGAGCTGCTCGCGCTGTGGCTCGCCGAGCGACTGGGGGTGCCGGTGAACCGGCAGGTCTCGGAGGGCCCAGGGCTCACCGCGGTGCGGCTGGAGACGGCCGACGGCGTGATCTGCCTGGACCGGGCGAACGGCTCGCTGGCCGAGCTGGCGATGCCGGGCCAGCCCGACCGGCATGTGGCGCTGCAGCGGCGTGAGGTGTCGGAGCTGATCGCCGAGGAGCTGCGCCGACTGGACCCCGACGAGATCTACGCGTCGTCGGTGAAGTTCGGCGTGAACAAGCTGGGCAAGGGCGGCGTGGGCACGCTGGAGCGGGACGCCAAGGCCGCCCCGGCGACTCAGGTGGCACCGGAGCCGGACCGGCCGCCGCTGCCGACCCGGGACCCGGAGGCGCCGCCGGAGCATGCGCCCGGCTCGCCGAAGAACCCGCCGCAGGCACCGGCACAGCCGCCGGCTCCCAAGCCTCACCCCCCGGCGAAGGCCCAGGAGCGGAAGGCGGACGGGAAGGCGGACAAGTGACCGCACCACAGGTGGTCGTCCACCGCGACAAGGAGCTGATGGCCCAGGCCGCGGCGGCCCGGCTGATCACGAAGATCGTGGACGCCCAGGCCGCCCGTGGCTCCGCCTCGGTCGTCCTGACCGGCGGGCGCAACGGCAATGGCCTGCTGGCCGCGCTCGCCGCCTCCCCGGCGCGCGACGCGGTCGACTGGTCGCGGCTGGACCTGTGGTGGGGCGATGAGCGATTCCTGCCGGAGGGCCACGCCGACCGCAATGTCACCCAGGCCCGCGAGGCGCTGCTGGACGCGGTGGAGCTGGACCCGGCGCGGGTGCACGCGATGCCCGCGTCCGACGGGGCGAACGGCGGTGACGTGGACGCCGCGGCCGAGGCGTACGCCGCCGAGCTGGCCCGGGCCGCGCGGCCGGAGAACCACGGCGCGGTGCCGTCGTTCGACGTGCTGCTGCTGGGCGTCGGCCCGGACACCCATGTGGCCTCGCTCTTCCCCGAGCTGCCCGCCGTCCGGGAGACCGAGCGGATGGTGGTCGGGGTGCGCGGCGCGCCCAAACCGCCGCCCGTACGGACCTCGCTGACCCTGCCCGCGATCCGCGCGGCACGGGAGGTGTGGCTGCTGGCGGCCGGTGAGGACAAGGCGAGGGCGGTCACGATAGCCCTGTCGGGTGCCGGGGAGCTGCAGGCTCCGGCGGCGGGCGCGTACGGCCGTCGCCGCACGCTGTGGCTGCTGGACCGGGCCGCGGCGACGGGTCTGCCGCGGGAGCTGTATCCCCCGGCGTCGCCGTAACCCTCGTATCGCAGACGATCCCCCGCGCGCCTCGGGCGCCCGGGGGATCGTCGCGTTTTCCCCGCTGTTCCGTGCTGTTCCGTGCTCTCCGTGCTCTTGCGCTGCGTCGGGGCCTCAGCGGCCGCGCAGCGAGCGGTAGGTGGCGACCAGATGCTCGGTGGAGGTGTCCAGACCCGGCACCTCGGCGCCCTCGGTCAGGGCGGGCTCGACGCGCTTGGCGAGCACCTTGCCCAGCTCCACTCCCCACTGGTCGAAGGAGTCGATGTTCCAGACGGCGCCCTGGACGAAGACCTTGTGCTCATAGAGGGCGACCAGCTGGCCCAGCACCGACGGGGTGAGCTCGGAGGCGAGGATGGTGGTGGTGGGGCGGTTGCCCGCGAAGGTCTTGTGCGGCACCAGCTCCTCGGCCACCCCCTCGGCGGCGACCTCCTCGGAGGTCTTGCCGAAGGCCAGCGCCTGGCCCTGGGCGAAGAGGTTGGCCATCAGCAGATCGTGGTGGGACTCCAGCCCGGGCGGCATGTCCTTCACCGGCCGGGCGAAGCCGATCAGATCGGCCGGGACCAGCTTGGTGCCCTGGTGGAGCAGTTGGTAATAGGCGTGCTGGCCATTGGTGCCGGGGGTGCCCCACACGATGGGGCCGGTCTGCCAGCCGACGCGGTTGCCGTCCCGGTCCACGGACTTGCCGTTGGACTCCATGTCCAGCTGCTGCAGATAATCGGTGAACTTCGACAGATAGTGGCTGTACGGCAGGACGGCATGCGCTTGGGCGTCATGGAAATTGTCGTACCAGATGCCCAACAGGCCCATCAGCAGGGGGACGTTCTCCTCCGGCGGGGCGGTGGCGAAGTGCTCGTCGACCAGATGGAAGCCGGCCAGCATCTCGCGGAAGCAGTCCGGGCCGATGGCGACCATCAGGGAAAGGCCGATGGCCGAGTCATAGGAATAGCGCCCGCCGACCCAGTCCCAGAACCCGAACATGTTGTCGGTGTCGATGCCGAACTCGGCGACCTTCTCGGCATTGGTCGACACCGCCACGAAGTGCTTGGCGACGGCCTCCTCACCGGCCCGCAAGCCGGTCAGCAGCCAGTCGCGGGCGGAGAGGGCGTTGGTAATGGTCTCGACAGTGGTGAAGGTCTTGGAGGCGACGATGAACAGCGTCTCGGCCGGGTCCAGATCGCGCACCGCCTCATGCATATCCGCGCCGTCCACATTGGAGACGAACCGGAATGTCATCGAGCGGTCGGAATAGGCGCGCAGCGCCTCGTACGCCATCTTCGGGCCCAGATCGGAGCCGCCGATGCCGATGTTGACGACATTCTTGATCCGCTTGCCGGTGTGGCCGGTCCAGTCACCGGACCTGACGCGATCGGCGAAGACGGCCATCTTGGCGAGCACGGCGTGCACTTCGCCGACGACGTCCTCACCGCCCAGCTTGATCTCCGCTGAGTGTGGTGCGCGCAGCGCGATATGCAGCACCGCGCGGTCCTCGGTGGTGTTGATCCGCTGGCCGCGGAACATGGCGTCCCGCAGCTCGGCCACCTTGGTGGCCCGCGCCAGCTCGCGCAGCAGCCGCAGGGTCTCGTCGGTCACCAGGTGCTTGGAGTAGTCGACGTGGAGATCGCCGACCTGAAGGGTGAGGCGGCGCCCGCGCTCCGGGTCGCCCTCGAACAGGTCGCGCAGATGCGCATCGCCCAGATCCTTGCGGTGTGCGGCCAGCGCGTGCCACTCCGGCAGCCGGTCCAGCCTGGTGCGGCCTTCCATGGTCATCTCGGACATCAGCCCACTTCTCGTCGGTGCCTGGCCCCCGTGGCCACCAACCTAATTGATGACAGACCGCATTCCCGGAACGAGGGCCGCCACCCCGCAGACGAAGAGCGCGGCCGCCCCCAGCGCGGGGGTGTTGAGCCCCCACGCCTCGGCCATCACCCCGCCCAGCAGCGCGCCGAGCGGGGTGCCCGCGATCGACAGGGTGCGGAAGGCTGAGCTCACCCGCCCCAGGGCCCCGTCGGGGCTGCGCTGCTGCATCATCGTCACCTCGGTCACGTTCCAGACGATCCCCGCGAAGCCGAAGAGGCCCATGGCGGCGACCGCGACCGGCAGGCTCCGTATCGCCCCGAGGACAACCAGGGCGCCGATCTGCGCGATGCCGCACACCACGAGGGCACGGACGCGGCCCAGCTTCTCGGTGAGCCGGGCGGCCACCAGCCCCCCGATCACACTCCCGATGCCGTACACGGTGATGACGGCCGCATAGCCGGTGTTCCCGGCGTCCAGCCAGCCGGTGATGTGCAGCACCAGGGTGGCGATGAGCGCGCCGATGCCGATATTGCACAGCGTGGTGGAGGCGCACAGCGCCCGCAGCGTCCGGTCCCGCCACAGCACGGCCAGGCCCTCGGCGATATCGCGCCGCAGCGATCCGCCCGGCGGGCGCGGGGCCCGCTGAGGGGGCGTCACCCCCAGCGAGGCGACCAGCACGGCGGCGGCGAGATAGGTGACCGCGTCCGCCGCGAACGGCATCGCGGCGCCGAGGCCCAGCAGCACCGGCACCAGCGGGGCGCCCACGAACCGGCCCATGACCTCCTGCCCGGTCATCAGCCGGGCGTTGGCCCTGCCCAGCGCCTCCTGCCCGACCACCGAGGGCAGCAGCGCCGTGGCGGCGTTGTCGAACAGGGTCTGCAGCGTGGTCAGGGCGAAGGCGAGGGCGAGCAGCAGCCCGATGGTGGCCTGGTCCAGCCAGACCGCGACGGCGAACCCCGCCATCAGGACGGCCCGCGCGCCGTCCACCGCCCACATCGCCCGCCGCTGGTCCACCCGGTCGGCGATCGCCCCGCCGATCAGCCCGAACAGCAGCCAGGGCAGAAAGCCGCAGGCGGTCACGAGCGAGACCAGCACCGGCGAATCGGTGAGCGAGACGGCCAGCAGCGGCAGCGCCGCACCCCGCAGGGCGTCCCCGAACCGGGAGACGACCGCGGCCGCCCACAGCCGCCCGAACCCCCCGCGCCACGCGGGCACCGCCGGTTTTCCGGCGCCCAGCTCACCGGCGTCCACCGCGGCCATGACAATCCCCCCCCATGCATCCGCCCCGCCCGGTGGGACGGCTCCCCCCGGAGATTCAGCACCCCACGACCGTAGCCCGCACCACTGACAACGGCCCGGCCGCGCACCCCTCACAGGGAGGTGCCCGGCCGGGCCGTCGTACCGCGTTCTGTGTCTAGATCTCGCCCCGGAGCTTGGCGAGTGCCTCGGCGAGAATCGCCTCGCCGTCGGCGTCGCTGCGCCGCTCCCGTACGTACGCCAGATGCGTCTTGTACGGCTCGGTGCGCGGCGGGTCCGGCGGGTTGTCCCGGTCCTTGCCGGCCGGGAAGCCGCAGCGGGGGCAGTCCCACGTGTCAGGGATCTGCGCATCGCTGGCGAAGCTCGGCACGGTCTCATGCCCGTTCGAGCACCAGAAGGAGATGCGCAGGCGCGGCGCCGATTCGCCTCGCTCGGCCTCTCCCATCGGCCCCGCTCCGACCCGGCTTCCACGGATCGCGTTGCCACTTGCCACGGTCGTAACTCCCTGCGTGATGGTGCCGCGAAGCCTCGATTGGCAGCTTCGCCGCCCGGCGCCCCAGTCTACGTAAGGCCCAACGCGCGTCCAGTGAGAGGAGTTACACCCGTCCCCGAGGACGCCATGCCATCATAGGCCGCATATGGGCCCCGCTGACGACGGTACGTCAGTTATCGGGCGTCGGCCGGGCCCTCAGCGGGCCCCGCCGGAGCCTCAGTCGAGCTTCATCAGCAGCCCGAGCACGACGATGCAGACGAACCACAGCAGCCCGACCACCACGGTGATGCGGTCCAGGTTGCGCTCGGCGACCGAGGAGCCGCCCACCGAGGACTGCATGCCGCCACCGAACATGTCGGACAGGCCGCCGCCCTTCCCCTTGTGCATGAGCACCAACATCATCAGCAGCAGGCTGAAGACGATGAGGGCGATCGAAAACCCCATGATCACAGCTGGACCAACCTTCTCGGGCTTGTACGGACGTCGGGGGCCGGACGGTGCGATTCCCACCGCCTCGACCCCCGACAGGGTACGACGACGCGCGCGCTAGGGCCTACTCACTGGTCACGGAAACGAACGATCTTGACGAATTCGTCCGCGTCCAGCGCGGCCCCGCCGATCAGGGCGCCGTCCACATCCGGCTGGGCCATGATCGCGGCGACGTTCCCGGACTTCACCGAGCCGCCGTACTGGATCCGGACCTTGTCGGCGACCTCCTGGCCGTAGAGCTCGGCGAGCCGGCCGCGGATGGCCCCGCAGACCTCCTGGGCGTCCTCGGGGGTCGCGACCTCGCCGGTGCCGATCGCCCAGACCGGCTCGTAGGCGATCACGATGGTCTCGGCCTGCTCGGCGGGGATGTCCTTGAGGCCGCCGTCCACCTGCGCGAGGGTGTGGGCGACCTGGTTGCCCGCCTTACGGACCTCGAGGCCCTCCCCGACGCACAGGATCGGGGTGAGGTCATGGCGGAAGGCCGCCTTGACCTTGGCGTTGCACAGCTCGTCGGACTCGCAGTGGTACTGGCGCCGCTCCGAGTGCCCGACGACGGCGAAGGCGCACTTGAGCTTGGACAGCATCGGGCCGGAGATCTCGCCGGTGTAGGCGCCGGAGTCCTGCGCGGAGATGTCCTGGGCGCCGTACTTGATCTTCAACTTGTCGCCATCGACCAGGGTCTGCACCGACCGCAGATCGGTGAAGGGCGGCAGCACCGCGACCTCCACGGCCTCGTAGTCCTTGTCGGCGAGCGCGAAGGCGAGCTTCTGGACATGGGCGATGGCCTCGAGGTGGTTGAGGTTCATCTTCCAGTTGCCCGCCATCAGCGGCGTACGGTCACTCACAGTGTTCAGTCCTCCAGTGCGGCGAGGCCGGGGAGCGTCTTGCCCTCGAGGTATTCGAGGCTCGCTCCACCGCCGGTCGAGATGTGGCCGAAAGCGTTCTCGTCGAAGCCCAGGATCCGTACGGCCGCGGCGGAGTCGCCGCCGCCGACCACGGTGAAGGCCGGGCTGTCCAGGAGCGCCTGGGCCACGGCCCGGGTGCCCTCGGCGAAGTCGGGGTGCTCGAAGACGCCCATCGGGCCGTTCCAGAAGACGGTGGCCGCGTCGGCCAGCTTCGAGGCGTACAGCTTGCGGGTCTCCGGGCCGACGTCCAGCCCCTGAAGATCGGCCGGGATCGCGTCCGCGGCGATGACCTGCGGGTTCGCGGGGGCCTTGGTCTTCAGGTCCGGGAATTCGGACGCGGCCGTGACATCGACCGGGAGCACGAACTCCACCCCGCGCTCCTTGGCCCGGCGCAGATAGTCCTGGACCGCCGGGACCTGGTCCTCCTGCAGCAGCGAGCCGCCGACCTCATGGCCCTGGGCCTTGAGGAAGGTGTAGGCCATGCCGCCGCCGATCAGGATGCGGTCGGCCTTCTCCAGCAGGTGGTCGATGACGCCGAGCTTGTCGGAGACCTTGGCGCCGCCGAGGACGACCGCGTAGGGCCGCTTGACGTCCTCGGTGAGCTTCTTCAGGACCGAGAGCTCGGCGGCGATCAGCTCGCCCGCGGCATGCGGCAGCCGGGCCGGGAGGTCGTACACGGAGGCGTGCTTACGGTGGACCGCGCCGAAGCCGTCGCCCACGTAAAGGTCGGCGAGGGTGGCGAGCCGGTCGGCGAAGGCGCCGCGCTCGGCGTCGTCCTTACTGGTCTCGCCGGCGTTGAAGCGCAGGTTCTCCAGCAGCGCGACCTCGCCGTCGCCGAGCGCCGCCACAGTGGCCTGAGCGCTCTCGTCCACGGTGTCGGTCGCGAAGGCGACCTGCTTGCCGAGGAGTTCACCGAGCCGCCGGGCGACGGGGGCGAGCGAGTACTGCGGGTCCGGGGCGCCCTTGGGGCGGCCCAGGTGCGAGGCGACGATCACCCTGGCGCCCCGGTCCAGGAGCTTGTTGATCGTCGGGACGGCGGCGCGGATCCGGCCGTCGTCGGTGATCGTCTCGCCGTCGAGCGGGACGTTCAGATCGACGCGGACGAAGACCCGCTGCCCGGCGACCTGAAGATCGTCAATCGTCTTCACAGGGATGACTCCTTGATCATGGATCGGGGCCCGCTACGACGCCGTCGTAGCGGGCCCCATTCCTAGCTCATCGGGACAGCGGTCAGAGCCGCTCGCCGACGAAGACGGTCAGGTCGACGAGGCGGTTGGAGTAGCCCCACTCGTTGTCGTACCAGCCGACGACCTTGACCTGCTTGCCCTGGACCATGGTCAGGGAGGAGTCGAAGGTGCAGGACGCGGGCCAGTTGACGATGTCCGAGGAGACGATCGGGTCCTCGGTGTACTCCAGGATGCCCTTGAGCTGACCCTCGGCGGCCTTCTGGAAGGCCGTGTTGATCTCGTCCTTGGTGACCTCGCGGTCGAGCTCCAGGACGAGGTCGGTGACCGAGCCGGTCGGAACCGGGACGCGCATCGCGATGCCGTCCAGCTTGCCCTTGAGCTGCGGCAGGACCAGCGCGGTGGCCTTGGCGGCACCGGTGGAGGTCGGAATGATGTTCTCCGCCGCCGCGCGGGCGCGACGCAGGTCCTTGTGCGGGAAGTCCAGGATGCGCTGGTCGTTGGTGTACGCGTGGACCGTCGTCATCATGCCCTTGACGATGCCGAAGTTCTCGTCGAGGACCTTGGCCATCGGCGCCACACAGTTGGTGGTGCAGGAGGCGTTGGAGATGACGTGCTGGTTCGCCGGGTCGTACTTGTCGTTGTTGACGCCCATCACGATCGTGATGTCCTCGTCCTTGGCGGGCGCGGAGATCAGGACCTTCTTGGCGCCGGCGGCGAGGTGCTTGGCCGCGTCCTCACGCTTGGTGAAGATGCCGGTGGACTCCACGACGATGTCGGCGCCGAGCTCGCCCCACGGAAGGGCCGCCGGGTCGCGCTCGGCCATCGTCTTGAAGGTCTGGTTGCCCACCGTGATGGTGTCCTCAGTGTGGCTGACCTCGTGCTTCAGCCGGCCGAGGATGGTGTCGTACTTCAGCAGGTGCACCAGGGTGGCGTTATCGGTCAGGTCGTTGACACCGACGATCTCGATGTCCGCGCCCTGCTCAAGGAGCGCGCGGAAGTAGTTGCGACCGATGCGGCCAAAGCCGTTGATGCCTACGCGGATCGTCACGAACCGATCTCCTCGTTGGTATGCCGGTCTGGACGCCGGCGAACGTGTATGGGATGTCCCCGACCGCCTCCGACCCTACCGCTATCACGGGACGTACGTGACATTGGCATCGGCGGCCCATGACCACCGGAAAGTGGTACGGGCCGCCGATTCAGTCACGATTTGTCACGCGCTGTCAACGACGCAGCGCACGCAGCGCGTCGGCCACCAGCCGGGCCCTCTGGGCGGCGTCCGGGACATGCTCCAGGCCGAAGCCCAGCAGCACGGTGTCCCGGGTGGTGACGCCCGCGACGGTGTGGAAGAGCTCCCGGGACCGGGACCAGTCCCCCGAGTTCGCCGGGCTGCCCTCCGGCGCCCCCGGGACCGACCAGGGGCCGAGCGCGGTCTCGAAGCCCTCGGAGTCCTCGGCGGTGCCGCCGACGGTGAACTCGGTGCCGTCCACGAAGGCGCCCCGGCCGCCGGTGCCCGGGTCGGTGACGTACGAGACGGCCAGCTCGACCTTCTTGCCCGCGTAGCCGCTCAGGTCCACGGAGACCGGCCGCCACCCCTCGGAGGAGCCCGTCAGGCTGTTCCAGGCTCCGGTGCTGCCCTGCGCGCCGCAGCCGTCGTCGCCGGGGGTCAGGTAGTGCTTCAGGAACGGGTGCAGATTGAGCAGGAAGCCCTCCTCGCACTCGGTGGGCACCTCGGTGGAGGAACCGCCGTTCGCGTCGGGGAGGGTGGTCCAGTCGTCCTGGCCCGCGGTGTGCGCCTCGATGACCACATGGTCGTAGCCGGGCTCGGTGTCATAGCTGAGCCGGAAGGCCAGGGCCGGTTTGTCGGCGGCGGCCACACCGGTCAGGTCGACCGTACGGGACAGCCGCATCCAGGAGTTGTCACGGTGGCCCGCGGCCGCCATCCAGTCGCCCTCATAGGGCTGGTACGGGGTGCGCGTGCCCGGGTACGCCCCCGCGCCCGCGCTGCGGAAATGGGGGAAGTCCTTCGGCGGCAGCACATCGGAGGTGACCGTGTAGGCGCCCGCGGCGTCCAGGGGATTGCCGGGGGCGTCGCCGAGGTTCGCGCCGGTGCCCGCGAGCGCGCCGGCGCCCTGGAAGGCGGTGGGCGACTTCAAGGTGAGCCGGCTGTCGGCGCCCAGGTAGTACTGGCTGAAGTCGTCGGTGTCGGCCGGTCCCACCTCGGAGCTGCCGCCCGCCCGCTCACCGGTGGTGATCAGCTTGCCGCCCTCGTTGAGGAAGTCGCGCACCGCGAGCAGGGTCGGGCCGCCGGGCCGTTCGGCGCCGGTGTACCAGAGCACGGTCCTGAAGTGGCTCAGCACCCCGAGCGCGGACGGCGCCCCCTGGGTGGCCACGTCCCAGACGGCGGCCTTACGGCCGTTGTCGGCCAGCGCCCGGGTGTACGCGGCGGTGTGCCGGGCCGGGGAGGTGCCGCCCTCCTCGGCGATCACCAACGTGTCGGCGCGGGGCCGCTTGGCCACGGTGTAGGTGAACGGCTCGCTGACGGTCCGCTTGCCGCTCTTCGTACGGCCGGTGAACCAGACCTTGACCTGCTGCCCGGGGTCCGCGCCCTTGACGGCGGCGCGGTACTGGTCGAAGAGGACGTTGTCCTCGCCGCCGTAGGTCTCGCCGCCCTTCCACGCCTTCAGCGAGGCGGTGCGGGTGCGGCCGCCGTCCACGCGGTAGTTGAGCCGCTTGTCGCGAACACTCTTGCGGACGGTGACGGCGACGTCCTGGTCGCCGCCGCGGGCGTAGGACGTGGTGAAGGTGTCCGGGGTGAAGTCGGGCGCGGTCAGGCCGACGGACGAGGACGGCCGGTCCGGGTGCTCGGCGGTCTCGGCGACGGAGAGCGCGAAGGGGATGTTCTTGGTGAACTCCTGCGCGATCAGCTTCTCGTCGTCGGGGAAGGTGAAGACGGACGCGCAGTCACGCGGCTGCCAGGCGTCGTTCGGATCGACGCCGGAGGCGGTCTGACACGTCGACATCTCCGGGGTGAACATCATCATCCCGTTGACGTTCGCGGCGTGGCCGTCGGCCTCGCCGTTGGTGGTGTACAGCTCGGAGGAGACCTGCGGGTGGTACCCGGGGATCGCGGAGTGCTCCGGGGTGCCGGCCAGGGACTTGTAGAGAACATCGTCCGGGGTCGGGGTGGCGACCTGCCAGCCGACGCCGTAGAGCAGCAGTTCGGCGGCCGAGTGGTAGTTGATGCCGTACGTGAAGCCGATGCGCTTCTCGAAGGCGTCCAGCGCCTTGGTCTCCGGCTCGGAGCCGGGGGCGGGTCCCCGGTAGGTCTCGTCGGCCGGGTCGGCGGACGAACCCTCGTTGTCGTAGCCCCACTTGTAGCCGAAGTTGCGGTTGAGGTCGACGCCGTCGCCCGCGGTGATCTTGCCGTCGCCGTTGTTGTCGCGCAGGTTCTTGCGCCACTGGCGGTTGTCCGGGCTCTGATGCGTGTAGTCGTAGCCGTCCGGGTTGGCGGACAGGACGAACCACAGTTCGGTACGGTCCACGATCCGGGTGACGCGGTCGTCCTTGCCGTAGTTGTCGAGGTAGTAGTGCATCAGCCGGCGGGTCATCTCCGGGGTGATCCACTCACGGGCGTGCTGATTGGACATGTACAGCACCGACGGCTTACTGCCGTCGCGGGTCTTCCCTGCGCCCTTGCTCAGCTTGAGGGCGAGGATGTCCTTGCCGCGGCCGGTCTTGCCGATGCTGACGACCTTGGTGAGGCCGGGGTGGGCCCGGCCGGTCTCGACGATCTCCTGCTGGAGCCCGCCCTCGCCGCTGTAGGGGCGGAAGACGCCGTCGCCCGCGGCCTTCAGGCGATTGCGGGTCGGTGCGGAGATCTTCTTCTCGGTGAGCCGCACGCCCTTGCCGCGCAGTGCGGCGGCCTGCTTCCCGGTGAGGTAGAGCTCGACCGGGCCGGTGCCCTTCTCGGGCACCTGCCGCCCCAGTTCGGTGCCGTCCGCTCCGGCGCGCAGCAGCAGCGGAATCTGACCCTTGGTGACCTGGGCGGTCCATACGGACAGCCCGTCGCCGGCGGGGTTCGCCGGCGGTTGTGCGGGGGCCGCGGGTGTCGCGGCCAGTCCCCCCAGGAGCAACGCGGCGAGTGCCACCACCGCGCCGCTCGATCTCACCGTGCGTCTGAGCTTCATCAGCCCCCCTGGCTGTCGTGTGAAGACCCGCGGGTGCGCAGGCGCACCAGACTTGTCAGGACACATGGTCATGTCAACAGCGGCGCGCGGAACCGGACCGTACACAACCCTGGGGACGCAAACACCCCCGGATCGCTCGTGTGATCCGGGGGCGCGGGGTGCGGCTTCGGTGCCCAACTCGGGCGGCCGTTCTCGGGGCAGCCGTTCTCAGGGCAGCCGTTCTCAGGGCAGCCGTTCTCAGGGCAGCCGTTCTCGGGGCGGTCAGCCGACCATGCCCTCGGCCATCTCCTCGGTCAGGCTGGACTCGGTGCCGGGGATGCCCAGGTCCTGGGCGCGCTTGTCGGCCATGGCCAGCAGCCGGCGGATGCGGCCCGCGACGGCGTCCTTGGTCAGCGGCGGGTCGGCGAGGGCACCCAGCTCCTCCAGGGACGCCTGCTTGTGCTCCATGCGCAGCCGGCCGGCCGCGGCGAGGTGCTCGGGCACCTCGTCGGCCAGGATCTCCAGGGCGCGCTGCACCCGGGCCCCGGCGGCGACGGCGGCGCGGGCCGAGCGGCGCAGATTGGCGTCGTCGAAGTTGGCGAGGCGGTTGGCGGTCGCCCGCACCTCGCGTCGCATCCGCCGCTCCTCCCAGGCGAGGACCGACTCATGCGCCCCCAGCCGCGTCAACAGCGCGCCGATGGCGTCACCGTCCCGGACGACCACCCGGTCCACCCCGCGCACCTCGCGCGCCTTGGCGGGGATCTGCAGCCGGCGGGCGGCGCCGACCAGTGCGAGCGCGGCCTCCGGGCCGGGGCAGGTCACCTCCAGGGAGGACGAGCGGCCGGGCTCGGTGAGCGAGCCATGGGCGAGGAAGGCCCCGCGCCAGGCGGCCTCGGCGTCGCAGGTGGCGCCGGAGACGACCTGCGGCGGCAGTCCGCGGATCGGCCGGCCGCGGCCGTCGACCAGGCCGGTCTGCCGCGCCAGCTGGTCACCGCCCGCCACCACCCGCACCACGTACCTGCTGCCGCGGCGCAGCCCACCGGGGGCCATCACCACCAGATCCGAGGAGTGGCCGAAGATCTCCAGGATGTCCTTGCGCACCCTGCGGGCCGCGATCCCGGTGTCCAGCTCCGCCTCGATCACGATGCGCCCGCTGACCAGGTGCAGCCCGCCCGCGAACCGCAGGATCGCCGAGACCTCTGCTTTCCGGCAGCAGGTCCGGGTGACGGGGAGCCGGGAGATTTCGTCCTTCACCGCTGCCGTCATCGCCATGGGCCGATCCTTCCATGCATCCGAAAAATACGGTCGTACGCGGCCGCCAGAAGCTCCGGGTCGTGCTTCGGGGCACCGTCGGTCGCGGCCACCGGCGCCAGCTCGACCGTGCCGCCCAGCCGCTTGGCCGCGTCGCACAGACTGCTCTGGTCGGGGACGGCGGCCTCATCGGCCAGCACCACGTCGAAGGCGAGTTTAGGGGCGTGTCGGGCCAAAACCTCCAAATGACGCTGCGGAGAGAAGCCATCGGTTTCTCCCGGCTGAGGGGCGAGGTTCAGTGACAGCACCCGCCGGGCCTTGGTCTCGGTGAGCGCCTGGAGCAGATCGGGGACCAGCAGATGCGGGATCACGGAGGAGAACCAGGAGCCGGGCCCCAGCACCACCCAGTCGGCGTCCATGACCGCCTCGACGGCCTCGGGGACGGCCGGAGGGTCGTGCGGCACCAGATGAACCGACTGCACCTCGCCGCGGGTCAGCGCCACGGTGGCCTGCCCGGCGACGGTGGAGACCTCGTCCGGGCGCGCCGGGTCATGGCCCCGGACGTACGCCTGGAGCTCCAGGGGGACGGCCGACATGGGCAGCACCCGGCCATGGGCGCCCAGCAGCTTGCCGACCAGGTCGAGCGCCTTCACATGGTCGCCGAGCTGCTCCCACAGGGCGACGATCAGCACATTGCCGACCGCGTGGCCGTGCAGCTCGCCCTCGCTGATGAAGCGGTGCTGGATGACCCGCGCCCAGGTCTGGCCCCAGTCGTCGTCGCCGCACAGCGCGGCCAGGGCCTTGCGCAGATCGCCGGGCGGCAGCACGCCCAGCTCGTCGCGGAGCCGCCCGCTGGAGCCCCCGTCGTCGGCCACGGTGACGACGGCGGTGAGGTCGCCGGTGATCCGGCGCAGTGCGGCGAGCGACGCGGACAGGCCCATGCCGCCACCGAGTGCGACGACCTTGGGCTGCGCGCTCCGGCTGGTCCGTGCTCCGACCAGCCGTCGCAGCCGCTTGGTACGAATGGTCACTCGCGCCCCATGTCCCGGTGGACGATGACGGTCTCCACTCCCTCGGCGGCCAGCCGCGGGGCGAGCCGCTCGGACATCGCCACACTGCGGTGCTTGCCGCCGGTGCAGCCGATGGCGATGGTCACATAGCGCTTGCCCTCGCGGCGGTAGCCCGCGGCGATGAGCTGGAGCAGCTCCGCATAGCGGTCGAGGAACTCCTTGGCGCCGGGCTGGTTGAAGACATAGCTGGAGACCTCCTCGTTGAGCCCGGTGAAGGGGCGCAGCTCGGGGACCCAGTGCGGATTGGGCAGGAAGCGGCAGTCCACCACCAGATCGGCGTCGACCGGCAGCCCGTACTTGTAGCCGAACGACATCACGGTGGCCCGCAGCTCGGGCTCCTCCTCGCCCGCGAACTGGGGGTCCATCTTGGCGCGCAGCTCATGCACGTTGAGGCTGGAGGTGTCGATCACCAGGTCGGCGTCGCCGCGCAGCTCGCGCAGCAGATCGCGCTCGGCGGCGATGCCGTCCACGATCCGGCCGTCGCCCTGGAGGGGGTGCGGGCGGCGCACGGATTCGAAGCGGCGCACCAGGGCCTCGTCGGACGCCTCCAGGAACAGCACGCGCCGCTTGACGCTCTTGGCCGCGAGATCGGCGAGGGACTCGCGGAGGTTGTCGAAGAAGCGGCGGCCGCGGACGTCCACCACCACGGCGATCCGCGCCACATTGCCCTGGGAGCGTGCGCCCAGGTCGACCATGGTGGGGATCAGCGCGGGCGGCAGGTTGTCCACGACGAACCAGCCGAGGTCCTCCAGACACTTGGCGGCGGTGCTGCGGCCCGCGCCCGACATTCCAGAGATGATCACCAGCTCGGGGATGGCCGCCGCCTCGGCGGGCTCGCCCGACGTGCCCGTATTCACCTGCGCTCCGTCTCCATGGTTCTCGTGCTCGGTCATGGTCTGGTTCCCCCGTTCGATGAGGACGCCGCACCGGCGGCCTCGTCCTCAATGATCTCTCCTGTGGCGGTGTTCACGGCGGGCGCGGCCGGGGCGGACCCGGCGAGCGCCGCGGCGACCGTCTCGGCCGTCTTACGGCCGACGCCCGGCACCTCGCAGATCTGCTCGACCGTGGCGGCGCGCAGCCGCTTGACCGAGCCGAAATGCTTCAGCAGGGCCTGCTTACGGCTGTCACCGAGGCCCGGAACGGTGTCCAGCGGCCCGGCCTTCATCGACTTGGCGCGCTTGCTGCGCTGGTAGGTGATGGCGAAGCGGTGGGCCTCGTCGCGGACCCGCTGGAGGAGGTAGAGCCCCTCGCTGCTGCGGGGCAGCACCACCGGGTCCTCCTCGTCCGGCAGCCACACCTCCTCGAGCCGCTTGGCGAGGCCGCAGACGGCGACATCGTCGACGCCGAGCTCGTTCAGGGCCCGTTGGGCGGCGGCCACCTGCGGCTTTCCACCGTCGACCACAACGAGCTGGGGCGGGTAGGCGAACCGCTTCGGCCTGCCCTCCTCGTCGATCGGGCCGGAGGGTCCCTCGGCGGGGCCGTCGGAGAGGCCGTCGAGGGCCTGCCCGGGGGGTGCGGTGATGCCGCTGCCGCCGGTGGCCTCTGTGGCCCCGGTGGCCTGCTCCTCCCACTCCCCCGTCTTCTGCTTCTCCAGCAGATAGCGGCGGAAGCGGCGGCTGACGACCTCATGCATGGAGCGGACATCGTCCTGCCCGGCGAAGCTCTTGATCTGGAAGCGGCGGTACTCACTCTTACGGGGGAGCCCGTCCTCGAAGACCACCATGGAGGCCACCACGTCATCTCCCTGCAGATGGGAGATGTCGAAGCACTCGACGCGCAGCGGGGCGGAGTCCAGCCCCAGGGCCTCGGCGATCTCCTCCAGCGCCCGGGAGCGCGTGGTGAGGTCGGAGGCGCGCTTGGTCTTGTGCAGCGCGAGCGCCTGCTGGGCGTTGCGCTGGACGGTCTGCATCAGGTCCTTCTTGTCGCCGCGCTGCGGGATGCGCAGATCGACCAGGGAGCCCCGGCGCTCGGTGAGCCACTGGGTGACCGGCTCGGCGGGGTCCGGCACGGCGGGCACCAGGACCTCCTTGGGGACCGCGTCGCCGCGCTCCTCCCCGTACAACTGCTGCAGGGCGTGCTCGACCAGCCCGGCGGTGTCGACGGCCTCGACCTTGTCGGTGACCCAGCCGCGCTGACCGCGCACCCGGCCGCCGCGCACATGGAAGATCTGGACGGCGGCCTCCAACTCGTCCTCGGCGACCGCTATCAGATCGGCGTCGGTGGCGTCGGCGAGAACCACCGCGTTCTTCTCCATGGCGCGCTTGAGCGCCCCTATGTCGTCGCGGAGCCGGGCCGCCTTCTCGTACTCCATGTCCTCGGCGGCCTCGTGCATCTGCTGCTCCAGGCGGCGCAGATAGGTGCCGGTGCGGCCGGCCATGAAGTCGCAGAATTCTTCGGCGAGTTCGCGGTGCTCCTCGGCGGTGACACGGCCGACGCAGGGGGCCGAGCATTTGCCGATATAGCCGAGCAGACAGGGGCGGCCGATCTGGGCGGAGCGCTTGAACACCCCGGCGGAGCAGGTCCGGACGGGGAACACGCGCAGCATCAGGTCGACGGTCTCGCGGATGGCCCAGGCGTGTCCGTAAGGGCCGAAGTAGCGCACGCCCTTCTTCTTGGCGCCGCGCATCACCTGGACCCGGGGGAACTCCTCGTTCAAGGTCACGGCGAGGGAGGGGTAGCTCTTGTCGTCGCGGTACTTGACGTTGAACCGGGGGTCGAACTCCTTGATCCAGGAGTACTCGAGCTGCAGGGCCTCGACCTCGGTGGAGACCACGGTCCACTCCACGGCGGCGGCCGTGGTGACCATGGTGCGGGTGCGCGGGTGGAGGTTCGCCAGGTCCTGGAAGTACGACGAGAGCCGCGGGCGCAGGCTCTTCGCCTTTCCTACGTAGATCACCCGGCCGTGCTCATCACGGAACTTGTAGACCCCCGGCGACTCGGGGATCTGTCCCGGCTTGGGGCGGTAGCTGCTCGGGTCGGCCATGGTCACCACCCTACTTGCGGGGAGTGACACATCCGGGCCCTCGGGACGGGGTCGGCCGAGGTCCAGTGGATTTGGGGATTCCGCGGCCGCTCGGGCGCGCGCCGGGCGCCCGCTCAGGCGTCAGGGCCCGCTCGGGCACCGGGCGTCCGCTCAGGCGTCGGGGCCCGCCACGAGCCGTCCGCCCTTCGCGGTGACCGGGATCGACGGCAGCGGCTTCTCCGCGGGTCCCTGGAGGACCTTGCCGGTGCGGGCGTCGAACTGGCTGCCGTGGCAGGGGCAATTGATCTTGCCGTCCTCGACGCTGTCGACGACGCACCCGGCGTGGGTGCACACCGCGCTGAACGCTGTGAACTCGCCCTTGGCGGGCTGAGCGACCACCACCCGCTGCTCACGGTAGATCTTGGCGCCGCCGACCGGGACGACACCGGCCGAGCCGAGCTCGACGGGGGCGGTGGGCGTCGAGGACGTCTTCTGGCCCGAACCGTCCGGGGAGCAGGCCGCCGCCCCGAGCCCGGCGGCTCCGGCCAGCGCGGCGCAGCACAGCAGGGTTCGGCGGGAGGCGGGCTGGCTGGACATACGGCTCCTGGGGGGGTGTGAGGGGCCCTCCGACCATACCGGCACAGATCCCTCCACTCGCAGCCGCCTCCCAGGGACGGCGTAAGCGCTTGCGCAAACGTTTACGTCCGACCGTGGATGCGATACGTTACGTGCCCCCGGGGTCCGGTGGCCCCATGAATCCGGTGGCCCCCATCGGCCCGGTGACCCCGACAACCCGACGACCCTCGACGCGGAGGACCGCAGCGGATGGCAACCATGGTCGACGTCGCCCGGCGTGCCGGGGTGTCCGTGGCCACCGTCTCGCATGTGCTCAACGAGACCCGGCCGGTCCGTCCGGACACCCGTAAGGCCGTGCTGGACGCCATCGACGACCTCGGGTACATCCCCAATACGCTGGCGCGCTCCCTGGTGACCGCGCGCACCCGCTCGATCGGGCTGGCCGTCTCGGCGATCAGCAATCCGTACTTCACCGAGATCCTCCAGGGCGTCGAGTCCAGCGCCCTGGAGCAGGGGTACGGGCTGCTGATCGCCGATCCGCATGACGACCCCGAACATGAGCGCAAGGTCGTCCGGCTGCTCCATGAGCGGCGGGTGGACGGCGTGATCGTCGCCCCGTCGGCCGAGCCCGCCGGGCTGTTGGACTATCTGGCCCGCCGTAAGATCCCCGCCGTCTTCCTCGACCGGCTGGTCGGCGACGCCCATGACCAGGTGTGCGCCGAGAACGCCCGCCCTGTCGAACAGCTGGTCCACCACCTCGCCGGCCTCGGCCACACCCGCATCGGACTGGTCGCGGGACTGCCGGGGCTGAGCACCACCACCGAGCGGATCGCGGGCTACCGTGCCGGGCTGGAGCGGCAGGGGCTGCCGTTCCGCCCCGGGCTGCTGGCCGAGGGCCACTCCGAGGCACGGGGCGCGCAGGACGCCGTCCACCGGCTGCTGGCCTCCCCCGAGCCGCCCACCGCCATCATCACCGCGAACAACGCGATGACCATCGGCGCGCTGCGCGCCCTGCGGACGGCGGGCCGGAGCGTGCCGGACGATCTCGCGCTCGTCTGCTTCGACGACTTCTCCTGGGCGGATGTCTTCTCCCCCGGGCTCACCGCGATCTCCCAGCCCAGCCGGGAGGTCGGCGCCACCGCCGTCCGGCTGCTGCTCGACCGGCTGGAGAACCCTGGGCTGCCGCCGCGCACCGTCCGGCTGCCCTGCGCCTTCGTCCACCGCACCTCCTGCGGCTGTGCGGCCGAAGCCCCCGACCGACCGCTCGACCGACCGCTCCCCGGAACCCCCGGACTCCCCGGAAAGGACCCCGTCTCGTGATCGTCGTCGCCGGAGAAGCCCTGATCGACCTCGTGCCCGAGCGCACGTCGAGCGCCGCGGCGGGCGACCGGCTGCCCGCGCTGCGCCCGGCGCGCGGCGGCGGCCCGTACAACACCGCGCTGGCGCTGGGGCGGCTCGGCTCGCCCACCGCGTTCTGCTCTCGGGTCTCCACGGACGGCTTCGGGGAGGCGCTGCTGGAGGGGTTGCGGAAGGACGGCGTGGACACCGCGCTGGTGCAACGCGGCCAGGAGCCCACGACCCTCGCCGTCGCCTCCATCGGGGCCGATGGCTCGGCCGGATACGGCTTCTATGTGCAGGGCACCGCGGACCGGCTCTTCACCCTGCCACCGTCCCTTCCCGAGGGGGTGCGCGCGCTGTCGCTGGGCACCTGCTCGCTGGTGCTGGAGCCGGGCGCGAGCGCGTATGAGGAGCTGCTGCGGCGCGAGGCCGCGCGTGGCGTCTTCACCACGCTGGACCCCAATATCCGCACCGGCCTGATCCCCGACGCCGACGCCTACCGGGCCCGTTTCCAGGGCTGGCTGCCCCATGTCGGCCTGCTGAAGCTGTCCATAGAGGACGCGCGGTGGCTGGCCGACTCGGAGGATGCGGACGCTGTGGAGACGGCCGTGGGCCAGTGGCTGGCGGCCGGCCCGGCGGCCGTGGTGCTCACCCATGGCGGGGAGGGGCTGAGCGTACGGCGCCAGGACGGCTCCGTGCTCTCGGTGCCGGGCGAGCGGGTGGACATCGTGGACACCATCGGGGCGGGCGACACCGTGAACGCCGCCCTGCTGCACCGGCTGGCGGGGCACCAGGCGCTGTCGGCGCCCGCGCTGGCCAAGCTGGACGAGGCGGCCTGGCTCGATGTGCTGGGCTTCGCCGCCCGCGCCGCCGCGATCACCTGCTCCCGAGCGGGCGCGGAGCCGCCCTACGCCTCCGAGCTGGTCTGACCCACCCCGCGCACGCGAACGCCGCGCCCGGTCGATCCGGGCGCGGCGCGGCGTATGGCAAGCGCGGGGGCCGGGGCTACTTCGCGGCCGTCCGCTTGGAGGCGGCCGTGGTCTTGGCCGCCGCCTTCTTGGCCACGGTCTTCTTCGCCGCGGTCTTCTTGGCCGCCGTGCTCTTGGCCGCGGCCTTCTTGGCGGGCGCCTTCTTGGCGGCCGCTCCGCCGTTGCGCGCGGCGGGCACCGTCGCGTCGCTCACCCAGTCGCCCAGCATGTCGCGCAGGAACTTCCCGGTGTGGCTGGCCGGGACGGAGGCCACTTCCTCCGGGGTGCCCTCGGCGATCACCAGACCGCCGCCGCTGCCGCCCTCGGGGCCCATGTCCACGACCCAGTCCGCCGTCTTGATCACATCGAGGTTGTGCTCGATGACGATCACGGTGTTGCCCTTGTCGACCAGACCGGAGAGCACGCTGATCAGCTTGCTGATGTCCTCGAAGTGCAGACCGGTGGTCGGCTCGTCCAGGACGTACACCGTGCGGCCGGTGGACCGCTTCTGCAGCTCGCTCGCCAGCTTGACGCGCTGGGCCTCACCGCCGGACAGGGTCGGCGCGGGCTGCCCGAGCCGGACATAGCCCAGCCCGACCTCGTTGAGGGTGCGCAGATGGCGGGCGATGGTGGGCACCGCCTCGAAGAAGTCCAGGGCCTCCTCGATGGGCATGTCCAGCACCTCGGCGATGGACTTGCCCTTGTAGTGCACCTCCAGGGTCTCCCGGTTGTAGCGCGCGCCGTGGCAGACCTCGCACGGCACATACACATCCGGCAGGAAGTTCATCTCGATCTTGATGGTGCCGTCACCGGAGCAGTTCTCGCAGCGGCCGCCCTTGACGTTGAAGGAGAACCGCCCGGGCTGGTACCCGCGGACCTTGGCCTCCATCGTCTCCGCGAACAGCTTGCGCACATGGTCGAAGACGCCGGTGTACGTCGCCGGGTTGGACCGCGGGGTGCGGCCGATGGGCGACTGGTCGACATGGACCACCTTGTCGACGAGATCGTCGCCGGCGACCCGGGTGTGCCGCCCCGGAACCGCCCGCGCACCGTTCAGCTCGCGGGCCAGATGGGTGTAGAGGATGTCGTTGACCAGCGTGGACTTACCCGATCCGGAGACACCGGTGACGGCGGTGAGCACCCCCAGCGGGAAGGACACATCGATGTCCTGGAGGTTGTTCTCCCGGGCGCCGTGGACCGTCAGATGCCGCTTGGGGTCCACGGCCCGGCGCGCCGACGGCAGCGGGATGGCCTTCTTGCCGGACAGATAGTGCCCGGTCACCGAGTCCTCGTTGACCAGCAGCTCGCTCAGCGGCCCGCTGTGCACCACCTTGCCGCCGTGCTCACCCGCGCCCGGGCCGATGTCCACCACCCAGTCCGAGGTCTTGATGGTGTCCTCGTCGTGCTCCACGACGATCAGGGTGTTGCCGAGGTCGCGCAGCCGCACCAGCGTCTCGATCAGCCGGTGGTTGTCGCGCTGGTGCAGGCCGATGGACGGCTCGTCCAGCACGTACAGCACACCGACCAGACCGGAGCCGATCTGGGTGGCCAGCCGGATGCGCTGGGCCTCACCGCCGGAGAGGGTGCCCGCGGCGCGGTTGAGCGAGAGGTAGTCCAGACCGACGTCGACCAGGAACCTCAGCCGCTCGTTGACCTCCTTGAGGACGCGCTCGGCGATGGTCTTCTCGCGCGGACTCAGCTCCATGGCGCGCAGGAACTCGGCGCATTCACTGATCGACATCGCCGAGACATCCGCGATGGACTTGTCCTGCACGGTGACCGCGAGAACGATCGGCTTGAGGCGGGTGCCCTCACAGGTGGGGCAGGGCACCTCACGCATATAGCCCTCGAACCGCTCCCGGCTGGCGTCGCTCTCCGCCTCCGAGTGGCGCCGCTTCACAAAGGGCACCGCGCCCTCGAAGGCCGTGGTGTACGCCCGCTGGCGGCCGTAGCGATTGCGGTAGCGGACCTCGATCTGGGTCCGGTGGCCGTTGAGCAGCGCCTTCTTGGCACGCTGCGGCAGCCCGGCCCAGGGGATGTCCGTACGGAAGCCGAGCGCGTCGGCGAGCGCGCCGACCAGCCGCCCGAAGTAGTCCTTGGTGTGGCCGTGGGACCAGGGGTGGATGGCGCCCTCGTCGAGCGACTTCTCCTCGTCCGGGATGATCAGCTCGGGGTCGACCTCCATCCGGGTGCCGATGCCGGTGCAGTCCGGGCAGGCACCGAAGGGCGAGTTGAAGGAGAAGGTGCGCGGCTCCAGCTCCTCGAAGGACAGGTCGTCGTACGGGCAGTACAGATGCTCGGAGAACATCCGCTCCCGCTGCGGGTCGTCCTCGTCGAGGTCGACGAAGTCGAGGATCACCATGCCGCCGGAGAGGCCGAGCGCGGTCTCCACCGAGTCCGTCAGCCGGCGCTTGGCGCTGTCCTTGACGGTCAGGCGGTCGATGACCACCTCGATGGTGTGCTTCTCCTGCTTCTTCAGCTTCGGCGGGTCGGAGAGCTGGATCGTGGCGCCGTCCACCCGGGCGCGGCTGTAGCCCTTGGTCTGGAGATCGGAGAAGAGGTCGATGAACTCCCCCTTGCGCTCGCGCACCAGCGGGGAGAGCACCTGGAAGCGACTGCCCTCGGGGAGCTCCAGCACCCGGTCCACGATCGCCTGCGGCGACTGGCGGGCGATCGGACGGCCGCACTCGGGGCAGTGCGGCTTGCCGATGCGGGCGAACAGCAGCCGGAGGTAGTCATAGACCTCGGTGATGGTGCCGACGGTCGAGCGCGGATTCCGCGAGGTCGACTTCTGGTCGATCGACACCGCGGGGGACAGGCCCTCGATGAAATCCACATCGGGCTTGTCCATCTGCCCCAGGAACTGGCGGGCGTAGGAGGAGAGCGACTCGACGTAGCGGCGCTGCCCCTCGGCGAAGATCGTGTCGAACGCGAGGGACGACTTGCCCGACCCGGACAGCCCGGTGAAGACGATGAGCGAGTCGCGAGGAAGGTCGAGTGAGACGTTCTTGAGGTTGTGCTCGCGAGCGCCACGAACGATGAGACGGTCGGCCACGCCGGTCGGCACCTTTCTTGAGAGAGACGGGGTGCGCCGAGCCCGCTCGCGGGGCGGCCCTGCCGGACGGAGCAGAGGCGGAGCGGAGCGAAACCCCCAACCCAGGGTATGGGGGCACGACGACGATGTCTTAAGGATGCAGCACACCGAGCCTATAGCACGCACATTCGATTTGCGGGCGACGGGAGCCGACTTCACCCGATCGTGTGGTGCGGACTACGGTCGGGTCATGACCGACTACGTCAGGGACGCCCTCGCCGTCCAGGAGGCGACGGATCGGCTGCTGACCGCCGTCGCCGCCCTCGACGACGCGTCCCTCGTGAGCCCCTCGGAGCTCCCCGGCTGGACCCGCGGCCATGTCCTGGCCCACCTGGCCCGCAACGCGGACGCCCTGGTGAACCTGCTCACCTGGGCCCGGACCGGCCAGGAGACCCCGATGTACGCCGACGCGCAGACGCGCGACGCCGAGATCCGGCGCGACGCCGCCCGGCCGCTCGCCGTCCATCTGGACGACCTGCGCACCAGCGCCACCCGCTTCGACGCGGCGGCCACCGCACTGCCCCCGGAGCGCCTGCCGTACGAGGTGACCCTGCGCGGCGGGGTCCGGGAGCCGGCGGGCGGGCTGCCACTGCGCCGCCTCGCCGAGGTCGAGCTGCATCATGTCGATCTCGGTATCGGCTACACCGTGGCGGATCTGCCCGCCACCTTCGTCGAGCGCCAGCTCACCGTGCTCATCCGTACAAGGTTCGCCGGGCGCCCGGATATTCCCCCGCTGCGGCTGGCCACCGGGCCCGGTGACGGGGACGTCCGGCACACCGGCCGCCCCGCCGTCCCCGGGGAGTCCCCGGTCACCGTCGCCGGCTCCCCCGCCGCCCTGCTGGGCTGGCTCACCGGCCGTACGGACGGCTCCGCCCTCTCCTGCCCGAACGGCTCCTTGCCCGTCCTCCCCGCACTAGGCTGAGGCCATGACCTACAGCGGAGTAGTGACGGTCGGTGGACCGGCGGACGTGCACGAACTGCCCGATCTGATGATCTCGAAGGTCGCGGTCGGCCCCATGAACAACAACGCGTATCTGCTGCGCTGCCGGGCCACCGACGAGCAGCTCCTGATCGACGCCGCCGCCGAGCCGCACACCCTGCTCTCCCTGATCGGCGAGAGCGGCATCGCCTCCGTCGTCACCACCCACCGCCACCAGGACCACTGGAGCGCGCTGCGCGAGGTGGTGGACGCCACCGGCGCCCGCACCTACGCGGGCCAGTACGACGCCGAGGGCATCCCGGTGCCGACCGATGTGCCGGTCGCGGACGGCGACACGGTGCGGGTCGGCCGGGTCGAGCTGACCGCGCGCCATCTGGTCGGCCACACGCCCGGCAGCATCGCCCTGGTCTACAACGACCCGCACGGCCATCCGCATGTGTTCACCGGCGACTGCCTGTTCCCGGGCGGCGTCGGCAACACATGGAAGGACTCCAAGGCGTTCGAGAGCCTGATCAACGACGTCGAGACCAAGCTCTTCGACCGGCTTCCGGACGAGACCTGGGTCTACCCCGGCCACGGCGACGACACCACGCTCGGCGCCGAGCGCCCGCACCTCGGGGAGTGGCGCGAGCGCGGCTGGTAGCGGCGCCGGTGGCGCGCGGCTCACAGCGGCGCGCTCACGGCCCCAGAGCGCCGCGCACCTCCGTACGCCCCGTGACCCCTGGCTGGCCATGGCGGTTGTCGCGTCATGCACCATGACCGCTCTCCGTCCATGGCCCGCCTCGCCGCCGCGTCCCTGGCCGGCACCGCGATCGAGTTCTACGACTTCTTCGTCTACGGCACGGCCGCCGCGCTCGTCCTCGGCCCGCTGTTCTTCCCCACCTTCTCGCCGCTGGCAGGCACCCTCGCCGCTTTCGGCACCTTCGCCGTCGGCTTCGTCTCCCGGCCCCTGGGCTCGATGCTCTTCGGGCCCATCGGCGACCGCCACGGGCGCCGGCCGGTGCTCATCGCCTCCCTGCTGCTCACCGGCGTCGCGACCGTCGCCGTGGGCTTCGTCCCGACCTACGACTCGATCGGCATCGCCGCCCCCGTCCTGCTGCTCGTGCTGCGCTTTCTGCAGGGGCTGGGGCTCGGCGGCGAATGGGGCGGCGCGGTGCTGCTGACCGCCGAGCACGCGCCCGCGGAGCGGCGCGGGCTGTGGTCGGGCTTTCCGCAGGTCGGCCCGGCCGTCGGCTTTCTGCTGGCCAACGGCACGATGCTGGCGCTGTCGGCCACCCTGAGCGATGCCGAGTTCCGGTCCTGGGGGTGGCGGGTGCCGTTCTGGGGCGCGGGGCTGCTGGCGGGCGCCGGGCTGCTGCTGCGGGCCCAGCTGACCGAGTCCCCGCGGTTCCAGGAGCTGGCCGAGCAGGGCGACCGGGCCGCCGCGCCGCTGGCCGAGGTGGTGCGCGGCCACTGGCGGCTGGTCCTACTGACCGCGGGCGGGCTCGCGGTGGGCTATGCCGTCTTCTACGCGGTCACGACCTGGTCCCTGGCGTACGGCACGGAGCGGCTCGGTGTCGCGCGCACCACGCTGCTGGGCTGCATCATGGCAGCCGTGGCGGTCATGGGCGCCCTGACGCCTCTGGCGGCCCATCTCGGCGACCGCTTCGGGCGGCGGCCGCTGTGTCTGGTGGGCTGCGTGGCCACCGTGGCGTGGATGTTTCCGCTGGTCGCGCTGTTGCGCACCGGTGAGCCGCCGCTGATGTTCCTCGGCATCCTGGGCGCGCTGCTCGCCTTCATCACCATGTTCGCCGTGACCTCGGCCTATCTGCCCGAGCTGTTCGAGGCGCGGGTGCGCTGCACGGGAGCGGCGCTCGGCTACAACCTCGCGGGCGTCCTGGGCGGGGCGCTCACGCCGATCGTCGCGACGGCGATGTCCCACGGCGACGGGCCGCCCTGGGGCGTCGCCGCGTATCTGACCGCCGCCGCGCTGCTGAGCCTGGGCTGCTTCGTCCTGCTGCCGGAGACACGGCCGACGGCCGACCGTCCGGATGGTGGACGATCGGCCGTACGGCCTCTGGAGGCCGGGGAGGCGGCTGTGTGAGCCGTCTCCCGGATCCGGGACGCGGACAGTCGCCGCACGCCTTCTGACGCCGTCGGGCGTGTCAGGGCGGTGACGCCGCGGAAGACACCGTCAGACGTCGACGCTGTCCTTGTCCCGGGCCCGGCCCTCCCCGTTCCCCGCCTCCGCCAGGGCCTGTTTCTTCGAGGCGTAGAGACTGGTGACCGTCGTGACGGCGAGCACCGCGCAGATGACGCCGAGCGAGACGGGGATGCTGATCTCCGGGACATGCACCCCGGCCTCGTGCAGCGCGTGCAGCACCAGCTTGACGCCGATGAAGCCGAGGATGATCGACAGCCCGTACGAGAGGTGGACCAGCTTCTTGAGCAGGCCACCGATCAGGAAGTACAGCTGTCGCAGGCCCATCAGCGCGAAGGCGTTGGCGGTGAAGACGATGTACGGGTCCTGGGTGAGGCCGAAGATCGCGGGTATCGAGTCCAGCGCGAACAGGACGTCCGTGGTGCCGATCGCCAGCATGACGATCAGCATCGGGGTCATCAGCCGCTTGCCGTTCTCCATGATGAACAGCTTGGTGCCGTGGTACTGGTCGGTGGACGGGAACCGCTTCTCGACCGCCTTGAGCAGCCGGTTCTCCTCGAACTCCTCTTCCTCCTCATCGGCCCGCGCCTCCTGGACGAGCTTCCAGGCCGTCCAGATGAGGAAGGCACCGAAGATGAAGAAGACCCACGAGAAGGTCGAGACGATCGCGGCGCCGGCGGCGATGAAGACCGCGCGCAGCACGAGGGCGATGAGCACGCCCACCATGAGCACACGCTGCTGGTAGATCGTCGGCACGGAGAACTTCGCCATGATCAGGACGAAGACGAAGAGGTTGTCGACGCTCAGCGACTTCTCGGTGATGAAGCCCGCGAAGAACTCACCGGAGGGCTGGCCGCCCGCGAAGACCAGCAGCCCGAGCCCGAAGAGCGCGGCGAGAGCGACCCAGACGGCCGTCCAGATCCCGGCCTCCTTGATGGAGACCTCATGCGGTTTGCGGCCGCCTATGAAGAAGTCGGCGGCGATGAGGGCGCAGAGGCCGACGATCGTCAGCCCCCACATGGTCACGGAAACGTCCACAGTTCCTCCGGCATTCGTACGGCAATCTCAGCGTCGTCGCTGCCGGAGGTCTCTTCCGCCCATGGACCGCGCCACGGACCGGCGCCCCGGGATTCCGTCCGGCCTCCTGGGGCCGGACGGAATCCGTGGTGACGGGAACACCGCTACAGGAGTACTCCCCTCCGCGTATACGAGGGTACAGGAATCCCCATGGAAGAGTAAAGAGATGGGCAAAAGACCAGGTCAGTTGCCATATGACGGACGGGCCCTGGCAGCCTTCAGAGCCTTCGCGGCCCGGCCCGCCTCCCCCAGGACCTGGTCCAGCACCCGGCTGCCCCGCGGCACCATCGACGGCTCGTACGTCCACGCATGGCCCACCCAGGGGTCGGCGAGGTGGTCGTCGGCGACCGGCGTGAGCCGCAGCAGCGACCGCCACAGCGGGTCCAGCACCGGACCGTAGGCCCGCGCGTCCTCGCGGTCGGCGACCATCATCAGATGCACGCCCACGGCGGGCCCCTCGTCCGCCAGATAGCGCAGCTGGGTGACGGCCCGGTCGTCGAAACCGTGCGGGAAGTCGTGGACGATCAGCAGCTGCTCGGCGGTGTCCAGATCGGGCGGCAGCGCGTCCGTGGCGCCGCTGCGGACCGCCATCTGCACCAGGTCGACGCGGCGGGTCAGGGCGGCCAGCACCGAGGAGACCCCCTGGGCTCCGGCCGCCGGCGGCTCGGCCAGCGCACCCGACCCCACCAGCGGGGCGAACGAGCCCGCGGCCGAACCCGCCGGGTCGATCACCTGCACCGCGATCTCCCCCGCCGGATAGACGGCCAGCAGCCGCGCGGCGATGGCGACCGCCGCGTCCGCGGCCAGCCTGCGCAGCTCACCGGAGTCGGCCGGCCCCTCGTCGAACCCGCCCGAACGCCCGGCGTCGATCCACAGCCCCCGCTCCAGCGGCAGCCGCACCAGCATGGGGATGCGCAGACCGGTGCGCTCCGGGAGGTGCAGATCGCCCACACGCAGGGCCATCGGGATCTCCATCGGCACCTGGTACGCCTGCCACACCGGGCTGTCCCAGCGGGCGTAGGCGGGCGGCAGTGCGGGCTCCACCACCTCGGCCTCGGCGGTGAGCTGTGCCAGATCGCGGTCGAGGGCGGCGCGGGCCTGCTCGACGAGGTCGGCGTGCTTGGCGCGCGCCTCGGCGCGGGCGGAGTCGGCGGCCGGGCCCACCCGGGAGCGCGGGTCGGAGAGCACCCGGTCCAGCTCCTGCTCCATCCGGGACTCGGCGAAGTCCACGGCGCTGCGGTAGGCCGCGGCCGTCCGGGCCAGGTCCTCGAACATCCCCCAGACCTGGTTGTAGAGCCGCTCGTCCATGGTCCAGCCGGAGGCGTCGCCCGCGACCGGCTGGGCGGGCTGTCCGGGTGCGGCGGGCGGCGCGGCGGGCGCGGGCGTGGGCGGCGCGGCCGTACGGCGGCCCGGGTGCTCGTAGTTGACCGGCCCTCCGGGGGCGGGCGCGCCCTGTGGCTGCTGCGAAGGGGTCTGCGGCTGGGCGGGGGCCGGGTCGGCGCCGCCACCCGCAGGCACCGGATCGCCACCGCCGCTCGCAGGTGCCGGGGCGGCGCCGCCGCCCGTGGCGGCCGTGCGCACCCGGCCGTCGCCCTCGGAGCGGGGCGGGGGCTGGGCGACCGAGCGGGCCATGCCCCGCGCCACCGCCTCGTTGATCCGCGCCGCGAGGTCGGCGGCCTCCGCCAGCCCCTGGTCGTGCAGCATGGCGGCCAGCCCACCCGCGTACCCCTGGCCGACGGCGCGCACCTTCCAGGCGCCCTGCCTGCGGTAGAGCTCCAGGGCGGTCACCGCGGACTCCGAGTCCAGATCGGTGATGGTGTAGCCGGCGATCTCAGTGCCGTCGAGGCCGGTGACGGCGACGAACGGCGCGGCCATGACGCCGAACCGGGCCGGGCCGCCGACGCCGGCCGGCAGCGCGAGCAGCACGGTGACCCGGTGGATGTGGCCGGGCATCGCGTCGAGGTCGACGGCGAGCCGGTGGTCGGCCGCCGCCTGTTTGGGCACCTCTATCCCGGCCAGTTGGGGCGAGGCGGGATGCGCGACCCATTCCGCGCCATGCACCGTGCCCCGCTCATCGCCGAGTGTCGCCCCGGCCACGATCGGATTGCCCGCAGAGATCCGGATCTCCAAACGGGTCTGGGGCAGGGGGTGGTTCTGCCCTCGGACCAGCTCGGCCGTCATGGCTGCGTCCCCTCGTTGTATTCCGCTGATGCCGTAGGTGTGCGGTGAGCGCGTCGGCCCGGCGAGCTGTGCTCCACCGGGCCGACGCGCTCATCTGGGCGGTTCGCCTCCGGGGCGGATCCGCTGATCGACTTGTCCGCCGCTCGTCCGAGCGGCGGTGACAGGCCCTTTTACAGATGCGGCACGATGTGCGGCATCAGGTCCTGGAAGGTGCGCCCGTTGGCCGGCTCGCCGACCGCCTTCATCTGCCAGGCGCTGCCCGCGCGCTGGACCGTGGCCATGATCTGGGCGGTGTACTGACCGCCACCGGTGAGGGTGTAGCGGGCGAGCTCCTGCCCGTTGGTCTCGTCCACCAGCCGGCAGAACGCGTTCTGCACCTCGGCGAAGGTCTGGCCGGTGAAGGAGTTCACCGTGAAGACGATCTGGTCGATGTGGACGGGCACCCGCTGCAGATCGACCAGGATCGCCTCGTCGTCGCCGCCCTGCCCGGCCCCGCCCACGAGATTGTCACCGGTGTGGCGGACCGAGCCGTCATCGCTGACCAGGTGGCGGAAGAAGACGACATCGGTCGGCTGCTTGTCGGCGAAGAGCACGGCCGACGCATCGAGGTCGATCTCCCTCGTACGGGAGCCGAACAGTCCGCGGCGGGGCGCCGCCTGCCAGCCCAGCCCCATCCGCACTGCGGTCAGGGCGCCCCCGTCGGCCTTCTGCAGGCTGATGGCCTGTCCCTTGGACATGTTGACCGTCACGCGCTGTCCCTACTCTCGTCTCTCGATTCCCCGTGGCCGCCGCGGGTGTGCGGCCGTGGCCGCGCCGTATGCACGGCCCTCCGAAAACCCTATGCACTGCCGCCAGGGCTCCGGCCGGACGAGCGGGCTTTTGTGTCGGTCTTGCAACACAGCGAAGCTGCGGGCGCCCCGGCGCAGGCCCGGGGCGCCCGGCTGTCAGGAGACTCCCGCCTCCCTCATCTGCCGCAGCTCCTTCTTCAACTCCGAGACCTCGTCGCGCAGTCGCGCCGCCACCTCGAACTGGAGCTCCGCCGCCGCGGCCCGCATGCGGTCGGTCATCTCCTCGATCTGCTCGGCGAGCTCGGCCGCGGGCCGGTCGGTCAGCACTTCTTCCTTGGCCTTGCCCTTGGCGGCCTTACCGCCCTTGGCCGCCTTGCCGCCGGCCGCCGGCACGGGCGTCTTCGCGTCCTTGCCGTCCTTCACCTTGCGGTAGCCGGTGCCGAGCAGCTGCTCCGTGTCGACGTCCTCGCGGGCGATCTGGGCCACGATGTCGTTGATCTTCTTGCGCAGCGGCTGCGGATCGATCTTGTTCGCCTTGTTGTACGCGATCTGCTTGTCGCGGCGGCGGTTGGTCTCGTCGATGGCCTTCGCCATCGCCGGGGTGACCTTGTCGGCGTACATATGCACCTGGCCCGACACGTTACGAGCGGCACGGCCGATGGTCTGGATCAGCGAGGTGCCCGAGCGCAGGAAGCCCTCCTTGTCGGCATCGAGGATGGCGACCAGGGAGACCTCCGGAAGGTCGAGGCCCTCCCGCAGCAGGTTGATGCCCACCAGCACGTCGAACTCACCGGCGCGCAGCTCGCGCAGCAGCTCGACCCGGCGCAGGGTGTCCACATCGCTGTGCAGATAGCGCACCTGGATGCCCAGCTCGAGCATGTAGTCGGTCAGGTCCTCGGCCATCTTCTTGGTGAGGGTGGTGACCAGGACGCGCTCGTCCTTCTCGGTGCGGGTGCGGATCTCGTGGATGAGATCGTCGATCTGGCCCTCGGTCGGCTTGACGACGACCTCGGGGTCGATCAGGCCGGTCGGGCGGATGATCTGCTCCACGAAGCCATCGCCCCGGGAGAGCTCGAACGGGCCCGGGGTCGCGGAGAGATAGACCGTCTGGCCGACCCGCTTCAGGAACTCCTCCCACTTCAGCGGGCGGTTGTCGAGCGCGGAGGGCAGCCGGAAGCCGTGCTCGATCAGGGTCCGCTTACGGGAGGCGTCGCCCTCGTACATCGCGCCGATCTGCGGCACCGTGACATGCGACTCGTCGATGACCAGGAGGAAGTCCTCCGGGAAGTAGTCCAGCAGGGTGTGCGGCGGGGAGCCGGACTCACGGCCGTCGATGTGCAGCGAGTAGTTCTCGATGCCCGAGCAGGTGCCGATCTGGCGCATCATCTCGATGTCGTAGGTGGTGCGCATCCGCAGCCGCTGGGCCTCCAGCAGCTTGCCCTGCTTCTCCATCCGGGCCAGGGTCTCCGTGAGCTCGGCCTCGATCCCGGCGATGGCCTTCTCCATGCGCTCGGGCCCGGCCACATAGTGGCTGGCCGGGAAGACATAGAGCTCCCGGTCCTCGCTGATCACCTCACCGGTGAGCGGGTGGAGCGTGGAGAGCGCCTCGATCTCGTCGCCGAACATCTCGATGCGGACCGCGAGCTCCTCGTAGACCGGGAAGATCTCGATGGTGTCGCCGCGGACCCGGAAGGTGCCCCGGGTGAAGGCCATGTCATTACGGGCGTACTGGATATCGACAAAGCGACGCAGCAGTTGATCGCGGTCGATCTCCTCGCCGACCTTGAGCGGCACCATGCGGTCCACGTACTCCTGCGGCGTACCGAGGCCGTAGATACAGGAGACGGATGCCACCACGATCACGTCACGCCGGGTGAGCAGCGAATTCGTGGCCGAGTGGCGCAACCGCTCCACCTCCTCGTTGATCGAGGAGTCCTTCTCGATATAGGTGTCCGACTGCGGGACGTACGCCTCGGGCTGGTAGTAGTCGTAGTACGAGACGAAGTACTCGACCGCGTTGTTCGGCAGCAGCTCGCGGAACTCATTGGCCAGCTGGGCGGCGAGTGTCTTGTTCGGAGCCATGACCAGCGTGGGCCGCTGCAGTTTCTCGATCATCCACGCGGTGGTCGCGGACTTACCGGTGCCGGTCGCGCCGAGCAGCACGACATCCTTCTCACCCCCGCGCACGCGCCGTTCGAGGTCGGCGATGGCGGTGGGCTGGTCACCGCTGGGCTGATAGGGGCTGACGACCTCGAAGGGCGCCACCTTGCGTTCGAGCTGAGTTACGGGCCGCATGAGACCAACCGTACGACTCGCCACTGACAACGGCGGGGCGTTCCCGCGCGCCGCCCGCCGCAGACCCTCTGGCCGAATTTAGATGATCATGTGCCTGATGTCGCCCGTGGCATGAATTTTACGTCCATCCGATATCTATCCTCCGCTACCGCGCATCTGGGACCCTCTGCCCGTCCATGAGTCAGACGAGAGTCAGACGACGCGAGGAGTCCGTATGCAGATCCGCCCGGCCGCCGCGTTAACCGGCGCGCTCATCGGGATGTCCGCGCTCTTCCTCCCCACGGCCACGGCGACGGCCCAGGCCACCGGCCAGACGCACCACCACACGGTCACCGTGGCCCATCGCGGCGCCTCCGCCTACGCCCCCGAGAACACCCTGGCCGCCGTCGACGCCGCCGACGACCTGGGCATCGACTGGGTGGAGAACGACGTCCAGCGCACCAGGGACGGCGAGCTGATCGTGATGCACGACACCACGCTGAACCGGACCACCGACGTCGAGCAGGTCTTCCCGGACCGGGCGCCCTGGAACATCTCCGACTTCACCCTCGACGAGATCGAGAAGCTGGACGCCGGAAGCTGGTTCGGCGCCGAGTTCCAGGGCGAGACGGTGCCGACCCTGGAGGAGTACATGGACCGGGTTTCGGACAACCACCAAAAGCTCCTGCTGGAGCTCAAGGCTCCTGAGCTCTATCCGGGGATCGAACGCCAGACGCTGCGGGAGCTGCGAAGAGAGGGCTGGCTGGACCACCGGCACAAGCGCCGGCTGATCATCCAGAGCTTCAGCGCCGACTCCGTGCGGTCGGTCCACCGGCTGCGACCGGACCTCAAGACCGGCTTCCTGGGCACCCCGGCCGTCGCCGACCTGCCGGAGTACGCCGAGTTCTCCGACCAGATCAACCCCAGCTACAAGACCATCGACGCCGGCTACGTGGCCGCGGTGCGGTCGGTGGACGGGGCGCACGGCAAGCCGCTGGAGGTCTACACCTGGACCGTCAACGACGGCCCGTCGGCGGTCTCGGTCGCGGGCATGGGCGTGAACGGCATCATCACCAACAAGCCCGATGTGATCCGGGACGCCCTCGACGACGCCTCGTAACCCACGGCTCCCGGACGAGTCGCCCCGCCGGCCGACCGGCGGGGCGCTGTCGGTGGTGGGTTCTACGCTGAGGGCGTGACGATCGCAGAGCGGCAGACACAGCGGGACCCGCACGAGGGGCCGGAGCGGCGGGACGCGCGCGCCTGGGCCTGGGCGGTCCCCGCCACGCCCATCGGCCCGCTGCTGCTCGCGGCCACGGACGAGGGGCTGGTCCAGGTGGTCTTCCACGCGGAGGAGAAGACGGCGGCCGAGGCCGTCGCCAGGCTTACGCGCCGCCTCGGCGCCGAGCCCACGCCCATGCCGTCCGCGGGCTCCGGCACCGCGGCCACCCCGGTGGCGCCTCGCTGCGCCGAGCATCTCGCCGAGGCGATCCGGCAGGTGGAGAGCTATTTCGCCGAGGACACCAAGGCGTTCACCCTCTCCCTGGACTGGTCCCTGACCACCGGCTTCAACCGCCGGGTGCTGCGCGAGCTGGCCGCCCATGTCCCCTACGGCACGGTCGTCGGCTATCAGGACCTCGCCGACCGGGTGGGCGAGCCGGGCGCGGCCCGCGCCGTCGGCATGGCCATGGGCAGCAATCCACTGCCGGTCGTGGTCCCCTGCCACCGGGTGGTCGAGAGCGACGGCGGCATCGGCGGCTTCGGCGGCGGGCTGGAGACCAAGCGCTCCCTGCTGGCACTGGAAGGCGTTCTTCCGCAACCGCTCTTCTGAATCGTTCTTCCCGGCCGGGACGGAAATATCTTGTTCCGGAATTCCTCGGCCGTCTTGTGGCGCTTGCCTATCACCCCTATCTTAAGAGCGCCCATCGCCCTGGCTTTCCGTCACCCGCCGGGCATGGGGCTCTCATTGCGTTCGGCCGTACGAACCGTACCGCGCGATAACGCTCTTCCCCGCTCTTCTGCTCTTCCGCTCTTCCCCGTTCCACCGATCTTCCGCTCCACCCGCTCCCGCGGTTCCCCCTGCCCTGCCCCCGCACGCCCTGTTCTTCCCGCTCCTTGGAAATTCACCGCTCAACTACGTCCCCACAAGTGATCGAATTGGAGAGCCATGTCCGGTGTTCTGCTCGCGGGCGGCGCAGCCGCGGCGCTATTCGCCTCGGCCCTTTCCACCCAAGGTGTTTCCTCGGCTCCTGATGGGCCGCCGGAAAAGATCCAGATAAGCGTCAAGACGGTGAACGGCTCGGGCTGCCCCAAGGGCACCGCCGCCGTGGCTGCCGCCGCCGACAACTCCGCCTTCACCGTGACCTACAGCGACTATCTCGCCCAGGTGGGCCCCGACTCGGATCCGACCGACATCCGTAAGAACTGCCAGCTCAGCCTCGGCGTGCATGTGCCGCAGGGATTCACGTACGCCATCGCCCAGGTCGACTACCGGGGTTATGGCTACCTCGAAAAGGGCGCCAAGGGCACCGAGAAGGCGAGCTACTACTTCCAGGGCTCGGCGGACACCGCGTCACGGACCCATGAATTCAGCGGCCCGTACAACGACAACTGGCAGACCACCGACAGCACCGACTACAGCGCCCTGGTGTGGGCCCCCTGCGGCCAGGACCGCAACTTCAACGTCAACACCGAGCTGCGGGTCAGCGCCGGCACCTCCTCCGCGGGCAGCACCAGCTTCATGGCCATGGACTCGACGGACGGCGGCGTCAGCACCATTTACCACCTCGCCTGGAAGGAATGCCCCTCCGCCGTCCAGTAGCACGGTAAATCCACCATCGAATGGAGAATCATGCCCGGTGTTCTGTACGCAGGCGGCGTGGTCGCGGCGTTATTCGCCTCGACGCTCACTTCCCAGGCATATGCGCAACCCCCGTTCGACACCGTGCCACCCGACAAGATCGTGATCACGGTCGCGACCGTGAATGGATCGGGCTGCCCGGCGGGCACCGCGGCGATCGCCGTCTCCCCCGACAACACGGCCTTCACCGTGACCTACAGCGAGTATCTCGCCCAGGTGGGCGTGGGATCCAAGCCGACGGACTTCAGAAAGAACTGTCAGCTGAGCCTGGTCACGCATGTGCCACAGGGCTTCTCCTACGCCATCGCCAGTGTCGACTACCGTGGTTTCGCCCATCTGGAAAAGGGCGCGTCCGCCACCCAGAAAGCCTCGTACTACTTCCAGGGGCAGTCGCAGACCTCGTCCAACACGCATGAGTTCGCCGGTTCCTACGACGACAACTGGCAGGTCACCGACACGGCCGATATCGCGACCGTGGTGTGGTCGCCCTGCGGTGAACTCCGCAACTTCAATATCAACACCGAGTTGCGGGCCAACGCCGGAACGTCCAACACCAAGGAAACGACCAGCTTCATCGCGATGGACTCGACCGACGGCGATGTGAGCACCACCTATCACTTCGCCTGGAAGGAATGCCCGTCGGCCAAGAAGTGACCTTTCGCGCACCACCCCGGACATGACGTCCTGCGCACCGCCCCGAGACGTACCCGGTTACGGCTCGGGGCGGTGCCAGGCCGGATGCCGGGGGTCGTCCATCCGCACCACCACATCCGCCGCCTCACCGGGACCCACCTCGTCCTCGTAGCGCGCGAAGGCCGGCAGCGTCCAGTGGTCGTCCTCCTCCGTGCGGCGGGCGAGGGCGGCCGGGGACAGCCGCAGATGCACCGACAGATCGAACGGGAACCAGTGCCCCAGCAGCAGAGCGCCGTGCAGCAGCAGCACCCCGCCCCGCGGAAGTTCGGCGTACGGGCTGCGTGTGGCCCGGTCGGTCACCGGATCCCACAGGTCGGGCAGCACCCGCCCGGTGCCGCCCGCCCCCGGGTCCAGCGGATCGAAGACCTCGCGCCACAGGGCGCCGGTGTCCAGCCAGCGGTCGTAGTACGCGTCGGGGTCCCGCTTCCCGTACTCGTAGCGGAGCGAGGCGGGCCGCCAGAACCCCGCCGACCCGACCACCAGCACCGGACGCCCCCGGATCCGCAGCGCCTCCGACAGATCCCGCGCCAGCTCGGCGGTGGGCGCCGCCGGAGGCCCGTCGACGGCCACCCTCAGCCAGGGGCCGCCGTCCGCCGCCGTCAGCCCGGCGATGCGGTCGGCGGTCGCGTCGGTCAGCCGTTCCCAGGTGATCGCTTCGAGCCGCACGCCCCCATCATGCCGTGGGCCCCACGCCATGGGCCGCGGGGGCCCGGCTCCCCGGCTCAGGGAGAGGTACCCTCCGGCCATGGCATTTCAGATAGCGCTGCTCCGCGGCATCAATGTGGGCGGGAACAGGAAGTTCCCCATGGCCCGGCAGCGTGAGCTGATGGCCGAGCTGGGCTTCGAGGACGTCACCGTCCACCTCCAGACCGGCAATATCGTCTTCGCCGACCCCGGCACCCCGCCCGAGCGGACGGCCCGCACCCTCGAGGACGGCTTCGCCGCCGACCTCGGCTTTCCCGTGCCCGTCATGGTCCGTACGCGCGATGAGCTGGCCGCGGCGATCGAGGCCAACCCCTATCCGGAGGCCGCGGCCGAGCCCAAGACCCTACATGTGGTCTTCCTGGCGGACGTGCCCACGGACACGGCCATGCTGGACGCGGTGGATCCGGCCACCTACGCCCCGGACGAGTTCCGCCTCATCGGCCGCGAGATCTTCCTGCGCTGCCCGGACGGGGTCGGCCGCTCCAAGCTGGCGGCGAAGGTCACCAACGCCCGGCTCGGCGTGCCGGCCACCGCCCGCAACTGGAACACGGTCACCAAGCTGCTGGCGCTGGCCGACGCCTGAGACGTCTCCTCGGCGAGAGGCACGTCCCGCAACGGCCGAGGCGCGTTCCCCAGCGTGAGGCGCATTCCCCAGCGTGAGGCGCGTTCCCCACCCTGAGGCGCGTTCCCCAGCGTGAGGCTTTCTCAGCTCCAGCCGTACCGCTGCCGCAGCCGCATCACGACCAGGTCGAAGCGCGGCCGGTCGAGCGCGCACGCCTCGCGCCGCATCCCGTCCGGGTGCACCCGCAGCACCCGGTCCACATCGACCCAGGAGTCCCGCCCGGCCCGGTCCCAGGGCCCGGAGCCGATCGGCACCCACTCGCGGTCGGCGTCATGCCGCTTGCTCGACAGCTGCACGGCGAGCAGCGTCCCGCCCTGCTCCCGCGCGACCACCAGCACCGGCCGGTCCTTGCCGCGGCCGTCGTTCTCCTCGTACGGCACCCATGTCCAGACGATCTCCCCGGGGTCCGGGTCCCCGTCCGGATCGGGTGCGTACTCCGTCCGTACCCGCCCGACCTGGCGCGGATGAGCCTCGACGGTGGCGGCGGGACCGGTGCTTCCGGGAAGCGCCGCGCCGTCCTCCGTCCCCTGCGTTCCGTTGAATGGCCTGATCACGCGCGACACGTTAACCCGTACGCGGCGGCCGATGACATGGCGGCCCCCTCCGCGTGGAAGAGGCATGTACGTGCCTGATGTTCCCGACCCGGTGGCAGAGTTCGTCAAACGGCGCCACGATCCGGTCGTCGTCCAGACAGTGCGTTCCACGGCGGCCGCGACCATCGCGTACGTCGTCGCCCTCGAGCTCAGCAAGGAACCCGCCCCGCTCACCGCCCCGCTCACCGCCCTCCTCGTCGTCCAGGTCACCCTCTACGCGACCCTCACCCGGAGCCTGCGCAGGGTCGAGGCCGTGATCGTGGGCGTCCTGATCGCCGTCGCCTTCAGCGTGCTGGTGGGGCTGACCTGGTGGAGTCTGTGCCTGATCATCCTCGCCGCCCAGACCGCCGGCTATCTCACCCGGGTGGGCGACTGGGTCCAGGAGGTGGCGATCAGCGCGATGCTGGTCCTCGGCGTGACGCAGGTGACCACCTACGCCTGGGACCGAGTGCTGGAGACCCTCATCGGAGCCGGTGTCGGGATGGCCTTCAACTTCTTCCTCGCCCCTCCGGTGTGGGTCGAGACGGCCGGCAAGTCGATCGAGGACCTGGCCCGCCGGATGCGTCAGCTCATGCTGCACATCGGCCAGGAGCTGGGCAGCCAGATGGCCGTCGACCGCGCCGCCGCCCGTCTCTACGAGGCCCGGCGGCTCGACCACGACATCACCCAGGTCGACGCCGCACTCCGCCAGGCGGAGGACAGCGTGCGGCTCAACCCCCGCGTCAAGGAGGGCCTCCTCTACCGCGTGGTGCTCCGCACCGGCCTGGACACGCTGGAGATCTGCACCGTCATCCTGCGCGTCATGTCCCGGACCCTGACCGACCTCGCCAAGGCACGGACGGAGGAACCGCTCTTCCCCCCGGAGGTGGCGGAGGCCCTCAAGGACCTCTTCGTCCATCTCGCCGCCGCCGTCGAGAGCTTCGCCGTCCTGGTCACCACGCAGGTCAGCGCGAACGCCGAAGAAGCCGAATCCCGCCTCTCCAGCGAGCTTGTGAAGGCCCACGCCAGCCGCGACCGGGGCGCCGATCTCCTGCTGCGCCGCGTCCAGGAGCACCCTCGCCAGTGGCAGCTCCACGGTGCCCTGCTCGCGGAGATCGACCGCATCCTCGACGAACTCGACATGGAGCAGCGCTCCAAGCGCCTCATGGAAGAGCTCGACCGCAGCACCCGCGAGAAGCGCGAGCGCTTTCTCTTCCTCCACAAGATCCAGCGCTGGATCCGGCGCGACCGTAAGGACGGCTCCACGGCTGTCTGAGCGGGATCCGGGGGCCGCCGCTCACCCCGGCTCCCGGGCACGGTCAGCTGAGCACTGCCGGGCGCGGTCAGCTGAGCGGGTAGCGGTCGCGGGGGAAGACCACGTCGTCGTAGGGCTCGTACAGCTCCACGGAGCGGTGGAACTCGGAGGCGAAGTCGTCGGCGAGCTCGGCGATCGTGCCGCGGCCCTCGGTCCGGGCCAGCCAGGACAGGGGAAGGCGGAGGTCGCCGAGGTGGGCGCCGAGGAGGTTGCCGCAGATCGAGCCCGTCGAGTCGCTGTCGCCGGAGTGGTTGACGGAGAGCAGAAGGGCCGCCTGGACGGGGGTGCGCGGGGGCGCCGGATCGTAGCTGATCTTGCCGCCGGGGCCGTAGAGGATCTGCTGGGCGGGGGTACGGGCCAGGGCGCTGTAGACCGCGATGGCCAGCGCCTCCTCGGCGACCCAGCCGCCGCCGAGCGATTCGGCCTTCTCGGCGGTCGGATCGCCCTCGGCCGCCAGCTCGACCGCCTTACGGAGGGCGGCGGTGGTCTCCTCGTGGCGGGGGTAGCGGGCGAGGAGTTCCAGGGCGCGCAGGGTCGCGCCTTCGAGGGACTCGCCGTCGAGCAGGCACGCGATCATGGCGGCCAGGGCACCGGCCGCGTAGGAGCCCGTCGGATGGCCATGGGTGATCGTGGCGCAGCGGGCGGCGAGTTCGAAGCAGTCGCGGGGGTCGAGCCCGGTGAGGCCGAACGGCGCCGAGCGCATCACGGTGCCGCAGCCCTTGGAGCCGGGGTTCACCGGGCCGGGGATGCCGTCCAGGGGCGCCCGCGGGGCGGGGACATGTTCCTTGGTGAGGCCGGAGAGGCAGGCGTTGCCGGGGGCGCGGCGGGCGTACAGCCAGGGCTGGGTGCGCAGCCAGCCGGTGCGGACCAGGTCGCCGGTGCCCTCGGCGGGCGGCGGCCCGGGGTGGTTCTGGGTGTCCAGCCAGCGCAGATAGGCATGGCGGACGACGGCGGTCTCGGATCCTTCGATGCCCTTGGACGAGGATCTGGCGTGGGCCCGTATCAGGCCCTCCGCCGTGAAGAGCGTCATCTGGGTGTCATCGGTGACCCGGCCCACGACTCCGCTGCCGTCCGGGACGAGGGTGGTGATGCCCGTGCCGCCATAGGTCTCGCGGATCGACCGCAGGGAGAGGAACTCGATCGGATTGCCGAGAGCGTCCCCGATCGCCCCGCCCAGCAGGCAGCCGCGGATACGGGCCCGCTTGGCGGCCGATTCGTCCCATGACTGGCGGATCACTGGCAGCTCCTCATCGTCCTGGTCCCATGCCGTCCCGTGTGGATGCTCACGACAGGATCTCAGGTATCGGGGGGCGCCCCTCGGCGGTAGATTCGAGGAGTCACAAAGCGGAGGAAAATAGAAGAAGGCTGCCGAAAACGGGAGATACGATGCCCATGCCGACGCGGTTGATCCGAACGGGTGACGAACCGGTACACGCGCGCAGCCCGCTGCGGATGCGGCTTGGGCTGGCCACGTGGGGGCTGCTCTGGACGCTCGGCGGCGCGGTGGCCTTCGCGGTCGTGGGCCGGCCGGGATGGGCGGCCGCGTGTGGGGCGCTCGCCGTCGTCACCCTGGTCGATCTGATCCTGGTCATCCGGCACATCCGGCAGGGGCCGCATTATCAGCCCGGCCCGGATGTGCCGCCGTACGCGCCGATCGGCGAGCGCAGGCGGAGCCGCGGGCGGCGCCGGACACCGTAAGGCATGCACGGGGTGGCGGCCACAAGGCATGGACGCCGTAAGGCGTGCACGGCGCTCCGGGGGTGACGGGATATCGACGGCCGGGAGCCCCGCATTCCGGGAGATACTGCCGAGTACCTGCTGAGTACCTGCCGCGACAGGGGGCCGTCATGGGGGTGCTGGCGATCGGCATCGCGCTCTGTGCGCTGGGGCTGATGCTCTCCGGAACCGGAGAGCCGTACGGGCGGCGGGAGGCGCGGCCGGGACAGGAGGCCGACCCGTACGACCTCGTCCGGCAGCGCGGAGTGGCGCTGGGGCTCGGCGGGGTGGTGCTGCTGGGCGCGGTGGTCCTCGGCGGGTTCGCCCTCTGGCGCTGACCGGGGCCGGGCCGCCGCACAGCGGCCCGGTATGGGCCGCCGTGTACGGATCGGCGGATGGGGCGGAGTCCGGGCCCGGCAAGCGCCGCGGACGAGCCCGCGCCCCGCCTGTCCGGCCCTTCAGCCCCGCTCGCCGAACCGGGCCGCCTCGACGAAGTCCGGGCGCGGATCGAGCGCCGCGGCCAGCCGGAAGTGGCGGGTGGCCTCGGCCGAGCGGTTGGCCCGCTCCAGGGTGCGGGCCAGGGCGAAGTGGGCGAACGCGTTGTCCGGCTCGCGCTCGATGACGAGCTGGAACTCCAGCTCCGCCGAGCGCAGCTGCGCCGCGAGGAAGAACGCGCGCGCCCGCAGCAGCCGGGCCGCCGTGTTCTCGGGGTGGGAGCTGATGACGGAGTCGAGCAGCTTCACGGCGCCCCGTGGATCTCGGGCGGCGAGCAGTTGCTCGGCGGCGCGGTAGTCGATGACGTGGGTCTCGGGCGTGGGCTCGGGCACAGCCGTTTCCTTCCCCGGGTACGTGCTCGGTGATGAGGCGGTGGATCGGGTGAGGGGACGGGATGAACTGTCACGGATGATCGTTCGCCACGAGGACCACAACAATCACCCCGCACGCCGCATTCCCCGCCACGGGCGCGCGCACGCTCCGCGCCGCGCCCCGGCTCAGCCCCGCGCGCTCCGCGCCACGCCCTCGCTCAGCCCTCCGCGCCGACCGCCCGCGCCACCAGATCCGCCCAGACCTTGGTGATCTGCGGCTCCAGCGCCTCGATCGGGCCATTGTTGTCGATCACGACATCGGCGATCGCCAGCCGGTCGGCGCGGGTGGCCTGCGCCGCCATCCGGGCCCGCGCCTCGTCCTCGGCCATGCCGCGCAGCCGTATCAGCCGGCCGAGCTGGGTCTCGGGCGTGGCGTCCACGACCATGACCAGGTCGTAGAGCGAGGCCAGCTTATTCTCGGCCAGGAGCGGGACGTCATGGACCACGACGGCATCGGGGGCGACCGCCGCCTGGAGCTCGGCGGAGCGGTCCCGGACCAGGGGGTGGATGATCGCGTTCAGCGCGCTCAGCCGCTCCGGGTCGTTGAAGACGATCCCGCCGAGTTTGGGCCGGTCGAGATGGCCGTCGGCGGTCAGCACCTCGGGGCCGAACTCGGTCACGACGGCGGCCAGTCCAGGAGTCCCCGGCTCGACCACCTCGCGAGCGATTCGATCCGAGTCGATCAGCACCGCTCCCAATGAGGTCAGGATCCGTGAGACCTCGCTCTTGCCCGCGCCGATTCCGCCCGTGAGCCCCAGCTTCAGCATGGGGCCCACGCTATACGGCGCACCGGCCGGGCCCTCGCTCAGGCTCCACCCTCGCCCTCCCGCTCGGCCAGGAACCGCTCGAACTCCGCCGCCAGTTCGTCCGCCGAGGGCAGCTCGGCCGGCTCCGCGACCAGATTGCCGCGGCTCTCGGCCCCGGCCACCGCGTCGTACTGGTGCTCAAGACCCCGTACGAGCGCGACCAGCTCCTCGTCCCCCTCGGAAATCTGCCGCTCGATCTCCTCCTGCGTCTTGAGGGCGTCGTTGCGCAGGGCGTGCGTGGGCCCCGGCAGGACCAGACCGGTGGCCGCGGTGATGGCCTCCAGCGCGGTGAGCGCCGCGTCCGGATAGGCCGACCGGGCCAGATAGTGCGGCACATGCGCGGCGACGCCGAGCACATCGCGTCCCGCCTCGGCGAGCCGGTACTCGATCAGGGATTCGGCGCTGCCGGGCACTTGGGCCTCGTCGAAGAAGCCGCGATGACCCGGTGTCAGATCGATGCGGTTTCCATGCGGGGTGATGCCGACCGGCCGGGTGTGCGGCACGCCCATCGGGATGCCGTGAAAGTTCACCGCGAGCCGTACGTTCAGCCGCTCCACCATCTGGCGTACGGCCGCCGCGAACCGCTCCCACTCCACGTCCGGCTCCGGCCCGGCGAGCAGCAGGAACGGGGCCGCGGTCGCGTCGCGCACCAGATACAGCTCGAGCTTCGGGGTCTCGTACGCCGTCCAGCGGTCGCGCTGGAAGGTGAGCAGGGGGCGCCGGGCCCGGTAGTCGACCAGCCGGTCATGGTCGAAGCGCGCGACGACCTTGCGTGGCAGGCCGTCGAGCAGCCGCTCGACGATCTGGTCCCCCGTCTCGCCGGCGTCGATATAGCCGTCGAAGTGGTACAGCAGCACCAGCCCGGCCGAGTCCCGCGAGGCTATCGCGTCGACCTCCGCCAGCCCGCTCGGTTCCCATGCGTACAACTCCTGCGGATCTTGCACTGTGACCGCTCCTCCTTGTGTCCGCTCCGAAGAACACCGAACGAGGGCGGGGGCATTCCCCGAGCCGGAGCCGCGATGGCCCGGCGGCCGTGAACCGCGTTGCGGAGGAGCTCATTTGGGCTAACGGGAGCGGCCCGAACTCGACGTCGGCGCACTTCGCGGGGTTGACGCGCATATGCGGCACGCCTATCTTCGCCAGCCGTCAGCGGTTCATCATGTCATCCGGCGTTCACTGACCAGAACCCAGCGTGTTCACCTCTGGCCACGGCACAGGAAGGCAGCCTCCTATGCACTCCCCCGGCCGCACTCCCACCCGATTACGCACCTTCGTCACCGCCTCCGCCGCCGGGCTGGTCGCCGCCGGCGGGCTGATCGCGGCCGGTACGACCGCGCGGGAGGCCCCCGCCGCCACCACCGTCCCGATCTCCGTGAACGACGCGGACGGGCTCAGGGAGGCCCTCGCCGGGGCCCGGCCCGGCGATACGATCCGGCTCGCCGACGGCAGGTATCGGGGCAGCTTCGAGATCACCGCCTCCGGCACCTCCGGCTCGCGGATCACCCTCACCGGCTCGTCGAAGGCGGTCCTCACCGCGAGCGGCGGCTATGGGCTGCGGCTGAACGGCGCCTCGTACTGGACCGTCAGGGGGATCACGGTCCGCGGCGGCCGGGAGGGCATCAGGATCGACGCCGCCCGGAGCGTGACCGTGGACTCCGTTTCGGTCAGTGTGCGGCGACCCGGGCATGCGTAAGGCCCGCCCCCCAGGGGGAGCGGGCCTTACCCATTCAACTGGTGCCGACTAGCGGCCGGTGATCAGCTCTGGCCGCCGGCCAGCTTCTCGCGAAGCGCGGCCAGCGCCTCGTCCGAAGCCAGGGCGCCGGAGTTGTCGGCCGACTCCGAGGAGTACGAACCGCCGCCGCCACCGGACGCCTGCCCGCCGGGCGCCGGAGCGGCGCCGCTGCCCGCCTCGGCAGCGGCCTGCTCGTCGGCCTCGCGGGACTTGATGACCTGCGCCTGGTGCTGCTCGAAGCGCTGCTGCGCCTCGGCGTACTGGGTCTCCCACGCCTCCCGCTGGGTCTCGAAGCCCTCGAGCCAGTCGTTGGTCTCGGGGTCGAAGCCCTCGGGGTAGATGTAGTTCCCCTGGTCGTCGTAGGACGCGGCCATGCCGTACAGGGTCGGGTCGAACTCGACCACGGACGGGTCGGCACCGAACGCCTCGTTGGCCTGCTTCAGCGAGAGGCTGATGCGGCGGCGCTCGAGGTCGATGTCGATGACCTTGACGAAGATCTCGTCGTTGACCTGGACGACCTGCTCCGGGATCTCCACGTGGCGCTCGGCCAGCTCGGAGATGTGGACCAGGCCCTCGATGCCCTCGTCCACGCGGACGAACGCACCGAACGGAACGAGCTTGGTGACCTTACCCGGGACGACCTGGCCGATCTGGTGGGTCCGGGCGAACTGCTGCCACGGGTCTTCCTGGGTCGCCTTGAGCGACAGGGAGACGCGCTCGCGGTCCATGTCGACGTCCAGGACCTCGACCGTGACCTCCTGGCCGACCTCGACAACCTCGGAGGGGTGGTCGATGTGCTTCCAGGACAGCTCCGAGACGTGGACGAGACCGTCGACGCCGCCGAGGTCCACGAACGCACCGAAGTTGACGATGGAGGAGACGACGCCGGAGCGCACCTGACCCTTCTGGAGGGTGGTGAGGAAGGTCTGGCGGACCTCGCTCTGGGTCTGCTCCAGCCAGGCACGGCGGGACAGGACCACGTTGTTGCGGTTCTTGTCCAGCTCGATGATCTTCGCCTCGAGCTCCTTGCCCACGTAGGGCTGGAGGTCGCGGACGCGACGCATCTCCACCAGGGAGGCGGGGAGGAAGCCACGGAGGCCGATGTCGAGGATGAGACCACCCTTGACGACCTCGATGACGGTACCGGTGACGATCCCGTCCTCTTCCTTGATCTTCTCGATGGTGCCCCAGGCGCGCTCGTACTGGGCGCGCTTCTTCGAGAGGATCAGGCGGCCTTCCTTGTCCTCCTTCTGGAGAACCAGGGCCTCGATCTCGTCGCCGACGGCCACGACCTCATTGGGGTCGACGTCGTGCTTGATCGAAAGCTCGCGGGAAGGGATGACGCCTTCGGTCTTGTAACCAATGTCGAGCAGGACCTCGTCCCGGTCGACCTTCACGATGACGCCGTCGACGATGTCGCCGTCGTTGAAGTACTTGATCGTCTCGTCGATCGCGGCGAGGAAGGCTTCCTCGGAACCGATGTCGTTTACCGCCACCTGCGGAGTGGTGCGGGTTGCCTCGGTGCTGCTCGTCATGTGGGAAAGGGCTCCGGTACGGACATTGAGTCGTAGGTACTGCTACGCCGGGGCCCTTATCGCACTGCCGATGCCGGACAGCCTTGGAGGCACCGAATCTTTCCGATTTCGAATGATCGAAAAGCCCATGCACCTCGACAACCGAGGGGACATACAACAGATGCGAGTGCGGCCTGCTCGGTCCGAGGCGCACATGCCCGCAGCGCAACTTGTAGCATACGGGGGCAGCCGGGCATGGTCAATGCACGAAGAGCACACGTGGGGATTAACTCCCCGAACCCGGCAAATTGCATGGTCCGTACTGCGACGCGGTCTTCACCGTGCCCCGCAGCCACAGGTCGATACAGAGAGTACGACGACGCGCGCGATGGTCCAAGAACACGAGCCCAGCACCCCTGCGGAGGCGGCCGATCCGACGGCCACCCGCCGGATCGCCGACGAGGCGGAGAGCAGCCGGGCCAGCCGGGGGTGGTGGGACCGCAACGCGGACGAGTACCAGGAGGAACACGGCGCCTTCCTGGGCGACGACCGGTTCATATGGGGCCCGGAGGGGCTGGACGAGGCGGAGACCGGGCTGCTGGGCCCGGTGGAGGCGCTCAAGGGGCGCGATGTGCTGGAGGTGGGCGCGGGCGCCGCACAGTGCGCCCGCTGGCTGGCCGCCCAGGGGGCGCGGCCGGTGGCGCTGGACCTCTCCCACCGGCAGCTACGGCACGCGCGGCGGATCGACACGGAGGCCGCCGCCGGGGGCGGCGACGGGACGGGCGACGGGGCCGGGGTCGCGCTGGTGCAGGCGGACGCCACGGCCCTGCCCTTCCGGGACGGCTCGTTCGACCTGGCGTGCTCGGCGTACGGGGCGGTGCCGTTCGTGGCCGAGCCGGTGCGGGTGATGCGCGAGGTGCGCCGGGTGCTGCGGCCGGGCGGACGGTGGGTCTTCTCGGTGACGCACCCGATCCGCTGGGCGTTCCCCGACGAACCCGGCCCCGAGGGGCTGTCCGTCGCCGGCTCCTACTTCGACCGCACGCCCTATGTGGAGCAGGACGAGTCGGGCCGGGCCGTCTACGTGGAGCACCACCGGACGCTGGGCGACCGGGTGCGGGACGTGGTGGCCGGGGGCTTCCGGCTGCTCGACCTGATCGAGCCGGAGTGGCCCGCGTGGAACCACCAGGAGTGGGGCGGCTGGTCCCCCCTGCGCGGGAACCTCATCCCGGGCACGGCGATCTTCGTATGCGAGCGGGACTGAGCGGAATCGGAGCAGAGGCGTTGACCACTCCTGGGGACCCGCGCGCCGAGGCCCTCGACCGCCTTCCCGTGCGCGAGGCCGTGCCCGCGCTGCTGCGCGCGCTCGAGGACCGCGGGGTCGCCGTGCTGTGCGCGCCTCCGGGGACCGGTAAGACGACGCTCGTGCCACTGGTGCTCGCCGGGCTGGTGGGCGGCGGACCGGTGCGGCGGGTGCTGGTCGCCGAGCCGCGGCGGATCGCGGCACGGGCCGCCGCGCGGCGGATGGCGTGGCTGCTGGGCGAGCGGCCGGGCGGGAAGGTCGGCTTCACCGTGCGCGGGGAGCGGCAGGCCGGCCGCGGGACCGTGGTCGAGGTGGTCACCACCGGCGTGCTGCTGCAACGGCTGCAACGCGACCAGGAGCTGACCGGCGTCGATGTGGTCGTTCTCGACGAATGCCATGAGCGCCATCTGGACGCGGACACGGCCGCCGCCTTCCTGCTGGACGTCCGGGCCGCCCTGCGCCCCGACCTCCGGCTGATCGCCGCCTCGGCGACCACGGACGCGGAGGGCTGGGCGCGGCTGCTCGGCGACGGCGGGGAGAGCGGGGAGAGCGGGACGGACGTCGGGGACGGTCCTGAGGGGCCCGCGCCGGTCGTCTCGGCACCGGGCGTGTCCCATCCGGTGGAGGTGGTCTGGGCGCCGTCCGAGCGCCCCGTACGGCCGCCGCACGGGATGCGGGTGGACCCCGCCCTGCTGGACCATGTCGCGGCCGTGGTGCGGCGGGCGCTGCGCGAGCGGGAGGGCGATGTGCTGTGCTTCCTGCCGGGCGTGGGCGAGATCTCCCGGGTGGCCGGGAAGCTGGGCGGGCTCGCCGAGGCGGAGGTCCTGCAGGTGCACGGGCGGGCGCCGGCCGCCGTACAGGAGGCGGTGCTGGCGGGCTCGGACGGCGGACGGCGGCGGGTGGTGCTGGCCACCTCGGTCGCCGAGTCGAGCCTGACCGTGCCGGGCGTGAGGATCGTCGTGGACTGCGGGCTGGCGCGTGAGCCCCGGATGGACCACGCACGCGGGCTGAGCGCGCTGACGACCGTAAGGGCGTCACGAGCGGCCGCCCGGCAGCGCGCGGGCCGTGCGGGGCGTGAGGCGCCCGGGGTGGTCTACCGCTGCTGGCCGGAGGCGGAGGACGCCCGGCTGCCGCGTTTCCCGTCCCCGGAGATCGCCGGCGCCGACCTTACGGCCTTCGCGCTGCAGACGGCGTGCTGGGGCGATCCGGACGCCTCGGGGCTGGCCCTGCTCGATCCGCCGCCCACCGGGGCGATGACGGCCGCCCGCGAGACGCTGACCGCGATCGGCGCCGTGGACGCCGCCGGACGGGCCACCGAGCGCGGCACCCGGATGGCCCGCCTCGGCCTCCACCCCCGCCTCGCGCGGGCGCTCATCGACGGCGCGAAGGAGGTCGGCGCACGCCGGGCGGCCGAGGTGGTGGCCCTGCTGAGCGAGGAGCCCCCGAGGGAGTACGGCGACGACCTCGCCGCCGCCTGGCGCACCGCCCGCCACGGCGGCGACCCCTACGCCGCCCGCTGGCGCCAGGAGGCCCGGCGGCTCGAACAGGCCCTGACCGGCGCGGGCGACGCGCGGCCCGATGGCGCACGTGGCGCACAGCGGGCGGCGCGCGGCGATGACGCCGTGGCGGGGATGCTGGCCGCGCTGGCGTTTCCGGAGCGAGTGGCCCGGCGGCGCGGCGAGCGGGTGTACCTCATGGCCGCGGGGACGGGCGCGGAGCTGGGCGACGGCTCGCGGCTGGGCGGGTCGCCGTGGCTCGCGGTGGCCGTCGCGGACCGGCCGGTGACCTCCGCGTCGGCGCGGGTGCGGCTCGCGGCCGTGACCGACGAGGACACCGCCCGGGCGGCAGCAGCGGCGCTGGCCTCGGAGGGTGCGGAGGTGCGCTGGGCCGACGGGGACGTCGTGGCGCGCCGGGTGGCCCGGCTCGGCGCGATCGAGCTGGTGTCCCGGCCGCTGGCCAAGCCCGATCCGGAGCTGGTGCGGCGGGCGCTGCTGGAGGGGCTGCGCCGCGAGGGGACGGGGCTGCTGCGCTGGTCGGCGCAGGCCACGGCGGTCCGGCAGCGGATGGCGTTTCTCCATCAGGAGCTGGGCGGGGCCTGGCCGGATGTCTCCGACGCGGCGCTGCTGGACCGCACGGACGACTGGCTCGGGACGGAGCTGGCGCGGGCCCGCGGGCGGGCCGATCTGGGGCGGGTGGACGCGGGACAGGCGCTGGCCCGGCTGATGCCGTGGGCCACGGGCGAGGCCGCGCGGTTCGAGGAGCTGGCGCCGGAGCGGATCGAGGTGCCGAGCGGCTCGCGGGTGCGGGTGGACTACGGCGCGGACCGGCCCGTGCTGGCGGTGAAGCTGCAGGAGCTGTTCGGCTGGCAGGAGGCGCCCCGGATCGCGGGCGGACGGGTGCCGCTGCTGGTGCATCTGCTGTCCCCGGCGGGGCGTCCGGCCGCGGTCACCGCCGATCTGGCGTCGTTCTGGAAGGACGGCTACCGCTCGGTGCGGGCCGAGCTGCGCGGCCGGTATCCCAAACATCCGTGGCCGGAGGACCCGGCGACGGCCGAGCCGACCCGGCGGACCAACTCCCGCCGCTGAGCCGCCCAACGTCAGCCGCTGAGCCCGGCTGACGCCCGCCGCTGAACCCACAGCCGCCGAGCCCGCCCAACGCCACCGCTCAGCCCACAACCGATGGGGGCCGTACAGCGGGCCGTATCGGACATCGGCGGGCCACGTCGGGCATCGGCAGGCCGCGCCGGGCATCGGCGGGCCACGTCGGGCGTCAGTCGGCCCAGTCGCGCAGCCTGCGGGCGGTCTCGCCGAGCCGGAATCCGCTGATCTCCCGTATCTCGCGGACGAGTTTGACCATGCCACCCGGCGGAGGCGTGATCGGCTCTCCCGACTCCTCCATGTACATCCGCGCGCAGGCCGCACCGATCGTGGCGTTGTAGTCGGAGAACGGCTCAAGGATCAGTGAGGTGTGCAGAAAGGTCGCGGCGCGGGCGGCGGCCTCCTCGTAATAGGGCTCGCCCGAGAACCGCTCATAGCGGTGGCGTTCGGTCATGCAGTGCAGCGCACCCCAGTCCCGGACCGGGGTGTTCACCGGGGAGACCTCGACCTGGACGTTCAGCACCCAACCGGCGTCGACATACAGGATCACCGCATGCCGTGCGGGAACTCCCGCTCGAACTCGGGCTTGTACTCCAGGGCGAACTTCACGGCGCCCTCGACGAAACGCTGCTTCTGACGCCGCCGGACCACGTCCTCGGTCAGTATGTCGTGCGCCAGGCGCTTGATCGCGACGCCCTTCTCCCTCGCCTCGGCACGCAGCTCGGCCAGCTCCTGCTCGGTGAACTCAATCGTGATGCCAGGCATGGGCGGCATGCTAGCCACGCCTCTGCCCTGATCACTACTGGCTTGGCCACCACGAGCGAATCGCGGGGACGCAGGTTGACGCGGGGATTGACACGGCGATTGACGCGACGGCCGCGCGGCTCAGCACTCCAGCCTCAGGGCGAACTGCTCGCCCGTCGGGAACGGTTCGTCCACGGGGTGCGGTCCGACCCATATGAGCGCCTGCTCGAAGGTCATATACGAGCCGTTGTCGACGCACTGGCCGACCACCACCGCATTGCCGCCGCAGCGCCACGCGGCGTAGTTCCACGGGTGGTCGCCCTTCTCGTCCCGCACGACGGTCTCCGGCTCGCCCAGGCGCTCGCCGAAGGCGTCCACGGCGGCGCGCCACCGGCCGTCGAAGACGGAGCGGTCGGCGTCGCGGTGGAAGACCCATGCGGGGTCCTCGGAGTGGTACTCGGCGAGCCAGTCGACATTGCCGCTGAGCCCGTCGGCCTGCAACTCCGCGTCGAAGTCGTCCGGCTCGTAGTAGTAGCAGAACGGGATCAGGCATTCGGTGTCCGCGTCATCGGGCCCGCCGAACCACTCGGGGCGGACATAGTGCCCGGTGTTGGTGGCGTGCGAGGACGCATGGGAGCCGTCGGGCACCCAGCCGAAGCGCTCGGCGGCGGCCGCCGTGGCACCCGGAGTCCATTCCAGGCGCGCCAATTCGACGATGTGGCCGACGAGTTCGGGCCCGGGGACGCAGCTGTTCACTGGCATGGTCATACGCTACGGCCCGCCACTGACAACGGGGTCGGCGCCGCCGGGGCCGACGGCGGGCGCGCCGCGCGCCCGCGGGCCTCCAGCAGCAGGGCGAGCGCGAGCAGGGCCATGCCGAGGGTCAGGAAGCCCCATGGCAGATAGGCCGTGAGCAGCAGGACGAGCTGGCGCTGGGACTTCACCATGTCGACCGTGTGCCGGATGTAGTCCTCGCGCATCTTCACATGGCCGGAGAAGACGGTCACCCGGTCGCGGTCGCCCAGCAGTGTGCCGCCGCGCAGCTCTTCCTTGTGGATCTCCTGTCCGTTGACCGGGGCGCCGGTGGTGGGCTCGACCCAGAACATCCGCTTGGTGCTGTACCAGCGGGAGGTGCCGGCCTTGCGGACGGTCTCGGGGGTGACGCCCTCGACCGGCATGGTCTTGGGCAGCGCCACCTTGGTCCAGGGGATGGTCTGTTCGAAGTAGTAGACCTTCAGGCCGCGGAAGGTCTGGGTGCCCTTGTAGTGGATGGGGGCGGAGGTGCGGGTCTGGGCGTCGAAGTAGCGGTAGTCGCGCTTCTCGGTGAGGAACGGCCATTTGAACTCGATGCCGTCGCGGCGGACCGCGTCCCCGTCGACATGTTCCCCGCCCGCGTGCACCGGGTCCTGGGAGTGGGCGTCGAAGACATAGCGCTCGGGGATCTTGGAGACCATCTTGCCGTCGGGCCCGGCCACATAGGACAGGGCGTCCCAGACGACGACATCGCGCCCGGTCGCCTTCCCGGTCTTCTCGGCGGCGGGCACATTGCCGCGCAGGGTCTGCACGATGCTGACCTTGGAGACCTTGCGGGGCTGCATGGTGCCGTAGTCGAGCAGGGTGGCCGGGCTGGCCTCCAGGACCGCCGTCTGGTACTCGCTGGGCGGGATCTTGGCCAGCCGGGGATAGGCGTACCAGCGCAGCAGCGGCGCGAGTGCGGCGAAGAAGACGGCGAAGGCCAGCAGCACCAGGCTTGCTCTGCGGCGCATGGCGGATGTCCCTCCCTCAGGGGTGCTTGGGGACGGTGGTGAGCAGGGGTTTCGGGGAGGTCTCACCGCTGGGGGCGCCGATGGCCGTCATCGTGAGGACGATGGCGAGGGCGGCGGCGAGTCCGATCGCGGCGGCGGCGAGGGCGCGCATACGGGCCTCCTCGTGGTCCGGTACGAGGCACTGCCTGACGGTTCGTCAGGGATGGGGCACCGTAGCAACGGGGGCCGCAGATGAGAACACGAAGGCGGAAAAGCGTCGCGCCGCCCCTGGCCCGGTGGGGGCTCAGGGGCGGCGCGAGGAACCGCGTGATCCGCGGCGGTGTTCGGTTACCGGGCGGCTTACGAGGCGGGGGCCTGGGCCTGGGTGACCGTCAGCTCGATGTCCAGGACGGCGCCGCCCTCGGCGGTGAGGCGGAGCAGGAAGGTGCCCGCGTGGTCATCGGTGAGGATCTTCGGCAGGGTGAGCTGCCCGAGGGCGTTGGTCTTCAGGGCGGTCAGGGTGCGCACCGGCTTGCCCTTGTCGTCCAGGAAGTAGGGCCCCTTGTCGGCCGGCTCGGGGTCCTTCGCCGAGGTGATCATCGTGGCGGTCACCGGCACATCCGCCGTGGCCTTGCCCTTGCTGGTGGCCGTGACGGTGAGCGCGTCGGCGAAGGAGGCGCCGGTCTGGGCCGTGAGCTCCTTGTCGCCGAGGCGGGCCAGCGCATCGGCCTGCGGTACGGGACGGGCCTTGACGGTCGCGGTGAACTCGACCGGGGCGGCCTCCCGCCCCACGGCGGTGGCGCGCACGGTGAAGGTGCCGGTCTTCTCGCCCGCGAGCAGCTTCGGCGCGGTGGCGGTGCCATCGATGCCGGTCACCATGGTGGCGGACTTGACGAGGCCGATGAAGCGCGCGTCGGTCTCGCCGAGGATCTCGTACCTCACGCGCGCACCGGCCACCGGCTTGCCCGCGGCGTCCACGGCCTTGACGCGCGGCGACTGGGCGAATCCGGTGCCCGCGGTGGCGGACAGCTCCTTCGCGCCGACCGTGGTGAGCTTGCTGGTGCCGCTCGGGGTGGACGGCGGAGTGGTCGGGGGCTTGGGGGTCGGGGTCCCGGTGCCGGGGGTCCCGCCGTGCTCGCCGGACGGAGGGGTCGGGGTGGAGGTGTCGGGCTCGTCGTCGGGCTTGGGCAGGGTGTGGGCGTCCTGGCCCTTCCCGGTGTCCTTGCCGTTTCCGCCGCCCTTGCCCGAGTCCTTGCCCTTGTCGCCCGAGCCGCCGGAGCCGTCCCCCGAGGGCAGCACGCCGGTGCCGTCGGGGACCTCGTGGGTGCCGCGCTTGTAGTACTCGAACCACGACAGGACGGTGTTCAGATACTCCTGCGAGTGGTTGTAGCCGAGGATCGCGCGGTCCAGATCGGCCTTGACGGACAGATCGCGGCCGTCCGCGCAGAGGTAGTTGCCCGCGGCGAGGGCGGCGTCATAGACGTTGTTGGGGTCCTTCTCGCCGTCACCATTGCCGTCCCGCCCCCAGTTGGCCCAGGTGGACGGGATGAACTGCATGGGGCCGACCGCTCGGTCATGCGTGCTGTCGCCGTCGTAGGCACCGCCGTCGGTGTCCTTGATCAGGGCGAAGCCGTCGCCGTTGAGGACCGGGCCGAGGATGGGCGAGACGGTGGTGCCGTCGGCCTCCACATTGCCGCCGCGGGCCTGGCCGGACTCGACCTTGCCGATCGCGGCGAGCAACTGCCAGGGCAGATTGCAGCCGGGGTTGGACTCCTTCAGGGCCGCTTCCACCTTCTTGTAGGCGTCCAGCACGCTCGCGGGTATGCCCGCCTCGGCCTTGGTGTTGCCACTCCCGGGGAGCCCGGGCAGATCGATCGAGGAGCCCGGCTTGTCGGGGGTGACCAGCGGTGGCAGATCAGTGTGGTACGACGAACCACCGTCAATGGGGGTGTCGTCGGGCGCCGGTGCCTCCCCCGCCCGCTGCTCCCGGTTCCGGTCGCCCTGGTCGGAGTGGGCGAACCCGGGTGCCTGGGACGCGGTGAGGGCGGCCATCGCGGCGGCCGCCACCGCCGTCGTGGCGGCCCCCTTGCGCAGTCGTCGGCCGATAAGCGGTGCCATCCGTGTGTCCCTCCCGTCGAACACAGTGCGCTCCCCCGGCGCGTCAACTCTGGTGACACTACGACAACTTATGGCCCGCAGCTACCGGTGCAAACGCCACATCAGTGGAACCCTCAGTGAGCCGCCGATTCCCAGTCCGACCCGGATCCTACCGATACGCCCAGCGGAGCGCTCAGACTGAAGGCGCCCGTCATCTCCCGGCGGACCAGCTCCTCGACCCGCTCCCGCTCACCGGGCGCGATCTCCAGCACGATTTCGTCGTGGACCTGCAACAGCATCCGCGACGAGAGTTTCTCCCCCGTCAACGCCGCGTCCACCTTGAGCATCGCGATCTTCACGATATCGGCGGCGGTGCCCTGGATCGGGGCGTTGAGCGCCATCCGCTCGGCCATCTCGCGGCGCTGGCGGTTGTCGCTGGTGAGGTCCGGGAGATAGCGGCGGCGGCCGAGCATGGTCTCGGTATAGCCGGTGGCGCGCGCCTCCTCGACGACCCGCTGCAGATAGTCGCGCACCCCGCCGAACCGCTCGAAGAAGGTCTCCATCAGCTTGCGGGCCTCATCGGGGGTGATGCCCAGCTGCTGGGAGAGACCGAACGCCGAAAGGCCGTACGCCAGCCCGTAGGACATGGCCTTGATCTTGCGGCGCATCTCCGGGTCGACCGCCGACTTGTCGACGGAGAAGACCTGGGAGGCGACCGTGGTGTGCAGGTCCTCACCGGAGGTGAACGCCTCGATCAGGCCCTCGTCCTCGGAGAGATGGGCCATGACGCGCAGCTCGATCTGGCTGTAGTCGGCGGTCATCAGCGACTCGAAGCCGTCACCGACGACGAAGCCGCGCCGGATCGCCCGGCCCTCGTCCGTGCGCACCGGGATGTTCTGCAGATTGGGGTCGGTGGAGGAGAGCCGGCCGGTGGCCGCCACGGTCTGGTTGAAGGTGGTGTGGATGCGGCCGCCGGGGGCGATCGTCTTGATCAGGCCCTCGACGGTGGAGCGCAGCCGCGCCTGCTCCCGGTGGCGCAGCATGATCACCGGGAGTTCGTGGTCGGTCTGCCCGGCGAGCCACGCCAGCGCGTCGGCGTCCGTGGTGTACCCGGTCTTGGTCTTCTTGGTCTTGGGCAGGCCCAGCTCGCCGAAGAGCACCTCCTGGAGCTGCTTGGGCGAGCCGAGGTTGAACTCATGGCCCACCGCGGCGTGCGCCTCCTGCACGGCGTGCTGCACGGCGGCCGCGAACTGCTGCTCCATGCGCTCCAGCCACCCGCGGTCGGCGGCGATACCCGACCGCTCCATCCGGGCCAGCAGCTCTGAGACGGGCAGCTCCATGTCGTGCAGCAGCCCGGCCGCGCCCACGTCCTTCAGCCGGCCGCCGAACGCCTCGCCCAGGTCCAGGATCGTCCGCGCCTTGATCATCAAGGCGTCCCGCTCGGCCTCGTCATCGGCGCCGAAGGCCAGCTGGCCGCTGTCGGCGGCGACCGCCGGGGACAGCTCACGGCCCAGGTACTCCACCGACAGGGCGTCCAGCTCGAAGGAGCGGCGGCCGGGCTTGACCAGATAGGCCGCCAGCGCGGTGTCCATGGTGACGCCCGCGACGGACCAGCCGTGCTCGGCGAAGACCCGCATGATCCCCTTGGCGTTGTGCAGCACCTTGGGGCGGTCCGGGTCCGAGATCCACTCGGCGAACGCCCGCTCGTCGGCCTCGTCCAGCTGCGAGGGGTCGAAGAACGCGGCGGGGCCGGAACCGGTGGCCAGCGCGATCTCGCTGACGCTGCCGCTGCCCAGCGCCCAGGTGTCGACGGTGGCCAGGCCCAGCGGGGCGTCACGGTGGCTCTCCAGCCAGGGGGCGAGCTCACCGGCGCCCAGCGCCACTCCGTCGACCGCGATACCCGGCTCCGCGGCCGCGGGCTCGTCCGCCGCCGCGCCCGGGTCGACGGCCATGATCCGGTCGCGGAAGTTCTGGTGGCGGAACTCCAGCGCGTCCAGGATCGCCGAGAGCGCCTCCCGGTCGTACGGAGTGCGCCCCAGCCCCTCGGGGCCGGCGGCCAGCTCCACATCCCGCACCAGCTCGGTCAGCTGGCGGTTGAGCTTGACGGACTCCAGGTGGTCGCGGAGCTTCTCGCCGACCTTCCCCTTGACCTCGCCGACCCGCTCCACCAGCTCCTTGAAGGAGCCGAACTGATTGATCCACTTCGCCGCGGTCTTCTCGCCGACACCCGGGATGCCGGGGAGGTTGTCCGACGGATCGCCGCGCAGGGCCGCGAAGTCGGGGTACTGCGCCGGGGTGAGGCCATACTTCTCGTGCACCTTCCCGGGGGTGAACCGGGTCAGCTCGGAGACGCCCTTGGTGGGGTAGAGCACCGTGACATGGTCGGTGACCAGCTGGAACGAATCCCGGTCGCCGGTGACGATCAGCACGTCGAAGCCCTGCTCCTCGGCCTGGGTGGCGAGGGTGGCGATCACGTCGTCGGCCTCGAAGCCGTCCACCGCGAAGCGCGTGATGTTCATGGCGTCCAGCAGCTCGCCGATCAGCTCGACCTGGCCCTTGAACTCGTCGGGGGACTTGGAGCGGTTCGCCTTGTACTCCGTGAACTGCTCGGAGCGCCAGGTCTTGCGCGAGACGTCGAACGCCACCGCGAGGTGTGTGGGCTGCTCATCACGGAGCGTGTTCGCCAGCATCGAGGTGAAGCCGTAGACCGCGTTGGTGGTCTGGCCGGTGGTCGTGCTGAAGTTCTCCGCCGGCAGCGCGAAGAACGCCCGGTATGCCAGGGAATGCCCGTCCAGCAGGAGCAGGCGGGGACGGTCCTCCCCCGTGCGGTCGGAAGCGGGCGCTGCGGTCTTCTTCGATGCTTTCTCTGCCACGCCCCCGATCCTGCCACGGCCCACCGACAATGCCTCCCGCCCCGGCCACCGGACCGGCCCGCCCCCGGCCACCCGGACCGGACCGGGCACAAGATCGGACCGGGCCGCGTACAAGATCGTGCCCCCGCACAGCCGGACCGGGCCGCCGCCCCGGCTGTCGTAGGCCCGTGACAGGATTTGACCCACAGGTCCACGCACAGGTCCCGCAACGCTCGAGCCCAAGGGGAGCGACGATGGCAGCCAAGCCGCCCGCAGGCGATCCGATCCAGGACGCGCCCGAGGTCACACCCCCGCAACATGCCGCGGCCGGGCTGCCGGCGGTGGGGCATTCGCTGCGCATCGCCCAGCAGCAGATGGGGGTGCGCCGCACCGCGCTCACGCTCCTGCGCGTCAACCAGAAGAAGGGCTTCGACTGCCCCGGCTGCGCCTGGCCCGAGCCGGACAAGCGCCACGCGGCCGAGTTCTGTGAGAACGGGGCGAAGGCCGTCGCCGAGGAGGCCACCCTTCGCCGGGTCACCCCCGACTTCTTCGCCGCCCACCCGGTGGCCGATCTCGCCACCCGCAGCGGCTACTGGCTCGGCCAGCAGGGCCGGCTCACCCAGCCCATGTATCTGGACGAGGGCGCCGAGCGGTACGAGCCGGTGTCCTGGGACCGGGCCTTCGACATCATCGGCGACGAGCTGACCGCGCTCGACTCCCCCGACGAGGCGGTCTTCTACACCTCGGGCCGCACCAGCAACGAGGCGGCCTTCCTCTACCAGCTCTTCGCGCGCGAATTCGGCACCAACAACCTCCCCGACTGCTCCAACATGTGCCATGAGTCCTCCGGCTCGGCGCTCACCGAAACCCTCGGCGTCGGTAAGGGCAGCGTGCTGCTCGAGGACCTCTACCAGGCCGACCTGATCATCGTGGCCGGGCAGAACCCGGGCACCAACCACCCGCGCATGCTCTCCGCCCTGGAGAAGGCGAAGGCCAACGGCGCGAAGATCATCTCCATCAACCCGCTGCCCGAGGCCGGGCTGGAGCGGTTCAAGAACCCGCAGAACGCGCGCGGCCTCTCCGGCGTCGGCACCGCGCTCACCGATCTCTTCCTGCAGATCCGGCTCGGCGGCGACCAGGCGCTGTTCCGCCTCCTCAACAAGCTCATCCTGGAAGCGTCCGACAGCGCCTCCGGCGCGGGCGAGGGAGCCACCGACGAGCAGTTCATCGGCGAGCACACCCACGGCTTCGAGGAGTTCGCCAAGGCCGCCCGCGACGCCGACTGGGACGAGACGCTGCGCGCCACCGGCCTCGACCGCGCCGACATCGACAGCGCGCTGCGCATGGTCCTCGACTCCAAGCGCACCATCGTGTGCTGGGCGATGGGCCTGACCCAGCACAAGCACTCGGTGCCCACCATCCGGGAGGTCGTCAACTTCCTGCTGCTGCGCGGCAACGTCGGCCGCCCCGGCGCCGGGGTCTGCCCGGTGCGCGGCCACAGCAATGTGCAGGGCGACCGCACCATGGGCATCTTCGAGCGCCCCGCCCCGGCCTTCCTCGACGCCCTGGAGCGCGAGTTCGGCTTCGCCCCGCCCCGTGAGCACGGCTTCGACGTCGTGCGGGCCATCCGCGCCCTGCGCGACGGCCAGGCGAAGGTCTTCTTCGCCATGGGCGGCAACTTCGTGGCGGCCTCCCCCGACACCGAGGTCACCGAGGGCGCGATGCGCGCCGCGCGGCTGACCGTCCATGTCTCCACCAAGCTCAACCGCTCCCATGTGGTCACCGGGGCGCGGGCGCTGATCCTGCCCACCCTCGGCCGCACCGAGGCCGATCTGCAGGGCGGCGGCCCGCAGTTCGTGACCGTCGAGGACTCCATGGGCATGGTGCACGCCTCCCGTGGGCGCCTGGAGCCCGCGAGCTCCCATCTGCTCTCCGAACCGGCCATCGTCTGCCGGCTGGCCCGCCGGGTGCTGGGCCCCGAAAGCCACACCCCCTGGGAGGAGTTCGAGAAGGACTACGCGCGGATCCGCGACCGTATCGCCGCCGTCATCCCCGGCTTCGAGGACTTCAACACCCGGGTGAGCGACCCCTCCGGTTTCGCCCTGCCGCACGCCCCGCGCGACAGCCGCAGCTTCCCCACCACCACCGGTAAGGCCAACTTCACCGCGGCCCCCGTCGAGTACCCCACGGCGCCCGAGGGCCGGCTGCTGCTGCAGACCCTCCGCTCCCACGACCAGTACAACACCACCATCTACGGCCTGGACGACCGCTACCGCGGCATCAAGAACGGCCGCCGGGTGGTGCTGGTGCACCCCGAGGACGCCCAGGAGCTCGGGCTGGCCGACGGGAGCTATGCCGATCTGGTCAGCGAGTGGACGGACGGCATCGAGCGGCGCGCCACCGGCTTCCGCGTGATCCACTACCCGACCGCGCGCGGCTGCGCCGCCTCGTACTACCCGGAGACCAACGTCCTGGTCCCGCTGGACGCCACCGCCGACACCAGCAACACCCCGGCGAGCAAGTCCGTGGTGGTCCGCCTGGAACAGACACCCCCGGCCTAAGCGTTTGCTCAGTCACCTGGTAAGAAGGTGGCCACCACAAGCAATCGAACGGAGCCGGTCCGATGGGCGAGCAGACCAGCGTGAAGTTCCCGCAGGAGGTAATCGACGAGTACGCGGCGCTCGGCGTGGATCTTCCCGCGCTGTTCTCCGCCGGGCACCTGGGCACCCGCATGGGCGTGCAGATCCTGGAAGCCTCCGCGGACCGCGTCGTGGCCACCATGCCCGTGGAGGGCAACACCCAGCCGTACGGCCTGCTGCACGGCGGCGCCTCCGCCGTGCTGGCCGAAACTCTCGGTTCGGTCGGCTCGATGCTCCACGGCGGCAGCGGGCGGATCGCGGTCGGCGTCGACCTCAACTGCACCCACCACCGCGGAGTGCGCTCCGGCCTCGTCACCGGCGTCGCCACCCCCGTCCACCGGGGCCGCTCCACCGCCACCTACGAGATCGTCATCAGCGATGAGCAGGACCGGCGGGTGTGCACCGCGCGCCTCACCTGCCTGCTGCGCGAGGTCGACGAGGCCGGCCAGGCCAAGACGGTCGCCGAGGTCACCGAGGCCAAGGAGCGCGGCGAAGCGTGACGCCCGGCGGGCCGGACGCCCCCGGGCGGCGTCCGGCGCCCCGCTTCCGGCCCGGCCGATCCGGCCCTCGCCGCAACGGCCTGCGTCATCGCCGTTGTCCCCCCGGGAGGCCGGGTCTAGCGTGACTCCCCATGGGGGCAACGGCCCGGGCGGGTTCCTGGCCCGCCACCGTCTGTGGCTGCACTCTCGTACTCGCCGTGACACTGACCGGATGCGGCGGATCCGGTTCCGGCAGCTCTGACGGCTCTCGCGGCTCGGGTGACAGCGCCCCGTCCGCATCCGGCCCCGGCCCCAACAGCCCCACGCCACAGGCGCCTTCGCCCGTACGGCTGTGCGCCGATCTCATCTCCTACTGGGCCGAACAGGACCTCGCGGGCAGCCGCTGGGCCGGGCTCGACTGGGAGCAGAAGGGGCTCTCCAACCAGCAGTACGAGATCTACGACGACATCGTCCACGCCGCGCGCGCCGAGCGGCGGCGGCATGGCACCCCGGCCGCCAAAGCGCTGATCAAACGCCTGGCCGAGCGCCGCTGCGCGGCCACGAACGGCGCCACCCACAGCTCCGAGAACTGGCGCCCGCCACCCTGAGCCGCACCCGTCCGGCACCCCCGCCACCGCACCGGACCGACGCCGACAGTCGTAACACTCCGTAACACTGACGCAATATGAGATCGCATTTTCGCCACCCGCGACGCCCCTGAACTCGATCTTTCTCCGCTCGCCCGCACCCGGCGCTTCGCGCATCGTTCACCAGTCCCCCGCACTCCTTAGCGGAACTGCAGCTTCTCAGGATCCGGACCTAATGGTTGGATCAGATTCGCCCCATTCATCCCTTACGTTCCGCTACACGGACATCCTGGGTGACGCGCGTCATAACAAGACAGTCACATCATCGTCTAGACCTCTGCCCCCGATCGCGCCCCGCGCTTAGAGTCACAGCCAGTCACGGCCCCGTGGGGTGTACGCCGCACCCGCACGGCCATTCCAGGTTCATCCGGCGAGGACACGGCACCCCATGAACCCGGGGTGCCGGGCCAGCGAAAGGATTCCTCGTGCGACACCGTTCCTTGCTCATCATCACGACCGCGATCACTGCGGGCGCCCTCACCCTCAGCGCCTGCGGGTCGCGCGACGACAAAGACGACAGTGGCGGCAAGGACAGCAAGACCACCGTGGTCATCGGTGTCGACGCCCCGCTCACCGGCTCGCTGTCCGCCCTCGGCCAGGGCATCAAGAACTCCGTCGACCTCGCGGCGAAGGTGGCCAACAAGAACAACGAGGTCGACGGGGTCACCTTCAAGGTCAAGTCCTTCGACGACCAGGCCGTGCCCTCCTCCGGCAAGGCGAACGCGACCTCGATGGTCGACGACGAGGACATCCTCGGCGCGGTCGGGCCGCTGAACTCGGGCGTCGCCCAGTCCATGCAGGGCGTCTTCGACCGGGCCGACCTCGCCCAGGTCTCCCCCGCCAACACCAACCCGGCCCTCAGCCAGGGTGACGACTGGGCCTCGGGCAAGAAGTCGCGTCCCTTCAAGACCTACTTCCGCACCGCGACCACCGACATCATCCAGGGCCGCTTCGCCGCGCAGTACTACTACAAGGACGCGAAGAAGCGGAAGGTCTTCGTCGTCGACGACAAGCAGGCGTACGGCAACGGCCTCGCCACCATCTTCGCCGAGGAGTTCAAGCGCCTCGGCGGCAAGGTCGTCGGCCGGGACCACCTGACCGTCAAGGAGACCGACTTCTCCGGCATCTCCAGCAAGGTCAAGTCCACCGGCGCCGACTCCGTCTACTTCGGCGGCCAGTACCCCGAGGGCGGTCTGCTGTCCGACCAGGTCAAGCAGGCCGGCGCGCAGGTCCCGATCATGGGCGGCGACGGCATCTACGACCCCGCCTTCATCAAGGCGTCGGGCACCAACAACGACGGCGACCTCGCCACCTCCGTCGGCTACCCGGTCGAGCAGCTCGACTCCGCCAAGACCTTCGTGAAGAACTACGGGGACCAGCACTACAAGGACCCGTACGCGGCCTACGGCGGCTACTCCTACGACGCCGGCTGGGCCATCATCCAGGCCGTCAAGGCCGTCGTCGAGGACAACGACGGCAAGCTCCCGGACGACGCCCGCGCCAAGGTCACCGAGGCGCTCGGCAAGGTCTCCTTCGACGGCGTCACCGGCAAGGTCTCCTTCGACCAGTACGGCGACACCACCAACAAGCAGCTGACCGTCTACAAGGTCACCAAGGGCACCTGGAAGTCCGTGAAGAGCGAGACCTTCAAGGACTGACCCCCGGCGGCGATCCGCACACCCAACGAAACGAATCCGCGCGAGGGCGTACACCATCGCCCTCGCGCGGCGTCATATCCGACACGCTCATCGGAGGCCCTGCGGTGCACGAACTGCCGCAAACGCTGGTCAACGGCCTGACCCTTGGCGCCCTCTACGGCTTGATCGCCATCGGGTACACCATGGTCTACGGCATCGTCCAGCTCATCAACTTCGCCCACGGCGAGATCTTCATGATCGGGGGCTTCGGGGCCCTCACCATCTACATCTGGCTGCCCAGCGGCACCGCGCTCTCCCTCGCCCTGCCCCTCATGCTGATCGGCGGCGTCATCGCCTCGGTCGCCATCGCCACCGCGGCGGAACGCTTCGCCTACCGGCCCCTGCGCGGCGGCCCCCGGCTCGCCCCCCTGATCACCGCGATCGGCCTGTCCATCGCGCTGCAGCAGGCCGTCTGGGCCTTCTACCCCGACGCCAAGAAGCCCCGCAGCTTCCCGCAGTTCGAAGGCTCCTCGTTCGAGATCTTCAGCGATCTCCACATCCAGCGCGGCGACGCCTTCCTCCTCATAGCCGCCCCGGTGTGCATGCTCGCCCTCGGGCTGTTCGTCTCCAAGAGCCGCGCCGGCCGCGCCATGCAGGCCACCGCACAGGACCCCGACACCGCCAAGCTCATGGGCATCAACACCGACCGCATCATCGTGATGGCCTTCGCCATCGGCGGTGCGTTCGCCGCCGTCGCCGCCCTCTCGCACGGGCTCAAGTACGGCCAGATCAACTTCGAGATGGGCTTCATCGCCGGTCTCAAGGCGTTCACCGCCGCCGTGCTCGGCGGCATCGGCAACATCTACGGCGCCATGCTCGGCGGCGTCGTCCTCGGCATCGTCGAGGCCCTGGCCATCAAGTACATCCAGGACATCCCCGGGATGGATCAACTCGGCGGCGGCGCCTGGAAGGACGTATGGGCCTTCACCCTGCTCATCGTCGTCCTGCTGGTCAGGCCACAGGGCCTGCTCGGCGAACGCGTCGCGGACCGGGCGTGAGGGAGTGAACCGATGACCACCGACAAGACCCAGCCCACCCCCGTGAACGAGGCCGAGGCCGGCGCCACCGCGCCGCGCACCACCCTGCTCCGCGTCCTCAGCGCGGCCGGCGGCGCCGCCGCCGTCGTCTCCACCTTCCTCGCCTGGACCTGGACCGCCGAATTCCCCGGCGATCTGACCGTCTACGGCTACCCGGGCGGACTGCAGCTCCTCACCCTCGTCCTCGGCATCGCCACCGCCGTCTTCGCGCTGGCCGCCCTCGACCTGAAGGGCCTGCGCTGGCTCACCCCCAGCGGCTCCACCGGGGCCCTGCGGATGCTGGCCCTCGGCACCTTCGCCATCACCTGGTTCACCGTCATCGCCATCGCCGTGGATCTGGACGGCCTGGTCAACCTCGAACCCGGCGGCTGGATCGCCGCGGTGGTGACCGCCGCCCCCGTGGCCACCACCTTCCTGCTCCCGGACGACACCCGCCCCCAGTGCCGCCCCAAGAAGCTGCCCTCCTGGGCCGAGATCCTGATCATCGCGGGCGTCTTCGCCCTCGGCCTCTACGTGGTCAACTACGGCATCCAGACCGACGCCGACCACCCCGAGCCGTTCATCGGCTACCTCATCGCCGTCGCGTTCGCCGCCGTCGCCCTCGTCAAGGCCGGGCTCGTCAACCGGGTCAGCGAACTCACCAGCGCCTACCGCTCCACCACCCTGGTCGCGGCGCTGATCACCGCGATCGTCTTCCCCTTCTTCCAGGACAAGTCCAGCTTCACCGAACTCGGCGTCAACATCGCGATCTTCGCGACCGTCGCCCTCGGCCTGAACATCGTCGTCGGCCTCGCCGGCCTCCTGGACCTCGGATACGTCGCCTTCCTCGGCGTCGGCGCCTACACCGCCGCCCTGGTCTCCGGATCCACCGCCTCGACCCTCGACGTCAGGTTCCCCTTCTGGGCCGCCGTCATCACCGGTGGCGTGGTCTCGCTGATCTTCGGCGTCGTCATCGGCGCCCCCACCCTGCGGCTGCGCGGCGACTACCTCGCCATCGTCACCCTCGGCTTCGGAGAGATCTTCCGTCTCGCCATGCTGAACCTCGACGGCACCTCAGGACCCTCCGTCACCAACGGCCCCGACGGCATCCCCAACATCCCGCCGCTGGAGATCTTCGGGTTCAACTTCAACGACGACCACAGCATCGCCGGGCTCAGCCTCGACTCCAACGGCAACTACTACCTGCTGATGCTGCTGGTCACCGTCGTCGTCGTGCTGATCTTCAGCCGCGCGGGCAACTCCCGCATCGGCCGCGCCTGGGTCGCCATCCGCGAGGACGAGACCGCCGCCACCGCCATGGGCATCAACGGATTCCGGGTCAAGCTGGTCGCCTTCGCGCTCGGCGCCACCCTCGCCGGAGTCGCCGGCGCCGTATGGGCCCACTTCCAGTCCACCGTCGTCCCCGAGCAGTACGTCTTCGCCGGCCCCGTCCCGCCCAACTCCACCTTCCTGGTCGCCGCCGTCATCCTCGGCGGCATGGGCACCATCGGCGGCCCGCTACTCGGCGCCACCCTGCTCTACCTGATCCCCAAGAAGCTGGAATTCCTCCAGGACTACCAGCTCCTCGCCTTCGGTATCGCGCTCATCCTGCTGATGCGCTTCCGCCCCGAAGGGATCGTCCCCAACCGGCGGCAGCAGCTCGAGTACCACGAGACCGGCCAGCTCGACGTCCCCGGCGCGACCGGACTCAAGGACGGTGCCGTCGGCGTCACCAAGGCGGAGGCATGACACAGATGACCACCACCACGACCTCCCCCGTCCTCACCGCCACCGGCGTCACCATGCGCTTCGGCGGACTCACGGCCGTACAATCCGTCGACCTCGACGTCCACCCCGGCGAGATCGTCGGCCTCATCGGTCCCAACGGCGCGGGCAAGACCACCTTCTTCAACTGCCTCACCGGCCTCTACATCCCCACCGAGGGCAGCGTCGCCTACCGGGGCACCGTCCTGCCGCCCAAGCCCCACCTCGTCACCCAGGCAGGCATCGCCCGCACCTTCCAGAACATCCGGCTCTTCGCCAACATGACGGTCCTCGAGAACGTCCTCGTCGGCCGCCACACCCGCACCAAGGAGGGCCTGTGGTCGGCCCTCCTGCGCGGCCCCGGCTTCAAACGCGCCGAGGCCGCCTCCAAGGCCCGCGCCATGGAACTCCTGGAGTTCACCGGCCTCGCCGACAAGGCCGACCACCTCTCCCGCAACCTCCCCTACGGCGAACAGCGCAAGCTGGAGATCGCCCGCGCCCTCGCCAGCGACCCCGGACTGCTGCTCCTCGACGAGCCCACCGCCGGAATGAACCCCCAGGAGACCCGCGCCACCGAGGAACTGGTCTTCGCCATCCGGGACCTGGGCACCGCCGTACTCGTCATCGAGCACGACATGCGCTTCATCTTCAACCTCTGCGACCGGGTCGCCGTCCTCGTCCAGGGCCAGAAGCTCGTCGAGGGCAGCTCGGAGGTCGTCCAGAGCGACGAGCGCGTCATCGCCGCCTACCTCGGCACCCCCTTCGAAGGCGCCCCCGGCGCGGAGGAGGCCGCCGAGGTCGAGGCCGCGGAGGCCGGGGCCACCACCGGCGCCACGACCGGCGCCCCGCAGGACGAGACCCAGCGGGGCACCACAGCACGTACGGAGGACGGACAGTGACCGCACTGCTCGAGGTCGAGGACCTGCGCGTCGCCTACGGCAAGATCGAGGCCGTCAAGGGCATCTCGTTCAGCGTCGAGGCCGGCCAGGTCGTCACCCTCATCGGTACCAACGGCGCGGGCAAGACCACCACGCTGCGCACCCTGTCCGGCCTGCTCGAGCCCCTCGGCGGGGAGATCCGCTTCAACGGCCAACCGCTGAAGGGCGTCCCCGCACACAAGATCGTCGCCCTGGGGCTGGCCCACTCGCCCGAGGGGCGGCATATCTTCCCGCGGCTGTCGATCGCCGAGAACCTCCAGCTCGGAGCGTTTCTCCGGAAGGACGCGGACGGCATAGCCGCCGACATCCGCCACGCGTACGACCTCTTCCCCATCCTCGGCGAACGCCGCGCCCAGGCGGCCGGCACCCTCTCCGGCGGCGAGCAGCAGATGCTCGCGATGGGGCGGGCCCTGATGTCCCGCCCCAAGCTGCTGATGCTCGACGAGCCCTCGATGGGCCTCTCGCCGATCATGATGCAGAAGATCATGCACACCATCGCCGAGCTCAAGTCCCAGGGCACGACGATCCTGCTGGTCGAACAGAACGCCCAGGCAGCTCTGTCGCTGGCCGATCAGGGCCATGTGATGGAGATCGGCAAGATCGTGCTGTCGGGGACGGGGGATGCGCTGCTGCACGACGAGTCGGTGCGGAAGGCGTACCTCGGCGAGGACTGAGGACTAAGGACTGGCAGAAACGGTAAGGGGCCCGTACCGCCAACGCGGCGGTACGGGCCCCTTCCGCTCGTCCCCTACTACTCCTTGGCCTTTTTCTCCGCCGCGTCCTCGATGACGGCCTCGGCCACCTGCTGCATCGACAGCCGGCGGTCCATCGAGGTCTTCTGGATCCAGCGGAAGGCGGCGGGCTCGGTCAACCCGTACTGCGTCTGCAGAATGCTCTTGGCCCGGTCGACCAGCTTGCGGGTCTCCAGCCGCTGGGAGAGGTCGGCGACCTCCTGCTCCAGGGTCTTCAGCTCGGTGAAGCGGGAAACGGCCATCTCGATGGCCGGGACCACATCGCTCTTGCTGAACGGCTTCACCAGATACGCCATCGCCCCGGCATCCCGGGCCCGCTCGACCAGCTCGCGCTGGGAGAAGGCGGTCAGCATCAGGACGGGGGCGATACGGTCGGCCGCGATCCGCTCGGCGGCGGAGATGCCGTCGAGAACCGGCATCTTCACATCGAGGATGACGAGGTCGGGGCGGTGCTCCTGGGCAAGCGCGACAGCCGTCTCACCATCGCCCGCCTCGCCGACGACGGAGTACCCCTCCTCCTCGAGCATCTCCTTCAGGTCGAGGCGGATCAGGGCCTCGTCCTCGGCGATGACGACGCGTGTGGTGTACGGCGGAATATGCGACTGCTCGTCGACGGGCTCGGTGGCGCTCACGGGGCTCCTCGTTCCTGGCAGGTACTGCACCTTGAGCCTACCTGCGAGACGAGTTCGACTCGCACACGGTAAGCTATGCGCGCTGCAACTCCTTGCCGGGTTGGTGGAACGGTATACACGGAGGTCTCAAACACCTCTGCCCGAGAGGGCTTGCGGGTTCGAATCCCGCACCCGGTACTTGAAGCGGACTCTCACATTCGCGTGGTACGGGCCGAATTCGGCTCAGCGCCATCCCCATAAGTGCGACGCTCGGCACATGGACGATTACAGCCCGTCGCTTCGACACGACGCTGTGGCACTGATGCGACAAGGCGTCGCCAATCGCGACGTGGCCGAGCTTCTCGGAATCCCACGGGGCACCGTTGGCTGGTGGCGGTATCAGGACCGAAAGCAGCGGGGCGAGCTCTTCGTGCAGCCCACGGACTGCCCCCAATGCACTGACCGAGCGTTCGACCACCGGTCGTATGCATACCTTCTGGGCCTCTATCTCGGCGACGGCCATATCGTCTCCAAGCCCAAACAGCACCATCTGTCCATCTTCTGCGCCGACGCCTGGCCCGGTCTGATCGACGAGGCGGAGACCGCCATGCGCAAGGTGATGCCCAAGCCCAGCGTGAAGCGGCGGCAGAAGAACGGCTGCGCCGAGGTGAAGTCGTACACGAAGCACTGGACGTGCATGTTTCCGCAACATGGGCCAGGAAAGAAGCACGACCGCGTCATAGCCCTGGAGCCCTGGCAGCAGGCGATCGTGGACGCACACCCATGGGAATTCATCCGCGGGTTATTCCACTCCGACGGCTGCCGCGTCACCAACTGGACCACCCGCATCGTCGCCGGGAAGCCGAAGCGCTACGAATACCCTCGGTACCTCTTCACCAACAAGTCCGACGACATCCGGAAGCTCTGCTCCGACACCCTCACCAAGGTCGGCGTCGAGTGGACCACGCTCGCGCGCGGGAGCGATCCGTTCAACATCTCCGTCGCCCGGCGTGCCTCCGTCGCCCTCATGGATACGCACGTCGGGCCGAAGTACTGAGCCCAGTACTTCGGCCCCAAGGGAGCGAGGTTCGGCTACCTCAGGTCGTCCGCGCCGATGTGGTGGACGCGCACGAGGTTGGTGGAGCCGGAGACGCCGGGCGGGGAGCCGGCGGTGATGATGACGAGGTCGCCCTTGCGGCAGCGGCCGAGGCGCAGCAGTTCCTCGTCGACCTGGGCCACCATCTCGTCCGTGGAGTTGACCATCGGGCCGAGGAAGGTCTCGACGCCCCAGGTCAGATTGAGCTGGGAGCGGGTGCCCGGGTCCGGGGTGAACGCCAGGAGGGGGATCGGGGAGCGGTAGCGGGAGAGGCGGCGGACGGTGTCGCCGGACTGGGTGAAGGCGACGAGGAACTTCGCGCCGAGGAAGTCGCCCATCTCGGCCGCCGCGCGGGCCACCGCGCCGCCCTGGGTGCGGGGCTTGTTGCGCTCGGTGAGCGGGGGGAGGCCCTTGGCGAGGATGTCCTCCTCGGCGGCCTCGACGATGCGGCCCATCGTCTTGACCGTGACGATCGGGTACTTGCCGACGCTGGTCTCGCCGGAGAGCATCACCGCGTCCGTGCCGTCGATGATCGCGTTGGCGACGTCGGACGCCTCCGCGCGGGTGGGGCGGGAGTTCTCGATCATCGAGTCGAGCATCTGGGTCGCGACGATCACCGGCTTGGCGTTCCGCTTGGCCAGCTTGATCGCGCGCTTCTGGACCATCGGCACCTGCTCGAGCGGCATCTCCACGCCGAGGTCGCCGCGGGCGACCATGATGCCGTCGAAGGCGTCGACGATGCCCTCGAGGTTCTCGACCGCCTGCGGCTTCTCGATCTTGGCGATGACGGGGAGCCGGCGGTCCTCCTCGTCCATCACCCGGTGGACGTCCACGACATCGTTGCCGTTGCGGACGAAGGAGAGGGCGATGACGTCGGCGCCGATGCGCAGTGCCCAGCGCAGGTCCTCGATGTCCTTCTTGGACAGCGCGGGGACGGAGACGGCCACGCCGGGGAGGTTGAGCCCCTTGTGGTCGGAGATCATGCCGCCTTCGATGGCGATGGTGTGCACCCGGGGGCCGTCGATGTCGACGACCTCGAGGGTGACCCGGCCGTCGTCGACGAGGATCCGCTCACCCTTGCTGACGTCGCCGGCCAGCCCCTCGTAGGTGGTGCCGCAGCGGAACCGGTCGCCCTCGATGGGTTCGACGGTGATGATGAACTCGTCTCCGCGTTCAAGGAGTACGGGTCCTTCGCGGAAGCGGCCGAGCCGAATCTTCGGACCTTGAAGGTCGGCGAGGATGCCGACGCTGCGGCCGGTTTCCAGCGAGGCTTTGCGCACTCGCCGATAACGCTCCTCGTGCTCGGCATAGGTGCCGTGGCTGAGGTTGAAGCGGGCCACATCCATTCCGGCTTCGATGAGTGCCTTGATCTGCTCGTACGAGTCGGTGGCGGGTCCCAAAGTACAGACGATTTTTGCTCGGCGCATGGTGCCGAGCCTATGACTTACCGGCGAGTAAAGAGCCCAGAACTTCACACTCCTCCATGGCCTTTGGATGGCGGGCTATTGACAACTAATGAAACGTGCAGCGGGGTGCTCCGATGAGCGTTTCGGAGGTTGGTTTCAAGACTGGGAAGGAGGGCCCTCAGAGCTCGGGAGGGGTGATCGTGAAGCGCGCGTTGACATGCGCATACACCGTCTGGCGCTGCGGTTCGAGGTCGAGCGCGGCGACGTCGTCCCGGTCGGCGGGGCCACCGAAGGCGGACCGGCCGCGCGTGGCGGCGGCCACGGGCTGCAGCGGGCTCTGCTCCGCCTCGAGGTCGGCGAGCTCGGTGAGCGCGACCAGCCGGGAGCCGAGCGCTCCGGCGTACTCGCGGGCCCGCTGCACCGCCTCCCGCACCGCCTGCTGCCGGGCCCGGCCGTAGGCGGGCGAGTCGGGGCGCAGCCCCCACCAGGGGCCGTCGACGCGGGTGAGGTCGAGGTCGGCGAGGCGGGTGGTGAGCTCGCCGAGGGCGGTGAAGTCGGTGAGGGTCGCGGTGAGGTGCACCCGCCCGTGGTAGGCGCGTACGCGCTCATGGCGGCTCTTGGGGTTGATCTCGGGGGTGACCGAGAAGGCGCCGGTCTCCAGCTTCTCGACGGCTTCGCCGTAGGGCTTCACCAGCGCGAGGACCTGGTTGTTACGGCGGGTGAGGTCGTCGAGCGCGGCGCGCCGGTCGGCGCCGCGGGCGCTGACGGTGATGGTGAGCCGGGCGATCTCGGGGTCGACCTCCAGCGTTGCCTCGCCGCGGACGGCGACGCGCGGGGTGTCGGGGGTGCCGTAGGGCACGGGGGCGGCAGGCGCCGGGGCGGCGGGCTGCGGCGGCTGGCTGGGGTGGGCCGGCTGGTCCATGGCGGCTCCTGGTCGGGTGTGCGCGGGGTGGTGTCCGGAGCGTACGACGCCCGGGGCCTCGGCGGGGTGGGACGACCCGGCCGTTGAATTCTGGTCTGACCGCCCCTCAAGGAGCGCCGGGGGCAACCTGATCGCAATCTGCCGGGGGTGGTGCGGAGCGGTGCGGCTGGGCCAGAATCTACGCGCGTTGTGCTCATTTCGCAGGTATCTCAGAGGAGATCAGCCATGCCGCTCAACCGTCGGAAGTTCCTGGGTCGCACCGCGGCGACCAGTGCGGGGGCCGCCCTCGCCTCGGCCGCGGCCGCCGTCCCGGCCGAGGCGCGGGGGCACGGGCGCCCCCGGCGGCGGTACGCCTTCACCGTGATGGGCACGACCGATCTGCACGGCAACGTCTTCAACTGGGACTACTTCACCGACGCCGAGTTCGACGACACGGCGCACAACGATGTGGGCCTGGCGAAGATCTCCACGCTGGTCGATCAGGTCCGTGAGGAGAAGGGGCGCCGCAATACGCTGCTGATCGACGCGGGCGACACCATCCAGGGCACCCAACTGTCGTACTACTACGCCAGGGTGGACCCGATCACCGGGGCGGACGGCCCGGTGCATCCCATGGCGCAGGCGATGAACGCGATCGGCTATGACGCGGCGGCGCTGGGCAACCATGAGTTCAACTACGGCATCCCGGTGCTGCGGAAGTTCGAGGAGCAGTGCGACTTCCCGTTGTTGGGGGCGAACGCGCTGGACGCGAAGACGCTGCGGCCCGCCTTCGCGCCGTACTGGATGACGCGGCTGCGCACCCCGTGCGGGCGGGATGTGAAGGTGGCGGTGCTGGGGCTGACCAATCCGGGCATCGCGATCTGGGACAAGGTCAATGTGCAGGGCAAGATGACCTTCCCGGGCCTGGAGGAGCAGGCGGCGAAGTGGGTGCCGCGGCTGCGGTCGATGGGCGCTGACGTGGTGATCGTCTCGGCGCATTCGGGGACCAGCGGCACCTCCAGCTACGGCGACCAGGTGCCGTATATGGAGAACGCGGCGGCGCTGGTGGCCGAGAAGGTGGCGGGGATCGACGCGATCCTGGTGGGCCACGCGCATGTGGAGATCCCGGAGTCACGGGTGGTCAACAAGGAGACCGGGCACGAGGTCGTGTTGTCGGAGCCGCTCAAGTGGGGTCAGCGGCTCACCCTCTTCGACTTCGAGCTGGAGTGGGAGCGGGGCCGCTGGCAGGTGGCGTCGGTGTCGGCGAAGGTGCTGAACTCCAACACGTCCGAGGAGGACCCGCGGATCGTGCGGCTGCTCGGCGATGAGCACAAGAAGGTCGTCGGGTACGTCAACCAGGTCATCGGCACCTCGACGGCGGCGATGGCGGCGACCGAGGCCGCGTACAAGGACGTGCCGATTCTCGACTTCATCAACCATGTGCAGTCGGAGACGGTGAAGGCGGCGCTGGCCGGGACGGAGTACGCGGCGCTGCCGGTGCTCTCGCAGGCGTCGTGCTTCTCCCGTACGGCGTCGATCCCGGCCGGGGAGGTCACGATCCGGCAGGTGGCGGGGTTGTATCCGTTCGAGAACACGCTGGAGGCGCGGGTGCTGACCGGCGCCCAGATCAAGGAGTACCTGGAGTTCTCGGCGCGGTACTACGTGCAGACCGCGCCGGGCGGGGATGTGGACCCGTCGAAGCTGACGAACGCCGACAACACGCCCGACTACAACTACGACGCGGTCGGCGGCCTTACGTACGAGATCGACATCGCGAAGGCGCCGGGCTCGCGGATCGCGGGGCTGAGCTTCGACGGCAAGCCGATCGATGAGAAGGCGCAGTTCGTGCTGGCGGTGAACAACTACCGGGCGAGCGGGGGCGGCAACTTCCCGCATGTGGCCTCCGCGAAGCAGGTGTGGGCCAATTCGGAGGAGATCCGGAACACCATCATCGCCTGGGTGCAGGCGGAGAAGACGATCGATGTGTCGCGGTTCGGGTCCGTGGACTGGAAGCTGACCCGCGACGGCGTTCCGGTGTTCTAAGGGTCCGTCTTCGGACGGATCCTGCCCGGGGCAGGACTGACGCGTACGTGACCGCCGCTTCGCAGGAAGCGGCGGTCTTCTTCGTTCTCGTTGCGATGAGCGCGGCAGGGCGATGCGAAAGATTCCCGAAACCAGGCGTTGACGAACCTACAATATTGTCCCACACTTTTGCCCCATCGACTCGGGTGCCGCCTCGGAACACCCTCCGCGCGCCGACGAACCCAGACGACAGGGAGAAACACATGTCTCACTTGCCCGGCGCCCCGCCGCCCCCACAGATATCGGGTCCCCTCACCGAGCGTCCGCGGCGGCGACGGTGACCGCCACGGGCCGGGCGACCGTACCCACCGGGTCCGCCCCCGGCGCCCACGGCACAGGCCGCTGGTACCGACAAGTGGACGCCACGGCATGGCGAGCCCTCATCGCGGGCGGCGGGGCGTGGCTCTTCGAGGTATTCGACGTCACGCTGCTGTCCCTGACCACCCCCGCGCTGCTGGCCGACTTCAGCACCACCAAGGCACAGATCGGTCTCATCGGCACCATCCAAGCCGTGGGAATGCTCGTCGGCGGTATCGCAGGGGGTGCGATCGCCGACCGCATCGGCAGGGTGAGGTCCCTGAGCTACGCCACCGCCCTATACGCCCTCTTCACGGGCCTGGCGGCCCTGTCGCCCTCCTTGGGCGTCTTCGCATTGCTGCGGCTCCTCGCCGGCCTGGGAATGGGCGCCACCTGGTCGGCGGGCGCCGCGCTCATCGCCGAAACCTGGCCCGCGGAGCACCGTGGCAAGAGCGGCGCGCTGATGCAGATCGGGTGGCCGCTGGGCAACCTGCTCGGATTGGGCGTCGCGGCCGTGGTCACCGCGTCCAACGGGGGAGAACTGCACCACGGTGGTTGGCGGATCCTCTACGCGGTCGGGGCGCTGCCGCTGCTGCTCGCTCTCTACATCCGGGTGGCCACACCGGAATCAGCAAGTTGGTCAAGGGACAACGCATCGGACCACTCGCGCCCCCGGGTCCGCACACTGCTCGCCCGCGGAACGCGTGAACCGCTGCTGCTGGGCGTGGTGTTCGTGCTCCTGCTGCAGTACATGTTCTGGGGCGTGGTCTCCTTCCTGCCGACATACCTGGTCGAGGTGGACGGGATCTCGCTGGCCAAGAGCCTGGCATTCCTGCTCATCCAGCAGGCGGGAGTGGCGGTGGGAATCATCGCCTACCTGGGTGTCGGGGACCGGTGGGGCCGCAAGCCCACCTTCATCGCCTACCTCACCCTGACCGCCTGCGGCATACTCCTGCTGATCAGCACACGCTCACATCCCGCAGTCATCGTCGCCAGCCTCCTCGCCGGGATGGGAGTGAGCGGAATCCTCGCGGGGATCGTGCCCTGGGCCGCCGAAATGGTGCACCAATCCCCCATCCGCGCGACGGCCATGTCCGTCATCTACCACGGTGGACGCGTCGGCGCCGCCGCCGCGCCCTACATCATCGGCTCCCTCGCCGTGGGTACGACCGGATTCAAAATCGGAATGCTCACCACCGCGCTCGCCACGGTCGCGGGCATCATCGTCATGTCATTCGCTCCCGAGACCAAAGGCCGGGAACTGACCGCGAACGCCGCCTTCCACACATAGGACAGGCGCTGCGCCCGCCCACGCCTCCCTTCTGCCTCTCTCGTCCAGCCCAAGGACCCCACCCTCATGTTGAGCACCATGCAGGATGTTCCGCTTACCCTCGCCCGCGTTCTGAACCACGGCTCGACGGTGTTCGGGAACTCCACCGTCACCACCTGGTCCGAAAGCCACCCACCACGACGCCGCAGCTACGGGGAGACCGGCGCACGTGCTGCCCGCCTCGCCCACGCGCTTCGCGAGGAGCTCGGGATCCGCGACGGCGACAGGGTCGCCACGTTCATGTGGAACAACGCCGAACACTTGGAGGCCTACCTCGCCATCCCCGCGATGGGAGCAGTGCTGCACACCCTCAACCTCCGGCTGGCACCACATCAGCTCTCCTGGATCGTCAACCACGCCGCTGACGCTGTGATCATCGTTGACGGATCGCTGCTGCCGCTCCTCGCCCCGGTGCTGTCCGGACTGTCCTCGGTCGAGCACCTCATCGTCGCGGGCCCCGGGGACCATTCCGGGCTCGACGAGGCCCTCACGGCCCGGCGCCGGGCCGGCCGCGGCATCCACGTCCACGACTACGAGGAACTGATCGCAGCGCGGCCCGAGGAATATCCCTGGCGCGAGGACATCGACGAGCGGTCGGCCGCGGCGCTTTGCTACACCTCCGGCACCACCGGAAATCCCAAGGGCGTCGTCTACAGCCACCGTTCGATCTACCTGCACTCTCTGCAGTTGCAGGCCGCCGAGGCGTTCGCCCTCAGCTCCGCGGACACCGCCCTTCCCGTGGTCCCGATGTTTCACGTCAACGCCTGGGGCATCCCGCACGCCGCCTTCATGACCGGTGCCTCCTTGCTGATGCCGGACCGGTTTCTCCAAGGAGCGCCACTCGCCGACATGATCGCCGCCGAACGGCCCACTTTGGCGGCCGCGGTACCCACCGTGTGGGCCGCCCTGCTCGCCGAACTCGACGCGCGACAGCGCGACGTGTCCAGCCTGCGCACCGCGATCGTGGGCGGTTCCGCATGCGCCCCGTCACTGATGCGCGACCTCGAGAGCCGGCACGGCGTACGGGTCCTTCAGGCATGGGGAATGACCGAGACCTCACCCTTGGGGGCACTGGCCCGACCACCCGCCGACGTCGACCCCGAGCAGGCATGGAAGTACCGGGTCACCCAGGGCCGCGTCCCCGCCTCGGTCCAGGCCCGGCTGGTCGGCCTCTCCGGAGCCCCCGTCCCCCACGACGGGCGCACCAGCGGTGAGCTACAGGTGCGCGGCCCGTGGATCACCGGCTCCTACTACGAGGGGGCCCACCCGGCGGCGCCGTCGGACCCTCAGACCCCCGAAGCGCACGAGCGGTTCGACGGGGACTGGCTGCGCACCGGGGACATCGCGACGCTGACCCCGGACGGCTACCTCACCATCACCGACCGCGCGAAGGACCTCATCAAGTCAGGAGGCGAGTGGATCTCCTCGGTCGAACTCGAGAACCGCCTCATGGCGCACCCGGCGGTGACCGAGGCAGCCGTCGTCGCCGTACCCGATGAGCGTTGGGGGGAGCGCCCGCTGGCGGCAGTCGTGCTCCGTCCAGATGAGGACATCACATTCGGGCCGCTGCGCGACTTCCTCGCCGGGCACGTCGCGCCCTGGCAGTTGCCGGACCACTGGGTCTCGCTGCCCAGCCTTCCGAAGACCTCCGTGGGCAAACTCGACAAAAAGGCGCTCCGAGCTCGGTACGCCGACGGCAAGCTGGGCACCACTCGCGTCCCTGGGCGCCGGGAGCCGAGCGCCTGAAGGGGCGGTGGACTCTCCCCGCTCACGGGTTCGCCTGCCCGGCGGCACAGGGGACAGCGGAACCCGCCCCCCTGACCGGCTGGACAAGATCCCTCAGGCGAAGTCGCCGTCCGGGAGCTGCATGATGCCGCTTCTGGTGTGCCTCAGGTGACGGCGCATCAGTTCTTCGGCCCGGGTGCCGTCGCCGTCGAGAATTGCCTCGGCGAGGCTTTGGTGCTCGGTGACCGAGTATTCCCGCATGCCGGTCCTGTCGTGTATCGCCGCCGCCGAGCGGAACTGGATGCGGAAGGTCTGGATTTGGAGCTGGTCCACCAGCTCCTCCAGGCGCGGATGGGCGCTCAGCTCGACGATGGTGCGGTGAAAGTGAATGTTCTCGTCCATGTACGTCGGCAGTTCGGCGGTGCGGGCGACCTCATGCATGGACTCGAGTGCCGCCGACAGGCGATCACGGTGATCCGTTTCGTCGATCCGTTCGGCGGCGAGGCGGGAGGCGAGCCCTTCGAGGACTTCGCGCAGTTCGTAGAGCTGAGCCACGTCCTCGCGGGTCAGCCGGCGAATCGAGGCACCCCGATGCGCTTCGATCTGCACGAAGCCGTCGCTGCGCAGTCGTGACAGCGCCTCGCGCAGCGCGTTGCGTCCGACGCCGAGTTCTCGCATGAGGTCGGCCTCCACAAGGCGCTGACCGGGGACGTAGCGGCCGCTCTTGACTCCCTCCCGCACGGTGGCAACCACCCGCTCGACGGCGGATGACGCCCCATTGCGCCCCTCGCCGGTCACTGCTTGCTCACGTCCGGTCACTTTCGGTTTCCTCTCACTCGGCCGGGGCCGACCTTGTCAGACCCAGAACGCTACCCACATTTTGCCCCCTTGCATTATCCTACAATTTCGCCCTACCATCGGCGGGAAAATGAGACGTCTGCGAGGAGGTGCTTGTGAAGACGTTGGTCGAGAAGGTGTGGGACGCCCATGTCGTGCGGCGCGCCGAAGGCGAACCCGACCTGCTGTACATCGACTTCCACCTGCTGCACGAGGGCTCCAGTCCCCAGGCGTTCGCCGGGCTGCGTCAGTCCGGCAGGCGGGTGCGGCGCCCGGAGCTGACCATGGCGACCGAGGACCACATCGTCCCGACCCTCGCCATCGACCGCCCGGTCGGGGACCCGGTGGCCCGCATGATGATGGACGCGCTGCGGAGCAACTGCGCCGAGTTCGGAGTCCCGCTGCGCCGTATGGGCTCGGCGGACCAGGGGATCGTGCACGTCATCGGCCCGCAGCTGGGGATCACCCAGCCCGGCATGACCGTCCTGTGCGGCGACAGCCACACCAGCACCCACGGCGCGTTCGGGGCGCTGGCCTTCGGAATCGGCACCAGCGAGGTCGAGCATGTGCTGGCGACCCAGACGCTGCCCCTACAGCGGCCGAAGACGATGGCCGTCACGGTGAACGGCCGGCTGCCCGCCGGAGTCACCGCGAAGGATCTGATCCTGTCCGTCATCGCGAAGATCGGCACCGGCGGCGGCCAGGGCCACATCATCGAGTACCGCGGTGAGGCGATCCGGGCCCTGTCGATGGAGGGCCGGATGACGGTGTGCAATATGTCGATCGAAGCCGGCGCCCGGGCCGGGATGATCGCCCCGGATGAGACAACGTTCGCCTACCTGGCAGGCCGGAGGTACGTCCCGAAGGGCAGGGACTGGGAAACGTCGCTGGAGCGCTGGCGGTCCCTGGCCACCGACGAGGGTGCCGCCTTCGACACCGAGGTCGAACTGGACGCCACCGGACTGTCGCCGTACGTCACCTGGGGCACGAACCCCGGCCAAGCGGTACCGCTGTCCGGCACAGTCCCCGCCCCAGACGGCTTCGCCGACCCTCACAAGCGAACCGCCGCCGAGCAGGCCATGGCCTATATGGGACTCTCCCCGGGCACGCGGATGCGTGACATCGCCGTCGACGCCGTCTTCCTCGGATCGTGCACCAACGGGCGCGTCGAGGACCTGCGAGCCGCCGCCGAGATCCTGCACGGCAAAAAGATCGCGCCGGGCGTACGGATGGTCGTCGTCCCGGGATCCATGGGCGTCAAAGCCCAGGCCGAGTCCGAGGGACTGCACAAGGTCTTCCTCGCCGCGGGCGCGCAGTGGCGGGCTGCCGGCTGCTCGCTGTGCGTCGGCATGAACGACGACCGCCTGGGGCCCGGACAGCGCTGTGCTTCCACGTCCAACCGCAATTTCGAGGGCCGCCAGGGCAAAGGTACACGCACTCATCTGGTCTCTCCAGCCACCGCCGCTGCCACCGCTATCACCGGCCGTCTGGCCGCCCCCGCCGACCTGGACGCGTGATCATCATGCAGTCACTGAGCGTGCACACCGGACCCGCCGCCCCCTTGCGCCGCAACAACGTCGACACCGATCAGATCATCCCGGCCCGGTACTGCCTGACGGTCTCCCGCTCCGGATTCGCCGACCATCTGTTCCATACCTGGCGTCAGGACCCCGACTTCGTGCTCAACCGACCCGAGTACGCGCACGCCTCCGTGCTGCTGGCCGGGCCCGACTTCGGCACCGGCTCCTCCCGGGAACACGCCGTGTGGGCCCTCCAGGACTTCGGCTTCCGCGTCGTGGTGTCCGCCCGCTTCGGCGACATCTTCCGCGGCAACGCCACCAAATCGGGTCTCCTTCCCGCGCAACTCGACGAGGACGCCGTCCTCGCGCTGCAGCGGTGCGTCGAAGCCGACCACACCCAGCCGGTCACCGTGGACATCATCGAGCGCCGGGTGCGCTGCGCGGAGTTGGATCTGCCACTGGAGATCGACGACTTCACTCGCCGACGGTTCCTCGAAGGACTCGACGACGTCGACCTGACACTGCAGCATGCCGCCGCCATCACCGCTTACGAGTCCGGGCGGCCCGCGGGGCTGCCCGCCGTCCTGAACTGAGGAGCGGGACCATGAGCACTTCCCCTGCGGCGCGACTGCGCCGGCTGATCACCGGCGACGACCTGATCGTCGCTCCCGGCATCTACGACGGTCTGACGGCCGCCCTGGTCGAGCGTCATCGCTTCCCCGCGGCTTACGTCAGCGGCGGGGCGGCCTCTTCAGCCGTCCTCGGGCGCCCCGACCTCGGCCTGATGACGGCCTCGGAGATGATCGCGCACACCTCCCGGCTGCGCTCGGCGACCTCGCTCCCGCTGGTGGTCGACATCGACACCGGTTACGGCAACGAGCTCAACGTCCGCCACACGATCGAGTCCTACATCCGTGTCGGAGCGGCCGCGGTGCACCTCGAGGACCAGGTCTTCCCCAAGCGCTGCGGCCACCTGGCCGGCAAAGCCGTCATCCCCACGGAGGACGCCGTCTCCAAGGTGCGAGCAGCGGTGGCCGCTCGCGCCGACGCAGACCTGGTGGTCATCGCCCGAACTGACGCCCGCGCGCCGCTGGGGTTGCGGGAGGCCATCGACCGAGCCAATCGCTTCGCCGACGCCGGCGCCGACATGATCTTCCTCGAGGCACCTCAGAGCGCCGCGGAGATGGAGACCATCGCCGCGCAGGTCGACGCCCCGCTGGTCGCCAACGTGCTGGCCAACTCCAAGACGCCGGTGCTGTCCACCGCGGAGCTGGCACAGCTCGGTTTCCGGCTGGCCCTCTACCCTGCCATCACCGCGGGCGCGGCGGTCACCGCGGTGGACACCGCACTGGCGACCCTCGGCGAGCAGGGCCGCCCTCCCGAGCAGGACGCATTCGGGCCCGCCGACCTGTTCAAAATCGTCGGGCTCGACGACTGGCTGGAATGGTCCGAGCACTACACGGGCACCAGCGCCGCCAAGCCGCACACCCTTCAGTGAGCTCGGCCGGCAGATCGCCACGAAGCCTTCCGACACCGAACCCCGCAAAAAGAGAGACCGAACGGCATGAGCACATCGCACCGCCCCCGGAACACCGGCGCCCCGGCAAGCGACCCCACCGGGCCGACCGGCAGACTGGCAACCTGGCTGGCCACCACAACCCTCGACGACATCCCGGCCTCCGTACGCGAGCGCGCCAAGCACCTGCTGCTCGACGGCGTCGCCTGCGCACTGGTCGGCGCCCAACTCCCCGTATCACGCACCGGCGTCGAAGGCGTCACAGCCCTGGACGACGCCGGAAGTGCCATGATCATCGGCTGGGACGGTCGCACCACCAGCGCTCCGTCGGCGGCGATGCTCAACTCCAGCTTCATCCAGGGATTCGAGCTCGACGACTACCACCCCCTCGCTCCGCTGCACAGCAACTCCCTCGTCCTGCCCGCCCTGCTCGCCGCCGCACCCCACGTAGGAACGGTGTCGGGCTCCCGCTTTCTGCTCGGCACGATTCTCGGTTACGAGACCGGGCCGCGGGTCGGACTGGCCCTCCACGGCCTCGAGATGCTCTCCCGCGGCTGGCACTCGGGCCCGGTGTTCGGCACCCACGCCGCAGCCGCGGCGACCGGCGCTCTCTACGGCCTTGACGCGGCAGGATTCGAGGACGCCCTCGGAATCGCCGGCACACAGTCCGGCGGGCTGATGGCCGCCCAGTTCGAGTCGAATGTCAAGCGGATGCAGCACGGCTTCGCCTCTCGCAACGGCCTCACCGCCGCCGCGCTCGCCGCGTCCGGATACGTCGGCATCAAGCGCGTCTTCGAGCGCGAATACGGCGGCTTCCTGTCCACCTTCGGCGAAGGACACAGCCCCGATGCCCAACAGCTCACCGACACACTGGGCAGTCTCTGGGAGACCGAACGCATCGCCGTCAAGGCGTACGCCGCCATGGGCGGCCTACACGCCGCCATCGACGCCGCTCTGAAGCTGCGCACGGAACTCCCACTGCCCATCGAGGACATCGAGCACATCCGTATCGACGTCTCCGAAGCCGCCTATCACCACGGCGGATGGCAAGCCGTGCGCCCCCTGGAACCGATCGGGGCCCAGATGAACCTCGCCTACGCGGTGGCCGCCGCGCTGATCGACGGAGCCGTCCTCGTGGACCAGTTCACCGATGAACGGATCAACCGCGACGACGTCTGGTACCTGATCGACCGGACCGAGACCCGCCACGAAGCAGCCTACGACCGACTCGCACGCGACGAGAAGCTGACCACCCGGCTCACCCTCACCCTCAAGGACGGCAGCGTCCACGAAACCGTCGTCACCCACCCCCGGGGCACCGGCGACCGGCCGCTCACCAACAGCGAAATCATCACCAAATACCGCGAACTGACGCACGCGGTCATCACCCCGGACCGGCAGGCCGCCATCGAGCACGCCGTCCTTGGCCTCGACCACCTCGAGGACATCACCGAACTGATGGACCTCCTGTCCCCCGCGGTACGCCCGGCACTCCGCTGATGAGTCACGCCGGAGGGTGAACCGGATCTTGACAACACCGACGCACCGGCAGCACCGCTCGTCCCCGAGCCTCGTCCCGTCCGGGACTGGGCACCCTCCACATACCCCGAGCATGAACGGAGGCGCTGACAGCATGACCACGTCCGCCGACGCCCGGTCCGTCTCGGCCGCAGGGCCCACGGCCGAACTTGCCCAGTTCGTCTCGCGACTGCGCTTCGAGGACCTTCCAGCCTCAGTGGTGACACGGCTGTCGCAGTGCCTGCTCGACTTCATCGGCGTGACCGCCGGCGGCAGCGCCCAGGCCGATTCCAGCCCGTCCATCATCAACGGTGTGAGCAGCCTCGCGCCCCTTGACGGCCCGGGCACCTGCATCGGCCGCAGTCACGGCTACCCGTGGCAGTACGCCGCACTGCTCAATGGAGCTTTCGCGCACAGTCTCGACTTCGACGACACCAACATCACTGGCGCGCTGCATCCCGGGGCCCCGGTGATTCCGGCCGCCCTGGCCATCGCCGAGCGGGAAGACGCCACCGGAGTTGAGTTCCTCGCCGCGCTCGCCGCAGGCTACGAGACCTGCTGCCGCGTTGGTGCCGCGCTCGGGCAGAGCACCTACGACCGCGGGTTCCACCCCACCGCCATCGCGGGCCTGTTCGGCGCCGTGGCGGCCGGCGCGCGGCTGATGAACAACACCGCCGAACAGCTCACCGCCGCCTTCGGACTCGCTGGTTCCATGGCGGCCGGGTCCATGCAGTACCTGGAGAGCGGAAGTTGGAACAAGCGGCTCCACCCGGGGCTTGCCGCACACAACGCCGTACTGTCCCTCGCCTTCACCGCATCCGGATTCCACGGAGCAGAGCAGGCCCTGGAAGGACGCCATGGACTGCTCAACTCCTACAGCGATACCCCGCGCCCCCAGCTGATCAACGACGGCCTCGGCGAACACTGGCTACTGTCCGACACCGGAATCAAGCCCTACCCCGCCTGCCGCCTCGCCCACGGGGCGATCGACGCGGCCCTGCGGCTGCGCCAGTGCCTGGGCGGAACCATCCCGCCGTCCGCAGCGGTCAGCGTGCGCGTCTCACCACGGGCCTACACGATCGTCGGTACAAACGAGTCACGCAAGACCAATCCGGCCAACACCGTCGACGGCCAGTTCAGCGTCTACTTCCAGACGAGTGTCGCGCTGCTCGACGGCGCCGTCGACTGGTCGAGCTACCAGCGCCTGGGCGACGCCGACATCCTGGCCCTCACCAAGCGTCTCCACGTCACCGCCGACAGCCGGGTTCCCGACGCGGGAGCCGTCCTCACCTGCTGCCTGGACGACGGCCGGACCCACGAAATACGCGTTGACCAGCCGTCCGGCGAACCCGGCGGCGACCTGCCGTGGGACCCGGTCGAAGCCAAGTACTACGCACTCGTACGCACCATCTACGAGGACGATCAGGCCCGCGGAATCGTTCAGCAGGTCAGAACCCTGCCGGAGGGAGTCCGCATCCGCTCGCTCGCCCGCTGCCTTCGTGCTTGACACACCCCTCGCCCCCGGCGCGGTCAGGTCCGCGTCGGGGCGAGGGGTGTGCGCTGGTCGGGGAGGTGCGGGCCGCCGATGACGGTGCCGCACCGCCCTGACGGCTGGAGGCCGAAGGTGGTGAACGCGGTACGCGGCGGGAGCGGGTAGACGGGTGTGGCGGCCAGCGAGTTGAGGATGACGGCGGAGCGCCAGGCGGCGAGGCCGAGGTCGGGGGTGCCGACGCCATGGGTGTGGCGCTCGGCGTTCTGGACGTACACCGAGCCCTTGATCATGGGGTCGAGGACGAGTCGGTGGTCGGCGTCGATGCGGGGGCGCTCGGAGGCGTCGCGCCGGATGTAGGGGTCGAGGGCGGCGAGCAGGGTGTCGACACGGCGCTCGCGGTAGCCGGTGGCGAGGACGACGGCCTCGGTGGTGTGGCGGGTGCGGGTGCCCTGTTCGGTGTGTTCCAGGTGGAGTTCGAGGCGGGCGGCGGCGATACGGCCCGCGGTGCGGACGGTGACGCCGGGGGTGAGGGCGACGCCGGGCCAGCCGCCGCCGTGCTGGGCCCGGCGGTAGAGCTCGTGGTGGATGGCGGTGATGGTCTCGTGGGCGATGCCCTTGTAGAGCTGCCACTGGCCGGGGAGGAGCTGGTCGCGTACGGCTTCGGGGAGGGCGTGGAAGTAGCGCGTGTAGTCGGGGCTGAACTGCTCCAGGCCGAGTTTGCTGTACTCCATGGGCGCGAAGGACGGGGTACGGGCGAGCCAGTGGAGTCCTTCGGCGCCCAGCGGCCGGTGGCGCAGCAGGTCGAGGAAGACCTCGGCACCGGACTGGCCGGAGCCGACGACGGTGATGTGGCCGGTGGACAGGAGCCGTTCGCGGTGTTCGAGGTAGTCGCAGGAGTGGAGGACGGGGACGTTGGGGGCGTCGGCGAGGGGGCGCAGGGGTTCGGGGACGTACGGTTCGGTGCCGACGCCGAGGACGATGTTGCGGGCGTAGGCGCGGCCGAGGCCCCTGCCGTCCTCGTCGGCCCCGGTGGGGTGGGGCGCGTGGGCGTCGTCGGCCGGGCCGCCGAGGCGGGTGAAGTCGATTTCGAACAGCTCGTATTCGTGGTGCCAGCGGACGGCGTCGACGCGGTGGTCGAAGTGGAGTCCGGGGAGCTGTTGGCTGACCCAGCGGCAGTAGGCGTCGTATTCGGCGCGCTCGATGTGGAAGCGCTCGGCGACGTAGAAGGGGAAGAGCCGCTCATGGGCCTTGAGGTACTGGAGGAAGGTCCAGGGGCTGCCGGGGTCGGCGAGGGTGACCAGGTCCGCGAGGAAGGGGACTTGGATGGTGGCGCCGTCGATGAGCAGGCCGGGGTGCCAGTGGAAGGCGGGCCGCTGTTCGTAGAAGGCGGTGCGCAGGGCGGGGACGCCGTGGGCGAGGGCGGCGAGGGAGAGGTTGAACGGGCCGATGCCGATACCGGCCAGGTCCAGGGGCCGGTCGACGCCGGGGGCGGCCCCGGCGGCGGTGGCGGGATCGCAGGCGGGGGTGGGGGGTTGTCCGGTGCTCATGGGGTGGTGTGGCCTTCCACGAGTTCGAGCAGCCCGCGCAGATCGTCGGGCTGGGTGTGCGGGTTGAGAACGGTGGCCTTGAGCCACAGCCCCTCGGGGGTGGCGGCGCGGCCGAGGACGGCCGTCCCGTGGTGGAGGAGGCGGCGGCGCAGCGCGGCGACGGCGGCGGGCGGTGCCCCGGTGGGGCGGAAGAGGACGGTGCTGATGGTGGGGCGGGCGTAGAGCTCGAGCCCGGGGCGGGCCTCGATGAGGTCGGCGAGGTGTTGGGCGGCCGTGCAGACGTGGTCGACGAGGTCGCCGAGGCCGCGTCGGCCGAGCGCCCGCAGGGTGACGGCGATCTTGAAGATGTCGGGGCGGCGGGTGGTGCGGAAGGAGCGGCCGAGCAGGTCGGGCATCCCCGCTTCGGTGTCGTCGTCGGCGTTGAGGTACTCGGCGCGGTGGGCCAGCGGGGCGAGGGCGGCGCTGTCGGGGACGGCGAGGAGGCCTGCGGCGACCGGCTGCCAGCCGAGTTTGTGCAGGTCGAGGGCGACGGTAGGGGCGCGGTCGAGCCCGTGGAGCTGTTTGTGGAGGGTGTCGCTGAAGAGGAGGGGTGCGCCGTAGGCGGCGTCGATGTGGAGGGTGGCGGTGTGGTGGTCGCAGACGTCGGCGATGTCGGGGAGCGGGTCGATGGCTCCGGTGTCGGTGGTGCCGGCGGTGGCGACGACGAGGGTGGGGGCGTCGGCGTCGGGCAGCCGGTCGAGGGCGGTGTGGAGCGCGGCCGGGTCGAGGACGCCGGTGGGGGTGGGGAGGGTGTGGGGCGCGGGCAGCCCGAGGAACCAGGCGGCGCGGTGGATGCTGTGGTGGGCGTTGCCGCCGCAGATGATCCGCAGGGGTCTGCCGACGCCGCCCGCGGCCTCGCGGGCGAGGAGCAGCGCGAGCTGGTTGGACTCGGTGCCGCCGGTGGTGACGAGCGCGTCGGGGGCGGGTCCGTGGGGGTGGACGAGTTCGGCCAGGGCGCGGCAGGTCAGCGCCTCCAGTGCGCAGGCGGCGGGGGCCTGGTCCCAGGAGTCGAGGGAGGGGTTGAGCGCGGACACCGCGAGGTCGGCGGCGGTGGCCACGGCGAGCGGCGGGCAGTGCAGATGGGCGGTGCAGCGCGGGTCCGCGGGGTCGGCCGCGCCATGGGTGAGGGCGCGGACGAGGGTGCGCAGCGCGTGGTGGGGCCCCTCCCCCTCGTCGGGGATGAGCGGCCGGGCCGCACCGCGTATCCGCCGGTCCACCGCGGCCGGACCCCCGGCCGGGAGTGGCCCGCCGCGGTCGGCGGCCCCGTGGGCGAGGGCGTCGAGGACGGTGTCGACCATCGGGCGGAGCGCGCCCGGCCCGCCATGGCCCCCGGCGAGGAGGCGGGCGGTTCCGGATGCGGGCACGGGCATGGGTGTGCCCCTAGGGGGTGTCTGGGAGTCGGGCAGGTGGAGGCGGTCGGGCGGCGGTCAGGGTTGCCCAAACTACTTCGCGCACCAGCGGTCCGGTCCGGGGTCCGCGGGAAGTGCACCCATACGTGGTACGGCCCGGTCACACGGATTGATCCGCCCGCCCGGCTACTCGATGTAGCCGGTGCCGGGGTCCACCTGGCCGAGGAACTCCCGTGCGGACTCCTCCAGTTGCTGTGTGCTGAGGGAGTCGGCTCCATGGACCCGGGTGGTGAAGCCGTATCCGGGGTTCGGCCCGGTCAGCCAGGTGAAGTCGTAGGTTCCGGGTTCGTCGGGACGCTCGGCGACATCGAACTTCTCCCCGTCGACTGTCAACGTCCGCTCAAGAGTTTCTCGATCCATGCCCGTCAGTCTGCCCCCTGCCCGAACGGACGCTGATGCCTGCCCGATCCAGGCGGCGCCAGGCCCAGGGAGCGGGCGCGCACCCTGCGAACCCCACACACCCCATAGGCCCCGTCTCGTTCAGCCCCCAGGACGTCGCTCTGGTCGAACAGCGCGCCGTCCGGCTCCTGTTCAGGCGGCGAGGGCGAACTGGGGCCGGTACGGCGGTGTCCCTCCGGGCGGGGGGCGGTGGTGGTTACTCGCTCTGCTTTTCTCGTACGCGCAGGGCGCGGCGCAGGTCGTCGATCTGGTCGGCGAGGCGGCGGCTCAGGGCGGGCAGGGCGTCGGGGTTCGCGAGGCATTCCTCGCCCCGTCGCAGGGTTTCGGCGTCCACGGTGCTCGGGAAGCCGAAGCGGGCGACGGTGTCGGCGATGGCGGGGCCGCGGCGGGTGCCCAGCGTGACGGCGGCCGGGAAGTAGCGCGGCACGTAGTCGGCGAGGACGTCGTGGTGCTCGGGCTGCCAGAAGCCGGCGAGGGTCGCGGTGACCAGGTAGTTGGAGAGCTCGGGCCCCTGGCCGTCCCTTTCAGGGTCGAAGAGGGTCTGCCACGCGGCCTCCTTGGCGGTGGCGCCGGGCAGGGCGGCCCGGCAGCGGGCGGCGCCCTCCTGGCCGGTGGCGCTGGAGTCGCGGGCGAGTTCGGCGTCGATGTGGGCGGGGCCGACGGCGCCGAGGACGGCGAGCCGGCCGAGGGTCTGCCAGCGCAGTTCGGGGTCGAGGGCGGGGCCGCCGGGGACGGTGTCGCCGTCGAGCCAGTCGGTGAGCTCGGCGGGGTCGGTGGCGCTGCCGATGAAGGTGCGCACGGCGGCGAGCCGCAGCCCCGCTCCGGTGCCGTCCTCGGTGCGGCGCAGCAGATCGCGGCAGGTGGCGCGGATGGTGGCCAGGGCGGCGGGGCGGCGGTCGGCGGGGAGGTAGCGGTCGGCGATCTGGGTGCGGGCGAAGGCGAGGACGCCCTGGACGATCGCTATGTCGGTCTCGTGCGGCAGATGGGCGCGGGCGGCCTCGAGGAAGTCGGCGGGCGGGAGGTCGCCGTCGCGGACCATGTCGCGGGCGGCGTTCCAGACCACGGCGCGGCTGACGGCGTCGGGGAGGCCGGACAGGGCGCGGTGGACGGCCTTCCAGGAGCCGGGGTCGAGCCGGATCTTGGTGTAGGTGAGGTCGCCGTCGTTGAGGAGCAGCAGATCGGGGCGGGGCCCGGTGAAGGAGAGGCTGAGGGCGGGCTCGGCGCCGTCGAGTTCGGCCTCGACGCGTTCGCGCAGGACCAGTTGGTGCGGGGCGGCGGGCGCGTGGTCGTAGAGGCCGATGGCGATGCGGTGCGGGCGGCGGGTGGGAGTGTCGCCGTCCGGGCCGCCGCCCTGGTGGCGGATCTCGGCGCTCCACCGGTCGCCGTTGGCGGTGACGACGGGGGCGAGGGTGTCGACACCGGTGGTGCGCAGCCAGCGGTCGGCCCAGGCGTGGACGTCGCGGCCGGAGGAGCGGGCGAGGGAGTCGATGAAGTCGGCGAGGGTGGCGTTGCCGAAGCGGTGCCGGGTGAAGTGGTCGTTGATGCCGTCGAGGAACGTCTTCTCGCCGAGCCAGGTGACGAGCTGGCGCAGCGCGGAGGCGCCCTTGGCGTAGGAGATGCCGTCGAAGTTGAGCCTGGCGGCGGCGGTGTCGGGGACCAGCTCGGGCGCGGGGGCGACCGGGTGGGTGGAGGGGCGCTGGTCGGCGTCGTAGCCCCAGTTCTTGCGGCGGACGCCGAAGTCGGCCCAGGTGTCGGTGTAGCGGGTGGTCTCGGTGAGGATCTGGTAGCCCATGTACTCGGCGAAGGACTCGTTCAGCCAGATGTCGTCCCACCACTTCATGGTGACGAGGTCGCCGAACCACATATGGGCCATCTCATGTGCGATGACCATGGCGCGGGTCTGGCGCTCGGCGTCGGTGACGGCGGAGCGGAAGACGAATTCGTCGCGGAAGGTGACCAGGCCCGGGTTCTCCATGGCGCCGGAGTTGAATTCGGGGACGAACGCCTGGTCGTAGGAGTCGAAGGGGTACGGCTCCTCGAAGATCTCGTGGTAGCGGTCGAAGCAGCGCCGGGTGATGTCGAAGAGCTCGTCGGCGTCGGCCTCGAGGTAGGGCGCGAGGGAGCGGCGGACATGCAGCCCGAAGGGGAGTCCGGCGTGCTCGGTGCGCACCGAGTGGTACGGGCCGGCGGCCAGGGCCATCAGATAGGTGCTGATGGGCGGGGTGGGCGCGAGCTGCCAGCGGCCCTCCTCGGGGGCGCCGACGCGGGTGGCGATGCCGTTGCCGAGCACGGTCCACTGGGGCGGGGCGGTGACGCGGACGTCGAAGACGGCCTTGAGGTCGGGCTGGTCGAACGCGGCGAAGACGTCGTTGGCGTCCGCCATGCAGCACATGGTGTAGAGGTACGTCTCGCCGTCGGCGGGGTCGGTGAAGCGGTGCATGCCCTCGCCGGTGTGGGAGTAGCGCATGTCCGTCTCGACGCGCAGCTCGTGCTCGCCCTCGGTGAGGCCGGTGAGCGGAAGCCGACCGTCCGCGAGCGCCTCGGCGGTGTCGCCGGTGAGGTCGAGCTCGCGGCCGTCCAGTACGGCCCGGTGGACCGCGGCCGGCGCGAGCTCGGCGAAGGTGTCCGCGCCCGCCTGGCGCGCGCTGAAGCGGATGGTCGTGGTGGAGCCGAAGAGCTCCTCCCCGCGGGTGAGGTCCAGGTCGATCGTGTAGCGGTGGACCTCGATGAGGCGGGCTCGGATCTGCGCTTCCTCGCGCGTCAGTACGGACATGGGGACATGCTGCCCTACGTGCGGCGGGCCGCACACGGGTGGGAAGCGGTCGACCGGGGCGGACGGCTGTGCGGGCGCACCACCGGAGTGCGCCCTCGGGCCGGTGTCAGGAGCGGGCGATGGTCTCGTGGTGCCGGATGACCTCGGCGATGATGAAGTTGAGCAGCTTCTCGGCGAATCCGGGGTCGAGCTTGGCGCTCTCGGCGAGCTGCCGCAGCCGGGTGATCTGGCTCGCCTCACGGGCCGGGTCGGCCGGAGGGAGCCGGTGGGCGGCCTTGAGGTGGCCGACCTGCTGGGTGCATTTGAAGCGCTCGGCGAGCATATGGACCACGGCCGCGTCGATGTTGTCGATGCTGTCGCGCAACCTGCTCAGCTCGTCGAGGACGGACGGGTCGATCCCCTCGGGGCCTCCCGGCGTCGCCGGCTGTCCGGCGGTGTGGTCGCTCATGCTGTGCGTCATGCCTCCCGAGACTACTTTTTCTCGGGGCTCGGTTCCTCTCCGGGGCGCTTCGGCCTGCGCTCCGGCCTGCGCTCCGGCCTGCGCTCCGGCCTCCGCCTGCCGCCGCCGGGAGGCGGCCCAAGCCCCCGCGGCATTCTGTGCCAGGGCCGGTCGCGGCCCCGGGCCCCGGACCGCCCCGACCCCTGTGGGGGGTTTCGGAACCGGCCCTCAAGGGGGCCGGAAGGGGGCGGGGCGGTCATGGTGGAGGGCCGCTCCCGAGGCGGTGCTCCACCGTGGAGGAGTCGCCTGGGCGGGGGGAGGTTCCACTTCCGGACCGACTTTCCCGCGGCTCGTACCGGACGGAGCCGTGGCGGGCGCAGCCGTCCCCGGGCGCGGCCGTCCCCGGGCCGAGCGGTGCCGGGCGCGGCCGTTTCGGGCAGAGCCGTTCCGGGCTAGGGTCCGCAACATGATCGCGACGCTTCAGTGCACCGTCATCGACTGTCCCGACCCCGCCGCGCTGGCCGCCTTCTACGGACGGATCCTGGGCTGGCGGGTGGACGACAGCGATCCCGAGTGGGCGAACCTGACGGCCGAGGACGGCCGACGGCTGGCCTTCCAGCTGGCGCCGGACCATCAGCCGCCGCGCTGGCCGGACCCGGCGTATCCGCAGCAGATCCATCTGGACTTCGACGTGGACACGATCGAGGACGCGGAGCGGGCGCAGCAGGAGCTGATCGAGCTGGGGGCGACGTTCTTGCACGACAGCGGCGGGGAGCGGTCGGGGTTCCGGGTCTTCAACGATCCGGCCGGGCACCCGTTCTGCATCTGCTACGGACAGAGCGGACAGAGCTGAGGGCACCGGTAGAACCGACAGAACCGGCAGAGCTGACCGGGGCCGGCCCGATGGCCGGACCCCGGTCAGCTCTTGGCGGAGGCGAGGCTGAGGAGGCGTCAGCCGCCGAGCTCGCTCGCGGCCGCCTTGATGTCCTTGGCGAAGGTGCTCACCTCGGTGTAGACGCCGGGCTTGCCGGGCCGCGCGCAGCCCTCGCCCCAGCTCACGATGCCGACCTGGATCCACTGGCCGCCGTCGTCCTTGCGGAACATCGGGCCGCCGGAGTCGCCCTGGCAGGTGTCCACGCCGCCCTGAGCCATCCGGCCGGCGCAGATCTCCTCGCCGGGCACGAGCTCGTCGTACGCGGAGTTGCAGGTGGCGTCGTCGACGAACGGCACGCTGGCCTTGAGCAGGTAGCGCTGCTGGCCGCCGCCCTCGACGGCCGCGCCCCAGCCGGCGACGGTGAAGTCGCCCTGGTTGTACGCCGTGGTGTCGGCGATCTTCAGGGTGGGCTGGTTGATCGGCTTGGCGAGCTTGATGAGCGCCCAGTCCTTGCCGGTGCCGTTGTAGCCGGGGGCCTGGAGCACCTCGGTGGACTTGACCTTGATGGCGCTCGAGCTCTGGAGGTCGACGACGCCCGCGGTGGCCGTAATGGAGGTGTTGGCGCCGCTGCCGTCCACACAGTGGGCGGCGGTGAGCACGATGTCCTGGGTGTAGAGGGCGCCGCCACAGCCCATGGACAGCCGGACCATGAAGGGGAATTCGCCCTGGGCGGCGCGGGTGCCGCCGACGACGGAGGGGCTCGGCTCGGGGCCGGTGGGCGCGGCGTTGGCGCTGCCGGGGGTAAGGCTGAAGGCGGCGAGGGCGACTGCGCCGGCGGCCGAGGCTCTCTTGAGGTGCTTCAGGGTCTTCCGCAACGGACTGTCCTTTCGTGGGGGGTTCGGTGCGCATGTCAGGCTCATGCCAAGCAAAAAATCCGGAAACCTCTCCGAAATCCCGTGGATGAGCCGGTAAAACGCCCTGTGATTATGTGGAGCGGGTGAAGGGGGTGACAAGGGTCGGTTTTCAGCCAGCGCGGCCTACCCACTGCCCCACCGAACGACCGTAAGGTTGAGATGAGACAGGGCGCACGGCTGGCGACGGGCACGGGGTGACGGCGTGGCGGCACCGGGCAGCGACATCGAGCACGGCTTTCCTCACCTGGACACCGTCCGGGCCTCGATCACCGCGCTCTACCGCAGGCTGTCCCGCGACACGGTGGACACCTTCGGACTCAGCGTGGTCCCCGGCGATGTGGCCTTCTCCGACCAGGACGACCTCTACCTGGGCGTTCAGCGGGTGGCCGGGGTGATGGTGCAGCATCTGCGGCTGCCCGACGCCCGGATGATCGTGAGCTTCCGGGAGATGCGGCATGCGGGGAACGTGGAGCTCGCCGCGGGCCCGGAGTACTTCATCGAGCTCAACTCCCGCTTCAAGACGCACCGTCGGGACATCGGCGCGGCCCTCGCCCATGAGGTCACGCATGTGTACCTGCACCGCCTCGACCTGTCGTTCCCCGGCACACGCGACAACGAAATCCTCACCGACACCACCGCCGCCTATCTCGGCACGGGCTGGTTGCTGCTCGACGCCTTCCGCCAGGACTCGCTTTCCAGCCAGAAACTGGGCTATCTGACGCCGGAGGAGTTCGGCTACGTACTGGCCAAGCGGGCGCTGCTCTTCGATGAGGACCCCTCCCCCTGGTTCACCTCTCCGCAGGCGTACCAGGCGTACGCCAAGGGGCTGGAGCTGGCGCGCCACGACCAGGCCCGGCCGCCCCTCGCCGCCGCCGGCTGGACCGGCCGCCGCCGCTACGCCAAGGACCGCCGGTCGGCCCAGTCCGGCGACCCCTCCCCCACCGGAGGCGACTACGCCTTCGACGGCGGCCCTCCGCTGAGCGTCTCCTTCCCCTGCCCGACCTGCCGTCAGCGCATCCGGGTCCCGGTGCGCGGCCGGGTGCGGGCCCGTTGCGGGCTGTGCCGCACGGTGCTGGAGTGCGACACCTGACACGACACCTGACGGGACATGTGACGGGACATGTGAAGCGGCACCTCACGCCACATCCGACGCGGCGCCGGTCCGGTCCGTGGCCGTGCGGGCTTGGAGTGCGCTCGACGTCGTACGCTCGCCTGCATGAGCCCCTCCATCGCCACCAACACCCGTGTCGGCCTCGACGAACTGCTGGAGTTCGTACGCCCGCGCCACCGTGCGCTGCTGATGACCCGCCGGGCGGACGGCTCGCCCCAGGCGTCCCCGCTGACCTGCGGAGTCGACGACTCCGGCCGTATCGTCATGTCCACCTACCCCGAGCGCGCCAAGGTGCGCAACGTCAAGCGCGAACCGGCCGTGAGCCTCGTCGTGCTGTCCGACGAATGGAACGGCCCCTGGGTGCAGATCGACGGCACCGCCGAGGTGGTCGACACCCCGGAGTCCGTCGAGCCGCTGGTCGAGTACTACCGCAATATCGCGGGCGAGCACCCGGACTGGGACGAGTACCGCGAGGCCATGCGCAAGCAGGGCAAGTCGCTGATCCGGGTCACCCCCGAGCGCTGGGGCCCGGTCGCCACGGGCGGCTTCCCGGCCCGGCTGGTCGAGAACGAGGCGTAAGCCCGCCCCGTAATCCTGAGCGCTCAGCAGCGCCCCGCGCGCCCGTAGAGCACGATCCGCATCCCGGTGACGTCCCTGACGGCGCATCGGTGGAAGTGCTCCGCGAGCACCTCCCGTTTCACCCGCTCCTGAGGGGTGTCGTCCAGCGGCTGGCCGGGCGGGTCGTTCACCGTGACGATCCGCCCAGCCATCAGCATCCGGGCCCGGATCCGCGGTGCGGGCAGTTCGATGCCGTGCAGCGTGCCCGAGGGGATCGCGTGCCGGGCCAGCGCCAGCTCCCGCAGGCCCCGGAAGTCCTCCGGGCTGGACATGATCGGCTCCCGGCGCCGCGCGGGCAGGAAGAGCACCCCGTCACCTGGCCGCCCCAGCTCCCGTACGGCGCGCGCGGCCGCGAGGGTGTTATCGAGCCGACTCCCCGGGGTCCTCAGTTGGAGCGAGTACGGCAGCAGGGCCGCCACGGCGACCACCGCCAGTCCCCCGGCCAGCGCCCGAGGGGCGGCGACGGTACGCGACAGCGCGTCCAGCCGGGCCCCGATCAGCAGCGCGAGACCGACATGGGCGTAGAGCACATACCGGTCGACGTAGAGCGGATGGAGATACGACACCGCCATCAGCGCGGCCGGTGGCAGGATCAGCAGCGCCAGGGCGAGGTCGCGCAGCGGGACGGACCCCCGCGCGGGCAGCGGTCCCCGGGCGCAGACGAGGCCGGTCAGGGCGAGCGCGCCGAAGCCGAGCAGCTCGGGCGGGCCCGGCGCGGAGATCCAACCGACCAGCGCCGCCTGCTGCTGACTGACGATCACCAGCGGTGCCAGCACCACGGCCACCGCGGAGGCCGCCTGCCCCCACGCCCAGCCGGACCGCGCGCCCACCCGGGCCCGGTACAGCGTGACGCCGTGCGCGGCGACGGCCAGGATGGCGAACTCGTGCAGCAGACAGGCCAGCGAGGCGACGGCCGCGTATCCGGCCCAGGTGCGCTTGCGGGGCCTGGCCACGGCGCTCAGCAGCAGATGCGTGGCCGCGACGACGGCGGCGCTGACCAGGGCGTACGACCGCCCCTCCGGTGCATACCGCTGCACCGCCGGGGCCAGCGGGAAGACCAGCCCGGCGACGAGTCCGGCGCGGGGTCCGGCGAGCCGGTGGCCGAGCAGCCCCACCCCGGCCGCGGTGGCGGCCATGGCCAGCACCGAGGGGAGCCGCAGGGCGAGCAGTCCGCCGTCCCAGAGGGCGAAGACGGCGTGCATCAGCAGGTAGTAGAGGCCGTGCGCCACATCGGCGTTGCCGAGGAGATGCCCGATCTCGCCGAGGCTACGGTGCGCGACCTGGTACGTCGTCGACTCATCCCGCCACATGCTGTTCTCCCGGCGGATCCCCCACAGCCCGAGCGCCAGCGCCAGCCCGGCCGGGGCGAGCGCGACGACGGCCGGGCCGGGGCGGCTGCGCACCGGGGGCGCCGGGTGGACGCGTGGGACGCCCCGGGCGGTGTCGAGGGCGGGCGAGATGGCCATGGGGAAGGGGACTCCGATCGGAGCGGAAGGGCGAGGGGCCGCGGAAGGGTGATATGCCGCGGAAAGGTGCGGAGCCGTGGAAGGGGGCGCTGGTCAGGCCCGTCTGCGCCCGATCCGCCACACGCAGAACGCGGCGAGCGCGACGGCCACCGCCAGGCAGATCCCGGCCTGGATCCACTGCATGGACCAGAAGTGGCCGATGGGGTGGTAGTCCTCATACTCGTCGGCCAGATGGCGGCGGTCGAGGCAGCGGAAAATGGCCGGCCACCCGCCGAGCCCCTGGCAGACCGATCCGTCGACCCTGGCACCGGTCCCGTCGAGATACCCCGAGCCGACGTACCACCCGCCGAACGGCGACTCCGCGTGGGTACGGACGCTCGCTGTCACGGTGAGCCGGGGCATCAGATGCGGGCGCAGCTGCTGGAGGCCGTACACGACGCCGGCGGTGGCGGCGAGGGTGCAGGCCATGGCGGGCAGCGTCCGCCGGAGCAGCAGGCCGAAGGCCGTGCCGAGGAAGAGGGACAGCAGGGACAGCGACACGAAGGCCGGACCCATCACGTCGAAGGGCAGGGTGTCGCCCCAGTGGACGTCCGGGAAGGTGCCGCGCACCGGCCACCACCACCAGGTGAACAGCGCGGCCAGCAGTGTGGTGGCGGCCAGGGTGCCGACGACGGGGAGGGCGAGCGTGGCGATGAGCCAGCGCACCCTGCCGACCGACTGGGACCAGACGAGTGCGGCGGTGCCGCTCTCGAATTCGCGCGCGATCAGCGGGGCGCCGACGAAGGCCCCGATGACCGCAGGGATCGCGAGCAGCAGCCGTGCGGTGTCGAGCAGCGCCGTGCGGTAGGTCTCCAGCCGGACGAACGCCTCGGACAGCAGGTCCGAGGTCACCACGGGCGCCCCGTTGCAGTCGCGCCACACCCGGCAGTCGGCGACGCCCCGGTCGTGGATCAGGGCGGCCATGCCGGTGCGCTGGTACAGGAGATATCCGGCGAAGGCGAGGATCAGCACTCCGCCCGTCACCAGGACGGTCCGCTGGCGGCGCCAGGCCAGCCAGAGCGGACCGCGCGGGCTCAGCGGGGAGCCGGTGTGTCGCGGCCTCGGCGGGGAGCCGGTGTGCGGCGGGCCCGGGCGTTGGACGGTTCCGGTCTTCACGCCGCCTCCTTCACCGCGGGTCGCCGCCGGATCCACCACACGCAGAACGCGGCGAGCGCGACGGCCGCGGCCAGGCAGATCCCGGCCTGCATCCACTGCATGGGCCAGTAGTGGCTCGCCGGGTGCAGCTCCTCGTACTGCCTCTCGGTGGCGCCGAACCGGGCGAGGCAGCGGTTCCAGCCGTCCTGACCGATGGCGGACGAGCAGCGGTCCGAGGGGATCTTCGCCCCGGAGCGGGCCACAAAGCCGTCGCCGTTACCGCGCCAGGAGGTGAAGAAGACCTCAAGGGGGGTGTGCGCGAAGTCGCCGCTCGCGTCGGAGACGATCGTCCGGGGGGTCATCAGGTGGGGACGCAGAGCGCCGAGCCCGTACTGGACACCGGCGGTGACCCCCAGGGTGCCCGCCATGGCGGGCACGGTACGCCGCAGCAGCAGCCCCGCCGCCGCGCCCACGAAGAAGGCCAGCGGGGCGAGGGCGACTGCCGCCGGGCCGGTCGCGTCGAACGGCACGGCGGTGCCCCAGGCGATGTCCTGGAACTGGGTCCGGGCCGCCCGCCACCACCAGGTGTAGAGGGCCGCGAGGACCGCGGTGCCGGCCGTGACGGCGACCAGGGGGAGGGCGAGTTTGGCGATGACCCAGCGGGTCCGGCTGACCGACTGCGTCCACACCAACTGGTGGGTGCCCACCTCCAGTTCCCGGGCGAACAGGGGCGCGCCGATGAAGACGCCGATCAGCGCGGGCAGCGCGATGAGCAGCCGTCCGGTATTGAGCAGCGGGCCCCGGTAGGCGTCGTTGAGGTGGCGGAACGCGCCGGCCGTCGGGTCGGTATCCCTGTGGAGGGATATCCGCCTGCCGTGGCAGAACATCTTCCAGTCCGCGCAGCCCTCGATGCCGTGGGTCCGTATGTAGCCGACCATCTCGGTGCGCTGCCACACGATGTACGCGGCGACCGCCACGACGACGGCGAGGCCCGCCCAGAGGGCGGCGCGGTGCTGCCGCGCCACCAGCCACACCAGCCCTCGGGTACGGGGCCGTGCGCCGGGTGCCGGGAGCCGTATGCCGACCGTGCTCATGCCCCCACCTCCGTACCGGGCGTCCGCGTGTCGTCCGCGAGCAGCGGCGGGGCGTCGGGTGTGCGCAGATAGCCGAGCAGGACCTCTTCGAGGGAGGGTTCGGTGACGATCCAGCCGTCCCCGCTCGGGGTGCCCTCCGGGCGTATCAGCGCGGTGAGCTGACGGCCTGTCGTGCGGGTCTCGACCACGGTGTGGCGGGCGAGCGCGGCCGGTGTTCCGCCGCCGGTCGCGCTCGGGCCGGTGACGAGGCGGTGAGCGGCCTGGATCTCGTCCGTCTCGCCCGCGAGGCGGATCCGGCCGCCGCCCATCAGCAGCAGGTAGTCGCAGACTCCGTCGAGTTCGGCGAGCACATGGGTGGAGATGACCACGCCGGTGCCGTGCTCGGCGGCCTCGGCCATCAGCACGCCCATCATCCGGTGGCGGCGCAACGGGTCCTGATCGGACATCGGCTCGTCCAGCAGGAGCAGATCGGCGCGTTTGCCGAGGGCGAGGGCGAGGGCCACACAGGTGCGCTGGCCGCCGGAGAGCGAGCCGACGCGGGCGGACAGCGGCACCTCGGCCTCCTCCACCACCCGTTCGGCGGCCTTCTGGTCCCAGCGGGGGTTGAGCTCCCGGCCCAGGCGCAGGGTGTCGGCGACGGAGAAGCGCGGGTAGAGCGGCTTGTCCTGGGCGACGAAGGCGACGCGCTCGCGGGCGGCGGGCGCGGAGGGCGCCTGGCCGAAAACCCGCAGCGTGCCGGTGGTCGGGGTCAGCAGACCGGCGGCGAGGGACAGCAGGGTGCTCTTGCCGGAGCCGTTGGGGCCCACCAGCGCGCAGATCCGCCCGGCGGGCAGGTGGAAGGCGACATCTCTCAGGGCCCAGCCACGCCGGTACTTCTTGCCCAGCCCGGACGCCTCCAGTGCGCCGGCCGCGTCGATCTCGTCGATCACCCGTTCTCACCGTCTTCCTCACGGCCACTCTCGCTGAGGGTGGCGGTCTCGCCGAAACGCTCTTCGAGGACCGAGGCCACCAGCGCCGTCACGTCCTCACGGTCGAGCCCGGCGGCACGGGCCCGGTCGGTCCAGTCGGCGAGCTCCGCGCGCAGCGGCGAGTCCGCGGCGGCGCCGGGCCGGGCCAGCGACCGGCGGACGAAGGTGCCCAGGCCCGGCCGGGGCTCGACCAGCCCTTCGCGATCCAGCTCGCGGTATGCCTTCAGGACGGTGTTGGGGTTGATGGCGGTGGCCGCGACGACCTCCTTGGCCGTGGGCAGCCGGTCCCCGGGCTGCAGCAGTCCGAGGCGGAGCGCCTGTTTGGTCTGCTGGACGATCTGCAGATAGGTGGCGATGCCGCTGCGCCGGTCGATGCGGTACTCGACCATCCGTCCACCACCCTTTCACTAATCAGTTAGTGGAATGATGGTGGAGCGCGCCCGAGACAATGTCAACTCTGCTGAGCGAATGCCGACCGCTGAGCGAACGTCGGCCGGTGAGCGAACGTCGACCACTGAGCGCATGCCGACCGCAAACGCCACGCGGCGCCTCCCCCCTGGTCGGGTAGGGGGAAGGCGCCGCGCGGCCGGTCCGTACGCCGTTGTACGGGCGGAGATCCAGGAATCCGGGAGTCCAGTCCCAGACGTCCCGGGAGTCCCAGGAGACCGAAAGCCGGGAAGACCGGCAGGGGACGGACCGGTCAGACCATGAGGGCCCGGTCGGTGGGGAGGATCGGGGCGGGCAGTTCGCTGGCCCCGGCCAGATAGCGGTCCACCCCGCGCGCCGCGGAGCGGCCCTCGGCGATGGCCCAGACGATCAGCGACTGGCCGCGGCCTGCGTCACCGGCCACGAAGACACCCGGCACATTGGTGGCGAAGTCGGCGTCACGCGCGATGTTGCCGCGCTCGTCCAGCTCCAGACCGAACTGCTCGACCAGGCCGTTCTTCTGGTCAGTGCCGGTGAAGCCCATGGCGAGGGTGACCAGCTGGGCCGGGATCTTCCGCTCGGTGCCCGGCTTCTGCTCCAGCTTGCCGTCCTTGAACTCCACCTCGATCAGGTGCAGCCACTGGACGTTGCCGTCCTCGTCGCCCTCGAAGTGGGTGGTGGAGACGGAGTAGATCCGCTCCCCGCCCTCCTCGTGCGCGGAGGTGACCTTGTAGAGCATGGGGAAGGTCGGCCAGGGCTGGCCCGCGCTCCGCTCATCGCCGGGACGGGGCATGATCTCCAGCTGGGTGACGGAGGCGGCGCCCTGCCGGTGGGCGGTGCCGACGCAGTCAGCGCCGGTGTCACCGCCGCCGATGACCACGACGTGCTTGCCCTCGGCGGTGATGGGGGCGGTGGTGAGGTCGCCCTCCTGCACCTTGTTGGCGAGCGGCAGGTACTCCATCGCGAAGTGGATGCCGTTCAGCTCCCGGCCGGGGGTCGGCAGGTCGCGCGAGGTGGTGGCGCCGGCCGCGATGACCACGGCGTCGTACCGCTTGCGCAGCTTGGCGGCGTCGATGTCGCGGCCGATCTCCGTCTCGGTGCGGAACTTGGTGCCCTCCGCGCGCATCTGCTCGATACGGCGGTTGATGTGCCGCTTCTCCATCTTGAACTCGGGGATGCCGTAGCGCAGCAGCCCGCCGATGCGGTCGGCCCGCTCATAGACGGCGACCGTGTGGCCGGCCCGGGTGAGCTGCTGGGCGGCGGCCAGGCCCGCGGGGCCCGAGCCGATGACGGCGACGGTCTTGCCGCTGAGCCGCTCGGGCGGCTGCGGGGTGACATCGCCCGCGTCCCACGCCTTGTCGATGATGGTGACCTCGACGTTCTTGATGGTCACCGCGGGCTGGTTGATGCCGAGCACGCAAGCCGACTCGCACGGGGCCGGGCACAGCCGCCCGGTGAACTCCGGGAAGTTGTTGGTCGCGTGCAGCCGCTCGCTGGCCTCGCGCCAGTCCTGCCGGTAGGCGTAGTCGTTCCACTCGGGGATGAGGTTTCCCAGCGGACAGCCGTTGTGACAGAACGGGATGCCGCAGTCCATGCACCGTCCGGCCTGCTTGCTGATGATCGGCAGCAGCGAACCGGGGACGTAGACCTCGTTCCAGTCCTTGACGCGCTCGTCCACCGGGCGGGTCTCGGCGACCTCGCGGCCAGTGGTCAGGAAGCCCTTGGGGTCAGCCATTGATCGCCGCCTCCATCATCTTCTCGGTGGTCTCGGACTCGGAGAGCCCGGCTCGCTCGGCGGCGTCCTTGGCGGCGAGCACGGCCTGGTACGTAGCGGGGATGATCTTGCTGAAGCGGGTGAGGGCGGTCTCCCAGTCGTCGAGCAGCGCACCCGCGACGGTGGAGCCGGTCTCCTCGTGGTGGCGGCGCACCGCGTCGTGCAGCCACTGCTTGTCGGTGTCGTCCAGCGCGCCGAGGGCGCCCCGCAGATCGACGTTGACGTTGTCCGGGTCGAGGTCGATCACATAGGCGATGCCGCCGGACATACCGGCCGCGAAGTTACGGCCGGTGGGCCCGAGGACGAGCGCGTGGCCGCCGGTCATGTACTCACAGCCGTGGTCGCCCACGCCCTCGGAGACGACGGTGGCGCCGGAGTTGCGCACGCAGAACCGCTCGCCGACCCGGCCGCGCAGGAACATCTCACCGCCGGTCGCGCCGTACGCGAGGGTGTTGCCCGCGATGGTGGAGTACTCGGCGAGGTGGTCCGCGCCCCGGTCCGGGCGGACGACGATCCGGCCGCCGGAGAGGCCCTTGCCCACGTAGTCGTTGGCGTCGCCTTCGAGCCGCAGCGTGACACCCCTGGGCACGAACGCGCCGAAGGACTGGCCGGCCGAGCCGGTGAAGGTGATGTCGATGGTGTCGTCGGGCAGGCCCGCGCCACCGAACGTCCGGGTCACCTCATGGCCGAGCATGGTGCCGACGGTCCGATTGATGTTGCGGATCGCGACCTGGGCGCGGACCGGCTGGGCGGCCTCGGCGCTCTCGGCGTTCAGCGCGTCGGCGGCCAGCTTGATCAGTTGGTTGTCGAGCGCCTTGGCCAGGCCGTGGTCCTGCGCGATCGCCTGGTGGCGGACGGCGCCCTCGGGCAGCTCGGGCACGTACAGCAGCGGGGCGAGGTCCAGGCCCTGTGCCTTCCAGTGCTGTACGGCGCGGGCGGTGTCCAGCAGCTCGGCGTGGCCGATGGCCTCGTCCAGGGTGCGGAAGCCCAGCTCGGCGAGGAGCTCGCGGACCTCCTCGGCGATGAACTCGAAGAAGTTCACCACGAACTCGGCCTTGCCGCTGTAGCGCTCGCGCAGCACCGGGTTCTGGGTGGCGATGCCGACCGGGCAGGTGTCCAGGTGGCAGACGCGCATCATGACGCAGCCGGAGACCACCAGCGGCGCGGTGGCGAAGCCGAACTCCTCGGCACCGAGCAGCGCGGCGATGACCACGTCACGGCCGGTCTTCAGCTGGCCGTCGGTCTGCACCACGATGCGGTCGCGCAACCCGTTGAGCAGCAGCGTCTGCTGGGTCTCGGCGAGGCCGAGCTCCCAGGGGCCGCCCGCGTGCTTGAGCGAGGTGAGCGGCGAGGCGCCGGTGCCGCCGTCGTGGCCGGAGATCAGCACCACATCGGCGTGGGCCTTGGAGACGCCCGCGGCCACCGTGCCGACGCCGACCTCGGAGACCAGCTTGACGTGGATCCGGGCCTGCGGGTTGGCGTTCTTCAGGTCGTGGATCAGCTGGGCGAGATCCTCGATCGAGTAGATGTCGTGGTGCGGCGGCGGGGAGATCAGGCCGACGCCCGGGGTGGAGTGCCGGGTCTTGGCAACCCAGGGGTAGACCTTGTGGCCGGGGAGCTGGCCGCCCTCGCCGGGCTTGGCGCCCTGCGCCATCTTGATCTGGATGTCATCGGAGTTGACCAGGTATTCGCTGGTCACACCGAAGCGGCCGGAGGCCACCTGCTTGATCGACGAGCGCCGGGCGGGGTCGTGCAGCCGGTCGGAGTCCTCGCCGCCCTCACCGGTGTTGGACTTGGCCCCCAACTGGTTCATGGCGATGGCGAGGGTCTCGTGCGCCTCCTGGGAGATGGAGCCGTACGACATGGCGCCGGTGGAGAACCGCTTGACGATCTCGCTGACGGACTCGACCTCGTCGATCGGGATCGAGGGGCGCTCGCCCTTGAAGGAGAACAGACCGCGCAGCGTCATCAGCCGCTCGGACTGCTCGTTCACCCGCTCGGTGTACTTCTTGAAGATGTCATAGCGACGCGACCGGGTGGAGTGCTGCAGCCGGAAGATCGTCTCGGGGTCGAAGAGATGCGGCTCGCCCTCGCGGCGCCACTGGTACTCGCCGCCGATCTCCAGCGTGCGGTGGGCGGAGGGGACGCCGGAGGCGGGGTACGCCTTGGCGTGGCGGGCGGCGACCTCCTTGGCGACGACGTCCAGGCCCGCGCCGCCGATCTTGGTGGCGGTGCCGTGGAAGTAGGTGTCCACAAAGGACTCGTCCAGGCCGACGGCCTCGAAGACCTGCGCGCCCCGGTAGGAGGCCACGGTCGAGATGCCCATCTTGGACATGACCTTCAGGACGCCCTTGCCGAGCGCCTTGATGAGGTTCTTGATCGCGGTATCGGCCTCGACGCCGGGCAGGAACGTCCCTGCCCGGACCAGGTCCTCGACCGACTCCATGGCCAGGTACGGGTTGACGGCCGCGGCGCCGTAACCGATCAGCAGCGCGACATGGTGCACCTCGCGGACGTCGCCCGCCTCGACCAGCAGCCCCACCTGGGTGCGCTGCTTGGTGCCGATGAGGTGGTGGTGGACCGCGGAGGTGAGCAGCAGGGAGGGGATCGGGGCGTGCTCGGCGTCCGAGTGCCGGTCGGAGAGCACGATCAGCCGGGCGCCGTCCTCGATGGCGCGGTCGGCCTCGGCGCAGATCTCGTCCAGCCGGGCGGCGAGCGCCTGACCGCCGCCACCGACCCGGTACAGGCCCGAGAGATTCGCCGCCTTGAGGCCCGGCATGTCCCCGTCGGCGTTGATGTGGATGAGCTTGGCCAGCTCATCGTTGTCGATCACCGGGAAGGGCAGGGTGACGCTGCGGCAGGCGGCCGAGGTCGGCTCCAGCAGATTGCCCTGCGGGCCCAGCGAGGAGATCAGCGAGGTGACCAGCTCCTCGCGGATCGCGTCCAGCGGCGGGTTGGTGACCTGCGCGAAGAGCTGGGTGAAGTAGTCGAACAGCAGCCGCGGCCGCTCGGAGAGGGCGGCGATCGGCGAGTCGGTGCCCATCGAGCCGATCGGCTCGGCACCGGCCTTGGCCATCGGCGCGAGCAGGACGCGCAGTTCCTCCTCGGTGTAGCCGAAGGTCTGCTGGCGGCGGGTGACCGAGGCGTGGGTGTGCACGATGTGCTCACGCTCGGGAAGGTCGGCCAGATCGATCAGACCGGCCTCGAGCCACTCGCCGTACGGCTGCTCGGCGGCCAGCTCGGCCTTGATCTCGTCGTCCTCGATGATGCGGTGCTCGGCGGTGTCGACCAGGAACATCCGGCCCGGCTGCAGCCGGCCCTTGCGGACCACCTTGGCCGGGTCGATGTCCAGGACGCCGACCTCGGAGGAGAGCACGACCAGACCCTCGTCGGTGACCCAGTAGCGCCCGGGCCGCAGACCGTTGCGGTCCAGCACGGCGCCGACCTGGACGCCGTCGGTGAAGGTGACACACGCCGGGCCGTCCCAGGGCTCCATCATCGTGGAGTGGTACTGGTAGAAGGCGCGCCGGGCCGGGTCCATGGAGGGGTGGTTCTCCCACGCCTCGGGGACCATCATCAGCACCGAGTGCGGCAGCGAGCGGCCGCCGAGGTGGAGCAGCTCCAGGACCTCGTCGAAGGTCGCCGAGTCGGAGGCGTCCGGGGTGCAGAGGGGGAAGATCCGCTCCAGCCCCTTCTCCCCGAACAGGTCGCTGACCAGCTGGGACTCCCGGGCCCGCATCCAGTTGCGGTTGCCCTGGACGGTGTTGATCTCACCGTTGTGGGCGACGAAGCGGTACGGGTGGGCCAGCGGCCAGCTCGGGAAGGTGTTGGTGGAGAACCGGGAGTGGACCAGCGCGACGGCGGTGGCGAAGCGGCGGTCGGAGAGGTCCGGGAAGAACGGCTCGAGCTGGCCTGTGGTCAGCATGCCCTTGTAGACCAGGGTGCGGGCGGACAGTGAGGGGAAGTAGACCCCCGCCTCGCGCTCGGCGCGCTTGCGCAGCACGAACGCGGTGCGGTCCAGGGCCACGCCGGTGCTGGTGCCGTCGGCGACGAAGAGCTGACGGAAGGAGGGCATGGTGGAACGGGCGCCGTTGCCCAGCAGCTCGGGGGCGACGGGCACCTCGCGCCAGCCGAGGACGGTCAGGCCCTCCTCGGCGGCGAGCCGCTCGATGTGCTCCGCGGCGGCCGCGCTCTCGGTCTCGCCCTCCGGGAGGAATGCGATGCCCACCGCGTAGGCACCGGCTTCCGGCAGCTCGAAGCCGGTCACACTGGCCCGCAGGAAGGCGTCCGGAACCTGGATGAGGATGCCCGCGCCATCGCCCGAGTCGGGCTCAGAACCGGTGGCGCCGCGGTGCTCGAGGTTCCTCAGCACGGTGAGAGCCTGCTCCACGAGCTCATGGCTGGCCTCGCCGGTGAGGGTCGCCACGAAGCCGACGCCACAGGCGTCGTGCTCATTGCGCGGGTCGTACATCCCCTGGCGGGCGGGGTGGGATGCGGAACGCATCGGCTCTCCCGTCGTCGTCATGGCATTTTGCGTGTGCCGAGGGACGACGTTGGCCCTCCGCGAGAATTTCGTGCAGGTTACATGATGGGTCGAATCTCGGGAAGCGGATATTCCGTTCCATCATGCGGACACCCCAAGGACGGGGCGATATCAGGCAATACAGGCAGTAGTGGACTGGGCGACCAACGTCGCCATAGCGCGGACCGGGCGACTCTGCCCAAGCGCTTTCGGCTTATGCCCGCCTGTAAAAGGATCGAAACCGAGGAGTAACGGCGTAGTTATGCGGCTCACCGTATGCCTGTCATCCTACGGCCGTCCCGAACAAAGCGCCCAGGGCATAGGTCACACCCGCCGCCGCGCCGCCCAGCGCGAGCTGCCGCAGCCCGCTGTACCACCAGGAGCGGGCGGTCACCCGCGCCACCGCCGCACCACAGCCGAACAGCCCGATCAGCGCCAGCACCACGGCCGGCCACAGCGCCGAGGCGCCCAGCAGATACGGCAGCACCGGCAGCAGCGCGCCCAGCGCGAAGGAGCCGAACGAGGACACCGCCGCGACCAGCGGTGAGGGCAGATCGTCCGGGTCCACGCCCAGCTCCTCGCGGGCGTGTATCTCCAGCGCCTGCTCGGGGTCGCGGGAGAGCTGCTCGGCCACCTCACGGGCCAGCGCCGGCTCCACACCGCGCGACACGTAGAGCGCCGCCAGCTCCTCCAGCTCGTCCACGGGGTGCTTGCGCAGCTCGCGCCGCTCCACCTCCAGCTCGGCCTCGACCAGCTCGCGCTGCGAGGCGACGGAGGTGTACTCCCCGGCGGCCATGGAGAAGGCACCGGCCGCGAGGCCCGCCAGACCGGTGATCACGATGGTCTGCCGGTCCACCGCGCCGCCGGCCACACCGGTCATCAGCGCGAGGTTGGAGACCAGTCCGTCCATGGCTCCGAAGACAGCGGGGCGCAGCCAGCCGCCGGTCACATCACGGTGGGTGTGGTTGTCGCGGTGGGCGATGTGCGGGGGCTCGGCGGTATCGATGACGGACATATGAAGATATGCTCCCTTCGAGAAGGGTGCGGCGATGCGGCCCCACCCCAACGGTTCGAAGGTACGCACGAATTACCCCGCTCCGCCAGCAAGGAAGGCCGAACTTACCTCGCTGACCTGCGGAAACGTAAAGAGGCCACCGAACCCCGAGGGGTCCGGCGGCCTGTTGGACGCGACGCGGGGCGCGTCAGGGCTTCTTGGAGGGCTCCGCCTCGGCGGCCACCGCACCGGCTTCGTCCGCGCCGCCGGTCTCGGCCGCGCCACCACTCCCGGCCGGAACGCCGTCGCCCGCCTCGGTGGCGGTGGCCGGGGCCGGTCCGGCGCTCACATCCGCGCCGTCCTCGACCGCGGCGGGCTCGACGACCTCCTCACGGCCGGGGGACTTCTTCGCGGAGATCACCAGATAGGCCACCGCGGCCAGGAAGACCACGACGGACGTCCAGTTGTTGAGTCGCAGCCCGAGCACATGGTGGGCGTCGTCCACCCGCAGGTACTCGATCCAGAAGCGGCCCACGGTGTACGACGCGACGTAGAGGGCAAACGCACGGCCATGCCCCAGCTTGAAGCGGCGGTCCGCCCAGATCACCAGCAGGGCCACGCCGATGCACCACAGCGACTCGTACAGGAAGGTCGGGTGGTACGTGCCGGCCACCCGGCCCGCGTCGGCGTCGCCGTCGATCTTCAGCGCCCACGGCAGGGTGGTCTCCTTGCCGTACAGCTCCTGGTTGAACCAGTTGCCCCAGCGGCCGATCGCCTGGGCGAAGGCGATGCCGGGCGCGATGGCGTCCGCGTAGGCCGGGAGCGGGATGCCCCGGCGGCGGCAGCCGATCCAGGCACCCAGCGCGCCCAGCGCGATGGCCCCCCAGATCCCGAGGCCGCCCTGCCAGATCTTGAACGCGTCCACCCAGTCACGGCCGTCGGTGAAGTACAGCTCGTAATCGGTGATGACGTGGTAGAGGCGGCCTCCGACCAGGCCGAAGGGCACCGCCCAGACGGCGATGTCGGCGACGGTGCCGACGCGGCCGCCCCGGGCGACCCAGCGCCGCCCGCCGAGCCAGACCGCGACGAAGACGCCGATGATGATGCAGAAGGCATAGCCGCGCAGCGGGACCGGGCCGAGATAGATCACGCCGGACGACGGGCTGGGAATGTAAGCGAGGAGGTCCATGACAGGACCGACGCTACCGTGCCGGGCGGGAGATGCGGCAACCCACCCGGCAACGGCTGCGTAACAAGGATCAGTCCCGGGCCGCCGCGAGGACCATGCGCTTGAGCTTGTTGGGGCTCAGCGGCTTGTCGGGGTCGCCGTACACGGACTTTCCGCCCAGCAGCACCGTCGGCGTGGACGCATAGCCGGAGTGGGCGAAGACATCGTTGGACTTGCGCACCCAGGCGTCGTGCCGGCCCTCCTCGACGCACTTGCGGAAAGCGGGGGTGACCAGCCCGGGGACCTGGTCCGCGAGCTTGATCAGCCGGGCGTTCTTCGCGTAGCTGTCCCGGGTCTCCGCGGGCTGATGGCGGTAGAGCACATCGTGGTACGCCCGGAACTTCCCGGCGTCCTGGTCCTGGGCGCAGGCCGCCGCGTTCGCCGCGCGGACCGAACCGGTGCCGCCGAGGTTTCCGTCGATGATCGTCACCAGGTGGTACTCGACCTTCATCCGGCCCTCGTCCTGCAGCTCGTGGACGGTCTTGCGGAAGACATCCTCGAACTGCTTGCACCCGGGACAGCGGAAGTCCTCGTACACCGTCAGGGTCACCGGGGCCGACTTCCCGGCCTTGTCCGCCTGCCCGGCCTTCCCCGTCTTCTCCACCATCCCCGAGGGGATCACCAGGCGCGCCTTGCCGACCGCTCCGCGCGGTGGCACCACGGAGCTGCCCGACTTGCCCGAGTCGTCTTCGGTCCTGGACGCGACCATGCCCACCCCCACGGCCCCGGCGAGGACGGCCACCACGGCCCCCAGGACGCCCAGCGTCCGCTTCCGCTTCGCGCGCGACCGCTCCCGCTCGCGCTGTTCCCGCAGGCGCTCTCGGGCGCCGCGCTTTCCCTCACGGTTTCTCTGACTCACGCCCTCGCCAACGAGGCGGAGGAGCACCGCCGAGCTCCTCCGCCCCGTTCTTCCCTCTAACGAGCGACGGGCGAGGCGTCTAACGGGCGGGGCGTCTAACGGGCGGGGCGTCTAACGGGCGGCGCGCACGCCTTCCGCCAGCTCACCCGCGAGCTCGCGCAGCCCCGCGAGACCGGCCTCGGTGTCACCCTCGGCGTCCAGCAGCCGCTTGACGAAGGCCGAGCCCACGATGACCCCGTCGGCGAACGCCGCGACCTCGGTGGCCTGGGTGGCGTTGGAGACGCCGAGCCCCACGCAGACCGGAAGCGTGGTGGTGCCGCGGGTGCGCTCCACCAGCTCGCGCGCCTCCTGGCCCACCGATTCCCTCGTTCCGGTGACGCCCATCAGGGACGCCGCGTAGACGAAACCGCTGCCCGCCGCCGTGATCTTCGCCAGCCGCTCATCACGGCTGCTGGGCGCGACCACGAACACGGTCGCCAGACCGTGCTGCTCGGCGGCCTTCCGCCAGATCTCCGACTCCTGGACCGGCAGATCGGGCAGGATGCAGCCCGCGCCGCCCGCCTCGGCGAGATCGGCGGCGAACCGCTCGACGCCGTACCGGTCCACCGGGTTCCAGTACGTCATGCACAGGATCGGGGCGCCCGTCCGGGCGTGCACCTCCCCCACCGTGCGGATCACATCGCGGATCTTGACCCCGCCGCGCAGCGCGATGTCGTCGGCGGTCTGGATCACCGGCCCGTCGAGCACCGGATCGCTGTGCGGCAGCCCGACCTCGACGATGTCGCAGCCGCCCTCGATCATGGCGGTCATCGCGTCCACCCCGCCGTCGATGGAGGGGAAACCGGCGGGCAGATAGCCGACGAGCGCGGCGCGCCCCTCGTCCTTGGCGCCCGCCAGGACGGATCCCAGCAGCTCCAGATTCCCGGCCATCACTTCGCTCCCTGGTCGCTCTGCTGGTCGTAGAGCCCGAAGTACCGAGCCGCCGTGTCCATGTCCTTGTCGCCGCGCCCGGAGAGGTTGACCAGCACCAGGCCGTCGCTCCCCAGCTCACGGCCGAGGTCCAGGGCGCCCGCCAGCGCGTGGGCGCTCTCGATCGCCGGGATGATGCCCTCGGTCTCCGAGAGCAGCCGCAGCGCCCGCATCGCCTCGTCGTCGGTGACCGCCCGGTACTCGGCGCGGCCGATGTCCTTCAGATAGGCGTGCTCCGGCCCGACGCCGGGGTAGTCGAGACCGGCCGAGATCGAGTACGGCTCGGTGATCTGGCCGTCCTCGTCCTGGAGGACGAACGACCGGGAGCCGTGCAGGATCCCGGGCTCGCCCTGGCTCAGCGTGGCCGCGTGCTCCCCGGTCTCCACACCGTGTCCGGCGGGCTCGAAGCCGACGATGCGTACGCTCTCGTCCGGCAGGAAGGCGTGGAACAGCCCGATCGCGTTGGATCCGCCGCCCACGCAGGCCGCGACCGCGTCCGGCAGCCGCCCGGTCCGCTCCAGGATCTGCCGCCGCGCCTCCACGCCGATCACCCGGTGGAAGTCGCGCACCAGCGCCGGGAAGGGGTGGGGGCCGGCCACGGTGCCGAAGAGGTAGTGGGTGCGGTCCACATTGGCGACCCAGTCCCGGAACGCCTCGTTGATGGCGTCCTTCAGGGTGCGGCTGCCGGACGTCACGGAGATGACCTCGGCGCCCAGCATCCGCATCCGCGCCACATTGAGCGCCTGCCGCTGGGTGTCGACCTCGCCCATGTAGATGGTGCATTCGAGCCCGAACAGCGCACACGCGGTGGCCGTGGCCACGCCGTGCTGACCGGCGCCGGTCTCGGCGATGACGCGGGACTTGCCCATGCGCTTGGTGAGCAGGGCCTGCCCCAGCACGTTGTTGATCTTGTGGGAGCCGGTGTGGTTGAGGTCCTCCCGCTTGAGGAAGACCCGGGCGCCCCCGGCGTGCTCGGCGAACCGCTGCACCTCGGTCAGCGCACTGGGCCGGCCGGTGTAGTTGACCAGCAGATCCTCGAGCTCGGCCGCGAAGGCGGGGTCCGTCTTGGCCTTCTCGTACTCGGCCGCGACCTCGTCGACGGCGGCGACGAGCGCCTCGGGGATGAACTTGCCGCCGAAGGCGCCGAAATAGCCCTCGGCGCTGGGCACTCGACCCTCGGGGTCGGGGATGAAGAAATCAGAGGACATGGGTGGTACTCCTCGATCGGGGCAGCGCCCCGCAACGGATGCGATGGGTGGGAATGCCATGGCCCGCCGGACAGAAACGCCTCCGGATACGGCCCACGGCTACGGCCTGCAGCGCGCTCTCAGCGCGTTGCCGTCCGACGCCATCGCCGCCCGTTGATCTGCCCCGGCTCGCATCCGATGTGGTAGCGCACGCGCCGCCCCCGCACCCGCCTCGCGGGCGCGCGGCAGCCCCGGGGCCGACAGCCCCGGGCCAGGCGCGCGTACGTCTCCATGGTCCGCCGGTCCCGTCCCGTCAGTCCCGGCCGTGGCGCAGCGCCGGGTGGGCGCCCGCCGCCACCAGATCGGCCACCGCGGCCTTGGGGTCGCGCCCGGTCACCAGGGACTCGCCGACCAGCACCGCGTCCGCGCCGTCGTTCGCATAGGCGATCAGGTCGTGCGGACCGCGCACACCCGACTCCGCGATCTTGACGATGTGGTCCGGGATCTCCGGTGCGACGCGTGCGAAGGTCGAGCGGTCCACCTGGAGGGTCTTGAGGTCGCGCGCGTTGACGCCGATCACCCGGGCCCCGGCGTCGACCGCCCGGACGACCTCTTCCTCGTCGTGCACCTCGACCAGCGGCGTCAGCCCGATCGACACGGCGCGCTCGATGAGCGAGACCAGCGCCTCCTGCTCCAGCGCGGAGACGATCAGCAGGATGACGTCGGCGCCGTACGCCCGCGCCTCCCACAACTGGTAGGAGGTGACGATGAAGTCCTTACGGAGCACCGGAATGTCGACCTTGGCCCTTACGGCTTCCAGGTCGGCCAGCGAACCGCCGAAGCGGCGCTGCTCGGTCAGCACGCTGATGACGGACGCGCCGCCCGCCTCGTAGTCGGCGGCGAGCCCCGCGGGGTCGGCGATCGCGGCGAGCGCGCCCTTGGACGGGCTGGACCGCTTGACCTCGCAGATCACGTTGACGCTGTCGCCCTTGAGCGCCGCGACGCCGTCCTTCGCCGGCCGGGCCTTGGCCGCCCGCTCCTTGAGCTCGTCGAGGGTGACGCGCGCCTGCCGCTCCGTGAGGTCGGCACGGACTCCGTCGATGATCTCGTCGAGCACACTCATCGAGCGGGCCCCCTTCCGTGACGGGGATGAAGCTGGCTTTGAATCCGCCGGGTGTGGCGGCAAGCCGCCTCACCTGGCACTGCGATGGTAGCCGCCGGGACGCCGAGGTCTCGCATCCGGTTGACGCGGACGGCCCCCACATGCACATACACAACAGCGGTCACGGCGCCAGTAGTCCCCCGAACGGGAAATTCCGGACGATTGTGAAGACCAGGGCCACCGCGCCGAGCGCCCCCGCATGCCACAGCCGCGCCGCCGGGAAGCGTCCGCGCACGCACCACACCACCCAGCAGACGGCGAAGAGCGCGTAACAGCCGACGGCGAGGGCGTTGTCACGCAGCGCGGTCGCCAGATCGCCATGGGCCAGGGCGTGGGCACCGCGCAGCCCGCCGCAGCCGGGGCAGTACAGCCCGGTGAGCCGCAGCAGCGGGCAGACGGGGTAGTGACCGGGCTCCCGGGGGTCGACGGCGCCGACGTAGCCGAAGGCGACGAGAACGCCCGCGAGCACCCCGAAAGGTGCCACGAGACGCCAGACCACGGGGGCCGGGGCGGTCGGCGGTGGTTCGCTCACACCGCCAAGTCTCCCCCGGGATCCACGAAGGCGCAGCTCAGAGCCGGTGCGCCGACCTCCGTACGGCTCAGTGCCGAGCGCGGTGGAGGCGAGCGCGGTGGAGGCGGGCGCGGCCCCGGGCCGCGCCCGGGCTCACTGCTGGGTCTGTGCCTGCGCCTGCGCCGTGGGCTGCGGCTGCGGCTGCAGGAGCGAGTGCTGCTCCTTGGGCAGGCCCAGCCCGGCCGCGCGCATCGCCGCGCCGACGACGCCACCGAGGACGATGATCACCATGCCCACCCAGAAGCCGAGCGGGTTGGCCGCCACTATGAACGCGCCGGCGACGCAGAAGCCGATGAAGGCGATGGTGACACCGGTCCAGGCGGCCGGGGTGTGTCCGTGGTTGTGACCCGCCATGAATTCTCCTCGTAGCTGTACTGCGCCTGGTCCGGGCGCTCGGGGGCGAACGCTCCCAGGCCATTGTCCCCGACCCGCGAAATGCCCTTGAGCGGGGGTGGACATTGCGGTCCGAGACGGGACGGTGGCGCGGGCCCCGGCGGCTCTCAGCAGATCGGCGGAAGTCGGCTGCGGTTGGGAGGCGCCGTGAAGGGGCGCGGGGCTGTGTCGATGTGCGGCTCCGCCGCGTGGGCGCGATCAGCCACCACGGTGCCGCAGACGATCGGCGGCAGCTCAGGGCACTTCCGGCGGAGCGCTCAGGCGCCCCGCTCGGTCTCCTGCCGCGCCGGGGCCTGGGTCGGGTCCTCGCCCCGGTCCAGGGCCTTCCACAGCTCCTCGGGGCGGTCCGGGTCGGGGGCGGGGCCGCCGCGCCGGGTGCGGCCCCGGCCCGCGGTGCCCTCGGTGCCCGCGCGCTCGTACCGCCCGGACATGGCCGGCCAGTGGCGGCCGTAGCCCAGTGCGAGCACGCCCGCGAGCAGCAGCAGCACACCGCCGGCCGCGGCGACCCACGGCCAGGGGGTGTACGCCACATCGTGGATGGGGCTGTGGGTCAGACCGCTCACCTTGGACGCCTTCTCCTCCAGCGCCGCCTTGTCGGTCGCACCGAGGGCGGAGCTGACGACGATGCCCGCGCCGCTGAGGGCGAGCAGCGCCGAGACGGCGCCACGGCCGAGGCGGCGCACGGCGAAGACCGCGACCAGCGCGGCGAGGCCGACGATCGCCAGCGCACCGGGCAGCCCGGTGATGTCATCGCCATTGGCACTCTGCGGGAGAGAGCCCTGGGCGACGGAGGCGGTGCCCTCGGCCCACTTGCGGCTGGTGGCCAGCAGGACGAGGGCGGCGCCGAGCGCACCGGCGAGCAGGGCGATGGCAAGGCTGCTTCGGCGGCCGCGCGCGGCGGGGGCGGAGGGCTCGTTCTCGGCCCTGGGCTGGGGTACGGCTGCTGCAGTCACGCCTACCACTATCCCCCACCCGGGTACGGGACCGTCCCCGGGTGGGGGATATGGGAACTACCGGGAACTACCGCCCCAGCCGGCCCGCCGCATGCACCGCCCGCAGCACCGCCGCCGCCTTGTTGCGGCACTCCGCGTCCTCGGCCACCGGATCGGAGTCGGCGACGATCCCCGCGCCCGCCTGGACATACGCCGTGCCCTCGCGCAGCAGCGCGGTGCGGATGGCGATCGCGGTGTCGGAGTCGCCCGCGAAGTCGAGATAGCCGACACAGCCGCCGTAGAGCCCGCGGCGGCTCGGCTCCAGCTCCTCGATGATCTGCAGCGCCCGCGGCTTGGGGGCGCCGGAGAGGGTGCCCGCGGGGAAGCAGGCGGTGAGCACGTCGAAGGCCGTACGGCCCTCGGCGAGGCTGCCGGTGACCGTCGAGACGATGTGCATGACATGGCTGTAGCGCTCGATCGACATGAAGTCGACGACCTCCACGCTGCCGGGCTCGCAGACCCGCCCGAGGTCATTGCGCCCGAGGTCGACGAGCATCAGATGCTCGGCCCGCTCCTTGGGGTCGGCGAGCAGCTCCTCCCCGAGGGCCGCGTCCTCCTGCGGGGTGGCCCCCCGGTGGCGGGTGCCGGCGATGGGATGCAGCATCGCCCGGCCGTCCTCGACCTTGACCAGGGCCTCCGGGCTGGAGCCCACCACGTCGAAGCCCTCGAACCGGAAGAGGTACATATAGGGGCTCGGGTTGGTGGCGCGCAGCACCCGGTAGACGTCGAGGGCACTGGCCGAGCACGGCGTCTCGAACCGCTGCGAGGGGACGACCTGGAACGCCTCGCCCGCGCGGATGCGCTCCTTGATGTCGTCCACGGCCGCCATGAAGTCCTCGCCGCCCCACAGCGCGGTGTACTCGGGCAGCTCGGACTCGGGCAGCGCGGTGGGGTCGGTCGGCACGGGGCGGACCAGGTCGGCGGCCATCGCGTCGAGCCGGGCCACGGCGTCCGCGTACGCCTCGTCCACGCCCGTGTCGAGGTCGTTGTGGTTGATCGCGTTGGCGATCAGCAGCACGGTGCCGTCCCAGTGGTCCAGCACCGCGAGGTCCGAGGTGAGCAGCATGGTCAGCTCGGGCAGGCGCAGATCGTCCCGCCCATGCTCGCCGACCTTCTCCAGGCGGCGGACGATGTCGTAGCCGAGGTAGCCGACCATGCCGCCGGTGAACGGCGGTAGCTGGACCAGGCCCCCGAGGTCGCGGGGGGTGTGCAGGGTCTCGACGGTGGCGCGCAGCGCCTGGAGGGGGTCGCCCTCGGTGGGGACGCCGACTGGCGGGGTGCCCAGCCAGTGGGTGCGGCCGTCGCGTTCGGTGAGGGTGGCGGAGCTGCGGACGCCGATGAAGGAGTAGCGGGACCAGGAGCGGCCGTTCTCGGCGGATTCGAGGAGGAAGGTGCCGGGGCGCTCGGCGGCCAGTTTGCGGTAGAGGCCCACGGGGGTGTCGCCGTCCGCGAGCAGCTTGCGGCTGACGGGGATGACGCGGCGGTCGGCCGCCAGCTTGCGGAAGGTCTCGAGATCCATCGTGACAACGTCCTGGGTCAAGGGCTGGGGAGCCCGGCGGGCGGGTGCGGTGATGGCCGGTCCACCGGCCGAGCGGAAGGTCGTCTGGCCGGTCTACCGGCCGAGCGGGAGGTCGTCGGCGTCGAAGCAGGTGCGGTCGCCGGTGTGGCAGGCGGCGCCGACCTGGTCGACCTTGACGAGGATGGTGTCGGCGTCGCAGTCGAGGGCGACGGACTTGACCAGCTGGATATGGCCGGAGGTGTCGCCCTTGACCCAGTACTCCTGGCGGCTGCGGCTCCAGTAGGTGCAGCGGCCGGTGGTGAGGGTGCGGTGCAGCGCCTCGTCGTCCATCCAGCCGAGCATCAGCACCTCACCGGTGTCGTATTGCTGGGCGATGGCGGGCAGCAGGCCGTCGGCGCCGCGCTTGAGGCGGGCGGCGAGGGCCGGGTCGAGGGCGGAGGGGCGGTCGGAGCCGGTCATGCGACCATTCTGCACGCCCGGAGGGGGGTCTCCGCGAATGATCTCCGTCGGGCCGGTATGCCGGGCCCGATGGTCGGGTTGTCGGTGGAATGGGGCATGCTTCGGGCATGACGTTTCCGCCGCCGTCGAATGACCCCAACCGGCCTGGAAACGGCGGGGGGTTCGGTCCACCGCCGCAGCCGCAGCCACCGTCTCAGCCCCCGCAGGCTCCTCAGCAGCGGCCGCAGGGCTTCGGGCCGCCGCCCCCGGCGGACCAGCCGGCGCAGCCGGGCGGGCCGGGGCCGCAGGCCCAGCCCGGTCCGTACGCCCAGCCCGGTCCGCCCGGGCAGCCGAGCGGCGGTTTCGGCCCGCCGACCCCACCGGCCCTGCTGCCCGGCGGGCCGCCGCCGGGCGCGCTGCCGCCGGGGGCCATACCTCCGGGCGCGCTGCCGCCTCCCCCGCCGCCCGGCCCCGGCGGTTCCAAGGTCACGGCGATCGTCATCGCGGCGGTGGTGGCCGTGGCGGTGGTCGTCGGCGCGATCGTCATCGGGACGAAGGACGACGGGGGCAAGAAGACGTCGGCCGACGCCGGCCCGTCCGCCGCCGCCTCGGACCGCCCCCTCTCCTCGCCCTCGGACGGCGGGCCGTCCGCCGCCCCGCCGGGCTCGGAGGACCCCGGCCAGGGCGCGCCGCTGGGCGGCGGAAGCGATGCCCCCGACGCGGATCCGGACACCTCGGATTCGGCGGCCCCGGATGCGTCGGAGTCCGGCGAGCCCGGTGACAAGGTGCCGTATGTGGTGCTCGACCCCGGCCAGTGCTTCGACCACCCGGCGATGGACAGCAGCGTCACCAAGGTCGAGAAGCGGTCCTGCCACGGCCCGCACGACGGCGAGGTGATCGCCAACGAGAAGCTGAGCGGCGACTTCTCCTCCGAGAAGGCGATTCAGACCAAGGCGCTGTCGCTGTGCGGGACGGACGCCAAGAAGCGGCTCAAGACCATCCCCAACGACGGCCGGATGTATTACTACTACGCGCTGTATCCCGCGCTGGGCACCTACTCCATCCAGGGCGAGGACCAGGTCTCCTGTGCGCTCACACTGAGCGCCGCACGCGACGGCAAGAAGCTGAGCAAGCCCCTGCCGGGATAGGCCCGGTCAGGACGCCCTCTCGCGCGGGGCGCGCGCGGCGGCGCTTCTCATGGCAGCGGGCGGGCCCCGGTCGTAGGGTGGACGTATGTCCACTCACGCGAAGCGCGAACGCCTGCTCCTCGCCGACCTCTTGGACGGCGCGGGCCCCGGGGCCCCGACGCTGTGCGAGGGCTGGAACACCCGCGATCTGGCGGCCCATCTGGTGGTCCGCGAGCGCCGCCCCGACGCGGCCGCCGGGGTCCTGGTCAAGCCGCTGGCCGCGCGGCTGGCCCGGGTGCAGGAGGAGTTCGCGGCGAAGCCGTACGAGGAGCTGCTCCAGCTCTTCCGCACCGGTCCGCCGCGGATGTCGCCGTTCGCGCTGAAGCAGGTGGACGAGGCGGCCAACAGCTTCGAGTTCTACGTCCACGCCGAGGATGTGCGCCGCGCCCGCCCCGAGTGGACACCGCGCGAGCTGGACCCGGTCTTCGCCGACACGCTGTGGTCCCGTATCGAGCGCGGCGCCCGGATCTTCGGCCGCCGCTCCCCCGTCGGCCTGGTACTGCGGCGTCCGGACGGCCGTACGGCGGTGGCCCACCGCGGCGTCCCGGTCGTCACGGTCACCGGCGAGCCGGGCGAGCTGGCGCTCTTCCTCAGCGGCCGCCAGGATGCCGCCCGGGTCGAGCTGGAGGGCGACAAGGAGGCCGTGGCCGCGGCGCGTGAGGCCAAGCTGGGCGTCTGAGACCGCGGCGCATCCCCGCCGCCATGCAGGCGGCGGGGATTGCTGGAGGCATCCTTAACAGGTCTCGCGGACGTAATCCTCACCGTCGTCGGTCGAGACATCCTCGTCCCGCAGGACAATGCTGAGCCGGTCGCCCCAGCCCTCGCACGCCTTGGCGAAGCCCTCCTCGCCGTACTCGACCACCACGACATGGTCGTCGTAAGCCTTGGCGAACTCACCGCACTCGTCGTACTCGCCGCACTCCTCGACCACCGCGAAGTCCAGCCCGGCCGCCTTACGGTCGGAGAGGAGTTCCGCGGTGTTCTTCTGCGCGATGGCCAGCCCCTGGGCGTGCGCGTGCTCCGACAGCAGGGCCATGAACTCCTTGGCGTGAGCGGTGGTCAGCAGCTTCTGGGAGCGCTCGTAGCTGTCGTAGTTGTCGGGCTCGACGGCGTCGAAGCCGTCCTCGGCGCAGCCGTCGATCCAGCCGTTGACCTTCTCCGCCGCCCGCTCGCGCTTCTTGGCGGTGCTGATGTCGAGCAGCGGTTCCTTCCACTGGGTGTCGATGACGAGATCGCCGTCGCGGTCCCGCAGCAGCAGGTCGTCGGGCCACTGGTCGCGCTCGCCCGGCTGGACCTGGAAGGCGTTGACGTAACAGATGTTGTACAGCCCGTCCGCCGGGGAGTCCGCGCGGTCGCGGCTGACGATGTCGACGCCCTTCGGCGGGGTGTACTCCCCGCCGATCTGGTAGTCGAAGCCGCCATGGACGGGCGGCAGCGCCACTTCGGACGCGCTGGCCCCCGAGGACATGGACACGGCCACGACGGCGGCCGCGGCGGCCGCGGCCGTCGCCACCGACGCGAGGACCCAGCGGCGACGAAGGCGGGCGGCATGGCTGGCTGGCATGAAAGCTCCAACACTCGCGGGTAACGGCCCCGCCTCGGATGGCATCCGCCGTCCTGGCGACTGAGTCCGGGCTCGGGACCGGAACCGGACCCCCTACCGGCTGGGCGTACCTCTTGGGCGGCACGGGGGCGGTACACCCGTGCGGCTGTTGTGATCAAAGCGGCCCCCGGCAACGGCGTCAAGTCGGCAGCCCCCGGGACCGACCCGCCGGACCGACCCGCACCCAACCACCACGACGCCCTCCTCCCGCGCGGCAGTTCGCGCCCCCCGCCCGGGCCCCTACTGGGCGCTCGCGGCCGGGCGCACCACGATCTCGTTGACGTCGACCCCGGCCGGCTGGCTGATGGCGTACGCGATGGCGTCGGCGATCGCGGAGGCGGGCAGGGCCACCGAGCGGTAGGTCTTCATGGCCTCACGGGCGGCCGGATCGGAGATGGAGTCGGCGAGTTCGGACTCGGTCACGCCCGGGGAGACCAGGCTGACCCGGATGTCACCGGCCGATTCCTGGCGCAGCCCCTCCGAGATGGCGCGTACGGCGAACTTGGTGGCGCAGTACACCGCGGCGGTGGGCGACACCTCGTACGCGCCGACCGAGGCGATGTTCACGACATGCCCGCCGCCCTGCTCCTTCATCACCGGCAGCGCCGCGGCGATGCCGTACAGCACACCGCGCACATTCACATCGAGCATCCGGTCCCACTCGTCGACCTTCAGCGCCTCGAGCGGCGAGAGGGGCATCACCCCGGCGTTGTTGACCATCACATCCACCCGCCCGAACCGCTCCCGGGCGGCGGCCACAAAGGCCCGCATGTCCCCGGCCGCGGTGACATCCAGCCCCTGATACGCCGCGCTGCCGCCCTCGGCGGTGATCTGCCCGGCCAGCTCCCCCAGCCGCTCGGTCCGCCGCGCCCCCAGATACACCCGGTGCCCCTCGGCGGCGAGCCGACGCGCGGTCGCCTCGCCGATCCCACTGCTGGCCCCGGTGATGAGCACGACCTTGCCCGTCTCGGTGATGGCGTTCATGGCGATATCCCTTTCGCTCCTGATCCCGTTCTGCCCTGCCCCACCGAGTCTGGGCAGGTCAGCGCCCCCATACCAGGACGCACTCCTCCTGGGTGCGGCACACCCTGTCAGTGCGCTGCGCCATCATTGAACGAGCGCTTCGCAGACGAGCGCTTCACAACGGAAGGGAGCACACAGCCGATGGGCCGACAGCACTCCTACCGCGCCACCGTCCGGTGGACCGGCAATACCGGTTCGGGGACGAGTGGTTACCGGGGCTACGAGCGGGCGCACGACATTCTCGGGGACGGCAAGCCGACCCTGCGGGGCAGCGCCGATCCGGCGTTTCTGGGGGATCCGGAGGTCTGGAATCCGGAGGAGTTCCTGCTGGTCTCGCTCTCGCAGTGCCACATGCTGACGTACCTCTCCATATGCGCCCGGGACGGGGTGAGGGTCACCGCGTACGAGGACGTCGCCACCGGGGTGATGGAGGAGGCGGCCGGGCACAGTGGGCGCTTTACCGAGGTGGTGCTCAATCCGGTGGTCACCGTCGCGGACGCGGCGATGGTGGAGCGGGCGCGTTCGGCGCACCATGACGCCCATCAGGCGTGCTTCATCGCCAACTCGGTCAACTTCCCCGTCCATCACCGGCCGACCATCCGGGTCGGCTGAGCCGGGTCGGCTGGGCTCAGGCCGCCGTCAGCGTGGGGTAGTCCGTGTAGCCGGTCTCGCCGCCCACGTACATCAGATACGCGTCCCGGATGGGGTTGAGCGGGGCGCCGGTGCGCAGGCGGGTCACCAGGTCGGGGTTGGCCAGAAAGGTGCGGCCGAGGGCGATCAGGTCGGCTCCGGCGGCCAGCAGCCGCTCGGCCTGGCGCATGCCGCCGTCGGCGGGGACGCCGTCGCCGGGCAGTGACGGGTTGGCGATCAGCGTGGCGGGCCAGGCGGCGCGGAGTTCCCGGAAGAGCGGGTGGTCCGGTTCGGCGCGGACGATGTGGAGGTAGGTAAGGCCGGTGTCCGCCAGTTCCTTGATGAGGGCGGGGTAGAGGGTCTCGGTGTCGCCCTCCTTGATGCCGTTGACGGTGGATCCGGGGGAGATGCGCAGGCCCACCCGCTCGGGGCCGATCGCATCGGCGACGGCGTGGACCACCTCGGCCACGAACCGGATGCGCCCCGCCACCGAGCCGCCGTAGGCGTCGGTGCGGCGGTTGGTGTTCTGGGCCAGGAACTGGTGGAGGAGGTAGCCGTTGGCGGCGTGCACCTCCACTCCGGCGAAGCCCGCGTCGAGGGCGTTGCGCGCGGCGGCGGCGAAGTCGGCGACGGTGGAGCGGATCTCCTCGACCGTCATCTCGCGTGGTACGACGGCCTCTTGGTGGCCGCCGGGGGTGAAGATCGTCTCCGGGAACGGGACCGGCGAGGGGGCCAGCGGAGTCAGCCCGCTGGTGTCCGGGTGGCCGACCCGGCCGCCGTGCTGCAGTTGGAGGAACATCCGGCCGTCCGCCGCGTGCACCGCGTCGGTCACTCGCCGCCATCCGGCCACCTGCGCCGCGCTGTGGATCGCGGCGATATCGGGGTAGGTCTGCCCCACCGCGTTGGGCGTGGCGGCCTCGGCGACGATCAGCCCGGCCGTGGCGCGCTGTGCGTAGTAGGTGGCCATGATCGGTTCGGGTACGCCGTCGGCGGCGGCGCGGTTGCGGGTCATCGGCGCCATCACCAGGCGGTTGGGGAGGTCGAGAGGGCCGAGGCGGGCGGGTTCGAAGAGGCTGGGTATCCGGGGTGTGTGCGTCATGCCGGTACGGTAGAACTTGACATCAGTGTCAGATTCAAGTCCTCAGATTCAAGCCCTCTGAGTCACGTCCTCTGAGTCACGTCCCAACCCGGCAGACGAGGTGAGCATGCGGATCGGCGAACTGGCTCGGCGCACCAGCGTGAGCGAGCGCTCCCTGCGCTATTACGAGAAGCAGGGTCTGATGACGGCCGAGCGCACGCCGGGCGGCCATCGCGATTACCCCGACAGCGCGGTGGACCGGGTCATCCGCATCCAGGAGCTCTTCGCCGCCGGGCTGTGCAGCGAGAAGATCGCCCAACTGCTCCCCTGCATGCGCGACTCGGACGGCGGCCCGTCGCGGGTGGCCAACGGGCAGCTGGTCTCCGACCTGACGGTGGAGCGGGAGCGCATCGACCGCATGATCGCGGACCTGCTCCGCTCCCGTGAGGTCCTGGACGAGGTGATCGAGGCGGCGTCGGTCCCGGCCGAGTAACCGGGCCCCTCAGCGCCCGCGCTCCACGTGTGGCGCAGGTCACGGGAACTACCTCCGCCGTGCGGAGAGGCACGGGTGTGAGGTGTAAACAACATGAGTGATGGCCTGCGAGCGCGGGTACGGGCGGGTGACCGCGAGGCGTTCGCGGAGCTCTACGCGGAGTACGCGCGTGCGGTCTACAACCATGCCTACCGGCTGACCGGCGACTGGTCGGTGGCCGAAGAGGTGATGGGGGACACGTTCCTCGACGCCTGGCGTACCCGAGCGCAACTGGAGCCGGGCGACGGCACGCTGAAACCGTGGCTGCTGGGCGTGGCGACGAACAAGGCCCGCAACGCCAACCGCGGCATCGGCCGGCGCCTGGCCTTCCTGGCCCGCCGCCCGGCGCCCGCCCCGGTGGCGGACTTCGCCGACGAGGCCGCCGGGCGGATCGACGACGCCCGCCGGCTCGCCGCCGTGCGCACGGTGTATGGCCGGCTGCGGCGCGGCGAGCAGGAGGTGTTGGCGCTGTGCGTGTGGTCCGGGCTGGACTACGCGCAGGCCGCCCAGGCGCTGGGGATTCCGGTGGGCACCGTGCGCTCGCGGCTGTCCCGGGCCCGCGCCCGGCTGCGCAAGCTCGCCGAGCAGCGGCTCGCGGAAGAAAAGACGGAACCGCCACACCGTCGCGGAGAGGTACAGCGTGAGGCCGCGTTCGCGGCCCTGCCCTATCAGGAGTTTCAGGAGGAACCCCGATGAACGCCGCTGGCTCCGGGCCCGACCGGGCCGAGCACGAGGAAGCGGAGCGCGAGGAACTGGCCCGGCTGCTTCCCGCCCCGGCCGAGCGGGACGTTCCTTCCGAGCCCTACCTCCACCACAAGGACCGTTTGATGCAGCACATCGATGACGACCAGAACCGCACCCCCGCCTCCGCCCCCGCCCGGAAGGCCCGGCCGCGGCTGCTGCGCCCCGCGCTGGTGATGCCCGCCGCGGCCCTGGCGCTGGCCGGGGCGCTGGCCGTCACCTTCACCGGGGGCGGAGGGTCCGGCGACAGCGCCGCCCAGCCCCGCGAGACCGCCACCGTCCTGCTCGACCGGATCGCCGGGACCGCGGCGAAGTCGGACGTCAAGCCGGTGCGGCAGGACCAGTTCGTCTACGTCAAGAGCGTCGGGGCCGGGGCCGAGATGAAGGAGAACGGCGCCTCCAAGCTGGAGCCGCGGGGCGAGCGCGAGGTCTGGAAGTCGCAGCGGGTGAAGCGGATCACCAAGACCGGCGAGATACACGATGAGGGGGGCTACTCCTCGATGTACGAACTGGGAGGGTCTACGGCGGGCATCGACCGCCCCACGTACCAGTGGCTGGCGTCCCTGCCGACCGACCCGGACGCCCTGCTCAAGGAGATCGACCGGATGACCGAGCCGGAAGAGGGCCAGGAGAAGGCGCAGGCCGTCTTCGACCAGATCGGTCGGTTGCTGGGCGATGTGATGCCGCCGGAGACCGCCGCCGCGCTGTACAAGGCCGCCGCGAAGATCCCCGGAGTGACACGGCACGAGGACGCGGTGGACGCGGCGGGCCGCCACGGGTTCGCCATCGCCCGCGTCGACAAGCGGACGTGGGTTGCGACCGAGTGGGTCTTCGACCGGGACAGCCTCGCCTACCTCGGTGACCGCAGCTACCGGACGAAGGACTTCGCGGCGGGCAAGAAGGGCGACGTCCTGGAGGAGTACGCCATTCTGGAGCACGGGATCGTGGACGCGTACCGCGAGCGGCCGGAGTCGGCCACGAAGTGACAACCAACCTCGGGCCACGCAGCAGGCTGCTCCCGTCCCCGCCCTTCCCGCGGCATCAATATGCGGCGCTGCCCCAGACCCCGGGGTCCAGGGGCAAAGCCCCTGGCAACGCAATCCAGCCCCTCCGGCGTTTGAGGAGCGGGGTCCGGGGGCGGAGCCCCTGGTAGCGGGGAGGGGAAAGCATCGATATGCGGCTCCGCCGCGTGGTCCGTCGGTCACCCCGTGGCGCGCGCGTGGGCGTGGTTGACGTGACGCCCTGAGGGCCATGGCGTGAGACCACGAAGCGGGGGATCACCATCCGGTGATCCCCCGCTTCGGCGCGTCTCGCTCAGCGCACCGGGTGCCCCGCGTCCCGCAGCGCGTCCTTCACCTGGCCGATCCGCAGATCGCCGAAGTGGAAGACGGACGCCGCCAGCACCGCGTCGGCACCCGCGGCGACCGCCGGCGGGAAGTCGGCCAGCTTGCCGGCGCCGCCACTGGCGATGACCGGGATGGTCACATGTTTGCGGACGGCCTCGATCATGGCCGTGTCATAGCCGTCCTTGGTGCCGTCCGCGTCCATGGAGTTCAGCAGGATCTCCCCCGCGCCCAGCTCCGCCGCGCGGTGGGCCCATTCGACGGCGTCGATGCCGGTGCCGCGGCGGCCGCCGTGGGTGGTGACCTCGTAGCCGGAGGAGGTCACCGTCCCTTCGGGGCAGCGGCGGGCGTCGACCGAGAGGACGAGCACCTGGCTGCCGAAGCGCTGGGAGATCTCGCGGATGAGCTCGGGGCGGGCGATGGCGGCGGTGTTGACGCCGACCTTGTCCGCCCCGGCGCGCAGCAGCTTGTCGACGTCCTCCGGGGCACGGACGCCCCCGCCGACCGTCAGCGGGATGAAGACCTGCTCGGCGGTGCGGCGGACCACGTCATAGGTGGTCTCGCGGTCGCCCGAGGAGGCGGTGATGTCGAGGAAGGTCAGCTCGTCCGCGCCCTCCTCGCCGTAGACCTTGGCCATCTCGACCGGGTCGCCCGCGTCGCGCAGATTCTGGAAGTTGACGCCCTTGACGACCCGGCCGTTGTCCACGTCCAGGCAGGGGATGACTCGGACCGCCAGGGTCATGTCTGTCGTGCTCCTCGGAATGCTTCCAGTTCGACTTCCACCAGGACGCGCGAGTCGACGAAACCGGACACCACGACCAGCGTCGTGGTGGGGCGTACGGCGTCGAAGAGCTCCTTGTGGGCGCGGCCCACTTCGTCCACGTCGCGGGCGTGGGTGAGGTACATACGGGTGCGGACCACCGATTCGACGCCCAGGTCGAACTTCTTCAGCGCGTCCAGCGCATGGCGGAAGGCGGCGAGCGTCTGTTCGTACGGATCCCCCTCGCCCTCCAGTACGCCGCGCTCCGCCAGCGGCATCGTCCCGGCGACGAGCACCAGGTCACCGACCTCGACGGCCCGGGCGAACCCGATGGTCTCCTCCCAGGGGCTGTCGGTCTGGACCCGCCGCGCGGACTCGGGTGAGGTCATACGGATACCGCCTCCAACGCCTCTTCCAAGGTGAACGCCTTGGCGTAGAGTGCCTTGCCCACGATGGCGCCCTCGACACCTTCCGGTACCAGAGTCGCAAGGGCACGCAGGTCGTCAAGCGAGGAAACGCCGCCGGAGGCGACGACGGGCTTTTCGGTCGCGGCGCAGACATTGCGCAGCAGCTCCAGGTTGGGGCCCTGGAGGGTGCCGTCCTTGGCGATGTCGGTGACGACGTAGCGGGCGCAGCCCTCGGAGTCGAGGCGGGCCAGCGTCTCGTACAGATCGCCGCCGTCCCGGGTCCAGCCGCGGCCGCGCAGCGTGGTGCCACGCACATCGAGGCCCACCGCGATGAGGTCGCCATGCTCGGCGATGACCTTGGCGACCCATTCCGGGGACTCCAGGGCGGCCGTGCCGAGGTTCACCCGGGCGCAGCCGGTGGCCAGGGCGGCGGACAGCGAGGCGTCGTCGCGGATGCCGCCGGACAGCTCGACCCTGAGGTCCATGGCGCGGGCCACCTCGGCGATCTGCTCGCGGTTGTCCCCGGTGCCGAAGGCGGCGTCGAGGTCCACCAGGTGCAGCCATTCGGCGCCCGCCCGCTGCCAGGCCAGGGCGGCCTCCATCGGGTCGCCGTACGACGTCTCGGAGCCGGACTCGCCGTGGACAAGGCGGACGGCCTGGCCGTCGCGGACATCGACGGCGGGGAGGAGTTCGAGGCGGTTCGAGCGCATGCGGACAACCTTCGGTGAGAGCGTGCGGGCGGTGCGGGTGGGGAGGGCAGGTGCGGACCGGGACCGGCGCGGGCCGGTCAGAGCGTGTCGAGCCAGTTGCGGAGCAGCCGCGCTCCGGCGTCACCCGACTTCTCGGGGTGGAACTGGGTGGCCCACAGCGGGCCGTTCTCCACGGCGGCGACGAACGGCTCGCCATGGGTGGCCCAGCTGACCTTGGGGGAGGGCATGTGGGGGTTGGTGACCTCGAGCTCCCAGGTGCGGACCGCGTAGGAGTGGACGAAGTAGTAGCGCTCGCCCTCGTCCAGGCCCGCGAAGAGCTGTGAGTCCTCGGGCGCCTTGACCGTGTTCCAGCCCATGTGAGGGACGACGGGGGCGCGCAGCGGCTCGACCGTGCCGGGCCATTCGTCCAGGCCCTCGGCCTCGACGCCGTGCTCGATACCGCGCCCGAAGAGGATTTGCATGCCGACGCAGATGCCCATGACCGGGCGGCCGCCGGACAGCCGGCGCCCCACGATCCAGTCGCCGCGCGCCTCACGCAGCCCGTTCATGCAGGCGGCGAAGGCACCGACGCCGGGCACGAGGAGGCCGTCGGCGGCCATGGCCTTGTCGTAGTCGCGGGTGATCTCGACCTGCGCGCCGACATGGGCGAGGGCCCGCTCGGCGGAGCGTACGTTGCCGAATCCGTAGTCGAAGACGACGACGTTCTTCGCGGTCGTGCTGTTCGTCAGGTCGCTCAATTCCATACCTCAAGCCGCAGGATCCCGGCGAGCAGCGCCATCGTGGCACCGATCCCGAGCAGCGTGACGATGCTCTTGGAGATGCCCTGCTTGACGAAGGAGATGACCCCGCCGAGCAGAAACAGCCCCACGAGGATGAACACGGTCGACAAGCCGTTCAAGACGCTACCTCGTTCGCTTCTCCGCCCGCGCGGCGAAACCGCGGGTCGAGTGCCGTCTGCGGCCCGGCGGCCGCGCGCGCGACGCTCGCCGCTACCTCGTTCGCTTCTCCGCCCGCGCGGCGAAACCGCGGGTCGAGTGCCGTCTGCGACCCGGCGGCCGCGCGCGCGACGCTCACAGGGCCCCCTTCGTGGAGGGGAGGATCCCGGCGGCGCGGGGGTCGCGCTCGCTGGCGTAGCGCAGGGCCCGCGCCAGGGCCTTGAACTGGCACTCCACGATGTGGTGCGCGTTGCGCCCGTACGGGACGTGGACGTGCAGGGCGATCTGCGCCTGGGCCACGAAGGACTCCAGGATGTGCCGGGTCATCGTGGTGTCGTAGCTGCCGATCATCGGCGCGATGTTCTCCGGCTCGGTGTGCACCAGGTACGGGCGGCCGGAGAGGTCGACCGTCACCTGGGCCAGCGACTCGTCCAGCGGCACCGTGCAGTTGCCGAACCGGTAGATGCCCACCTTGTCGCCGAGCGCCTGCTTGAAGGCGGCGCCCAGCGCGAGGGCGGTGTCCTCGATGGTGTGGTGGGTGTCGATGTGCAGGTCGCCCTCGGTCTTGACCGTGAGGTCGAAGAGGCCGTGGCGGCCGAGCTGGTCGAGCATGTGGTCGTAGAAGCCGACACCTGTCGACACATCGACCTGGCCGGTGCCGTCGAGATCGATCTCGACGACGACCGAGGTCTCCTTGGTCGTGCGCTCCACACGTCCCACGCGGGTCATGTGCTCTTCTCCTTCATCAGCTCGCGTACCGCGTCGAGGAACGCGTCGTTCTCGGCCGGTGTGCCCGCGGTGACCCGCAGCCGGCCCGGTACGCCGTTGTCACGGACCAGGACGCCCCGGTCCAGCAGGCCCTGCCACGCCGCGTGGGCGTCCTCGAAGCGGCCGAACTGGACGAAGTTGGCGTCGGAGTCGGTCACCTCGCAGCCAAGGGTGCGCAGCTCGCTCACCAGCCGGTCGCGCTCGGCCTTCAGCGCCTCGACGTACCCCAGCAGCGTATCGGTGTGCTCCAGGGCGGCCAGCGCGGTGGCCTGGGTGACGGCGGACAGGTGGTACGGCAGGCGGACCAGTTGGACGGCATCGACGACCGCCGGATCGGCGGCGAGGTAGCCGAGCCGCAGTCCGGCCGCGCCGAACGCCTTGGACATGGTGCGCGAGAGCACCAGCCGCGGCCGCCCCTCGATCAGCGGCAGCAGCGACGGACGGTGGCTGAACTCCCCGTACGCCTCGTCCACGACGACGAGGGCCCCGGCGGCCTCCGCCCTGGCGGCCTGCGCCGCCTCGTAGAGCGCCAGCACCGTCTCGGCCGCGACGGCCGTCCCCGTCGGATTGTTCGGCGAGGTGATGAAGACGACATCGGGGCGGTGCTCGGCGATGGCCTTACGGGCGGCATCGACATCGATGGTGAAATCGTCGTTCCGGGGACCGGAAATCCAGCCGGTGCCGGTGCCGCGCGAGATCAGCGCGTGCATCGAGTACGAGGGCTCGAAGCCGATCGCGGTGCGCCCCGGCCCGCCGAAGGTCTGCAGAAGCTGCTGCAGCACCTCGTTGGACCCGTTGGCCGCCCACACCTGGGCGACACCGACCTCGAGACCGGCCGTACGGCTGAGGTAGCGGGCCAGCTCGGTGCGGAGCTCGACCGCGTCCCGGTCCGGGTAGCGGTTGAGGTTCCGGGCCGCCTCGGTGACCCGCTCGGCGATGCGGGCGACCAGCGGCTCGGGCAGCGGATAGGGGTTCTCGTTGGTGTTCAGCCGTACGGGCACCTCGAGCTGCGGGGCGCCGTACGGGGATTTACCACGGAGCTCGTCCCGGATCGGGAGATCGTCAATGCCGGTCACTTGCTCGGTGGCACCTTCCAGTCGAACCTTGCCTTCACCGCGGCGCCGTGGGCGGGCAGATCCTCCGCCTCGGCCAGCGTCACCACATGGCCGGCGATCTCGGCCAGCGCCTCCCGGCTGTAGTCCACCACATGGATGCCGCGCAGGAACGACTGTACGGACAGCCCCGAGGAGTGGCAGGCGCAGCCGCCCGTGGGCAGCACATGGTTGGAGCCCGCCGCGTAGTCGCCGAGCGACACGGGCGCGAAGGCCCCGACGAAGATCGCCCCGGCATTGCGCACCCGGGCCGCGACGGCCGCCGCGTCCTCGGTCTGGATCTCCAGGTGCTCGGCCGCGTACGCGTCCACGACGGCCAGGCCCTGCTCGAGGCCGTCGACCAGCACGATGCCGGACTGCCGCCCGGACAGCGCCGGACGGATCCGGTCCTCGACGTGCTTGGTGGCCCCCAGCTGGACGTCCAGCTCCTTCTCGACCGCGGCGGCCAGCTCCTCGGAGTCGGTGACCAGCACGGAGGCGGCCAGCGGGTCGTGCTCGGCCTGGCTGATCAGGTCCGCGGCGACGTGCACCGGGTCGGCGGTGGCGTCGGCGAGGATGGCGATCTCGGTCGGCCCGGCCTCGGCGTCGATGCCGATCCGGCCCTTGAGCAGCCGCTTGGCCGCGGCCACAAAGATGTTGCCCGGCCCGGTCACCATCGAGACCGGGCGGCAGTCCTCGGTGCCGTAGGCGAACATGGCGACGGCCTGGGCGCCACCCGCCGCGTACACCTCGTCCACGCCCAGCAGCGCGCACGCCGCGAGGATCGTGGGGTGCGGTAGCCCGCCGAACTCCGCCTGCGGCGGGGAGGCGACGGCCATCGAGCCGACCCCGGCCTCCTGCGCGGGCACCACGTTCATCACCACGGAGGAGGGGTAGACCGAGCGCCCGCCCGGTACGTACAGCCCGACGCGCTCGACCGGCACCCAGCGCTCGGTGACCGTGCCGCCCGGCACCACCTGGGTGGTGTGGTCGGTGCGCCGCTGGTCGCGGTGGACCAGCCGGGCCCGCCGGACGGACTCCTCCAGGGCGGCGCGCACGGCCGGGTCCAGCTCCACCAGGGCGCGCTCCAGCGCCTCCGCGGGGACCCGCACCCGTTCTATGGCGACGCCGTCGAACCGATGGGCGTAGTCGATCAACGCAGCGGTACCGCGATGGCGCACGTCGTCGCAGATGGGCCGCACCTTCTCCAGGGCGGCCTCGACGTCGAGCTCGGCACGGGGCAGCAAGTCGCGGTCGATCCCGCCTTCCGGGAAGGCGGCACCGCGCAGATCGATACGGGAGATCACGCGATCAATTGTCTCAGACCCGCCACGACGCCCCTCCCCCCGTATCAGTCAGTGATACGGACGCCCTAAGTTGACCCTGACCGTTGGCGTTCAACCGGTTACTCAGCGGGAATGTGCTCCGTACGGGGACACGGAGAATCAGGAGGGGACACGGCTGTGACCGAGCCGCACGATGGCGACCCACCCCCGGGCCTCGATCTGACCACCGCCGAATGGGGCATGTGGCAGGCGTTCCGCAATGGCAGCACCCATGATCTGCGCACCTCGCACCCCCAGCGGAACGACCCCGCCGGCCCGTATGCCTGGGGCCCGGAGCGCAGTGTCCGCGCGCGTGTCGTGGCCCTCCTGCTGCTGGACGGGCCGCCCGCGCAGCCGGGCCGGGTCGCCGCGCTCAAGCTCAACGGGGTGCACATCACCGGCACGCTCGACCTGGCCGGCGGGAACATCGAGCCCTATGTGGAGCTGAAGAACTGCCGCTTCGAGCGGGAGGTGCTGCTCCCCGAGGCGCAGTTCACCACCCTGCGCCTGGTGGGCTGCGCCCTTCCCCGGCTGGAGGCGGCCCGGCTGCGCACCGAGGGGGATCTGCATCTGCCGCGCTGTGTGGTCGAACACGGGATCCGGCTCACCGACGCCCATATCGGCACGGATTTACTGCTCAACCAGCTCATCGTGCGCCGCGACCGCCGGGGCATGTCCATCAGCGCCGACGGGCTGACCGTCGCCCAGGACTTCCAGGCCGACATGATCGAGTCCTATGGCGAGCTGAGCCTGCGCGGGGCGCAGATCGGGGTATCGCTCAGCCTGCGCGGCAGCCGGCTGCGCAACCCTCACGGCCGCCGCGCGCTCAACGCGCCGCAGCTCACCGTGGAGCGCAGCCTCTATCTCACCGCGGGCGGGGTGAGCACGTACTCCAGCGGCTCCACCCCGCCGTACGGCACCGCCTCCACCCCCACCCGGGGCACCCGGATCCAGCGCTTCGAATGCGAGGGCGGGATCCGGCTGGACGACGGGCGGATCGGCGACGCCATCGACTTCGACCAGGCCCGCTTCATCATGGAGAACGACCAGGAGCTGTCGCTGCGCCGGGTCCAGACGCCCGAGCTGCGCTTCCTCGGGGAGCGGCCGCAGCGCGGGCGGGTGATCCTCTCCGGCGCCCGGGTGGTCAATCTTGTCGACAAGTCGGTGAGCTGGCCGGGGCCGGGCGGGCTGACCATGGCCGGGTTCAGCTATGAGTGTCTGATTCCGCGCGGCCACTTCCCGCTGGCCCGGCGGCTGGAGTGGGTGGCCGCGGCGACCCCCGAGTACGCGCCCGAGCCGTACGAGATGCTGGCCAACACGATGCGGGCCAGCGGCGAGGACGCCGACGCGCGCGAGGTGCAGCTCGCCAAGCAGCGCCGCCGCCGGGAGACGCTGCCGGTCGCCGGGAAGGTGTGGGGCTATCTCCAGGACTGGACGGTGGCCTACGGGTACCGCCCGGGCCGGGCCGCGGTGTGGATGGCGGTGCTGTGGGCGGTCGGCTCGGTGTTCTTCGCCCACAACCGGCCGGAGGCGCTGAAGCCGGCTGAATCCCCGAACTGGAACGCCTCGCTGTACACGCTCGATCTGCTGATCCCGGTGATCGATCTGGGCATGGACGGCTACTGGAGACCGGACGGCGCCGTCCAATGGGCGTCCATCGTGATGATCCTGCTGGGCTGGGTGCTGGCCACCGCGGTAGCCGCCGGTGCGTCCCGGCTGCTGCGCCGCCAGTGACCGGCTGCTGCGGCGCCAGTGAAAGGAAACGCGCGGGGCCATTAGGCTTACGCCCCGTGACCTCCGCGCGCCTTCCGCTCTTCCCGCTGAACACGGTGCTGTTCCCGGGGCTCGTCATGCCCCTGAACGTCTTCGAGCAGCGGTACCGCTCCCTGATGCGCGATTTGTCGGCGCTTCCCGAGGACGCGCCGCGCCGGTTCGGGGTGATCGCGATCCGGGACGGCCATGAGGTCGCCCCGAGCGCGGTCGGCCTCCCGGACTCCGTCACGCGGCCGGACCCCGGCCCCACGGCCGGGTTCGGACCGGATCCCGCCAAGTCCTTCTACGCCGTGGGGTGCGTGGCGGACGCGGCCACCATCCGGGAGCAGGAGGACGGCACCTTCGAGGTGCTGGCCACCGGCACCACCCGCTTCGAACTGGTCTCCGTGGACTCCTCCGGCCCCTATCTGACGGCCGAGGTCAAGGAGCTGGAGGAGGAGCAGGGCGAGGGTGCCGGGGCGCTGGCCTCGGGGGTGGTACGGGCCTTCCGCATGTACCAGAAGCGGCTCGCGGGCGCCCGTGAGCGGACCCTGGCGAACGAGCAGGACCTGCCGGGCGAACCGTCCGTGCTCTCCTACCTGGTGGCGGCCGCGGCCGTACTCGACACGCCCGCGAAGCAGCGGCTGCTGCAGGCGCCGGACACCGCGAGCCGGCTGGCCGACGAGCTGAAACTCCTTCGCGCCGAGAGCGCCGTCATCGGTAAGCTCCCGTCGCTCCCGGCCGTCGATCTGACCCGCGGTCCCACCAGCCCCAACTGACGCGGACGAATATGCCCAAGAAGACCAAGAAGACCTCGGCGGGCACCCCCGCCACCACCGCCCTCACCGCGGCGGGCACGGATTTCACCCTGCACTCCTACGAGCACGACCCGGCAGCCCCCTCCTACGGCGAGGAGGCCGCCCAGGCGCTCGGCGTCGAACCGGGCCGGGTCTTCAAGACGCTTGTCGCGAGCGTCGATGACCGCCTTACGGTCGCCATCGTGCCGGTCTCGGCCACGCTCGACCTCAAGGCGCTCGCCTCGGCGGTGGGCGGCAAGCGCGCCACGATGGCGGACCCCGCGGCGGCCGAGCGCACCACGGGCTATGTGCGGGGCGGGATCTCCCCGCTCGGTCAGCGCAAGCGCCTTCCCACGGCCCTGGACGAGTCGGCCACCGGCTACGAGACGATCTGCGTCTCGGCGGGCCGCCGCGGGCTGGAGGTCGAGCTGTCGCCGGGGGATCTGGCGTCGCTGACAGACGCGGTACTGGCGCCGATCGCCCGCGCATAGCGCCCGGGGGCGGACGCGCTCGTAGCGCTTCCGGCCAGCCCGCGAAGAACCTCCGTACCGGGCCTACGGGATGTCCGGCGGGATCTTTCCCCTCCCCGCCCCTTCCCGCGGCATCGATGCGGCTCCGCCGCGTGGCAGGGGCTCCGCCCCTGGCCCCCGGGGTCTGGGGCAGCACCCTGCCACGCGGCGGAGCCGCATATCAATGCGCGGCAAAGGGTCGGGGAGGGGAAACAGCCTGCCCGCCCCTTCCCGATACCAGAGACCCCGTCCCTCGAACCCGGGGCCTGGGGCAGCACCCCCCACACGGCGGAGCCGCATATCAATGCGCGGCAAAGGGCCGGGGAGGGGAACAGCCTGCCCACCGCTACCCGATGCCAGAGACCCCGTCCCTGGAACCCGGGGCCTGGGGCGGAGCCCCAGTTTCGGGAAGGGGCGGGGAGGGGAACAGCCCCTGGAACCCGGAGCCTGGGGCAGCACCCCGCCACGCGGCGGAGCCGCATATCGATGCCGTGGGAAGGGGCGGGGAGGGGAAACAGCTCGCCGCAGGCGTCACGATCCGCTGGACAACCCCTAGGCGCTTCGAGGCGGGCCTAGCGCTTTGGGCGGGCCGAACCGCTCTCAGCGTGCTTCCGGGCTCGCCACGTGCGGCAGCGCGGGCTCCGGGTCCCGGGGGCCGAACAACCCCGTCAGCGCCAGATGGATCACCATCGCCGCCACCGACCACGCCAGCAGCGCACCCTTCGCGCCCAGCTTGAGCGGTCCGTCGAAGGTGACGCCCTTACCGGCCTCCTTGGCATGGGCCACGACGTCCGAGGTGGGCCCCAGCCAAAGGCCCAGCCGCCAGGCGATCACCGAGGCGAGCACCCCGCCGATCGCCAGGCCGATGACCAGCGCGATACCGCCGTGGCGGAAGAGCAGAAAGACGATGAGGGCCGAGACGGCCCCGAAGGCGAGCCCGAGCAGTGTGAACACACCGTCCGCGCCGATCGCGTCCTCCCCTTCCGAGTTCTTCAGATAGACGGCGGAGCCGTCCGAGACCAGGGGAACCTTCGGCGCCAACCACAGCCACAGCAGTCCCAGAAGCACCCCGGAGACCGCCACCGCGATGGCGACCAGCGACGCCTGCACCAGTTCGGCGCGCAACTCGGGCCCCGGCTCGGAGTGCTCGGAGTGCTCCGAGCCCTCCGGATGCCCGGAAGGGTGCTCGGGGTGCTCGGGGTGCTCCGGGTATCCGGAGGGATTCGGCACGGAGGAGTCCCCGGCAGGCTGCCCGTGGGCCGGGGGGCGGCCCTCGGCGGGGTCCTCGTGCGGCGGAGGCGGATCATGTGGCGTCAACGGTGCGGTCACCCCGTCATCGTGCCAGGCGGACGGCGTACTTCGGTCGGCGGGACGTTCGCTGCGGCGCGTCACCGCACGGCCGCCCGCCGATAGGCCCAGGTCGCGGCGGCGAGGGACACCACGGCCACCCCGGCGCACACCCCGAGGTCGGCACAGACCACCCACCAGTCGGGCTGCCCGTCGAAGGTCCGGGCCAGGGCCTCCACACCGTACGTCGACGGCAGCAGATCGCGCGCGTACGACACCACCTGCGGCATCCGGTCCGCGGGCAGCACCCCCAGCAGCAGCGCGGCGGACATCCCCAACTGCCCGCACAGCGTGGCGAGTTCCTGACGCGGGGCGAGCAGCCCCAGCACGGCGCCGAGTCCGGCGAGGGCGGCGCCGGAGAGGGGGATCACGGCGAGGAGGATCCACAGATGCGTCATGGGCAGTTGGAAGAGCACACTGCCCATGACCGCGGTGACGATGGTTCCGGGCACGGTGAAGGAGGCGTACGCGGCGGCCGCCCCGAGCACCACGGCCGAGGGCGGCACCGGCAGGGTCGCGTAGTGGTCGAGCCCGCCGCTGGCCCGGAGCTGGCCGAAGTACTGGGCGAGCAGGTTGAGCGCCACGAAGGCGACGACCAGCACGCTCGACCCGGCCACCACCGACCGCGCCTCGCTCCCGCCGTCCACCACCCCGCGCATCAGGATCATGATCCCGATGGACTGGAAGGTGGCCACGAAGAGCAGCGGTATCCGGGCCACCCGGGCCCGCGAGAGCTGGGCGCGGTAGACCGCGGCGAGCGCGGGGAAAAGCCGCGCCCGCGCCGCCAGCGGCGCGGGGATGTTCCCGGCCTCACCGGACACCCCCGACGTACCGGAGGTACCGGATGTACCGGACGAGGCACCGGGCGCACTGGGCAGCCCAGCGGAAGCACCGGACACACCAGTGGTCCCGGACACACCGGACACGGCGGGCATGACACTCACGTTGCGCGGCTCCTCTTCGCCTCTACGGCTCTTACGGTCACGGTCACCGACGTGTTCACCGGCTCGCCCCGGCGGTCACGCCTTCACCAGCCCCTCCGCGCCCTCCGCACGGCCGCCCAGGGCGATGTACACATCCTCCAGGCTCGGCGTGGCAAGGGTGAAATCGTCCAGCGCCGCGAAGGCGGGGCCACCGGTCACGGTGGCGATGGCGGCGCGCGCCTCGTCCGGCGGGAGCCGGAGCGTCCAGCGCCGCCCGGAGACTCCGTCGGCGGCCCGGGCCGCCTCGGCGGCGCTCCGCAGGGCGGCGACCTCGGGCACGTCCAGCGGCGGCTCGGCGCGCCACACCAGCTCCAGCCGCACCTCGTCGGCGACCAGCGCCTTCAGACCGGCGGGCGTGTCGCAGGCGATGACCTTGCCGCGGTCCAGCACGGCGACCCGGTCCAGCACCGTTTCCGCCTCGATCACATTGTGGGTGACCAGCACCACGGTCACGCCCCGCTCGGCCCGCCGCCGGTCCACGGCCGCCCATACGGCGCGCCGGGCGACGGGGTCCATCCCGCTGGTGGGCTCGTCCAGCACCAGCAGCGGCCGCTCCCCCACCAGCGCCGCGGCGACGCAGGCCAGCCGCCGCTGGCCGCCGGAGAGCTTCTTCAGCGGGCGCCCGGCGATCTCCCCGAGCCCCAGCTCCTCGATCACCGCGTCCCGCTCGGCACGGGCCGCGCGGGCCTCCAGCCCGCGCAGCCGCGCGGTGGTCTCGGCGGCGAGGGCGACGGTCAGCTCGTCCAGCGCGGTCGAGTCCTGGCCGAGGTAGCACAGCAGCCGGGCGGCGCGCTCGGGGTGGCGTACGAGATCGTGGCCGAGCACCCGCACACTGCCCTCGTCGGGCCGCAGCAGGCCGGTGAGCTGCCGTACGAGGGTGGATTTGCCGGCGCCGTTGGGCCCGAGCAGCCCGAAGACCTCGCCGCGCACCACATCGAGGTCGATGCCGTCGCTGGCCCGGACGGCGGGCGTGGCGGGGGCGCCGCGGCGGCCGCGCGCCGCGGGATAGGTCTTGACCAGGCCGCGCACGGTGCACACCACATCGCCACTCGTCGCCTGTTTCGCGCCCGTCCTCACGAGCTATGAGGGTACGCGCCCAAACACCCGCTCCCGTCCTCGGGGCCCTCGGGGACGGATCGGAGGATCACAGGACGAGGAGGGTCGGCGGCCCGGCCGTGTCGGTGTCGGTGCGGCCCTCGATGGGGTGGTGTGCGCGGGCGTGGTGACCGTGAGCTCGCCGTCGGTCGGGGGCGGGAACGTTCCGGTGGCCGCGCCGACGGATCCGAAGGTGACGCCGGTGGCGGTCAGGAAGCCCGTGCCTAGGAGCGTGACAGTAGTGGGCCCGGCCGGTCCGGCATTGCTGCTCAGGCCGTGGCAGACCGGTGCGGGGATGACGAAGAGAGGAACGACAGGCGCAAGAGGCGCATTACGGCGGGCATGGAGCGGCGCGCCCGCCCGCAGCGAGCCCCCTGGACCCCGGGGCGGAGCCCTGCCACACGGCGGAGCCGCATATCGCTGGGGGAAGGGGAGCAGCCCGCCGCAGGCGTCAAGATCTGCCGGATATCCCCTAGCCGCCCGTCTGGGCGGGCTCCGCGGCCGAGCGGAGGTCGATTTCGCGCCAGAATCCCGCCCGGATCGCATAGCGGTCGTGCTCGTCGATCTGGTCGTCCTTGTGGGCCAGCAGCCCGAAGCGGGCCGCGTAGCGCAGCAGTTCACCGTCGATGCGGTGCGGGATGCGGGGGTACTCCGTGGAGATCTGGCGCAACGGACCCGGGTCGGCGAGCCGGTCGGTCCAGCGGCGGGCGAACACCTGGCCGACCTCGAAGGGGTCGCCGCTGACGGCCGTGATGTCCTCCTCGCGGTCGGCCCAGCGCTGCTCGGCGCTGGTGAGCTGGGCCAGCATGGGCAGGTTGGCGGTCTCCGGCGGCTCCCCCACGGCGCCGGGACCCCGGTCGACCCAGCCCTTGTCGGAGGACCAGCGCAGGGTGGCGCCGGCGGCCTGCTGCCGCTCCGGCTGGCCGCCGGGCGCGGCCGGGCCACGGCCCAGGTCGGCGAGGTCCTTGGGGGTGGGCACCCCCTTGCCGGCACCCGCCCCCGCGACGTCCGTGCCCGCCTCGGGGGCCGGGGTGGCGGGGCGGCCGGGGGCGGCGGCCGGGCCGGTCACGTCGGCGCCGGGCCGGGCGGCGCCGTTACGGCCACCGGGTGCCTCCGCCGTGCCGGGCGACCCGCTCGCGGCCGCGGCGGCGGCCGTCTCCGGCAGCGGGGCGGAGAGAATGGCCGCGATCTCCGGGCGGGGCTCGGAGACGGGCGCACAGGGCCCGGGAAGCTCCTTGGCGCGCACCGCCCTGGTGATCCAGGTGCGGTCGAGGACGCGCCGCTCATCGGCCTCGGCGACGAGGTCCTCGGACTGGTTGTAGTCGCCGTCGGCGGCCTGGACCGCCCAGAGGTGGACGGCGACGCCGTGCTCCTTGGCCGACATCAGCCCGGGCAGCAGGTCCCCGTCGCCGGTGATGAGGACGATGTCGGCGCAGGCCCGGTTGCGCGCGAGCTCGGTGAGCTCGGCGTGCATGGCGGCATCCACGCCCTTCTGGGCCCAGCGGCCGTCACTGCGAGTGAGCGCGCCGAGCCGTACGGTCACCCGGGGCATCACGCGCAGCCGCCGGTGCTCGGGCTGGGGCACCCGGTCGGGGGCGCCGTCGAACCAGTAGATCCGCAGCAGCGGACACTCGGTTTCGGCCTCGGCCCGCTCCCGCAGGCCCTGGATGAGGGTCGCGTGGTCGACGGAGATGCGCGCTCGGGCGGGCTCCCCGGCCAGCAGGCTCGCGGCGGCGCCCAGCAGATACCCGGCGTCCACCAGGACGACGCAGCGGTCCACGTTCCACCCTCTTTCCTGACGGTCCAGTCCTCGGTCGCCCCCCGCGCACAGCCGTGCCCCCGGATGTGGTTTTCGGCTTTCCTTCGAGTCTGCCCGACCGTGCGGGGGTTATCAGTCCGAACTGGATCACCGGCGTGGCGGATACGGCTTACCCGCCAATACCCTCCTTCTCACTCACCGTAATTGCCCGAAATGCACGGGTCACCATGGCATGTCACTGTTTCTTCCCGAAGGGCTTCGCCCGGGAGGGCCCTTCGCCAGGGGGCTGATCCCAACCGGAGGAACACCACCATGGGCAAGAACAAGAACCGCGATCGCAAGCAGCAGCAGGAACAGCGTCAGGAGCGCGGCACGGCCGACCGCCCCGCCGAGCAGCAGCCGTCGATGGACGGGCAGTCGCAGGCGATGCGGCCGGAGGGCAGCCCCTCGACGGCGCGCAAGGGCCGGCAGAAGAGCTTCGGCCACAACTGACGCCCGCGCACCGGCGCTGAGCCACCGCGGTGGCAGGCCGCGTGACCGTGGCCCCCAGGGGCGCGCCCGATGCGGGCGCGCCCCTGGTGCGCTCTCGTCCCCGCCCTCGCCCTCGCCAACGTCGAGGGCGCGTCAGCGGGGCCGGGCACTCACCCGGCCAGGCAGGACGCCCCCAACAGCACCTTGAGATCGCCGAAGAGCGCCGGGTCGGCGGTGACGCGGTGCCGGTCGAGCCGCAGCACGGTGGTCTTCCGCGCCCCCTGGAGCTTGATCCGCACCTCGGTGGCGCCGCGGTGGTGGGTGAGCACCTCGCCCAGCTTCTCGACCAGCGGCGGGGTGACCTTGACCGTGGGAATGGTGATCGTCACGGGCGCGTTGGCCGATGCCTCGGAGAGATCGGGGACCATCAGCTCCATGGCGACCAGCCGGGGCACGTCCTCGCGCTTGTCGAGGCGGCCCTTGACGAAGACGACGGCGTCCTCGACGAGCTGGGTGGAGACCAGCTGATAAGTGGCCGGGAAGAACATGCACTCGATGGAGCCGGCCAGGTCCTCCACGGTGGCGATGGCCCAGGCGTTGCCCTGTTTGGTCATCTTGCGCTGCAGACCGGAGATGATGCCGCCGATGGTGACGATCGCGCCGTCCGCGTGCTCACCCCCGGTGAGCGCGGAGATCGCCGCGTCCGCCTTCTCGTTCAGCACATGCTCGATGCCGAACAGCGGATGATCGGAGACATACAGGCCCAGCATCTCCCGCTCCTGGGCCAGCAGATAGGTCTTCTCCCATTCGACGTCCGAGAACTCGACGTCGAGGCCGAAGCCCGGCCCCTCGCCGTCCCCGCCGTCACCGGCCATGCCGCCGAAGAGGTCGAACTGCCCCTCGGCCTCCTTGCGCTTGACCGCGACCACATTGTCGATC
>NZ_JAGFNO010000119.1:0-1026 GCF_017592595.1 Streptomyces sp. NEAU-YJ-81 | reverse complement strand
CGCCACCGCCCGGCCCTCATCGGCCGTCGCGGGCTTGGGGTTCAGCAACCGCTCGGCGAGCTCACCGAACAGGAGACCGAAACCACCCCACAGGACGACCTGCATGGCCAGAGCGGACAACCGGAACCGCCACAGTACGGTGGCGGGGAAGTCCCCCGGCACCTCGTTGACCACGGGAAGGAAGGCATACGCCAGCCCGATCACCACGGCGAACGCGGCCACCGCGGCCACGGTCGCGTACCAGGTACCCAGCCTCGGGGCGAGCCGCTTGCCCAGAATGGTGGCGCCGACCGCGAGGAGCACACTGAGCAGCATCATCAGGAAGTACAGCGTCGTGCGCTTGCCGATCGTGTCGCCGTTGCCGACCGCGGGCGGATTGGCCGGATACTTCAGGAACGGCACGACGTAGACCGCGAGCAGCGCGCAGCCGGACAGCAGCAGCGCGGTCGCCCGTGGGGTGAAACGGCCGACGCGGCCCAGGGCGACGCAGTACGCGAGGGCTGCGATACCGCCGAAGGCGATCCCGTAGACCAGGACACCGGTGGCCAGCCCGGCCGTGGACTGCACACCACGCGAGACCAGCTCGACCTCGTGCTCATGCGCGGGAGCGTGGGCCCCCTCGAAACTGATCGCGCGATCGACGCTCGGCTCACCGAGGAAGTAGGCGGCGACCAGGGCGAGCACACCGGCCCCCAGACCGGCGAGCATGCCCCGGACGAGCAGATTTCTTACCATTGCGGAGTTCATGAGTGCGCGGCGTCCCTCGCGTCAGTGGCAGGGGAAACCGAGCAGATGACGGGCGTCATGCACCCACTCATGGACGTTCTCACCGGAAACGACCGCGGTGGCGCCCTGCTCGGCGCCGACGAAGTACAGCAGGACCAGCATCAGAATGCCGAAGAACACCGCCCACGGAGCTATCGCCTTCAGCGGCAGCGTGGCGGGCAATTCGGGCGTGGTGGCTGTGGGCTGCGCAACATGCTGCGCCATGGCCAGGCCTCCTTAAGGGAGTTCGCGTCCCATCTC
>NZ_JAGFNO010000118.1:0-1058 GCF_017592595.1 Streptomyces sp. NEAU-YJ-81 | reverse complement strand
TAACGAGCTCGTGCATGGTTGGTGGTGAGACGTCGAGGTCGTGATCGTTGATCATGGTCGTGTGGTGGGGAATGCGGCTCGTGCAGTGATCATCAGCAACCGACGGATCACGGGCCTGACGGCTAGCGTGATCGCTGAACTCGTCGCCGAGGTCGGCCCGTTGTGGCATGAGCGTCACCAGGCCAGGCTTGCCTCCCGGCCGCGGAAGCGGGCCGTGGGCGCTGGCGCGAAGCATCAGCTGGTGTTCGTCGACCGGCTCCTGGCCGCTCTCGTCCATCTCCGCCACGGGACCACGCACGACGTGCTGGCCTGCTGGTTCGGTGTGGACCGCTCCACCATCACCCGGGCCATCGGTGAGGTGCGGCCCCTGCTCGCCGAGCGGGGGTGCACCATCGACCCCGACGTGCGGCTGCGAACCTTGGCCGAGGTCATCGACCATCTCGGCGCGACCGGCATGACCGGCATCATCGACGGCACCGAGATCCGAGTCCGCCGCCCGGCCGTCGGTCGCACGGACCGGGACAAGTTCATCTCTGGCAAAAGCAAGCAGAACGCCGTCAAGGCCATGGTGGTCACGGATGAGGACGGACGGGTGCTGTTCTGCAGCCCGGCCAGGCCCGGTAGCTGCGCGGACATCACCCAGGCCCGCCAGTTAGGGCTGGTCAAGCTGCTGGCCGGAGGGCCCGTGGTGGAGATCCTCGCGGATGCCGGCTACCAGGGCCTGGGAGCCCAGACCGGCGGGCGCGTGGTGACACCACCGCACCGCAAGTTCAAGAAGAACGCCCCGGACTGGTACGAGGAGATGCATGAGCGGCAGCGAAAGGCGCATTCCTCGCGACGTATCCGGGTCGAGCACGGCATCGCCCACCTGAAGAACTGGCGGGCCCTGGCCCGCCACCTCGGTCGCCGCGAACACATGAGCGACACCGTTCAGGCGATCGCTGGCCTGCTGTCCCATCAGCAGACCGCGGACCTGAACCCGACACGGCAGGTGTGAACACCGAGCCCTGCCGAAGGCGTCGACGTCTCACCACCAACCATGCACGAGCTCGTTAGGC
>NZ_JAGFNO010000117.1:0-1127 GCF_017592595.1 Streptomyces sp. NEAU-YJ-81 | reverse complement strand
CGGCCGCGCGCACATGACATGCGTCCCGGTCCGGATCGGCGTAGACGGCTACGCTCGCGATCCCGGCATCCCGGCAGGCACGGGCAACACGGACAGCGATCTCGCCACGGTTGGCGATGAGCACCTTCGTCAGCATGTCGACTCCAGGGTCTGGTTCGGGGCGGCGTCGAGCTGGTCGATGGTTTCGAGCGTCAGGTGGCCGCCTGAAAGTACGGAGAGACCCGGGAGTGCCGCCTCCTCGGCGAAGACGGTGGCGACGATCTGTTCCGGGGTTTGGTGCGGGCGGGTGTCGAGGACCTCGTAGCCGGTGTCGCGCAGGCCCCGGGCGATGACGTTGGCGCCGCGGTCGTGGCCGTCAAGCCCGGGCTCGGCGATACGGGTGCCCGGCACCGGCGCGGCACTGGCACCGGCACGAGCTGTCCGCTGTTGCGGAGTCTTCATGGTCTCTCCGTTCGAATGGTCAGCGGGGCGGGAGGGCCCCACCGGCCGCCGGGGCCAGGGAGCGCGGTGCTTGTGCGACGACGTCGCGGCTGCGGGCCCCGTGGCTTCCTCAGCGTGGCCAGTAGGAGCTGCGCCACGCTGCCGGGCCCGGCTGGGGCGGGGCGCTGCACGAGATGTTGCGGGTTTTGACCGTCCACTCGTCCAGTCGCTGCGGCGTCGCGGGGACGGCTGAGGCCGCTGCGGCGCGGGCTTGGATCACCGCTAGCGCGGCGGCCAGCTCTTCGTGAGTGGGGTTGCCCCGTACGACCGTGAACACCATTGGCCGCCCTTTCCGAAGTCCGTGAGGTCAGTGGGGTCAGAGGGGGATGTTGCCGTGCTTCTTCGGGGGCAGGGACTCGCGCTTGTTCCGCAGGGTCCTCAGTCCGCGGACGATGTGGCGGCGGGTCTCGGAGGGCATGATCACCGCGTCGACGTAGCCTCGCTCGGCCGCGATATACGGATTCAGCAGGGTGTCCTCGTAGTCGGCGATCAGCTCGGTGCGGGTGGTCTCCGGGTCGTGGGAGGCGGCGATGGTGCGCCGGTGGAGGATGTTGACCGCGCCCTGGGCGCCCATGACCGCGATCTGCGCGGTGGGCCAGGCCAGGTTGAGGTCGGCGCCCAGGTGCTTGGAGCCCATCACGTCGTAG
>NZ_JAGFNO010000116.1:0-1130 GCF_017592595.1 Streptomyces sp. NEAU-YJ-81 | reverse complement strand
CCTAGTGACCTGAGTCAGAGATTTGTCGTTGGTTGGTTGTGACGCGTCCTGGACCGAAGATCCCGCCGTTGTCGTTGACCGATGTCCAGCGGGCTGTGCTCGAGGGGTGGGTGCGTCGGCGGTCCACCGCCCAGGCGTTGGCCCAGCGGGCGCGGATCGTGCTGGAGTGTGCCGAGGGGCACTCGATCATGGCGGTGTCCCGTCGGCTGGGGGTGGCACCGGACACGGTCCGCACCTGGCGACGCCGCTTCCTGGACCAGGGTCTGGACGGGCTGGGTGACGAGCCCCGTCCCGGTGTCCCACGCAAGATCAGCGACGCGGATGTGGAACGCGTCATCGTCAAAACGCTGGAGGAGCGGCCGAAGAACGCCACCCACTGGTCGACCCGGTCCATGGCCGCCGCCACGGGAATGTCGCAGTCGGCGATCTCGCGGATCTGGCGGGCCTTCGCGCTGGCTCCCCACCGGTCCCAGACCTTCAAGCTCAGTACCGATCCACTCTTCATCGACAAGGTCCGCGATGTGGTGGGCCTGTATCTCGACCCGCCGGAGCGGGCCCTGGTGCTGTGTGTGGATGAGAAGTCCCAGATCCAGGCCCTGGACCGGTCTCAGCCGGTGCTGCCGATGATGCCCGGGGTGCCCGAACGCCGCAGCCACGACTACGTGCGCGCGGGCACCACCACCCTGTTCGCTGCCCTGGACGCGGCCACCGGAAAGGTCATCGGCTCCCTCCACCGCCGACACCGCGCGGCCGAGTTCAAGAAGTTCCTGGCCAAGCTCGACAGCCAAGTGCCAACCGGCCTGGAGGTGCACCTCATCCTGGACAACTACGCCACCCACAAGACACCGGCCATCAAGCAGTGGCTCGTGGCACATCCACGATTCCACCTGCACTTCACCCCGACCGGATCCTCATGGCTGAACCTGGTCGAGCGGTGGTTCGCCGAGCTGACCGCCAAGAAACTCCGCCGCGGCATCCACCGCTCTGTCCAAGCCCTCGAACGCGACATCCGCGCCTGGCTCACAGACTGGAACGAGCAACCCCGCCCGTTCGTGTGGACCAAGACCGCCGACGACATCCTCGACAAAGTCGCCGCATACTGCCAGAGAATCTCTGACTCAGGTCACTAG
>NZ_JAGFNO010000115.1:0-1301 GCF_017592595.1 Streptomyces sp. NEAU-YJ-81 | reverse complement strand
GCTACGTCCTACGTTATCGGCGAATAACATTCGACGGAAGGGTCGGTATGGACTTCATCCTCATGACCGAGGGGGACACCCCGGTCGGGCTCACGCATGAGCACCGCTACCGGGAACTGGTCGAGGAGGTACTGCTCGCCGAGCGCGTCGGCTTCGACGCCTTCGGCAGTTCCGAGCAGCACGTCGCCCTCGGGACGGCCTCGGTCTCCGCTCCGGAGGTGCTCTACCCGTACCTGATGGCTCTCACCAGCCGGATCCGCTTCATCCACCTCGTGACACTGCTGCCGACACGGATGAACCACGCACTGCGCGTGGCCGAGCGCGTCGCGACCGAGGACATCCTCTCCAACGGCCGCGTCGAACTCGGCACCGGACGCGGCAACACCACCCTCGCCCTGCGCGCGTTCGAAGTCGACCCGTCCGAGAACAAGTCCCAGTGGCGAGAAGGCGTCGAACTCATCCGCCGCGCCTTCCTCGACGACCCGTTCTCCTACGTGGGCGAGCACTACAAGATCCCGCCCCGCAGCCTGGTCCCCAAGCCCCTCCAAACGCCCTACCCGCCCATCTCAGCCGCCGCCGGCAGCCCCAGCTCCGTCGAGACCGCGGCCACCATGGGCATCGGCGCCATCATGGGCGGCCTCTACCTCGGGTTCGACCTCGTCGAGAACATGGTGAAGCTCTACGACAAGACACTCGCCGCCACCGACCACCCCTACCCGATCACACCACGCAAGATGGTCGCGATCGCAGGCGGCATGCACTGCGCCGAGACAACAGCACAGGCCCGCACCGAGGCCAAACCCCTCTTCGAGATGGCCAAACTCTCCACCGACGCCTACGAACGACTGTCCAAGCTCTCACAGGACTACGCCTACATGGGCGCCGTCAAAGACATCGACTTCGACGACGAGGAGTACATGTTCGAACGCTCCCAAGGCTTCATGGTCGGCGACCCGGACCACTGCATCGAACACGTACAGCGATACGCCGACATGGGCGTCGACGCACTCGTCCTACGCGTCGACAGCCTCCCCCACAACCAGCTACTGCGCTCGATCGAACTCTTCGGCAAATACGTCATCCCCCACTTCAAAAACCCCCGCAACGTCGTCCGCCCCGCCGACGACGTACTCGCCGACATCCGAGCCGCACGCCCCGCCCACCAAGAAGCACTCCGCCAGTTCCACTCCCAGCACAACCCCACACACCACAAGGAGACCAGCCGATGACCGACCTCTACAACCACGGCACCGGCGACATCCTCACCGAACGCCACGACAACGGCACCCTCCTGATCACGA
>NZ_JAGFNO010000114.1:0-1354 GCF_017592595.1 Streptomyces sp. NEAU-YJ-81 | reverse complement strand
GGAGGCGGCGATGGTGCGCCGGTGGAGGATGTTGACCGCGCCCTGGGCGCCCATGACCGCGATCTGCGCGGTGGGCCAGGCCAGGTTGAGGTCGGCGCCCAGGTGCTTGGAGCCCATCACGTCGTAGGCGCCGCCGAACGCCTTGCGGGTGATGACCGTGATCAGCGGGACGGTGGCCTCCGCGTAGGCGAAGATCAGCTTGGCGCCGCGCCGGATGATGCCGTTGTACTCCTGGTCGGTGCCGGGCAGGAAGCCGGGCACGTCCACGAAGGTCAGCACGGGCACGTTGAACGCGTCGCAGGTGCGCACGAAGCGTGCGGCCTTCTCGGAGGCGTCGATGTCCAGGCAGCCGGCGAGCTGCATCGGCTGGTTGGCCACGATGCCCACCGGGTGGCCCTCGACCCGGCCGAAGCCGGTGATGATGTTGGGCGCGAAGAGCGCCTGTGTCTCCAGGAATTCGTTGTCGTCCAGGACGTGCTCGATGGCCTTGTGGACGTCGTACGGCTGGTTCGCCGAGTCCGGGATGAGCGTGTCCATCTCCCGGTCCTCGTCCGAGAGCTCCAGATCGGCCTCGTCGGCGAAGGCCGGGGGCTCGGAGAGGTTGTTGGAGGGGAGGTAGGCCAGCAGGGTCTTGACGTACTCGATGCCGTCCTTCTCGTCGCCGGCCAGGTAGTGCGCGACACCGGAGGTGGTGTTGTGTGTCCGGGCGCCGCCCAGCTCTTCGAAGCCGACGTCCTCACCGGTGACGGTCTTGATCACGTCGGGGCCGGTGATGAACATGTGCGAGGTCTGGTCGATCATCACCGTGAAGTCGGTGATCGCCGGGGAGTAGACCGCCCCGCCCGCGCACGGGCCCACGACCAGGCTGATCTGCGGGATCACTCCGGAGGCGTGGGTGTTGCGGCGGAAGATCTCGCCGTACATGCCGAGCGAGACCACGCCCTCCTGGATGCGGGCGCCGCCGGAGTCGTTGATGCCGATGACCGGGCAGCCGGTCTTCAGCGCGAAGTCCATGACCTTGACGATCTTCTCGCCGAACACCTCCCCGAGCGCCCCGCCGAAGACCGTGAAGTCCTGGGAGAAGACGGCCACCGGGCGGCCGTCGACTGTGCCGTAGCCGGTGACGACCCCGTCGCCGTAGGGGCGGTTCTGCTCGATGCCGAAGTTGGTCGAACGGTGCCGGGCGAACTCGTCGAGCTCGGTGAAGGACCCCTCGTCCAGGAGGAGGTCGATGCGCTCGCGCGCGGTCAGCTTGCCCTTGGCGTGCTGCTTCTCCACCGCGCGCGCGGACCCCGCATGGGTCGCCTCTTCGATACGGCGCTGCAGATCCGCGAGCTTCCCCGCGGTGGTGTGA
>NZ_JAGFNO010000113.1:0-1380 GCF_017592595.1 Streptomyces sp. NEAU-YJ-81 | reverse complement strand
TTTCCAGGGGTTGAAGCGTGCGTGGCGGCGTGATGGTGAGGTGTTCGCGGAGGTCGAGCTGCCGGAGGGAGAGCGGGAGCGGGCGGGTCAGTTCGGTCTGCATCCGGCGTTGTTCGACGCGGCGTTGCACGCGATGGGTGTGAGCGAGGGCCTCGCGGGTGGTTCGGGGAGTCAGCTGCCGTTCTCCTGGCGTGGGTTCGCCCTGGAGGCGGTGGGTGCGACATCGCTGCGCGTGCGGCTGGCGCCGGCGGGCACCGGGTCGGATGCGGTGTCGGTGCTGGTGGGGGATGAGTCGGGCCGTGGGGTGGCGTCGGTCGAGTCGCTGGTCCTGCGACCGGTTGCAGCCGATCAGCTGAACGCCGTGGCCGGGGCGGCGCGGGATGCGCTGTTCCGGGTGGAGTGGGTGGACGTGCCCGCGGCTGTGGTGGCGGGGGGTGAGGTCGCGCCGCGGACGGAGGTGATGCGGGTGGTCTCCGATGGTGTGGATGTGGTGGGTGAGACGTATGGGCGTGTGCTTGAGGTTTTGGAGCGGGCGCAGGGGTGGTTGGCGGATGAGGACCGTGCGGGTGAGCGGTTGGTGGTGGTGACCCGGGGCGCTGTCGATGCGGGCGATGGCGTAAGGGATTTGGCGGGGGCCGCGGTGTGGGGTCTGGTGCGGTCCGCGCAGGCGGAGAATCCCGGGCGTCTGGTGCTGGTGGACACCGATGACGTGGACGGACTCGAGGGTGTTCTTCCCGGGGTGCTGGCTCTGGGGGAGGAGCAGGTGGTGGTGCGGTCGGGTGCGGTGCGGGTGCCGCGCCTGGGCCGGTCGCTGCCTTCGGGCGACGCTCCGGAGTCGGGGGTGTTCGGTTCTGGCGCGGTGCTCGTGACCGGTGGCACGGGTGTGCTGGGCGGCTTGGTGGCCCGGCATCTGGTGACCCGGCATGAGGTCAAGAAGCTGGTGCTGCTGTCTCGCCGTGGTGCGGAGGCCGAGGGCGCGACGGAGCTGCGGGCGGAGCTGGAAGCGTCTGGCGCCGAGGTGGTGATCGCGGCGTGTGACGCTGCGGACCGGGAGGCTCTGGCCGGGGTGTTGTCGGGGTTGCCGGCGGGCTTCGTCTTGAGCGGCGTGGTGCATGCGGCGGGCGTGCTCGATGACGGGCTGCTGACGTCGCTGACCCGTGAGCGGGTTGAGTCGGTGCTGCGGGCGAAGGTGGACGCGGCGTGGAATCTGCATGAGCTGACCGCGGGGATGGATCTGTCGGCGTTTGTGTTGTTCTCGTCGGCTACTGGTGTGCTGGGTGGCGCGGGGCAGAGCAACTACGCGGCGGCGAATGTGTTCCTGGACGGGCTGGCGTCCTGGCGCCGGACCCGGGGGCTGCCGGGTGTGTCGATGGCGTGGGG
>NZ_JAGFNO010000112.1:0-1786 GCF_017592595.1 Streptomyces sp. NEAU-YJ-81 | reverse complement strand
GGACTCTGTTGGTCGATGTGATCTGGGCTTTTGTCGATCAGGCCGCGTGGCTGAGGGCAAGTTGTTCGTAGTGGGAGATTCGTGTCGTGCCCAGCGGGGTTCCGGTCCACCAGGCGTCGAGTCGGTAGAGGTTGAGTGCGGCTGCGGTCAGGACCTGGGCCAGAGAGGTTTTGGCGAGGCCGCGGTAGCGAGTACGCCGGGTGCCGGTGCGCCGCACTGCCTGCGAGATGGTGCCCTCCACCCCGGCCCTGGTGTGGTAGCGCTTCTTCCATTCCTCGGTCTGCTGTTCTGCCCGACGTTGTTGGAGGAGTTCGTGCTCTTCGCGCGGGAGCAGTGTCAGGACGCGGTAGGCGGCCGTGGTGCAGGTGTCTTTGGCCGGGCAGCTGGTGCATCCGGCGCCGGAGAAGTCGATGTGGACGCGGGGTTCGCCGCCGATGACGGTGTCGCTCCAGCGGGTGCTGATCCGGCCCTGCGGGCAGGTCGCCTGCCGGGTCTGCCAGTCGATGCGGAAGTCGGTGGCGGCGTAGCCGCTGCCCTGCAGGGCCGGCCGGCCGCCGGCCTGCCTGACCGGCCCGATGACCTCGACGCCCAGTGCACGAGCCTGAAGGATGATCTTCGCGCTGGTGTAGCCGCCGTCCACGTAGTGTTCGGCCGGCTTCAGCCCCCGCTCGGTCAAGGCATCGTGGACGGCGGCGGTGAGCTGGTGATCGTCCGTCGTGGCCGGTGTAGTGGCCGTGCACGTGATCAGGTGTGGGAGGCCGTCGTCGCAGCTCTCGGTGAGATGCGTTTTGTAGCCGTCCCAGGTGGATCCCCGCTTCACCCCGCAGCGCGCGTCCCCATCGTGCGGGGAGACGATGCGTGCCGCTCCCGGAGGGCGTTGTTTGTGTCCGCGCCAGCGCACCCCGCGGGCGTCGCGCTGGTACTCCTGGGCCCACACGGTGCGCAGGAGCACGACCGCCTCGAGGCCGGCGAGGTGGGCCGGGGTCGTGGGATCGTCGAGAGCGTCGAGGAGTTCGTAGCCGTCGCCCCCGACGTTCTCGGCGAACGCGGTCCGCTCGGCTTCTCCCTTGGGCAGCCGGTAGGAGTCGGCGCGTTGCCGGTAGCGCGCGAGCCAGTCCGCGTTGACCGCGTCGGTGCCGGCCAGCCAGGCGGGAGCGGCCACCGCCAGAGCCTCCAGGGCGCAGCGCATGGTCTCGGTGACGAACTCCAGCCGGTTCAGGTCACGGATGCAGGCGATGACATGGGTGGAGTCGGTGCGGGCTCGACCGCCGGCCCGCAGCAGGCCCCGCCTGCTGCACTGCGCGAGGATGGCGTCCAGGATCTGCTGCTCCAGGCCGTGGGCGATCAGCCGGTCACGGAACTCGCTGAGCACCGAGAAATCAAAGCCAGGATTGGCCAGTTGGAGGCCGAGGGCGTACTTCCAGTCGATCCGGCCACGCACGGCATCAGCGGCCTGCCGGTCGGTCAGCCGCTCGGCGTACTGCAACACGCTCACCAGCGCCAGCATCCCCGGAGACACGGACGGACCACCTCGATGTGCGAACGCCGCCACGAACCGCTCGCTTTCAAACACCGCCCCGAACTCGTCCCTGATCCGCATGGCCAGACACCCGCGCGGGAACGCAGCACGGGCGACCCTCGCCGTGGACTCAGGCACCGCAGGCGCAGGCAACGGACGCATCGACATGATCTCCCCCTCGCCCCCAGGAAACAGACCCGACAACGAGCAGTGTCCACCGCACCCGAAGGTCATTTCAGGTGAACCATCACATCGACCAACAGAGTC
>NZ_JAGFNO010000110.1:0-1841 GCF_017592595.1 Streptomyces sp. NEAU-YJ-81 | reverse complement strand
AGGAGAGCCGGCGTGAGCTTGAGGATCGTTGTCTGTGTGAAGTACGTGCCCGACGCCACCGGCGACCGGCACTTCGCCGAGGACCTGACCGTCGATCGCGACGACGTGGACGGCCTGCTCTCGGAGCTGGACGAGTACGCGGTTGAGCAGGCGCTCCAGATCGCCGACGGGGCCGATGACGCCGAGATCACTGTGCTGACCGTCGGTCCGGAGGATGCCAAGGACGCGTTGCGCAAGGCGTTGTCGATGGGTGCGGACAAGGCCGTGCATGTCGAGGACGACGATCTGCACGGCACCGATGCGCTGGGTACCTCGCTGGTGCTGGCCAGGGCCGTTGAGAAGACCGGCTATGACCTGGTGGTCTGCGGTATGGCGTCCACGGACGGCACGATGGGTGTGCTTCCGGCGATGCTGGCGGAGCGGCTGGGTGTGCCGCAGGTGTCGTTGCTGTCGGAGGTGTCGGTCGAGGACGGCACGGTGAAGGGGCGCCGGGATGGTGACACCGCGACGGAGTTGCTGGAGGCGCGGCTTCCGGCGGTGGTGTCGGTGACGGACCAGTCGGGTGAGGCGCGTTACCCGTCGTTCAAGGGCATTATGGCGGCGAAGAAGAAGCCGGTGGAGTCCTGGGACCTGGAGGACCTGGAGATCGAGTCGGACGAGGTCGGTCTCGAGGGTGCCTGGACCGCGGTGGACGGTGCCACGGAGCGTCCGGCCCGTACCGCGGGCACGATCGTCAAGGACGAGGGCGAGGGCGGCAAGCAGCTCGCCGCCTTTCTCGCGGAGCGCAAGTTCATCTGATGCCGCCTCGCGGGTCAGAAGTTCATCTGAGCCCTTCCCCCGCCCCCATATCTTTCGCATTTCGCAGGAGAGCGATTCCCATGGCTGAAGTCCTTGTCTATGTCGACCACGTGGACGGTGCCGTCCGCAAGCCCACTCTGGAGCTGCTGACCCTGGCCCGCCGTGTCGGCGAGCCCGTCGCGGTCGCCCTGGGCGCGGGTGCCGAGAACACCGCGTCCGCCCTCGCCGAGCACGGCGCCGTGAAGGTGCTGACCGCTGAGGCGCCCGAGTTCGCCGACTTCCTTGTGGTGCCGAAGGTGGATGCGCTCCAGGCCGCGTATGAGGCGGTGTCCCCGGCCGCGGTGCTGTTCCCGTCCTCCGCGGAGGGCAAGGAGATCGCGGCGCGGCTCGCGGTGCGCATCGGGTCGGGCATCATCACCGATGCGGTGGATCTGGAGGCCGGTGGGGAGGGTCCGGTGGCCACGCAGTCGGTGTTCGCCGCCGCCTTCACGACCAAGTCCCGGGTGTCCAAGGGCACGCCGGTGATTACGGTGAAGCCGAATTCGGCGGCTGTGGAGGCTGCTCCGGCCGCGGGTGTGGTCGAGGTGTTGTCGGTGTCGTTCTCGGAGCAGGCGACGGGGACGAAGGTGGTGTCGCGTACGCCGCGTGAGTCGACGGGGCGTCCGGAGCTGACCGAGGCGGCGATCGTGGTTTCCGGTGGCCGTGGTGTGGGGGGTGCGGAGAACTTCCCCGTCGTGGAGGCGCTGGCCGACTCGCTGGGTGCGGCGGTGGGTGCTTCGCGTGCGGCGGTGGATGCGGGCTGGTATCCGCACACCAACCAGGTCGGGCAGACCGGTAAGACGGTTTCGCCGCAGTTGTACGTGGCGGCGGGTATCTCGGGTGCGATTCAGCACCGGGCCGGTATGCAGACGTCGAAGACGATCGTGGCGGTCAACAAGGACTCCGAGGCTCCGATCTTCGATCTGGTCGATTACGGCGTGGTCGGTGACCTCTTCGAGGTCGTCCCGCAGCTGACCGAAGAGGTCAAGACCCGCAAGGGCTGA